>NZ_PDZB01000016.1 GCF_002743335.1 Sporosarcina sp. P32b
TCTTCCTCTGTATAAGGTTTCCGAGTATCTTCGATGATGATATAAGCTAATACTACATTATCTTTTAAAAAGCGGAAAATCTCCAAATCCTTTAACCTTAATTTTCTATCAATTGAAATCATTTTCCACCTATCCTAGTATGAATTTAATCCTATATGGTTCGTCTCGTAAATAATTCCACTTCAACTATATGTTTATGCTTTAGTCATTCCTCATGGTTGCCACATCATTTTCAATTTCAAAAATCAAAAACTCCTCATCTTCTTCAACCACTACTTTTTCATACTTAATCTCTTTGTCAATTATCATTTCAAAATAGTTCGTTTCGGTATTCAATTCAAAAACTGGGCATTGATCAAATCTAACATCGCCAATAAAAATCGCTCTTACTTTCATTGCGTCTTCCTCCTCACAGTGTACATTACAAAATGACACGCTTACTGAACGTCAAAAACTCTCTGCACTTCAATACGATTATACCAAAGATATCCAAATGCATTTCAAAAATAAAAAAGCACCGCAAAATGCGATGCTTCCCTTACTATTTCACTATTCACTTCTCAACTAAACAGGTCAGACATAAACCTATTTAGTGTTGTGACACTTTCATAAATCTAACGGTTTGTTCTTCGGAATCGTATAACACCCATTCTCTAGAGCCCACTACAGCCCCTACGTTGACCACCGTTCGTGAACCCCTCACTGACATCTCTTCGTTCCAGTTAATCGCTATGTGTTTCCCATCGCTTGTAATGCCTGACCGATGGGTATGTCCGTGAAACACTACGCGTGATTCTGGTAGATGCTCAGCAAGCCACGCCGCCGCTTCGTTATGCGGCCATTGGTGACCGTGGATGATGATTGCCTCATCTATCTTCAAAGTCTCCGGTAAGTCGTTCAAGAAGTCCCGTATAGGTTCCGTTTGCTTGGTCAGCAGCAGAATGCGTTGTTCTTGATTGCCGTAAATGGACGAAAAAGTGAATAGCTCATCGATACCATCCGGATGTTTGATCACTTCTTCGATAGTGTGATAAATCTGCCCATGAAGGTCTTTTTTGCTGACCGTGCATTCGTATAAATCACCCGTCCCAATAAGAGTCGCTTCAGGTGCTTCATTAGCAATTTGCGCCAGAACGGCTTGCAAATCTTCTTTTGATGAATGAATATCTCCGAGCAATGCAAATTGCATCGTGTTTCAACCCCTTATTGCGGTTTCGATCGGTGCGTCGTCTTTTGAAATCCAGTCGCTGAAACTACCAACATATAGTTTTACATTTGGATAGTCCAGTTCTTTAAGTGCTGCGAATAAAGGGGAAGCCGTTACACCACTGCCACAGTAGACGATGACATCATCTTCAGGTGACACAACTTGTTGTAATTGTTCTTTCGCTTGCTGCACGTCATACTGTCCATCTTGCTTTAATTGTTCCCAATCAAAGTTTCGCGCTGTCGGTATATGGCCCGCCTTGTGGTAGAGCGGTTCTTTTTCTCCCCGATAGCGAACTTCAGAACGAGCGTCGACAAGTTGTGACGCTCGATTGCCCGCCACCACTTCTTCGACTTCACTTCTACTTGCATATAAGTGATCTTGCCACTGCGGTTCCACTGTTGAGCGTGCAGGTGTTACAGAGTCACTTGTTACGTCAACGATTTCGCGTAATTCAGCATATCCTTCTGTTACAACATGCACATCCGTGAAGCCTCCATATTGCAACATCCACCAAGCACGTGTTGCAAAAGGACTCCCACCATCGTCGTAAATCAAAATTGTATCTGTACGTTCCAGTCCACTTTTACGGAATAGTTCAGTCAACTGTTCAGTAGAAGGCAACGGATGACGTCCACCTTCTAAAGAAGTGCCGGACAGATCTTCTGCTAAATCCCAATGAACGGCGCCTTTTACGTGTTCTTTTTGATAATCAAGTTTGCCACGTTCTTCATCTTGCAATGAAAAGCGCGCATCGATCCATTTCGCATGACCTGTCTCTATATCGTGAATAGATACGAATACTTGTGTCATTGAACCAACTCCTCTTGACGGATTTTTTCATACGTTTTCTGCCATTGTTCCAGCTGCTCCGAACCATCAAGCAATGTACGCTCCGATTCGATTTGCACTAGACTTTCCTGCAATAAATGAACGCGTAATGCTTCTGCTTCATCGTCGATCCATAAGTCTGCCCACTTCTCAATACGTTCTTTCTGATCGCCAAGATAGCTCGATGCATCTTTTTTCAATATTTCTTCCAGCTTCGCTTTTAAGATATCGCGATCACCGCGCTCAAAGAACGATTTTTGATTTTTGAAGGATTTATTGACCGCACTATATACCATAGGTTCTTCATATGGCGTATCAAATGACAGCATGTCTTTGTCATTTGGCTCATATGGTGAAGGCACGATCGACTGATCCATTTCGGATAATGACCGAACTTCCATCCGTTGACGTTCTAGCAACTGCTTCTTCATGTACTGGAGAATACGCAAATTCGTTACTTTTAATTCCTGTGTTAAGTCAAAGCCTACCATATTGACTGTTTCCGCCAACGCAATTTTTAATGCTTTATCCGATGAGTTCTTCGCGAACGTGGACGGACTATAGCCTTCTTTAAAGAAATCGCCGAAACGCAAGAAGACGCGTTGCAAAATATAGTAGACAAGTTCACTCAATTCATCTTGAGTGGATTTCACTAAGATCTCACTTGCGCTCTTTTCAAAGCGCTCTTTAATTGCCTTTTCAGCAGTCGCGAGTTCCTCTAGTCTTTCCGCTTTACGTGAACGGTTTTGAATCGTTCTATCGATTAACGAAGCTAGACGATCGATTGTTTTCGTCGTTTCTTCTTCCAGAGCCTGAACAACTTGCGCGCGCAAATCATGCTCTAGGAATGAATAAAACTTCTCTTCAAAATCGACCATTAATGGATTCGGTTGTTGTGTTAATTTACCTTCCAACGCTTCAAGGCTTGAAATACCGTGCACTCGTGGATTACGGATTCCAAATTTCTGCAATTCATTCGCAACGAAGCCTTTTACTTCTTCTCCTTCTTCTTCATTCGAAGCAAGGTCGATTGCGTTGACGATAAAGAACATTTTATCAAGTTCGAATGCATCTTTTACACGGCCCAGCTGAATAAGGAATTCACGGTCGGCACGTGCGAATGCATGATTATAGTACGTTACAAAAAGAATCGCATCGGCATTACGAATATATTCAAATGCTACGTCGGTATGACGCGCGTTGATCGAATCCGCTCCCGGTGTATCCACTAATGTAATACCGTGGCGAGTTAAGGCACAATCATAAAAGAAGTCGATCGATTCGACGAAACAGCTACGTTCCTCTTGTGCAACAAATTTCGTAAACTCTTCACGCTCTACCGTCAACGTCGTACCGAGTGCAGGCGTATAGAGTGGATACCCTCTCTGGAATGCGCTGATGAACGACTTATGGATGTGCAAGTTCTCGTCTTCAAGTGGTTGTTTCATCGCAGCATCTGTTTTATTGAAAGCATCTTCAAGTGAAGAAATATTGATACCAAGTGCACCGAAAGAGAGCGCTACGTCTTCTGTCATCGTGGCAACATCTTTCAAGTGGATATCTGCAGTATTATGTAAGTGCGTTTCACTTACTGGACGAATTCGGTTGATCGCAGCGGTTGTTGGGTTCGGTGAAACAGGTAATACTTTTTCACCTATTAACGCGTTTGAGAATGAAGATTTACCCGCACTGAATGCACCAAACAACGCAACTGTGAATTCTTGCCCTTTTAAGCGATCTGCTTTTGTCATCAAATACGATGCCGTTTCTGCAAATCCTGGAATGGCTTCAACAGACCCTGCGATGTGTTGTGCATGAATGATTGCTTTTTCTGAATCGACGATTTGACGTTGTTCTTCCACCACTTCTTCTACTTCTTCAGCAACCGTTTCTTGCTCTTCTACTTTCGCTACATATTCAATTGTTTCAATTTTCTTAGGCTGTTCCCACTTAGCAACGAGTTGATCGCGGCCCATACGCGTCGGTGCTGACGGATTGGCGATTTCTTTATCGACCCATTCCATACGCTCTTGCCATTTATTCATTTCTTTTAGTGCATCTACTTTTTCTTGCAACACCGCAATCGTTTCCACTAGAGGTCCTGATTGCTCGCCACCGGATTCTTTCGCAATCACTGACATTTCCTGTTTCCATTTATCCGTTTTGCGCTTGTACACTAAATGAATAGCACGTTTCATTTGCTCTGCGTAATTCAAAATGGTTTCGCCGGTGATCACTTCTTGTACATGGAGTTGCTCATCCACTTCGTCAAACGGTAGTGTCAGATCCATATTATCAATCGCAAGTGAACGCTCATCGGTTAAAATCCCTGCTTGTTTCAATGAACTCTTCATCAAAGACTTCATATAAATTTCGATTTGCGTGTGGGCTAGACCTGAAATATTATCATCTAGCTTTTGACGACGTCTTTCGCGCTCTTCTGCTGTCTTCTTCGCGCCAAATAGTAAACCGACTTTGAATTTCGGTGACTTCGCTTCCAAATGATCTTTCAGTAATTCTCTTGTTTCAAACGGCGCTAGTCCCGCGTTCGACAATAATTCATTGCGTTCTTTTTCAAAATTCACATAGAATTCGTCACCCGAGACTAGTTCTAAACGTTTTTTCGCATCTTTCAAATCTTGATTTAACTCTTCAAACTGCTCCCACTCGGATTCGCTTAAGATTTCCGAATGGTTCTCCTTCAAGTCATCTACTTGCTGCTGAAGATATGTCATATGCTCATCTTTTAATTTTAATAATGATTGTTCAATATTCTGTTCAAAGTTCTCTTCGCGGTGTTCAATCGAACCGTCAACAATCGCCTTAACTTTTTCAAAGTCATTATGCGGGTGATCCAGTTGTTTCAATGACGTGTAGAAAATTCCTTTTGGCACAACCCCCCATAACTTAAACGAATCTTCAACGGACTTTTTGAACTCATCGAATGATAATTCACTGTCACGGTGCTTATCGATCTGGTTAATAATTAAATACACATTACTGTTATAACGCATTAATTCTTTTGTGAAGCGGAAGTTCATTTCAGATTGTACGTGGTTATAGTCCATCGTATAAAATACAAGATCCGCTAAGTGCAATGAAGACTCGGTAGATAGTCTATGTGCATCATCTGTCGAGTCTACACCTGGTGTATCCATTACCGTAATTCCTTCTGGTAAATTGGATTCGGTATGACCAATTTCAACTAATGAAACTTCAGCCCCGTCCTTACTGTAGGCTTTTACGCCTTCAGAGAAACCATGACCGCTGAATTTCACCGCACTTCCATCGACGCGGTGGATAATGGCATAATCCTCATCCGCTTTATGCACCTTCACAATATTCGCACTTGTCGGAATAGGGCTAGATGGTAAAAGGTCGTCTCCTGTTAATGCATTGATTGTCGAAGATTTCCCTGCTGAAAAGTGTCCAGCAAAAGCAATTGTATATTCTTTGTCGATTATTTTATTAGCGAGTAATGTCGTCTTTGCTTTGCGTTCATCATCTTCGTTGTTTGAAAAAATTTGTCCATATGTAGCAGACTGCTGTAAAAACTCATGATTTGTAGACATAATCGTCGTCCTTTCAATTTAAACTCATCTCATCATACCATTAATGCGTGAAAAAATAGATAGTTACTTTATAAGTATTACTTTATTAATGAAGAATGTATGATGCATGTGTGATTTGTATAATCATCCAAGCAAATTTTGTGGAAATTGAATGAATAGTGATAGTAGGACTATTCATTCAAAATTTATCTAGTCTTTTAGATATGTTTAGTGATATGATTGAACTACAAAATCGTTCGTGAAAGGATGTCCCTTTAGATGGATACAGCAACAAATGTTCAAAAAGTTTTAAATGCAACGATTGCCTCCCTCACTACTGTTGTTCCATTAAAATTCCAAGTGCTTTCTCCCACCCTTATACAGCAACCGTATGAACAACGTGAAATCAGTGTATTGATCGGTCTTATTGGAGATATTAAAGGTCGTTTAATTGTAGAGCCTACCCATTCCATTATCAGTGACATCGGTCTAGCTATGTTCGGTATGCAGATCGAAGGAGAAATGGCCGAGTCATTTACTGGAGAACTCGGGAATATGATTGCGGGAAACCTTTGTACAGTATTAGAAAAGGCTGATCTGACGTTAGATATTTCACCACCTACTGTCATGACAGGACAAACAAAGTTTTATGGCTTTAAGCAGGCATTTCAAATCCCAGTGAAATTTGAAGATGGCCAGACGCTAAATTTATTGCTTACCATTGACGAAGAACGATGACAGGCAAAAAGCGTGTAGATATCGGAACTCCGATGTCTGCACGCTTTTTCTATCTTGTTCACGAGAATGGTACAGGCAACACACGTTCCATGACCGGTAATAATTCTATATTCTCTGGTTTTACAAATAAATGAATTGTACCGTGGTCATCGCTCGTTCGAATTAATCGTCCAATTCCTTGTCGCAAACGCAATAGCATAAATGGTAAGTCTACTTCGTCAAACGGATCTTCCGCAAATTCCCTTCTAGCTTGGAATAGCGGATCATGCGGTGGAAACGGTAAGTCAAAGATGATGACACGAGTCAACGCGTCATTCGGCAAATCCAGACCTTCCCATAAATGATAAGAGAAGAAGACATTCACTTTCTGCTGTTGGAAATCTTTCACTAAGGACGATAAGGAACGTTCCCCTTCATACGTCACCATGACACTTTGTTCGAGCGGTAATTGATCATAGGCTTCCATCATCGATTGCTTGGAACTGAACAATACCAATGTCTGTTCCTCTTCTTCGAGAAGTTCGGAAAGACGCGTGACGTTCTCTTGCGTATTGCCTTGTTCTAAATGAATTTTCATGACATTTTCATAGTCGAATGGTGATGCGATTGAAAATGATTGATAATCTACGATACCTAAGCTGTATGCCAAGTAATCAAATGATTTCTCAACTGACAATGTAGCAGAAGAGAAGATAATCGGCATCGTTCCAGTGAATAACTTCTCTTTCAAGATAGACGTGACAAGTCGCGGCATAATGAGCAAAGTACTTTCTTCACGACGATTTTCAAGCCAATCTACCGCGTCATTGTCACCCGCAAATAGCTCCATTGAATAAATATACTGTTCCAAATACTCTTCGACAATTTTTAAGTCGTACTCAGGAATCACATATAATTCGCCTTCAAAAACAAATTCTTCGAGAAGTTCATGCGATAATGCGACTGCTGTCTTAGCAAGCTTCATCATTTCCTGATTCTTTTCGATTGTCAGACGTTCATTGTCATGTTGAACGGCATTACTTTTCAACTGTTTGAAAAACAGTTCATGTGTTTCGAGTAATTGCTCCATTAACTGCAACGTTTTCTCTCGGATGCCGTCAACCATAATACGTTCAAGCAAATTGATAATCGTTTGTTCTTGCACTTCATATGTCAATGCACGCTGTGCGGAATACTCAAGCAAATGTCCTTCATCAAAAACAACCATTGATACTTCAGGTAATAAAGGTAACTGACCTTGTCTAACACGGGATTCTTTTGTCCATAAATGCTCCATATAGAAGTCATGTGAACAAATGATCAAGTCAGTAGCTTCACGATAATGATTACGATGAATCGTTTGCCCACAACGATTACGAATATCACAAGCTGCACATTGCATAATTGGATGGTAATTGATCATTTCCCACTCTTCATCAGCTAAATAAGGATAATTTGAACGCTCACCATAAGGATAGACCGACTGTAAAGAACGCTCCGCATTCACGAATTCCGGTAACTGATCTTCAACTAAATCGACAAAATCCTCGTTCGTCTTCATGCTTGTTTCTTCCAGACGTTTTAGACAAATATACTGATTACGCGCTTTCGCCAAACGTACGTCCACTGTCATATTGAGTGCGGTACTCAATTTCTGAATATCGCCTTCTTCTTTGATCAATTGATCGATCAGTGTTTCATCCGCGCAGGAAATTACAGCTGGCTTACCTGTATAACGTGCATACGCAATAGCCGGTAGTAAATAGGCAATCGTTTTTCCTGTACCTACTCCTGCTTCTGCAAGCAAGACGTTTTTTTCTTTCAGTGCTTTTTCTATTTGAAATGCCATATAAATTTGCTCATCACGGCATTCGAATCCTTTTTCTGTTAAATCATCATATAACGTATCTCCGAGCCAATCGTTGAGAGATTCATAAAACGTTTGCCCTTTATCCAACTCAAATGGAATTTTTGTACTCATACTGACTCCTCCTGATTGCAAGCGAAAGGAAGAGGGATCTACTCCTCTTCCTGCCCGTCTAATTATGAACGCTGTCCCCAGAACTGATATAAATCAGTACGGATGAAACCGTTAAATAGTTTACGTTTTTTCGTTGCACGTTTGCCGTACATCGTTTCATAGTTTTCAAGTGAAGATAAAATATATACGGACCATGATGGATATTGTTTCATAATCTCACCAAGTACTTCTGCAATATCTTCTGCTTCTTCCACTTCACCAAGTCGTTCACCGTATGGCGGGTTGGCGATCAAAACTCCATTTTGTCCTTCAAGACTCAAATCACGCACGTCTCGCTGTTCGAATGAAATCAAATCTGTAAATCCTGCTTCCATAGCATTCCGCTGTGCCACAGCGACGATATTATGATCTACATCAAAGCCACGAATATCAAGTGGTAAATCATATTTCGCAACGTCTTCTACTTCTTCGCGAACACGATCCCACACATCTGCTGTCATCCAAGGCCATTCTTCACTTAAGAAAGAACGATTATAACCTGGCGCTAAATTTTGTCCAATCATCGCGGCTTCAATAGCAATCGTACCAGAACCACAGAACGGGTCTACAAATGGACGATTCGGGTTCCACTTAGAAAGCTTAACGAGTGCAGCTGCCATCGTTTCCTTTAGTGGTGCATCCCCTTGGGCCATACGATAGCCGCGTTTATGCAAGCCTTGGCCACTTGAGTCTATTGTCAATGTTACTTTATCTTTTAATATAGAAACTTCTAATTTAAAAAGTGGACCTGATTCACTTAAGAATCCAGTTCGTTTATACGCGCCATTCAATCGTTCCACAATCGCTTTTTTCACGATCGCCTGACAGTCTGGCACGCTAAATAATTTTGACTTGACGGATTTACCTGAAACCGGGAAAGCGGCATCTACCGGCAAGAACTCTTCCCATGGCAAAGCTTTCGTGCGTTCAAATAACTCATCGAATGTAAAGGCTTTGAATTCGCCGACAATAATCCGAACACGGTCACCTACACGCAACCACATATTCGTTCTCGCGATTGCTTCTTCGTCACCCGTAAAATAGACTTTTCCGTTCTCTGTTTGGCAGTCATAACCAAGATCTTTTATTTCAGATGCTACGATGGATTCGAGTCCCATGGCAGCAGTTGCTACTAAATTGTATTTACTCATGTTTCAACACTCCATTCTCTTCTTTCGGTCAATATGTCCCTTCTATCTTTAGAAAGGTATATGTATACGTTCGTTTCTATAAAAAGAAAAACTCTCCCAAAACTGTAGGAGAGCTAATTGTAAGATAAATGCCATAGAATATTCTGTAAGCCATGTTTTGTTCTTCGGTACTCAAACGGCTCGCGCCTCGTACTTGAAGTGGTAATCATCTATCTACAGACAATTGCCTGTTCCTTCCTCCATTGAATTCTTTTGGAAGAACGCCCCTACCATAATTTGGGTTTCTCACTCGTGGGGTTTACCCGTTCCACTCGACATGTTTCCATGCCGACTACGTCACTGTGGCACTTTCAGAGAATCTAGTCCATATCCGAAGACTTAGGAGTTATTCCCGCCATCAATGCAGATGCATTGCCCCGGCTTATTTTTTCACCGAGCACGAACACTACGGTCATCTCAGATCCGTGTGAGCATGGACTTTCCTCTACAACCGAAGTTGCAGCGATTACCTGAATACTCTCTATGGCACTCCTGAGTATACACCAAATCAGTTCGTTATACAATGGATTCGTTTGAAACAGTTAGATTTTATGTTTGGAGTGATATGGAGGGCGAATTAGTGTTATCTAAGATCTTATTTTAATTCAAAAGCAGATTGTGTTCAGAATTTGATGTAGATACAGTGTGGATTGAGCGGTTATAACTAGTTTATGAGCGGTTAGAATGCAGTATAGAGCGGATACGGGTGAAGTATGAGCGGTTGCTGGAAGTTAAGAGCGGTTGAAGCGAAAGTATGAGCGCTTAACCGAATTAATGAGCGCAGACGACTTCGCTTACGTTAATTAATCACTTTTTCAACTAAATACCACATAAAATTGATCGTTTAGCATTAGCAAAGTGTTGGAAGCAGCTCTTTATACTGCCCCCCTCAATTTCCCCAAATTACATAGTGTAACTTCTATAAAATAGGGAAATCATCTAGCAAGACTAGTATTTACGTTGTACAGGAGGGCTATTGTATGAAGGAAATCAAAGATGAGATTGTTTTGCGCGGACTACGAGAAAACAATTTGAAAGATATAGATTTAAATTTGCCGAAGGAACAGATTACGGTGTTTACTGGCTTATCTGGGTCGGGCAAGAGCTCGGTCGTGTTTGATACGCTTGCGACGGAAAGCAGACGTCAGATGACGTTGAATTACCCACTGTATGTACGAAACCAAATGCCTCGTTACGAACGGCCACGTGCTGATTTAATGCAGCATTTGAGCCCAGTTATTGTGGTGGAGCAAAAACCTGTTGGGGGTAATACTCGCTCGACAGTTGGGACGTATATGGATATTCATCCATTGATCCGTCTTTTGTTCTCGCGCATCGGTACACCTGCAATTGGCTCGGCTACTGATTTCTCCAGTCAAAGTTCATTTGGTAAATGTCCAGAGTGTAATGGTTTCGGTGAAGTCGTGTACCCTGATTTGCATAAAATTATCGACTTGGACAAGTCACTTCGTGAGTACGCCGTAAAGTTTAAGCCCTTGTCCCCTTCTGGTTGGCAAGGTAGATGGATGATGACAGGTGGATTATTCGACCCCGATTTGCCAATTAAAGAGTACCCGCCAGATCAATACAATTTATTGATCTATGGTCCTCCTGAAGGTGAAAGAGTGTTTGCACCATTCCATACGAAAGATGGTCCGCATGATCATGAGTGGGATGGCTTATTACCTAGATTTGTACGTCTTTATATTAATCGAGATATCTCAAAGCTCAAACAAACATCACAAGAAGATGTTCTAGCTGTATCGACACACACATTATGCCCAACCTGTGATGGTTCAGGATTAAATCCTGAAGTGTTGAAGTCTAAAATCAACGGTTTCAATATCGCTGAGTACGATCACTTGGAACTGACAGAGCTTCTGCCAGAACTAAAAAACATACGTGATCCTTTAGGTGAGTCTATTGCGCAACAAGCAATCCCCAACGTAGAGCAACTAATTGACTTAGGACTTGGCTATTTAAGTCTATCAAGAAAAATGGGGACACTTTCTGGTGGAGAAGCGCAACGTGTGAAAATCGCACGGCATTTAGGTAGCAGTTTAAACAATATTACGTATATTTTCGATGAGCCAAGTGCTGGCCTTCATCCAGAAGAAGTGGATATGCTCATTCAAATGCTACAAAGCTTGAAAGCTAACCATAATACCGTCATCGTGATTGAACACGATTTATCCGTTATAAAGGTAGCGGATGAAATTGTGGAAATGGGGCCAGGCGCTGGTGCTGCTGGTGGGGAGATTGTTTATCAAGGTGAGCCAAATGGATTACAGAATGCTTCTGCATTAACGAAACTTGATCACAAATTAGAAATCAATCAGAACCCACGTGAGTCAAATGGACATTTCTCCGTGACTAGAGCGAATAATAATAACTTAAAGGATGTATCGATTGATATCCCTAAAAACGTTCTCGTATCTGTCTGCGGTGTTTCAGGTTCAGGGAAGAGTTCTTTACTATTTGAAGCGTTCTCAGCAAAATACCCCGATATAATTAAAGTTAACCAAGGCCGTATCGGAATCTCTAGCCGCTCGACGCTAGCTACCTATATGGGAATCATGGATGACATACGGCAGATCCTTGCGAAAGAAACGGGACAACCGGCTGGTCTATTTAGCTTTAACTCATTAGGCGCTTGCCCAGTATGTGATGGAAAAGGAGTCACCACTCCTGATGTCGCCTTTGCAGATCCGGTAACAGTAGTTTGCGAGGCTTGCGGCGGGTTACGCTATTCCGATGAGGCTCTTTCCTATGTGTACCGTGGAAAGAACATCGCAGAAATCTTGGAGTTGACAGTAGACGAATCACAAGAGTATTTTGTTTCGCCGAAGATATTAAAAAGAATGGATATGCTGGATGAAGTCGGTTTAAATTACCTCACATTAGGACAAACAACTAGTTCGTTTAGCGGTGGAGAAATTCAACGACTTAAACTGGCGAGTCACTTACAAAATGAAGGACAAATCTACCTGTTAGACGAACCGTCATTAGGGTTGCATATGAGCGATAATGATAAGCTGCTTGAATTGTTCCAAAAACTTGTAAACAAAGGGAATTCCGTGATCATCATTGAACATAATCTAGACTTCATTGCAGCCAGTGACTGGGTAATCGAGCTAGGTCCGGGCGGTGGGAAGCGTGGAGGTACCATACTCTTTGAAGGAACACCGCAAGAAATGCTGTCTGCGGACACGCTAACAGCAAAATGGTTGAAGGATGGCGTTTGAATCTTTACTAGTTAACTTCAAGATAAGAGGTGAGCGATTTGGAAACACTTCGAATTCGTATACAAGATCCTGTAGTCAAATCTATTTGCGCGAAGGACCCTATACTTAAACAATTGATTACACTCATTGGTGATATTGAAGTTTCATTACGATCAGATTATCTATCTTCTATTGTACGGTCCATCATAGGTCAGCAGATTTCAGTAAGTGCCGCAAGTGCCATCTACGCACGTTTGCTACATTTGCTCGGAGGTCGTATAACAGTGGACGGATTGCTAGCCACGTCTTTGGAAAAATTAAGGGAAGTCGGCTTGACTATGAGAAAAGCCGAGTATGTAAAGGACCTTGCGGATAAAATAGCGAACCGTAAGCTGGATCTTCGGAATATTGCAGACTATGATGATGACGCGATTCTCAAGCAATTGATTCATGTCAAAGGGATTGGTAAATGGACAGCAGAAATGTTTTTGATTTTATCACTCGGCCGTCAAGACGTGCTTGCGATCGATGATGTAGGAATCCAGCGATCTGCACAATGGCTATATGGAGTGGAAAAATCCGAACGCCGTCAACTACTTATTGAGAAATCACCGCTTTGGGCACCCAATCGTTCCATTGCATCCTATTATCTTTGGGAAGCAATTCATCTAGGTTTCGTTCAGGATTTTGACTCGATTGAGGAATTGATCGATACGAGAAATGAACTTCAATAATTCAAAAAGCACCGCCACATATTATAAACTGTGGCGGTGCTTTTATTTCAAGGTAAAATTTTTATTCTTCAGGCTGAACTAGTTTGTCGCCAAATACTTCTCTTTCTAGGTTCGCGATGCGTTGAATGATATCAATATTCGTCGTTTGAGGAGCCGGTGTTGCAGAGCGTCTTTGAGAAGAATTGACTTCAGACTTCAATCTAGTATTCTCTTCTTGTAGACGTGCAATTTCTTTTTTGAATGTTTCATAATCTTGAATGACATCATCCAAAAACCAGTCCACTTCTTCTTGCTTATAACCCCGAATGGCTTGCTTAAATTCTTTTTCCAAAATCGTTTTCGTATCTAGCTTAAATTCCATGACAAAACGTCCTTCCGTCTATGATTCCATAAGGTCATTATAGCATATGTTGTCATTCTTTGTCTTACTGAAAAAGACTATTGTTCTTCATCTGTCGCTTCTTGCGCTTGCCCAGGAAATAACTTTCTATTCACTCGCATTTCCCGTTTTTCTAAAGATTTCTTCATCCGATTACTGAAGCGCAGCGTGAAATCATTGGATTGTTGCAATAATTGATCCGCACGTAGTATGTGCTCATATGCCAGCGAATAATCCTTTATTTGGTGTTCGTATAATTTTGCTAGTTCCTCATTAGCTAGTACTTGCTCCCTGCCTGTGCCATGCGTGGCGACGATGTCAAATGACTGAATGGCCCTGTCGAATTCTTTATGGCGCTTCAATAAAAATCCTAGATGATAATGCGTTATAGGATAACTCGTCCCGTAGACTTCCGCAATTCGTTGAAGTTCTGAAAAACTATGATCTTTCAAACCAAGATCTTGAAACCATTTGGCGATATTCGTTGCGATTTGAGCATTTTGCTGACTAGTTTCCTCCATGACAATATCCGTAGACAGACTAAACAGTGTCACAAGCGACAGAATATCCCATTCATTATGCCACATGACTTTCATTAAAATTTCTGCACGACCATTTTTCACTGCATCTTGATAAATAATAGGTGCCATATGGCCAGGAATATCATCTTTCCGGTGAAAGCCTAGCTGCGTTCGCTCTACTTCGGTCAACTTGAATGATTCCATCTGCCCTTTCCAAATTCGACGCGATCCATGTAACAAATCAATTTGATGCGGTACAGGCAGTGGCGGCAATAGCTTCCTATGCAATGACCAACGTGTCTGGAGTTGAGGGAAGTCAAAACTTTTCCCGTTATAGGTGACGAGTGTTAGTCCTTCTCTCCATAATTCTGAAGCATACAGAAATGCCGCTTCATGATCTGGATTCGGCAACACATACTGTGTCATGACGAATTCATCGGACTGTAATTCCAACAGTCCAATTAAAAAAATGACAGCTCCAGCGCCTTTTAAACCTGTTGTCTCCGTATCAAAAAATAACAACTTACCGGCGTTTGGCGATAAAGGATGCATGTAATCCGCTTCAGACCACTTTAGCAACTTTTGCTTCACATCGCCCAAGCGAAAGTCCCCATGCATCGTATCGAGCGGATAATGAATAACACGCTTATACACGACACCGAATTCATTTTCAATTTTCTCCATACCTGTCGTCAGCCAGCGTTTTTCATAGTTTGGTGCTGGTGGCGTCTTGAACGTCTCTTCCACTTCCTGAACAACTGTCGTCTTTTTTAACAGCGACTTCATCGTCATCAGTTTCTGCTCATATGACATGACGATTCAACTCATCTATCTGTTCCTCTAATTGTTGGCTATCCACTATATGTTGAACCCCTTGTCTATATAACCTATTAAATTTCCCTTTAGTTACATTCTGGTCTATCATAACTTCACCTCAGAAATGATCGTATTGCTCTAAATTATACATGATATGTCTAGATGTATATGAAATTTGATTTTCAAACGTTTTAATATATCTTATCTCGAACATTGAAAAAAGCGATGCATCCATGAAAACCGGATAGATCGCTTGTATTCCTTCTATATTTATTCGATTAAACGATTACCGTTTCTTTCTCTCTTACAGGAACGACTGCCAGTACTTGGTCGATCAGGAAAGTTCGTTTAGAGTTTCGCAGAAAACAGTACGCTGTAAATGTTTTACCATGTAGATTCAGTACACGAATTTTTCGTTTGCTAATGGAGCCATCTTTCGCTTGGTACATCACTTCGAGAATATCACCATATCGTAATGCCTTTTCTAATGAAGACCGCACATTCGTTCCCTCCCTTTTACTCCAGTATAAAGAATGTGTGTTCTGTTGTAAAGAATTTTACATAATTAATTTTCACGTTTTTTGTAGTTCTTTCCAGGGTACTGTAGAGAAAAAAGGATGTGAGGATATGCCATTCAATTACGACTTAGATTACAGTACGTTAGACTTACGCAAAAACCCAGAATTATATAGAGTAGGAAGAGGCGAACAAGGTGTGTTGCTCGTTGAACCTTATAAAAGTGAAATTTTACCGCATTGGCGTTTTAAAACACCCGAAATCGCGAAAGAGTCTGCCACTCAAATTTATGAACTTTTTGAAGAGTATCGAAAGCAGGAAGACTTCGTTGGAATGGATATGGCGCGTAAATTCATTCAAATGGGATATACCCGTGCACGTCGCTATGCAAATCATAAAAGCGGACGGAAATATAATGAAGACGGAACGGTAAAAGAGCGCGATATGGATCCTGTTAAAGCAAAGTCTGCACAAATTTTCAAAGAACGATGGGACGCTATCCGCGAAGATGAAGATTATATTAAGCGAAAAAAAGCACATCAGAAAGCATATGGATAGCTAGTAAAAGCGGTGAATGCCTATTAGACATTCACCGCTTTATTCACTTCGTTAGTTCATGGATGACTTGAAGTTTCTCTTGTAACCTTGAACTATCCAATGACTCAAGTACTGAATGAGTAAAATGGTTCCACACATAATTGGACATCAACAACACTAGATCTTTTGTCTCTTGATCTTCCGAATATCGTGCAATATACAGTAGTGCGTCTAGTAAAGCATTAAGAATACTTGCATCTTCTTTACCGTAATAACTAATTTGACTGAACGCTGCATAGAAATAGTCTCGCGTACTTGGATATACCGCCACTATACTTGGTTGGTTCTCCTCGGTATACGTCACCGCGACTCCCCCTGGCAACAAAGTAGCTCGCTGCAACACTTCCCCTATCGAATGAATACACCGGATTGCGGTATTAGGGTCATTGATTCCTGGAGAAAGCGCACGCAACGCAATTTCCACGATCTTTTCGATGCCATACTCTACATCTTGTAAAATTGAGCGTTCTTCACCTAATACGAAATGCGATGAAAGATCGTCAACAGCAAGTTCTTTCTGAGAATATACAGTAGCTAGGCTCCTATGTGATCCGCAAAAAGCTCCAATTGGCTTCACGACATCTACAATGGCATGATGATCAATCGCCCATTCTGTCAATTTTTCATACTCGATATATTGTATGTATCCAAAATCATGACTCTTGAGTTCCGTTACAAAAGGAAAACTCTGCATGAAGAATGGTTTTTCATCACTCCAAACGGCACGATTTTCTTTCATTCCTTTTTTCTCACTTTTGAGCGCAGTTAGCACATCTTCGGTTAATTCACGAATTAACCGACTGACTTGAACCGAAGTTCCGACGTTATGTATAAAAAACGCAAAGAATGCAAGACAAATCACCGCAAGCACGACTCCGACAGAAGCGGAAATCACTTCGTGGTTAATGGATGCTTTGCGCATAAATAATAACGATAATATCGTATAAACAAAGCCACCCATAAAGATTCCTAGTACACGTTGGGTAGATGATTTATTCAAGAAGTTTTGAAGTGCACGGGGTGAAAATTGTGAAGAGTACATCGTCAGCACGACCATGATGGTTGAGAACGTAACGGTTGTCATAGTTAGCAATGCACCTGATAACGTACCTAAAATAGTTTGTGCCAAATCCACTGTTGTCCTGAAATAACTAGGTATGTATTCTTTCAGGGCGTTGTTATACTTCGTGTCGACTAATACCGTTGCGAGCGCAAGAATAGAGGCAAATGTCGTATAAACGCTCGGAATAAACCAAATACTTTCACGCATCTTCACGAGTAATCTTGTGAGCATAGACCTCATCTCCGTTTCCTTACTGCCTAAGTAACCATTCCGTTTAATGTACCCTATTTTGCTAGTTAAAAACCATATTAAATACGGTATACAGAGTACAAAACGACGTGTAAAATAGTCATCTTGACAAGTATAGTTGTCAAGATGAACACCATACGTTACAATACAATGAAGAGGTGAGGCTAGTGAGAACAAGATTAAGAGAATTAAGAGCGCGTGACGGGCTCAACCAAACGGAACTTGCCAAGCGAGCAAAAGTATCTAGGCAAACGATTAGCTTAATTGAAAGGGAAGAATTTGTGCCTTCCTTGCTTATAGCGAAACGGATTGCACATATTTTCGATGAAACAATTGAAAGCATTTTTATTTTTGAGGAGGAGGAATTATAATGAGAATAATCATTTGGACACTGATCGGAGCTGCAGTTGGATTTTTTGGAATGTATGCCGCGTTATCTATTGACTTCAAGGCAGGCTTTCCGCCCATTGGATTTGAGGTGAATAGTGTGTTGATCGCTATCACTTTATTGCTTTTTGTCTACAGTGCTGTCAGTTCTGCTCAAATGAAAAAGAATGCCTATCTTCCTCTGACGGGTGTTGACGAAGATGAACGCGATGTTTGGCAGTATAAACGATTCAGTGACCTAAATTTATGTAATACCATCGCGCTGATCGTAAGTATCATGGCTCTTGGCGTCTCTATCATCACCGATCAGCCAACGTGGTTATTACTAACTTCCGGAGGCGTCCTACTAATATCCATCATATTTTCCATGTTGGTCCCCGGTTTGATGAAAATTGTTTATCCGGACCGTGATCTTCCCTCTGCTTCTGAGAAAAACTTTGCTAAGAAATTGCTAGCCGCTTCGGATGAAGGCGAGAGATTCGTTATGCTTCAAGGCTATTATAAAACGTTTAACACGATGAATCTGTCATTGATTATCGCATTGATGTTATTTATTCTGTACTCCGTGGGCACGGGGGATTCCCAGTTATTCTCTATTTTCATTGTAGGACTCATACTCATTGTAACGAACGCACAATATTTGCTAACGATACGAAATAAATGAACAGTAGCTCGATGTATTGATACTCACTGTTCAAGTGTTTATTTCCTTGAACAGCGAGTATTTGTATTTGATCACTCCACTTGCTGATGATCCAAGATTTCTTTTAATACGACAGCTTGATTATTGATTTCATCTTTCGCTCCAAATACTAGCGTGATATTCTTCTTATGTTTCTTCGTCCAATCCTTCAGTTTTTCTAACTCTTCTTGCTGTTCTTCATTGTTTTTCAATTCTTCTTTATACTTTTTCTTAAAATCTTCAAATTTATCAGGATCATGACCAAACCATTGACGAAGTTCCTTGCTCGGTCCTACTTCTTTCAGCCATTCATCCACATGTGCATCTTCCTTACTCATTCCACGTGGCCATAGACGATCCACTAGCACTCGCAATCCATCAGTCTTCTCTGCATCTTCATAAACCCGCTTGATTTGAACTGGCATATTGATCTCCTCCTATTCGGTTCTCCTAATTCTTCTACCCTATATTCTATAAATGAACAGGTCATTTGGTTTTAATGTATTACAAAGGATGCAGCGTCGAGATTCATCTCGACACTATCTTTATTCTTCATTTACTTAATAATACATTGGTAATAGGTTTGCCCAGTTTGGATCACTCCATTTGACCATTTCGAGTACATCCGTCGTTTCCATTTGTGCCGTACTCGTTTCAATCTGAAACGTCCACCGTACCATTTTGAATTTGAAAGATTGGCTTCGTATAATCGACGCGATACCATTTCGTTCTGTCAATTTTCATTTTATTGTATGAAGAATTGGAAATCAGATAACCTTGTGACTCTAAACTGTAAATAGTACGTCGGATTTTATTGAGTGACCAAAATGGGATTTCTTCTTTCCAGTCTTCATACGTTTTATATACCCATTTATACCCGTCCCGTACATTTTTTGATATAAGCGAACGATAATGTAGATGCTGCAGTAAAAAGGCTTCATTAAATCCTACTTCCATAACTAAGGTTGTTTGCAATGTAAATGATGGTTCATCGAGTAATAAATACATATAGTGTCCTCCTAATGAAATCAAATGTAAGAGATACATTTTCATCTCCTCATATGCTATATAGAGGCATAGTGCGGAAAGGATACATCTAGTAATTTTTTTTCAGGACAATTGATAATTATCATCATATTTATAATTACATGTTCCTGAGTATTCCATATTAAAGAGTTACAGGGATACTATAAAAAAATAACGTGATGACTGTTTGAAAGAGAGAAAATTTGTGAATAGAAAGAAGAAGGATAAAAGGAGTGTCACTACATGAAGACAAGTCGTATGGAAGCATTTAGTGATGGTGTACTAGCAATCATCATTACGATCATGGTTTTAGAGCTGAAGCCACCAACCGCCATAGATAAAGAAGCATTCCTTATATTGATACCGACCATCGTCAGTTATATGTTAAGTTTCGTATATGTCGGTATTTACTGGAACAATCATCACCACTTGGTTCATAAATTAACACGTTTGAACGGACACGTACTGTGGAGTAATTTGCATTGGTTATTTTGGATGTCGCTCATTCCGTTTTCGACCGCTTGGGTAGGAATGAACCCGTTAGAAGCGGTCCCAACATTATTTTATGGTGTGATTCTTTTCCTTTGTGCTGTGTCGTACTTATTCTTACAAAACCAAGTCGTTCAATGCGAAGGGACAGAATCAGATTTAGCGAAAGAAATAGGTTTTGACTGGAAAGGTAAAGTGTCCATGCTACTGTATGTCACTGGGGTAGTATTTGCATTTTGGGTACCGGCTGTTTCGTATGGTTTGTATTTAGTAGTGGCAATTATTTGGTTCATCCCAGATAAACGAATTGAAAAAACGTTTGTACAGTAGCCCCAAAAAATTGTCGTATGTAACTTTTATTCCACATAAATGGTCTAATCGCAAACAGATGGAAAAGAATGTGGATACGTTGTAAAGCTTAATGTCCAACGAGTATGGGAAGGTTTGGATACGAAGACGGTTTCGATAGAGAGAGCAAGTGATTCAGCAATATGTAGCATAAAAATGTTAATTCAACGACAAGAAGGACGCAAATTCACCTGTGAATTTGCGTCCTCATTTGCTATGATTTTTAACGTTTCCTTCGCATGTTCCGAACCCGTTAGATTAAGAACTAGCACTTATCAGTGAACACACATTACTTATTCAAATCAATAATTCGTCCTTCAATCTCAGGCTTAACTGTCCCAAGCTTGATCATATGATCGCGTAAGTTGACCCAGTCGTCTAAACCGAGATCAGTTACACGTCCATTTTCATAGGCTTCTCCAAGAACTTTAAACCCATCTCCGCCTCTTGCTGTAAAGGCATTTGTCGTGATCACGTATTCTTTATCCATCTCGACATCAACAAACTCATCATTCATTTTTACTTGCATAGTTTGAACACGTTTGCCTACTTCTTTACTACTGTCAAATGTCATCTTCATTCCGGACATATGCAAGAAACCGCCCTCTTCATTAGGAGAGTTTCGCACACTATGCTCAAGCGTATTTTTGATTTCTGCACCTGTTAGCGTGACAAGAGATAATGTATTACCAAATGGCAGTACTTCAATTACTGCTCCGACTGTGACTTGTCCTTTATTCAAATGGTTGCGGATTCCACCACCATTTTGCAGAGCAATGACTGTTTTCGCATCATATTCTTTCGCTTTCTCAAGCATTCCGTCTGTTACTAAGTTACCAAGTGCTGTTTCATTGGCACGGACACTATCAGTCGGACCTTCATCTCCGCGACTTCTCGGATTTGGTAGATCTACTTCTAATGTTGCGCCAATTTCTTTACCAAACGTTTCATCGATTTTGCCCGAATACTTCAGAAGTGCTTTCGCTGCCTCTGCATCATTCGCTTTGTCTTTCAAGCTGATTAATTCACCAGCATGCCCTGTAATGACACCTTGATTATTAAATTCTACATCCAATGTTCCAAGATGAGTCAAATATTGATCAGCTTGAACTATAACTGTAGGATCTTTGCTTTCTCCACTTACATTTTTATCGACAATGACCAGTTCTGTTAATTTCGTATGTGAATGACCACCTACAATAATATCAATCCCATCAACGGCTTGAGCTAGAAGTAAATCATTCCCTACAGATGGGTCACTATCAAATCCTAGATGATTTACAGAAATAATTTTATTGATTCCTTGACTCTCAAAGTAAGCTACGGCTTTTTCAGCTGACTCTTTATAATCCAAAAACTCTACTGCTCCTGGACTAGCGACAAATGCCGTACTTTCTGTAGTCAATCCAAAGATTCCAACTTTTTCCCCATTCACTTCTTTGATCAAGCCTTTATGAATTTCTCCCAATGCTGGCGTACTTGTAAATTCCGTTTCACTTACTAGATTTTTCATAGCTGGGTCTTTGGAAAAATCTATGTTGGTGCCGATTACAGGGAAGTTGGCGCCTTTCACAAAATTCGCCAATGATTGGTGGCCATTTTTACTGTCGCCTAAATCAAATTCATGATTACCAAATACCATTGCATCCAGACCCATTAAATTCATCAATTCTAGATCGGCTTGTCCTTCAAACTCTGAGAAATACAATGTTCCTGAGAATACATCTCCGCCGTGAAGAAGCAATGCATCGGGCTTTTTATCTCGCACTTCTTTAATAGCAGTTATGGCTTTGGGCATTTCTGCAACGCGTGCATGCGAGTCATTCATATGCATCAATGATAATGTGAAATCACCTGGATTTAATTGGTTGGCACGGTGAATGAATGATGAGAATGCGCCCCGTGTAACAGGCTCGTTCGGTCTGAAATTAGTCAGTTGATCGGTCAAGCCGAGATTCGCAAGGATTTGCACACCTCTTTTATGGGACTCTCCTACATTTGATAAGTTAATTGTCACTTTTTTGCCTGTATCGTATTTCTCAAGATCCAATGCATTCACTAGAACATTCGCCATTTGTTGACGCGTGAGGGCTGCTGTCGGTTTAAAATTGCCATTTGAGTCCCCTTTAAACACATTCGCGTTCGCTAGAGTTGCCATTTCTTTCGCGTAGAAACTGTCCGCTGAAATATCTTTAAACTTTTTTAATGCATCCGCCACATTATTCGGTTCTTCAAAGTCCCCTAACTTTGCCAAAATTAACGCCGCGTGACGTCGTTCGATTGAATTCCCAGGCTTAAACTGATTTCCGGGATATCCACTAATGATTTGTTGATCCGTCAACGCTTTAATTGCTTCATAATGGGTGTTATCCTTTGATACGTCGGTATACCATTGCTCTGCTGCACTAACAGAACCCCCTGCCATTACAATGGCGCTAGCGACAGCAAATGTCGCACCAAACCTATGAACTTTTCTTTTATTCATCTGTTTTTACCTCCCCATTTTTACTAGTCTGATAGTTATACATATTCATATTATCAGAATATACCTCAGTTTGGTTAGAGAGTCGGGAAGTTTTTTGATTTTCATGAATTTATTTACTTATTTCTTTTTATCCATAAAAAAAGAGTCGAAGTGATTCACTTCGACTCTTTTTCTACTCACTTGGCCAACTCTACTAGCAAGCTATGTGCACGGTGTTTGTTATTCTTCTGTCCTGCTTCCTGCGCTCCAATACAAACAGGACAGCCATATTCACAACGACATTCCGCTACATGATCGGCTGCAAGCATCAATAATTCTTTCCAACGACTATAAATATTTTCACTTAAACCAATTCCACCTGGATAACTATCGTAAATGAAGAATGTCGGTCGCTCCATGTGAATCGCTTTCACTTGTGGCACGACATGGATATCATTTCGATCGCATTTGATGAATAGAGGTACTAACGACTGAATGGAGTAGGCAGCAGCTGTCATCGCATCGGTCAAGTCTGACTTTTCCCAGTCTTCGGGAACATCGAACGTTAACCATGTACCGGACGTATGCATTTCTTCCGCCGGCAACGAGATCGGACCTGACCCAATATTGTCATGTGTATCAAACTTGATTTTCTTAAAGATGGTCGGAATGGCAAGTACCGCTAAATCACCGTAAGCTAACGTACGTTCCCCATCTTCCATTCGCTTGTCTTCACTGATTACTTTCAGTTCCACCGCGAGATTGGCATCGGTGAAATAATCGACATCGACGACGGTCACATACGCTTTCTTTTCTTCCCAATCCAACTTCTCCACTTGATACTGCGTTCCTTGATGTAAATAAATTGCTTCTTCATGCAATAATGTCATGGCACTGAATCGGTCCATCTCTCCAATGACGCGCGTTTCTTTCGGAAGTGACTGGTCAATGATGATGACATTTTCTTGTGAAGCCGACCGTAAACTGATTTCTCCAGCAGGAAAACGATCGGTCATCCAATGCCATTTATCCGATGTTTGTAACAACACACCTTCACTTTGCAAAAAAGCTAATAATTCTTGTACTTCAAATTCACCATACGTCTCAGTTGAACTAAATGGCAGTTCGAATGAAGCACATTTCAGATGATCCATCAATATCAGCATATTGTCCGGGTGAATATGAATCTCTTCCGGTTGCCGTCCGAGCAAATATTGTGGATGTTGAATAATATATTGATCAAGTGGCATCGATTGCGCTACATAAATAATTAGCGCATCTTCTTGGCGTCTACCCGCACGACCCGCTTGTTGCAATGCACTGGCAATATTTCCCGGGTAACCCGTCATGATACACGCTTGCAATTGACCGATATCAATACCCAGTTCCAAAGCGTTTGTACTGACTACGGTGCGAATATCACCATTTTTCAAACCACTTTCGATTGTTCTACGTTCTGATGGTAAGTAGCCGCCACGATAGCCCATTACAGTTTTATCGAATAACTTTTTCTTCGTTAGCTCTTTCATATAAGTCACGAGCATTTCTACACGCACACGACTTCGGGCAAAAATAATGGTCTGAATATGCTTTTGATATAAAAATGCGCCAAGATCTCGGACCTCAAGCACTGCACTTCTTCGTATACCAAACACATCGTGAACAATGGGCGGATTGTAAAACACAAAATGTTTCTTACCGCGTGGTGCCCCATTCTGATCTATTAGCACCATATCTTTATTCGTCAAATTATCCGCCAATTCCTTGGCATTTGAAATCGTTGCTGACGTACAAATAAAAATTGGATCACTGCCATAAAATCGACAAATACGCTGTAATCTTCTTAAAACATGCGCCACATGACTACCGAACACACCTTTATACGTATGGAGCTCATCGACCACGATATATTTCAAGTTCTCGAACAATGAAATCCATTTAGTATGATGAGGCAGTATGGCCGAGTGAAGCATATCCGGGTTCGTTAAAATAATATGTCCAGATTTTCTCACTTTGGTTCGCAAGCCAGGTGCTGTATCACCGTCATACGTATGACTTAAAATCGTTTCGCCACTCGCTTCAATCAAATCATGCAAATCTGCTAACTGATCTTGTGCCAATGCTTTCGTTGGGAATAAATACAGAGCCCGTGAAGATGGATCATCCAAAATCGACTGCAATACTGGCAAATGATAACAAAGTGACTTCCCTGAGGCAGTCGGCGTTATAGCGGTAATCGAGTGACCTTCACGCACTTCATCAAACGCTTGTCGCTGGTGGCTATATAACTGTGTGATCCCTTTCGTTGCCAACGCTTTACGAATCGACGAATGTAAAACTGGAGGAAACTCCGCGGTGACGGCTTCTTGCTCTTTTAGTGTTTCGATATAGGCAATATTTGGCCCAAAGCGCGAGTCTGCGAATAGTTCTTGAATAGTATCGGGTATACTTTGTTTATTCATTCACACGGTCCTCTCCCCGGTCCGCGTTCATTGCGTCCAAAACCGTTTGCAATGTATAGCGCGCCGCACGGATAGATAGAATGAAACGTTTTTTTCCAGTTGCTTTATAGAATGATTGGACGACGAATTGTGTCATCGAGTCTTTCAGTGAATCCACTTGTACTTCATGCACATACCGTGGCTTTTCCTTCTGTATCCACACCTTCATCTCTTCCGCCCACTGCGCGATTGCCTTGTGACTTACATCGGCATATGGCTTCACTTCTTCAAAGAAATCAGGATCATGATCCGTCTCACGCATATGATAAAACCGTTGTTCGCATTCATCACAAATTGTCAGCAATAGCTTTGTGTCTTCAATCTTGCTCATTTATATAAAACTCCTTTAGAATTCATTATAATCAATGTACTCCCCTCATTTTATCAGATATTCAACTGTAGCTCCACTTTCTACGAACAAACATTCCAAGACGTCACCAATTTGACTACTTTTGACACGTTGGAAACTTTCTTTTTGGTAACTCGTCTAATAGTCGGTATGATATGATGTAGAGTACGAGGTGGTCACATTGGCGATACGTTATCCAAACGGAAAAAAGTTCAATCCTTCCGTGTCTTCTACGAAAAAGAAAACCTATGACTACTCCTTTAGTAATCGGGGTAAATCATTAGAAGACGAACTCAACGACACAAATGAATACTATTTGGCGCATGGTCTTGCCGTCATCCATAAAAAGCCGGTTCCCATACAAATCGTCAATGTCCGCTACCCTGCAAGAAGTGCTGCGGTGATCACAGAAGCGTATTTCCGTACACCTTCGACAACTGACTATAATGGTGTGTGGAATGGATATTATGTGGACTTTGAAGCGAAGGAAACAAAAAACAAAACTTCCTTGCCCCTGCAAAATATTCATTTGCATCAAGTGCAGCATATGAAGCAAGTAATCGACCAATCCGGACTTGCTTTTTTTATTGTCAATTTTACATTGTTGGATCGATATTTCTTACTGCCCTTTGAGGAATTCTATCCTCTGTGGCAACGCATGGAAGATGGCGGAAGAAAGTCTATTACGTTATCTGAAATAGAAGAACGATCTATCGAAATCAATACCGGTTTTCATCCTCGGCTAGATTATATACAAGCCGTGGCGGATTCGATGAAGCGCAAGACAGATTAATGAAAGCGAAAGGCAGGAACTACTATGAGTGATAACATAAACTCGAGAACGGCAAGAAGATCGAAACAAGTGAAGGAGCAACCGAAGCGTCCGCAGAAGAAACTTCCTAATGAATTATGGAAGAAAATCCTTTTAGGAATTGCAGCACTGTTTCTTTTAGTGCTAGTGGGCGGAGCTTCATTATTCGCTTATTATGCAAGTACTGCACCTGATTTAGACGAAGAGCTATTGAAAGATCCACTGACTTCGAACTTCGTGACAAAAGATGGCGATGTATTCATGAAGTTCGGTGCAGAGAAACGGGAATTCGTCCCGTATAAGGAAATTCCCGAGCAAATGAAAGATGCTATTTTAGCTACGGAAGACATTCGATTCTTTAAGCATGGCGGAATTGACTTTTATCGTCTTGGAGGAGCAATTATTGCCAACTTCCGTAGTGGATTCGGATCACAAGGTGCTTCGACATTGACACAACAAGTCATCAAAAACTCATTCCTGAAGAATGAAAAAACATTAAAGCGTAAAGCGCAGGAAGCTTGGCTTGCGCACAAATTGGAAAAAGAATATACAAAAGAAGAAATTTTCGAGATGTACTTCAATAAAGTTCTTATGTCAGGCACTCGCTACGGAATCGGTACAGGTGCAAGTTACTTCTACGGTAAAAAAGTAGGCGAACTGGAGTTACCTGAAATGGCTATGCTCGCGGGTATGCCACAGTCTCCTAACGGCTATAATCCATTTAAGAATCCGGAGCGCTCAGAAAAGCGACGCAATATTGTACTAACACTTATGGAACGTCACGGTAAAATCACGACAGCTGAAATGAACGAAGCGAAAAAGGTCCCAGTTACTTCCACTTTATTAGCAGAAGAAAATCGCGAAGTGTTCGGTAAATACCCAGCTTATGTAGATGCAGTGCTAGATGAAATTGAAGCAGCAGGTTTTACGGATCTTTTATCTGAAGGTGTTACAGTTCAAACTGCTTTAGATCCAAAAGTACAAGAAACTGTAGAAGCCAAAATCAATGATCCAAGCTATTATGAATCAGATGAAATGCAAGCCGGTATGACAGTGTTGGATACGAAAACAAGTGCGATCGTTGCTATTGGTGGTGGACGCAATTATTCGGGGCGTGACTTGAATTTCGCCGAAGTCAGACGTGCACCAGGTTCGAGTATTAAGCCCATTTTATCTTATGGCCCGGCAATTGAAGAGCTAGATTGGTCTACAGGTCAAAAGGTAGTAGATGAACCTTACAGCTATAAAGGTTCAGGTACAGCCATTGGAAACGCAGATGGTAAATTCCTCGGTACTTTGACTATGCGGCAGGCGTTATATTGGTCAAGAAATATACCTGCAGTCAAAACGTTTGAACAAGTAGGACCGAAAAAAGCCGAAGCCTTTGCTAAGAAACTTGGATTTACGTATAAAAATATAGATTCTTCCAACGCGCTTGGTGGCGGGGATGAATTCTCCACAGTTCAAATGGCAGGCGCTTATGCTGCTTTTGGTAATGGAGGTATTTATACAAAACCTCATACTGTCAATAAGCTGATCTTGCGTGACGGCAAGACGGAAAAGAATTTACGTCCGGACCCTGTCACTGCAATGAAAGATTCTACTGCGTACATGCTTACAGATGTATTGCGTGATGTCCTTACCGAGTATGAAGCAACAGGTACTCGAGCAAATATTAGCAATATGGACATTGCCGGAAAGACAGGTACAACAAATTATTCAGCTAAAAAAATGAAAAAAGACAATATGGAAAGTCATTTTGTGCCTGATACGTGGTTCACAGGCTATACAACCGAGTACACCATTTCAACATGGGGCGGGTATGGAGATTTCTCACCGATTAAGACCTATGACAATGGACGCTATGTACCGCAAAATTTATTCAGAGATGTTATGAGCAGTATCGCCAAAGATCCAGGTACGTTCGTTCAACCCGACTCCGTTGAAGAAGCAGCAATCGTCAAAGGCAGCGACCCTATTATGCTTGCTAGTTCATTCACTTATAGTAACCTCGTCAGTAATGAATTATTTGTCAGAGGCACATTACCTAAAAAAGCATCAATTCCTGAAAAGGTTTCAATTCCAAGTCCGGATGGATTAACTGCACAATTCGATGCGAATTCCAATACAGTTCAATTACAATGGAATTACGATGTGCCGAATAAATACAGCAGTCTCGGAAGCCCCACATTCAACGTCAGTGTTTCTGTTGATGGGGGTGGACCACAAAGTATTACGACGACATCCGATAAACAAACCACATACTCTGGTGTGGAGTACGGTAAGAACTACACATTCTATGTCAGTGCCAATATGGGCGGGTATACAAGTGGATCGGCTACAGCTTCCCTTTCGATAAAAGGTGCTGATGAACCGGTCATTGAAGATGAGCCTATCGTTGAACCCGATGAAAACCAAGATGATCAAAACAATAACGAGGATGATCAATCTGGAAATGATTCGGAAGACAATAATGATATAGACAATGAAGAGCCCGATCAATCAGAACCAGACGGCTCGAACAATTCAGATGGCACTAACGACCAGAATGACCAAGACCAGAATCAGGATCAAAACCAAGGTCAGGGTCAGTCTAACCAAGGACAAGGAAATCAAGG
Source organism: Sporosarcina sp. P32b (assembly GCF_002743335.1). Classification (GTDB taxonomy): domain Bacteria; phylum Bacillota; class Bacilli; order Bacillales_A; family Planococcaceae; genus Sporosarcina. The sequence continues at coordinate 29,291 of NZ_PDZB01000016.1, forward strand.
GAACCAAGGCAATCAAGGACAAGGTCAAAATCCTAACGATGCCGGGGATACTTCATCTGACTCCTCTTCCAATTAAAAAAAGAGCGACTCCACACGTCAAACAACGTGTAGAGTCGCTCTTTTTATTTACTGTTGAACACGTAACCGCGCTGCTTTCTTTTTCATCTCATCATACAGCATAGTCAGCTGTATGACTGCATAATGACTGTTTTTTTGAACTTTGATAAACTCGATTCGTTCCCCATAATTATTTGGTGCGAGTACGTGATACATTTTTCCTGTGTGTGGATTCTGAAACTCTTCGCTTTGCTCAACTATCCATTCGAGTTGATCGATAGCTGGTTGTATTAATTCCAATTTACGCGGATCATTTACGGCGTATGCCTTTTCTACTTCAGGCTTTTGCTGTCCCCATATATCGAGTACTTGTTGTACGTTTTTCTTTAATTGTTCATGTGTCATTTCGCTTTCATCCTTTTCCGGCCTTCGCGGCATAAATCCAATAACGGACATTCTGGACAATTGGGATTTTGCGCTTTGCAATGATAGCGACCAAAGAAAATTACTTGATGATGGGTTTGTGTCCACTGTTCCATTGGCGTCCAACGCATGATTTTTTCTTCTACATCAATCGGGCGATCTTTCCAGCGATTCATACCTAATCTCTTCGCTACACGTTCGACATGTGTGTCGACAGCTAATGCCGGCACACCGAACGCGTTCGACACGACGACATTTGCTGTTTTCCTGCCCACACCTGGCAACGTCATCATGATATCTCGATTAGGAGGTACTTCTCCCCCAAATTCTTCAATCAAACGAAGGCTAAGTGCTTGGATATTTTTTGATTTATTACGGAACAAACCAATTGAACGAATATCTTGCTGTAATTCCTCAATGGGTACGGCTAAATAGTCTTCCGGTGTCTTATATTTCTTAAATAGCTCTGCTGTCACTCGGTTGACTAATACGTCCGTACATTGCGCTGATAAAAGTGTCGCGATCAGCAATTCAAAAGCGTTCTTATGAACGAGTTCACAATGTGCTTCGGGAAACATCTCATCGAACGTTTGCAAGCATGTTTGCCACTGTGTTTTTGTCAGCATCGTCTCACCTACTCCCGTTCTTCGAGCCAATTGTAGAAAGGCACATCTTTAATCGTCGTTTTCACTTGCGGCGTTGTTGCTACCGTCGTAGGACGAAACGCTTTAGTCTGCTTTTCTACATCACGCATCGTTTTTACATTTTTCTTTTTCCATTCAAATAAAATTCTGTCGATATAGCGCAAACTCATTTTTTGTGCTAATACGGCTTCTCTTAATGCCGCGCGAATGATTTCCGTTGAATGACCATCTTTATCAATCCACATACCGATTGTTTCAAATTCCATAGGGGATAGGAAGCGACCAAATTCCTGTTCAAACAACGAGAAGATTTCTCCCTCTTCATGCTTGACCACTTCTTCTTCGATTTCCATCGATTGTTTTTCGACTTCATCTATCAATCGTTTCCACAAAGGATAAAATGAAAACTGTTCATGTAATACTTTATTTTCATCGGTACTTTGCTCAATAGAAAACAATCCTTTTTGCATCATACGTTGTAGACAATTCGTTACATCTTTCTCTTGTAGTTGCATACGATTCGCGATATCGGTAGGCGTTGGAAAATAGTTCCCCGCTCCTTGAAATGCAATCAAATGCAATAATACCATGGCGTCACTATCTGAAATCAGCAGTTGTTTATAATGTTGAAAAAAGAGCTGGGAAATAGAAACATTTCCCTGCTCCATCCAAATTTTCAGCCGCTCATCTTGCTGCATATTTGAAACTTCCTCTCATCAGCAACTTGTTGGTTGCTTCTGTATTACGCTTTCCAATGATCTCTTACAAACTGATCGATACGTGCAATTCCTTCTTCCAGCTGATCGATCGATGTGGCATAAGAAAGACGGATCGTAGTATCTGAACCGAATCCTGAACCCGGAATGACAGCAACTTTAGCCTCTGTCAATAATGCTTGTGCAAAATCATCTACGTTGGCATAACCAGTTTTCTTTACTGCTTCCTGTACGTCTGGCAATAAATAAAATGCGCCTTGTGGCTTCAATACATTGAAACCTGGGATAGCAGAAAGCTTGGGGTACGCTTGATTTAAACGGGATTCAAAATCTTTCCGCATGACTTCTACAGTGTCTTGAGGTCCGTTATATGCTTCAATTGCTGCATATTGCGAAGTCGTTGTCGGATTGGATGTAGAATGGCTAGCGAGGTTTGTCATTGCGCTTACTACTTCTTCATTACCCGCAATATATCCTATTCTCCAGCCTGTCATTGAATGGGATTTCGATACTCCATTAATAATGAATGTACGATCTTTGGCATCATCTGAAAGCTGCGCAATCGATACATGCTCTTTACCATCATAAACAAGCTTTTCATAAATTTCATCCGAAATGATCCATACATCTTTTTCACGGCAAACTTCTGCAATGGCTGTGAGTTCTTCTTTCGAATAAATCATACCTGTTGGATTACCCGGTGAGTTGATGATGATGGCTTTTGTTTGATCCGTGATGGCATCACGAATTTGCTTGGCTGATACTTTGAACTGCTCAGCAGCTGTTCCTTCAACGAACACAGGAGTACCTTCTGCGAGCTTCACTTGTTCAGGATAACTCACCCAAAACGGCGAAGGGATGATGACTTCGTCACCTTTATTCAGAAGTACTTGGAAAAGTGTATAGAGCACATGCTTTGCTCCAATACCGACTAACACTTCCTTGCGTGTATATGTCAATCCTTGGTCTCTTTTCAATTTGTCAATTATGGCATCCTTTAGTTGCGGAAGACCACCGGCCGGAGTATATTTCGTCTTGCCATCCTTCATTGATTGATACGCTGCTTCTAAAATGTTTTTAGGCGTGTTATAATCAGGTTCTCCAGCTCCGAGTCCGATCACATCGATGCCCGCTGCCTTCATTTCTTTTGCCTTCGCTGTAATCGCTAATGTTGTAGATGGTGATAAAGTATTTACTCTGGACGCTAATTGCTTTCTCAAATTGACCGCTCTCCTTTTAGTCCTAATTCCATTTTTCTCTATAGTTTTGAAATTCGCTTTAACCATTTTCCATCTGCAAAATTCAGATACGCGTAGTTTAAGAAATCCTCGTCGTCCAGATAGCTGACTTCCCAAAACGGAGTGTCATTTTCCATACCCAATGAAGCATTGAGGACTTTTTTAACGTTCTTCTCATTTTTTACGATGTCTGTGGCTTTTCGCTTAGTAATACCATCTTTAATTGATACGGCTTTCAGAATTTTCGTCGTCTTTTCTTCCACAAAGATGATTTTTTCATGGTTATTTTTATCTGTACCATAGACGGTAATCCATGACGTCTTACCATGAAAATGATCCATCCTATCTACTTTTTCAAGAACATTATTTTCCAATACAGCTTCTTTCACTATGTTTTCAGATGCAGCAAACGGTTTCTCTGCTTGATAGAAAACGACAATAGTAATCGTGAACCCGAGCGCGAGTAAAAATAGGAATAGAAACTTAATCCAGTTGAGCATAAGTGCCACTTCCTATCGAATGAACCGCTGATTTTGTTCGATTCATTTTCTAACCTGCTTTCTATTTGTACATCATTCATTATAACAATTTTCGATCTCGTTAACTAGACCTTCCAAAGATACTTTTTTTACAGATGACGTAGGCAATGCTTGTAAAAAGGATGTGCCGTAGGATTTCGTGTCTATGCGTCGATCCAATATGATGAAGAACCCTTGTTCATCTGATGAACGGATTAATCTACCAAATCCCTGTCTGAAACGCAGTATCGCTTCCGGTAAACCTAAATGGGTGAATGCATTTTTATGCTCCGCTACTAAAGCTTCTGAACGAGCTTTAAATAAAGGTTCCTCGGGTGAAGTAAACGGTAAACGAACGACCACTACTGCCGATAATTGTTCACTTGGAACATCCACACCTTCCCAGAAGCTTGTCGTGCCGAATAATACGGCTTTCTTTTGCTGTTTAAACGTCTTCAGCAACTTATGTCGGCTCCCCGAGCTAACACCTTGTGCGATCAGCATGTATTCTTCTTGTAATGACTCACTGTCGATTACCGCTTGATGCGTCTTCTTCAACATGTCATGAGACAAGAACAATGCAAAGACGCGTCCTTCAATCGCAACCGCTGTTTGGATTAACGCATCTGCCACCGCTTCGATGTACTCTTCATTTGAAACTTGCTGAATATCCGGCATATCTTCCACAATCAACGTATGAGCACCTTCATAGAAGTTCGCGGGTGCATCAAATGTGTAAAGCGGGACGCTAGAAGGCAATCCTGCCTGGTCTAGTACGAAGCGGTCCTGCTGCCCCGCGGTTAACGTTCCGGACGTCCAAACGATGCCTGCCTCCCCTTCAAACGTATCTATAAAATCACGGATTACTTGTGCACCGTTTACCGGACTTTTCTTGATCTGTAAACTGCCAGGCAAACTTCGACTATCTTTTTCCATCCAAATGGTCGTGCTTGATTTTGGCTGTTCTAAAAATAATTCAATCCACTCGCCAGCTTTAATTTTCATTTCATTGACCCAATAAAACCATTCATTTAGTGCTGCTTGCTCATGCAAGGTCAATTCGCTCGACAAATTCTGGATTGGCATGGCATAGTTCTCGGTAACACCGATATAATCATTCATCTTACGCAACACTTTGTCGAAAATTTCATTCGATCGCAGACGTTTGGACAATGGCTTTACTGTTCTTGTCGTCTGCTTATTATCGCTATTTGAGTTCGAGTTCACTAGTACGAGCATCGATTCATCGAATGCGAGCATGAATTCATTGAATGAATGTTGAAGTCGTTCGGTAGTAGTTTTGTGATTGAAATGAAATCGCTTTAAGATATCTTGAATATCAAACAGTAATTGACAGCTACTTAAACCGTTCAATTGACTCATTACATATTTCCATTTCGTATAGGAAAACACTTGTTGGTGAGTCCGTATTGCCGCTTGGTTCAGTTGATGGGCTTCATCAATCACCAAACCACTGATGGAGTGAAACAGCGGATCATAACGCTGTTGGTCATTTACTAACATCGAATGATTCGTCAATAGCACCATCGACTGCTGACAGTTTTTTATTGTATGTGTATAAAAATCTGCTACTCGTTCGTCTTTCTTCACTCGCATCGAACGCTTACGAATTCGGTCGATAAATAACTGACCACCACCTGATACATTGACCTCATCCAAATCACCAGTAGTCGTTTCTGTTAACCAGACCAATAACTGCATGATGGTGATGGAGTCATCGTAAACCTCATCATTAAAATGCAAAAGCTCCTCAAATTTCCCAAATGAAATGTAATTCGCCATGCCTTTAACAACGGTCGTTGGAATCGTCACCTGCAAAGCCTTTTCAAGCTTCTGGACTTCTTCCGCAAGTGTGTCGACTAAGTGATTCGTAAACGTACTAATGACAACAGGCCGCTTTGTTTCATATGCACGGATTAAAGCAGGCACTAAATAACCGATCGTCTTGCCAGCACCGGTTGGAATCTCTACAGCGATTTGCTTCTTCTCAACAAAAGCTTGCCATGTTAAATCCATCAATTGTGCCTGACCTTCTCTCACATGGTAAGATGGATCAATTTTCTGCATGACTCGATCTTTCGCCGGAACATCGGCAGGAAAATCTATCGGCTGTGACCATGCTGTTGCAGGTAGCTTTGATTTCAAATACGGAATCCCACGAAATAGCGCATAGTCAGCGGATGTTTCCTTTCCACGTACATGCTTCAGTGCTTCATAAAATAATGTTGAAACGTCAGATTTCATTGCGAATGAACGCTCATGCATACGATTCAGCGTCTCTTTAGGTAACGTTTTGATTTTCTCAATAGCCTGCAATAAAAACAATGCCGTTGCTTCCGCATCATCATCTGCCCGGTGAGCCTGCTTTAACGAAATATTTAATGATTCGGCAATATCCTGCAAACGATAGCCAGATAAAGTAGGATACATAATCTTCGCCAGCTCTACTGTATCAATTGTCTTACCATGCCATTTGGATACACCACAACGAACCAATTCTTTTTGTAGAAACGATACGTCAAAATCTGTATTGTGTGCGACAAAAATACATCCAGCAAGCAAATCCGCCACTTCTTCAGCAATGTTTTCAAAAGGAGCAGCATCCTTCACGTCTTCATCACCGATGGATGTAAGTTGGTGAATAAAAGGCGGAATCGAGCGCTGCGGATGCACGTAACGCATATATGTATCTATTATTTTATTGTTCTCAATAAAAACAATTGCAATTTGAATGATCCGATCTCCATTTGAAGGCGAATGACCAGTCGTTTCCAAATCGACAACTGCATATTTGCTTGTAGACATACCATCATCAACTTCCTATTTGGTTTCTAAAGCAAATTGTATCACACTTACCACGACGACTCACGTCTTGCATTCAGGGCAACCGAAAACCATTTGAACCAATAAACGAAAAAGTAATTCTGATAGCGGTTCGTGATTGAAGCTCCACCTTAGGACGCTTTCTTGTGGGCCCAGCTGGAGCAAACCGAACAACGAAAGGTTTGCTTAGCCCAAGATCCCTCCCTCGGAAAGCGCCCGCCTGGAACGCAGATCGACTTTGCTACCTTTCTCCACTTACTTAATCTACAAATGAAACCCCCATTCGAATAACTCTCAAATGGGGGTTTAGTACTCATTAGAATATAGCGACGCCTGGCTTTTCCGTGATAACTTCCTTCACACGATTCTGCTCATCCATAATCAACACAGTCGGCTGATGAGTACGAGCCTCTTCGTCCGACACATAAGCATAGGAAAGAATGATAACGATGTCGCCTGGCTGCACTAGACGCGCTGCAGCTCCATTGACACAAATTACTCCACTGCCTGGCTCTCCCTCGATAATATACGTCTCGAAGCGCGCACCGTTATTATTATTGACGATTTGCACCTTCTCATTCGGCAACATACCCGCAGCCTCTAATAGCGCTCCGTCGATTGTAATGCTCCCTACGTAATTCAAATTAGCTTCCGTCACAGTAGCGCGGTGTAATTTTCCATTCATCATCATTCTAAACATTCTTCTCATCCTTTATAGTTGACATAATAATATTATCTATCAATCTTGCGTGAGTAAATTGTACCGCAGCGGCCAAGATTACTTCCTGCGTATCATCGATCTTCTCTTCCAGTGACGGATACGCAAGTACTTCGACATAATCAATTGTACCGGATGTTTCTTCTTCGATCGCTTTGCGCACAATCTTCGCGACTTCTTGCAGTGGAACGCCTTCATAATAACTGCGTTTCCCCTGTGATAGTGCACGGTAGATTGCACTCGCTTCATTCCGTTCATGTTCAAGCAAACGAACATTACGAGAACTTTTTGCAAGTCCGTCTTCTTCTCGAACAGTAGGTACACGTGCAATCGACGTGCGAAGATTAAAATCACGAACGAACGTTTCGATAATCGCTAGTTGTTGCGCATCTTTCATGCCAAAATACGATTCATCTGGATCGACGATGCTGAATAATTTCAACAGAACTTTCAATACTCCGTCGAAATGTCCTGGCCTCGAAGCTCCACATAGTCGCGATGCTTGTTCTCCAGGTAAAATACTAATGCCGCTCTTACGAGGATACATTTCATCAACAGACGGAATAAATAAATAGTCGACACCTGCTGTGGAAGCCAGTTCTGCATCATGTTGTTCATCGCGTGGGTATGCTTCGTAATCTTCTCCTGGTCCAAACTGCGCAGGATTAACGAAAATACTCATTACGACAATATCATGGTCTCTTCTAGCTTCTTCTACTAATTCCATATGGCCTTCGTGAAGGAAGCCCATTGTCGGTACGAAACCTACCGTGCGTCCTTCACGCTTTCTAGGATTTAAGATGTTTTGCAACTCTGCGATCGACCGAACTATTTGCATGGTGGCACTAGTATTCATAGTGTCTTGCCCCCGTACAATGCTTCAAGTTCTTCTTCTTTCATTGTAAAGCGATGGCTTTCAGAAGGGAATGATCCATCCTTAACTGCTAAATTATATAACTTCATTGCACCTTCAATATCTTTACCGACTTCTGCGTAACTTTCGACGAATTTCGGTAATTTATGATTACCGTAGCGCACCATATCATGGAATACGAGTACTTGGCCATCTGCTTCAGCGCCCGCACCGATGCCAATGATAGGAATAGATACTGCCTGCGCGACTTCTCTCGCCAATTGGAAAGGAATGCATTCCAGTACAATCATAAACGCACCCGCTGCTTCACAAGCTTTAGCATCTTCAATCAGTTGTTTAGCTGCAGCTGCCGTTTTCCCTTGTACCTTGTATCCGCCACTAACCCCAGCAGACTGCGGAAGCAATCCTAAGTGTGCACATACCGGCATGCCAGCTGTCGTCATCAAGTTGATTTTATCGATGACCGCACCACTTCCTTCAACTTTCAATGCATTCGCTGAAGTTTTCTGGAATAAACGTAAAGCATTCTGTAATGTGGTATCAGCAGATCCGTGATACGTACCAAACGGCATGTCTACGATTACGAATGTATCTTTTGCACCTCGTCGAACCGCTTTACCGTGGTGAATCATTTCATCAAGCGTTACATGTGCTGTCGAATCATAGCCAAGCACGACCATCCCTAAGGAATCCCCGACAAGAAGTACATCAATCTCGGCTTGTTCTGCAATTTGCGCTGTCGGATAATCATATGCAGTTAGCATACTAATCTTTTCACCGTTCGCTTTCATTTTCGAAAAATCTGTTGTAGATTTCACTGTTCATCTTCTCCTTTACGTCTGATTTCAGCAGGCGTTTGGTAGGCAAAAAAACCAAAAATAAAACCCCACTGATCCAAATTTGGACAGAAGGGTTGCGTAAGCGTTTGATTATGCTTCCTCCGTCCCTGTCTAAATAGATCAAGGCAGATCTCGTATATAATTCATTTGCCAAACAGGTGCAGCTCCAAAATCGATACCGCCCTATGCGTACACTATATCAAAACAGTAAGATTCTGTATAGTTTTAATTCTTAACTTCAATGTCTGCTGAATAAATTCCACGTACAGTGCCGTCAGCCAATCGAAGTTCTAGCATGCCATCATGAGAAATACCAAGTGCAATACCTTCAACTGTTTCATGGACCATACTCGCTTTGATTTTCTTACCCGTAATCGCAGCATAGCTCTCCCATAAAATTTTAATTGGCGCAAATCCTTTTTCGACATATAAATCTGTATATTGCTCAAGGTACTTAAGAATAGCCGCCACTAATTGCGCACGGTTAATCATTTCTCCTTTTTCAATACGCAATGAAGTCGCTATTGTCTGAAGTTCTTCAGGGAAATCAGACTGCTGCTGATTGGCATTGATTCCCATCCCTAAAATAATTGCTTTGACACGATCGGGATCGGACTGAAGCTCTGTCAGGATACCTGTAACTTTTTTGCCATTTATTAATATATCGTTTGGCCACTTAATAACCGGTTGAATATCCGCTACCTCTTCAATCGCGCGAACAATTGCGACCGCTGCAACCAATGTCAGTTGTGGCGCATATTGAGGTGCCAAATCAGGACGAATAATCAAACTCATCCAAATACCTCGATTTGCTTTTGATTTCCAAGGTCTCGCTAAACGTCCTTTACCCGCTGTCTGCTCTTCCGAAATAATCAACGTGCCATCTTCCGCTCCATTTTGCGCATCTTCATGTGCAATGGTCTGCGTAGTAGGCACGGTTGTAAAGTATTTAATTGTATGACCGTAGCGTTGTGTCGTTAAATATTCGGTGATATTTCCTTGGTTGACTAAATCCGGTGCTTCTATTAAGTAATAGCCTTTTTTACGTTGTGACCCAATTTCATAGCCCTCTTCTTCAAGTTCTTTTATATATTTCCAGATTGCTGTGCGGGAAAGACCGAATTCATCGGCAATATCTTGACCCGATATGGGCTCACCTTGTGCGGCAAATAATCGTTTTAACAATTCATTTTTCACGGGAAGTTTCATTTATAAACCATTCCTTTATCGCCAGTGCGTCATTTTCGATTTGTCCGTAGACAACCGCTCGTTCAATTTTCATAATCCACTCACTTGTCCATCTGCCACCGCTTTTTCCTGACCATATCAATAAATCTTTTCCTGTGAACGCCAAGTCTGCACGTTGCAGAATCGGCAACTGCTTTTTATGTTGTTCAATTTGTTGACTGCTGAGATCATGACCTTCATGATTGGTGTAATAGATTCTTCCCACTACTTCCAGTACGTCGGTTGGATAACTATAGAAATCCCAAAGGTCAAATGGTCGTTCTGTACGTACAGCATATGCTTCTTCATATAGTTTCAGGAAGCGTTTTTCTTCATTGGATAATTTGTAGAGCCTAGCTAGTTCTGTTGCCGATGTGTCCGTTACTGTCAGCATCGCTGCGAAGCCATGGCGTGCGTGTAGAAAAGGTGTATAGCGATCCAGTGATTCAAACGCTGTAAATAACTCGGAAAATAGTTTGGGTAATCCAATTTCACGTCCGTAATGAAACGCCCGTGAAGGGTTCAGCCCTTGAAACAGTTTATCCATTTCTGTTTTGATCCGTTCAATTGCTACATGACGTAACGATGAAGCTAGTTGTCCCATCGAATACAATGTTTGCCATTCTATTTCAAAATCTAAAACAGACGAAAAACGCAAAGCACGGAAAATTCGCAGCGGATCTTCTTGAATGCGTTCTTCCGGTCTTCCAACAGAACGAATAACCTTTTGCCTCAAATCTTTAAGTCCATCAAATAAATCAATAAGTTCTCCGTCAACTGTCATAGCAAGCGCATTGACCGTAAAGTCACGGTGTTGCAAGTCCTCTTGCAATGAAGTTACATAGACGGTATGACTCAGTTCGTTGTATGTAGTGTCTGTCCGGTATGTCGTCACTTCAATCGGCTCGCCATGCATCAGCACAAGGATTGTCCCATGTTCAATGCCTATATCAATCGTGTGGCGGAACACCTCTTTCACTTGATGCGGTGTGGCGGAAGTCGTAATGTCAATATCCAATGGTTTTTTACCAAGCTCGGCATCACGTACTGCCCCACCAACAAATACAGCCTCATAGCCCGCTGCGTGCAATTCTCTAAGTACTTGCCGGCTCGCTGCTGAACCGAATGAAGCTGTCATTTCATCGCCGCCACTTCATAATATAATTCTTCATATTGTTCTACTATTGATTCGGAACTGAATTCTTCCACTACAGTTCGCATAGCATTCCTCTTCATTTGTTGATGTAATGTGGAATCACTCAGCAACTGTGTCACACGATTTGCGACGGCTTGCACATCACCTAATTCCACCAAAAATCCGTTGACCCCGTCTTCCACAACTTCTGGAATACCACCTATCGCATTTGCTACAGCTGGCACACCACAAGCAAACGCTTCAAGTAACACGAGACCAAACGCTTCTTTCTCGGAAAGCAACAGCATCACATCACTGATGGATAATAATTCGGGCAGATCATCACGCTTCCCTAGGAACAAAATGTCGTCTTGCAACCCATTATCCTCAACATATTTCTCCAAATCAAATTTCTCCGGGCCTTCACCCACTAATAACAATTTTGCTTTATGTTGCTGATCTAGCAAACGGAAGCTTTCGATAATATCGGGAATACGCTTCACTTTACGGAAGTTAGATATATGAATTAGGACTTTTTCATCTGCTGCAATGCCGAGCTCTTCCCGAAGATGTCCCACTTCACGTGGATAATACTTTTCTTCATCGATGAAGTTATAAATCGTTCGAATTTCTGTCGTCGGTTGTTGCAACTCGATCGTTTCATTACGTAGCGATCGGGATACAGCCGTGACACGATCAGATTTATTAATACCATAAGACAATGTGTTTTTTAATGCAGGGTCGTGACCGAGAATCGTCACATCGGTGCCATGTAGAGTCGTAATGATACCAATAGATGATTGTGCCATATCTTTCGCCAGAACAGCGGAGATCGCATGTGGGACTGCGTAGTGGACATGCAGTAAATCCAGCTGTTCTGATTCAATGACTTGCGCGATGCGGTTGGCAAGGGCGATGTCATACGGAGGATACTTGAATACTGCATAGCCTTCTATCGTTACTTCATGAAAATGGATATTCGGATGGATATCTAAAAATCGAAACGGTTTACTAGATGTAATATAATGCATCTCATGACCTTTAGCCGCCATTTTTAGTCCTAACTCCGTTGCCACTACACCTGACCCTCCGAGTGAAGGATAACAAATGACGCCTACTTTTAATTTTCTTTGTTGCATACGTTAACCGCCTCACTGCAAAAGTTTAATCTATAATTTTTTCAAGACCGTAAATGAATCGTGTAGAAGAAACAGATTCACGGATTGCCAGTAGTATTCCTGGCATAAAGGACTTTCGATCGAATGAATCATGTCGGATCTTGAGTAATTCCCCTTCACCGCCAAGTAGTACTTCTTGATGTGCGAGTAATCCCGGTAAACGAATGCTATGGATTTTCATTCCTTCAATATCTGCACCGCGTGCACCTTTAAGTGTCTCTTGTTCTTCTGGGTGCCCTTGAATGTGAGCTGCACGTACTTCACGGATCATCTCAGCTGTCTTGACAGCTGTTCCAGACGGTGCATCCAATTTACGATCATGATGCATTTCTATTATTTCAACGTCCCCTAAGTAACGAGCAGCTTGTTGAGCAAATTTCATCATGAGAACCGCACCAATAGAGAAGTTTGGTGCAATAATACAGCTTTTTTGCTGTTCATTAGACAAGTTCTCTAAATCTGTAAGCATTTCAGCAGTCAAGCCGGATGTTCCAATTACCACGTCCATGCCGAGTGACAACGCTTGACTTGCATTAGCGAATACAGCATCTGGATCTGTGACATCGAGTAGTACATCGGGATGGTGTGCAGCATGCAAAGCTTCGAGCGACGTATAAATCGGTATCCCGTCTTTGGCATCTGTAACTGTTCCATTATGTAAATATTCTCCATCATGTTTATAATCAAGTACTGCCACAATCTCAATGTCTGCTGCTTCCGTGCCTGCTATTATAGCAGTTCCACCCATTCTTCCACGTGCACCTGCTATCGCTAATTTAATCGTCATTCTTCTTCCTCCTTTTTCGTCCAACGGTCTTTATCTCTTGTGTTGAATTTTGTCATTACGGAATCAAGCGCTTCGGATAAATCAATTTGTTGTGAGTTGGCAAAACAGATGAGGACGAATAATAGATCGCCCGTTTCTTCCTCCAACGTTCGTACGGCCTCTGTAGATTTTTTCTTCTTCATACCGTAGCGATCCTGCACTTCACGGGATAATTCCCCTAACTCTTCTGATAGCCGAGCGATGAGTTCCATTGGAGGAAAATATCCTTCTTTAAAGCCGGTTATGTATGTATCCACATCTTGTTGCAATTGTTCCATTGTTTTAGTCATCGTAATCCACTCCCCTTCCTATCGTATGCATTCTTCTGGCTATTGTCAAAATATAATATTTAGCACATACTATGTATATTGCACGTATGGTCGAATGATAATACGCGCGTATATGGGACAAGCTACATAGAACAAGAAGCTCAATTACATCTAGAGTCAATTAACGGGAGGAGTGTTGTGTTTGTTCACTGGAATTCGTATACGAAATATCTTATTGATTATGTTAGGTGCAGCACTATTTAGTTTCGGACTCGTGAACTTTACGATTCAGCATGAACTGGCAGAAGGTGGATTTACCGGGATCACCTTGATTTTGTTGTTTGCTTTTAATTGGGATCCCGCTTTAATGAACCTAGTGCTGAATATTCCAATGTTCATAATAGGCTGGAAGATGCTCGGTAGACGTTCCTTTATATATACTGTCATTGGTACGGTAGCCGTGTCGCTTTTCATTAAAATCTTCATGAAGTATCAAGTGAACATCCATATGGAAGGTGATCTGTTTCTTGTCGCGTTATTTGCCGGCGTTTTCATCGGTGTAGGACTAGGTATTATATTTAGAAGCGGCGGGACGACAGGTGGCTCTGATATCATTGCGAGACTCGTGCATAAAAAATATGGAATTACAATGGGCAAAACGATGTTTGTGTTTGATGCAGCTATTATTTTGTTATCGTGGGCTGTCTATTTAGATTATCGCTCCATGATGTATACATTAGTTGCGTTATTCGTCGGTGCCCGTGTCATTGATTTCGTGCAAGAAGGAGCCTACTCCGCTAGAGGTGCATTCATCGTCACAAACTTCCCGGATGAAATTGCTAGTAAAATCTCAGATTCAATGGAAAGAGGCGTGACAGTATTCAAAGGTTACGGTCATTTCTCAAAAGAAAATCGTGAAATACTTTATTGCGTAGTCGGAAAAAATGAAATGATTCGATTGAAAAATCTCATCACTTCTGTAGATCCCGAAGCATTTGTCTCCATGATGGAAGTGCATGATGTGATGGGAGAAGGATTTACATTGGATGAACAGAAACGACCTATAGGTGATTAAAAAAATCCTTCTGCATGAGCAGAAGGATTTTTTCTTTATTAGTCGCGGTTTGTAAAGATTAAAATCAAACGAACTAGTTCAAGTACTGCTACTGCAGTTGCGGCAACATATGTCATCGCGGCTGCACTTAATACTTTCTTCGCTTGTGGTTCTTCATCGTTACGAATAATACCTAGTTGAACGATTTGATCCATCGCACGTGATGATGCGTTAAACTCTACTGGCAAAGTGACTATTTGGAATAGTACCCCAACTGCCATCAACAGAATCCCAATACCTAGCAAAGAGTTCATGCTAGAGAAGATGATCCCGATCATGATGAATACCCATGATGCGTTGGAAGTTAAACTTGCGACTGGCGCCAATCTGTGGCGGAAACGCAAAAATGAATAAGCTTCTTTGTCTTGAATCGCGTGGCCAACTTCGTGCGCCGCTACTGCTGTACCTGCTACAGATGATTCGTGATAGTTACTTGTGGACAATGCCACGATTTTTGTCATTGGATTATAGTGATCCGTTAAGAATCCTTGGCTTTCCACAACTTTTACATCATGTAAACCATTTTGATCCAGAATGAGTCTCGCTACTTGAGCTCCGGTCATCCCAGAAGTAGAACGAATCTTTGAATACTTTTTATATGTGCTTTTCACTTTAAATTGCGCATAGATAGGAAGCAATAAAATGATACCAAAGTAAATCCAGAACACGTCTATCTCTCCCCTTTCTCTCTACCCTTAATTTTATAATGTTTACTTACTTACTGCAACTATTAACTACGCTTTCAACACCCGTACATCCAGTCTTGACCTATAATTCCACATGGCAATGACAATACAAGCAATGGATAACCAAAATGTGAAATAACCGATTTGGGGACTGAATTGCGTCAGGTCATGATAGATCGGCATTTGTCCGAAAACATAATCGATGACATCGTTATGAAGTGTCCAAATTGCGGCAATTGCAATATGCCAAGCTGTGAACTTATACTTTGGCAGGTATAAGATTCCTTGCAATGCCATCGCGAAGTGAGAGGCAATCAACATCCAGCCTACCCAGCCGATTGAACCTGTTACAACGAGCGTCAACAAATTCATAGCGACAGCCCATAAGCCATACTTTACTAACGTGATGAGTGCAAGAGCCTCCATCAATTTAAAGTTTCGATTGAGTAGCCAGCCTATTATGGCGATACAAAAGAACAAAGTAGCTGTAGGACTATCCGGTACGAAAATCCAGAATTTCGGCTCAGTGATTTCTAATTGCCACATATACCAATCATAGCCGTAGACCGAGCCTACTATATTAATAAAAAGAAGAATCCATAAGAATGATTTATGTGAAAGGATCATCCAGATTTGTGCCCATAACATTCGCAAAAACATCACCACTTCCATCGGAATGTACTACTTCTATGTATAGTTTATTTACGGATAAATATATAGAAAAAAAGAGTCAGTTTCCTGACTCTTTTTTCTTACTTCGTTTCTAGCTCAGATATAAATTCAGCAAGTACTTGAAGATCTTCATCTGAACCTTCCCATGTACCAGCAGGCATTGAACCTCGGCCATCATGAGCGATTTCGATAATTTCTTCAGCTGTCATACCTGTGTTAGTTAACGGTAAGCCCAATCCACCTTGGAAGGAGTCACCGTGACAGCCAATACAGGAAGAGCCCTGATAAATCTCATACCCTTCAGCCGTTTCATCATATTCTACTTCATCCACAATTGCACCTTGAACTTTTGCTGCTTCCCAGTCGTGGTTTTCGACTGATTCCCAAGTCAAGTAGAAGATAGCTAAGAATGAAAGAATCATGAAGCCTGTTGGCAACGGACGCTTAAATGGACGTCTCTCTTTCGTTGTATCCATGAATGGAACTAGCATTAATGCCATAAATGCCAATCCTGGAATGACGATCGCACCGATCACGTTATAAGGACCGGAAGCGAATTCATATTTCAATAGCTGATACATGAATAGGAAATACCAGTCTGGTATCGGTATATACATTGTATCCGTCGGGTCCGCTTGACGCTCAAGCGGTGACGGGTGTGCAAGAGTAACGATTAGATAGCCGATTAAGAAAACTGCTCCAACCATCCACTCTTTCAATAGAAAGTTTGGCCAGAATGCTTCGGTTTTACCCGGATATTCTGAGTAGTCTTTTGGTGTATTCGCCATCTTGCCTGAAGCCTTGATGCGCGAATCCCCAACAAATTTCATCCCTTTTCCGCGGTGCATGTTATTCCCTCCTTCTTAAATTTCAGATGACCCTAACCATAAAACTGGTTCTTATAGTGGTCCGGAAATACCTTGTCTTCTGATCATGATAAAGTGTGCTGCAAGCAACCCAAGCAAAGCAGCTGGTAGGAAAAATACATGAATCGCGAAGAATCTTGTTAACGTCTGTGCACCTAAAATCGTGGAATCACCCGCGAGAAGGATTTTAATCTGTTCTCCGATGAAAGGTACTGACGCGGCAATCTCAATCCCAACTTTTGTTGCAAATAGAGCTTTCATATCCCAAGGTAATAGATATCCTGTGAATCCAAGACCTAGCATGACACCGAAGATCAATACTCCGACGATCCAGTTCAATTCACGAGGCTTCTTATAAGACCCTGTAAAGAATACACGCAAAGTATGTAGGAACATCATTACGATAACTAACGAAGCTCCCCAGTGGTGCATCCCTCGCACAAGTTCACCGAATGCAACATCGTTTTGAAGGTAGAAAACTGATTTCCATGCGTTTTCAATATCCGGTGTGTAATACATTGTCAGGAACATACCAGACAAGATTTGGATAACCGTTACGAAAAACGTCAAACCTCCGAAACAATAGATGAATGCAGAAAAATGATGTGCAGGGTTTACGTGCTCAGGTACTTCGTGGTCAGCGATATCTCGCCAAATTGGTGTGATATCTAACCGTTCATCCACCCAATCATAAATTTTATTTAACACTGCGGTCGTACCCCCTTACCCTTTAGACTAATGTGTTCGGTATTACTCCACCAAGATAGACAAATCCGTCGATGACATCTACTTCAAACTCATCAAGCGGTCCAAGCGGCGGTGTTCCTGGAATATTATCACCATTTTTCTTGTAACGTCCAGCGTGACAAGGGCAGAAAAACTCGTTTTTATGCTCGTCGCCTTCCCAGTTAACTGTACACCCTAAGTGTTTACAGACCGGAGAAAGTGCTATGACTTTGTCGCCTTCTTTGTAGACCCAAGCCGTGTTAGATTCGTCAGAAGTATACCATGCATCTTGTCGATCTTTGATTGTATAGTCTACACGAACCGGTACTTCCGAAAGATCGGCTTCTTTTTGCGGTGTTGGAATCATGTCGGAACCGCCGGCACTAGCCAGAACGGGATCAATTGCGAAACGAATCATCGGCATCAGCATTGCAGATGCCATGAACCCACCAGTTCCCATTAGTGTATAACTTAGGAACGTGCGTCTTGACACTTTATTGCTCATCAGTAATTTCCCTCCTCTTACTCCAAAGTCAGTCCCACGGACATTCTTTTGCTAATTGTAATACTAGGACATATCTATGATATATCAATATGAAACTAAATTCAATAATGCTTTTAGTAGGTACTTAAGTTTGTGGACAAATATTAAGATTTGGTGACAAACGACGATCTCCCTTTAAATAAGTTGCAACTAGTGCTTGTACCCTTTTGACGACGGTGTTTAGAGTGCGTCTGTACTGATAATGACATGAAATTTGATTTACTTCAAGTTCTAAGACGAAATGAAGTAGCACTCTTACGTCAAGAGCACACTACCGTAGCACAAATTACCTACCTAACACTAAGTCAGCCTTCAATAATCATAACTTGACCTTTACTGTACGTTCCAACTCTCCATAAAGTGTGTCAGGACTTGCCTTAGCTGGTCTTCCATGATGGTCTGGCGTAGATGGTTGTCCATTGTCTCCAAAGGGATAGACGGTAGCCAGACGACTTTACCTTCCACCGTCACGCTCGTCCACTTAGGATCCGTCGTAAGATAGAAGACATGTGTAAAGGAAGATTTTTTCAAATCCTCCGACAATGTGTCCGCGATTTGCTGCAAATCTGTTGACTGCGTGTACGAAACGGGCGGCATGAACATCATACGCCCCTTGAACTGCTTCTCTATGAACATCGACAGATTCATCAAGAACTCAGAAGAGGAAGCACTGTTTTTCATCGTTTCAGGTCGTGTGTCTATAGCTATTAAAGGCACAACGACAGTATCAATATATTCTTTCTGATTGATATACGTATCCACATCTTTCGGAACCCAATTCATTGTCATTCCTCCTTGCATCACTCAGTAAAGTTTAGCCTATATTTTCCCTCAACGCAAACCAATGATTCCACCGCGGAGGGCGAAATCATTGGCTGATGTCTTTATCTTTTTTCATCTCATTCAACATAGCTGTTAAGCTTATGAACAGCTCACGGTCACCGTTGTCCAGCGCTTCGTCGATTCTCTTCAGCAACATGTCATTTGTCGTTAATGTGAAACTTTCTTCCAACAGCTTTTCCGCTATTTGTTGGTCTTTCTTTTTCTTCAGCAGATCTTCCGGCAAATAAGGATTCTCTTCCGCCACACTCGCATACTCGGGACATTTATTACTGTGTTTGAAATTCAGTTGGATGAACATATCCTCGTCAGGATGCAGTCTGAGGTCGTGAAAGGACTTTTCCGCATCAGCTGTCATCAAAGTACCCTTGTAGAAGCGAAAAGGGATACTGTCCACTTCTGTCGTAGAAATGATCATGGCGCGTGGACAGTGATGAGCCTCATTTGTAAAATGAACATTCGTTAATAAATGTTCGTTGCTGAGAAGATAATTTAAAATCCATACACATTCCCGCCGCTTTAATCGATAGCGCTTTAAAAACCACCTTAAAAATTCTTTTTTGGCAGCTACAGGAACCATGGCCTTCATCTTACCCCTCCTCTTCAGATTGCGCGATGTATGCCGTCCATTCCTCTTCATGCGGAGCGATTCTAACTAACTGCTGAATTATCGATAACGCTTCATCACGCTTACCTTCCTCCAGCAAGAATCGTGCATATTGATCTAAGAAAGCAGCATCTTCGTTCATCCCATCATATGCTTTGAAATACATTTCATACGCTTTTTCGTAATCTTCTGTGCGTTCATAAGCATATGCAAGAAAAGCATGAAGTAAAGGGATTTCTAATTGATCTACCTCAGAGAACGTCAGTAAATCAATTAACGCTTCGTCTTTTTCCTGATTTTCATAAACCGAAGCAAGCGTTACGAGTGCATCTATATACTCCGGATCTAAAACGAGCGCTTCTTTCAAATGTTCTTCTGCTTGTTGCGGCATTTGCAGTTTCAGAGCAGATTTCCCTGCCGCCAGCTGCAATTCTTTATCGAACTCATCACGTTCAATACCTTTTCTGAAAAGCTTTAACGCTTTGTCGTCTTCATTTTGTTGTGCATAGCTTTGACCCGCAAGCATATAAGCAGAGAAGTAATCTGGATCCATTTCTAACAACTGCTCAAGACGTGTGACTGCTTCCGAGTAGCGTGCAGTTTGATAGTATGCCAATCCTAATCCAAACAACTCTTCAGGATTCGCTTCCTGGTCAAGTAATGCCTCATAAAAAGGAATGGCTTCCTCGTACGCTGCACCTGCACTGTAGGCTTCCGCGAGACGTGAGGACAGTCGTACCCCAGCGATTTCTTCAGTTGCCTCGTGAAGCTTCTCATATATCCTCACAGCCTCACTGTATCTTCCTGATTCCAACAGAAGTTCTGCTTCCGCGAGTTGGATTATTGGTTCGTGCGGAGCCAACGTTAATGCTTCACGCACTTTAGATAATGCCGTTTCTGCAAGTCCGAGCATTTGATAATAATCCGCTTGTGCAAGCAATGCTTGTACATACTCATCTTCATCCGGCGAAATGTCCGTCAGCAATAATAACGCTTCGTCCTCTTCACCCAGTTCCAGTAAAGCCGCGGCGCGATCTATTTTCAACTGAGCCTCATCCGGGAATACTACCAATAACTGAGAAAATATATCGTCTGCTTGTCCGATGAATCCATATTCGATCAACAGATTTGCAGCATTGTATAATGCGTCATACTCGTTAGCAGCTTGCAGTTTCTGTATTTTATCTTGTAGAGCATCTAAATCCCCATCGAGTACTATTTGCTCCAATTCCTGCAATACATTCATTTTTTCACCTGAGCTTTCTATTCTACTTTATTGATTGACTAGCTCCGATAGATCTTCGAAAAAGTGTGGATAGGAAATCGCGATACAAGATGGATTATCGATATGAACAGGACTTGACGTGATCAATCCCGCTACCGCTGCCATCATGCCTAAACGATGGTCACCGTATGATTGAAGTGTAGCTCCCGTTAGCGGTGTCGGTCCATTAATAATCATGCCATCTGCTGTAGTCTCGATATCTGCTCCGAGTTTCCGTAATTCCGTAGCGACAGCTTCAATACGATCCGTTTCTTTGACACGAAGTTCTTCTGCATCCTTAATAATAGTCTTTCCATCTGCTTGTGTTGCCAATAAAGCAAGCACAGGAAGTTCATCGATCAATCTCGGAATCAAATCACCACCAATTTCAGTTCCTCGCAGACTCGAATGCTTTACTCGTACAGTGCCATAACGCTCACCCGAAAACCCTTGTTCATCTGATAATTCTATTTCTACACCCATCGCTTCTAGTACATCCAGTATACCTGTTCGTGTAGGGTTCAATCCAACTTTCAAGAACGACACATCACTGTCTTTCACTAACGCCGTGGCTACCATGAAAAACGCCGCAGAGGAAATGTCTCCTGGTACGACTACATCTGTTCCTGTCAGTTGCTGTCCGCCTTCGATTCGGATTACTTGATCTTGTTGATCCAGCTTCGCGCCAAATTGTACTAGCATACGCTCGGTGTGATCACGTGATACAGCAATTTCTGTAACAGACGTAATGCCCTTCGCTTGAAGACCGGCAAGTAATACAGCGGACTTTACTTGTGCACTAGCAACCGGCATCAAATAGTCAATTGCTTGTAACGCTTTCCCAGTGATGGTAAGTGGTAAATAATCAACCGTTCCTTTGCTCGTGATATTTGCACCCATTTCTTCTAAAGGTTCCGTCACGCGCTTCATTGGACGCTTGGATAAATACTGATCCCCACACATTTCAGATGTTACGGAAGAACCGGATAAAATGCCTAACATTAAACGGGCGGTCGTTCCTGAGTTACCCGCATCAAGTGCTTCAGCCGGAGTCTGCCAATTCGCAATGCCAGGACTTTCAACAGTCACATTTGTGCCGTTGCGGGTAATTTCCACACCAAGTTGCTTGAACATTTCAATCGTACTCAGACAATCTTCACCATCCAAAAATCCACTGATTGTTGTTTTACCTTTTGCAATTGATCCCAACATAACCGCACGGTGGGAAATTGATTTATCTCCAGGTACTTGTAAAGCGCCGCGAAGAACCGGCTTTTCAAATGAAACCGTTTGTTGTTCTGACATTACGCTCTCCCCCTTTTAAAGTACGTGCATAGAATAGTCAGTTTCTGCTGTCAATACTTGACGAGCTCTCTTACGTTCAGTAGCTGATTGAAAGCTGACAACTAAAATACCGTACACATCTGTACGTGTTTCTACGATTCGTATATTGGTCAAACTAATATTGGCAGTTGCCAGGATTTTCGTAATTTCGGAAATCACACCTGGATGATCGGGTACGTCGATGTGTAAATCAAACGTCATGTAGAGCGCCCCTTGGACCGCCCCTTCATTTGTAGAAGGAAGTTGATCGCGGTATTTTTTTGCTTGCGCAAAGAAATCAAAAATACGTTCTGGATTATTGTCTTCCAGCATAGCGCGAATGCCATTCATTTCTTCGAGCCAGCCATCAACTTGCGACAATAATTCTTCTCGGTTTTGTATGGTGATATCTCTCCACATGACAGGATCTGCTGAGGCAATGCGCGTTAAATCCCGGAAACCACCTGCAGCCAATTTTTTCACAAACGGTTGTTGCACTTCCTGTGCAGCTAAGCGGCCAACTAATGAAGAAGCTACAATATGCGGAAAATGGCTGATGATCGCTGTCATACGGTCGTGTTCTTCCGCTTGCAGAACAATCAATTTGGCTTTTGTTGGTGATAGCAATTTTTCAATAACATCGATTTGGTCTTCAGTTGTTGATTCATTCGGTGTCAGAATATAATACGCGTTTTCAAAAAGATGTTCCAACGCAGCAGATACACCACTTTTATGGGAACCTGCCATTGGATGGCCACCTATGAAAGTGATCCCTTTTTCTTGTAAGACCTTCGCAGCATCCATTATCGGTTTTTTCGTACTTCCTGTATCAGAGACGATTACATGTTCTTTGAAATCCCAGTCTACTGCTTCTTCAAAAAGAGCAACCGTCGTATTGACAGGCGTCGCAAAAACAACAAAGTCAGCCTGTTCGCAGGCTGATTTTGCAGAAGGTGCGACCGTGTCGATGATTCCTCTGCGAAATGCTTCGTCAGCAGTTGCATAAGAGCGGTCAAAACCTACAATATGAATTTCTGGATTTCGTTTTAATGCTAGACCAAGTGATCCACCGATCAATCCGAGTCCAATTATACTTACAGTCGTTTTCATTGTCATCTATCCTTATTGGTTAGTTAATAGTTGATCGAACGCTTTAAAGAAGCCGGTATTTTGTTCATGCGTTCCAATCGTCACGCGAACAAATCCTGGTGTGCCTAGCAGATTTCCGCTGCGGACAATATAGCCGTTTTGCAATAACACTTCGCATGCCGCATCTGCATCTCCAGGTACAGCAAGTAATACAAAATTAGTAGCAGACGGATAGATTGCCAATGCATGCTGTTTCGCATAGTCTGCGTAGCGTCTTCGTTGTTCTTCATTTTTAGTTACACACTCTTTTAGAAATTGCTGATCTCCAAGAGCAACTTCTGCTACAGCTAATGCGAGTGAGCTGTTGTTGAATGGATTCCGTACTTTATTGAGCTCAGTTACAACGCTCGCGTTAGTAACGCCATAGCCTATACGGAAACTTGCTAGGCCGTATGCTTTAGAGAACGTGCGAAGTATAATCAAGTTCGTATAGTCATGGATCCACTGCACCGCATCTTGTTGTGCTGGATCCGTAACAAATTCAAAATATGCTTCATCGAGAACAACAAGTGCGGTTTCAGGTACCCGATCTAAGAAGCTTTTTATGGATTCACTCGATAATAGATTACCTGTCGGGTTATTTGGATTACATACCCAGATGACAGCTGTTTCTTCATCAACAACTTTTAGAAACCCTTCTAAATCGTGGTCGCCATTTTCAAGCATAGCCACTTCACGAATTTCGGCACCTTCTACTTTTGCGTTATGTGCGTACTGAGGGAAAGTCGTGGAAGCCATCACCGTATTAGTACCGGGTTGTAGTATTGCGCGGGAAATGAGTGTGACAATTTCATCTGAACCATTACCAAATATCATTTCATTCGGATCGATTTGATGGAACTCTGCAAGCTTTCCGCGTAATCCAGCAGTGTAAGCATCTGGATAAATTTCAAATTGAGCTGCCTTTGAACGTAAATATTCTGCGACTTCAGGTGATGACCCGTAAGGATTTTCATTTGAAGCGAGCTTATGTACTTCTTGCAGACCATATGTACGTTTTACATCTTCTAATGAACGACCGGGTGTATAAGGCTTCATCGTGTGTAAAATTGGTTTCCACTTCATAGGATCGCTCCCCTTTACTTCTGTTTTGTTATTTTTGTAAATCAGGTCGTAATTGAACTGCGTTATTTTGATAGATATGTTGTATTTCCTCTTGTTTCTTGGAAGTATTGACGTTCATCATGACGCGTATACACTTACGCATAGAGCCTGGCACATCGATTTCATGTGTACACATGACCGGTACATACGTCCAACCTTCAATCGAGCGGATCGCTTTTGCAGGAAATGCCGCTTTGACATCTACTGTAGTTGAAACAATTACAGAACCGATATCTTCCGGTTTGAATTGATTCGCCTCTGCCATTTCGAGTACAAGAGATTCTGTTGCTTGTAACACTTCTTTTGCGTCATCCTGTTCAACGGTTGTCGCACCTCTAATTCCCCTTATGCTCATACAATTCCCTCGCTTTCCAATTTTGCTTTAAATTCCTCAAATGCCAACTGACACTCTTCTGAACTAATCTCTTTTACAAAAGGTTCACCGATTTTTTGTAATAAAACAAAATTCATCTTGCCGAATGAAGCTTTTTTATCCTTCTGCATATAGGATAATAACTCTTCGAAACTATAAGAGAATACTGGCTTAAATGTATAGCCATTTTTATTGGCAAAATGAAGATAGCGATTCGTGAATCCTTCAGGTACATTACCGTATTTTTCACTTAGCAAGAAGGCATACCCCATACCAATCATGACACATTCACCATGACTGAGGCTACCGAATCCAGAAGCCGCTTCCACTGCATGTCCAAATGTATGGCCGAAATTCAGAAACTTTCGCGTAGAATTCTCAAACTCGTCTTCTCCCACGATATCTGCTTTTACTTTGATGCCTTGCAGTAATTCTTTTTCAAGCCACTTGATAGATGGTGTAGAAAACTGTTCTTTTCCCAGTAATTGCTCCGTCCATAACGGATCCGAAATAAAGGCATGTTTTACCAATTCCGCTAAGCCAGAACGCATTTCTGAAGCAGGCAATGTTTTGAATACATCGGTATCAAACAATACAGCTGAAGGTTGATGAAACGCCCCCACCATATTTTTTCCTTCAGGCATATTGATGGCTGTTTTGCCACCGACTGCACTGTCATGCGCAAGCACAGTTGTCGGACATTGGATAAAGCGAATACCACGCATAAACGTAGCTGCCACAAAACCAGTTAAATCCCCACAGGCTCCTCCACCAAATGCAATTAATAGTGAATTTCGTGTAAAACCTTCAGTCAGTAAGAAAGACTGACAATCCACGTATACTTCTGGCACTTTACACTTCTCGCCGCCAGGTACGATTTTCACCGATACCTCGCGACCAGAACGTACTAGTGCTTCTTGCAATAAAGGAAGGTGTAGCTCTGCCACTTGTGCATCGGCAATAATTCCAATTTTATCT
The DNA here is from genome assembly GCF_002743335.1 of Sporosarcina sp. P32b. GTDB lineage: Bacteria > Bacillota > Bacilli > Bacillales_A > Planococcaceae > Sporosarcina. The sequence goes on from NZ_PDZB01000016.1 coordinate 55,043, forward strand.
GTCGTACGTAACAATTCTGCATATTCAGTTGAAAATAATTCATAGGTGTTCGAACCTACATAGACATCGTATTGGTGATCACGGACGGAAACAGTTAACTTATCCATCTTAAAACTCCTTTACATATTGTCTATATTGTTCAATGTCCTTCTGTAAACCATCCATCGTATCCGAACGGAATTCTTCCATGATTGCTTTAGCCATCTCTGTAGCGATGACATGTTCAGCTACAACAGATGCAGCAGGTACTGCACAAGGGTCGGAACGCTCAATCGTTGCAACGAAAGATTCCTTTGTATCGATATCTACGCTTTCTAGTGGTTTATAAAGCGTCGGAATGGGTTTCATTACACCTCGAACTACGATCGGCATACCCGTCGTCATTCCGCCTTCAAGTCCACCTAAACGATTGGATTTGCGGTAATAACCCAGCTCTTCATTCCAGCTAATTTCATCATGCACTTCACTGCCTGGCATTTTGGCCATATCAAATCCTAAGCCTACTTCAACACCTTTAAAAGCGTTGATGCTCATCATAGCACCTGCAAGTTTGCCATCCATTTTACGATCGAACTGTACGTAACTACCAATTCCTGGAGGACATCCTTCAATGATGACTTCTACTACGCCACCAAGTGTGTCGCCACGCTTTTTAATATCATCTATAGCTTCCGTCATTTTGACAGACGCGTCTGGATCCGCACAATATACCGCATCTTCTTCAACAATCGCACGCAGTTCTTCTATGGATAGATTCGCATAAGCGGCAGGTTCTGTTTCAATGCCGCCAATTTCCGTAACATGGGCTACAGTTTCGATCCCAAGCTGACGCAAGAATTGTTTCGCTACTGCTCCGATTGCTACACGCATCGTCGTCTCACGTGCAGATGAACGCTCCAAAACATTTCGCAAGTCACGATGGCCATATTTCATACCGCCGACTAGATCTGCGTGTCCAGGACGTGGACGAGTGATCTGACGCTTCACATCTTCCGGATTTACGTCTTCAGGAAGTGGTTCTACGCCCATGATACCCGTCCAATGTTTCCAATCATCGTTAACAACTGTTAGCGTAACTGGTGACCCTATCGTTTTGCCATGACGTACACCTGATGAGATTTCTACACGGTCCTTCTCTATTTGCATTCTACGGCCTCTACCATGACCGCCTTGTCTTCTCTTTAATTCTTTATTGATCATCTCAGCCGTTAGCTCCATCTGTGCAGGTAATCCTTCAATGATGGCAGTAAGCTGTGGACCATGAGATTCTCCAGCTGTAATAAAGCGCATATTCCATTCCTCCGTAACGTGGTTTAGTGTTTTTTTCTATAAAAGAATGTATCTACTGATTCAAAATTGTATTTTTCAGGATTAAATATTTGTTCTGTGCTTCCAACGAACAGAATACCACCTGGTTTAAGTGCTTTGGAGAAGTTGGTATAAATTTGATCTTTCGCTTCTTCCGTGAAGTAAATCATCACATTACGGCAGACAATCAAGTCGTAATTCGTATCATAGCGATCTTCCAGCAAGTTTTGCTGTTTAAACGTGACCGTCTTCTTGATATCTTCTACCACTTGATAGGAAGCACCTTCTTTTATGAAGAATTTATCAATGATTGGCTTTGGCACTTCTTTTAATGCACGATCATTATAAAGGCCAACTTTGGCACGATTTAATACACCCATATCTAAATCCGTTGCAAAAATGGAGATATCACGCAATGGAAGATAAGTTGATAGAACCATTGCAAGCGAATACGGCTCTTCGCCGGTAGAACAAGCTGCGCTCCAAATTTTCAATCGCCTATTCTTCTCCAATAATTGCGGAAAGATTTTTTTCTCCAAGACGTTCCAACGTATGGCGTTGCGGTAAAATTCTGACACATTAATCGTCATGCGGTCCAAGAATTCTTCCAATAAGGCTTTGTCCGTTTGAATAGCTAGAGAGTAATCTTTAAAATTACGAAAGCCTTTCTTTTCATATAGTGAAGTGAGTCTTCTCTTCATCTGGGCTTCTTTATACAAAGACAAATCAATCCCGGTTTTCTTCTTGACCCCTTGAATTAACATCGAATAATCAGACATTTAACAACCCCCTGTTGCCTTTTCTTTCTTATGTACGTTCTTATTATAGCGGAAAAAGTATGTCGTATGTATAAGAAAAACAGCCATGCGAAATTCGCTCGGCTGTTCTTGGCGATTAATTAATCCAGTTGTTCACTGTTTTGTCATAAGTCACAAGCTCTTCTTCTTTAAAGAACAAGTTAATCTCGCGGCTTGCTGACTCAGTTGAGTCTGAACCATGAATAATATTCTTGCCTACTGTTACAGCGAAATCTCCACGAATAGTTCCAGGAGCTGATTCTTTTGGATTTGTAGCACCCGTCATTAAGCGTGATGTAGAGATTACGTTCTCGCCTTCCCATACCATTGCGAAAACTGGTCCAGAAGTGATGAATTCTACAAGTTCTCCGAAGAATGGACGTTCTTTATGCTCTCCGTAATGCTGTTCAGCAAGTTCTTGAGAAATATTCATTAATTTCCCGCCAACTAGTTGGAATCCTTTACTTTCAAAACGACCAACGATTTCACCAATTAAGTTACGTTGTACGCCGTCAGGCTTTACCATTAAAAATGTTCTTTCCATCTCTAAAACACTCCTTCAATCTTCTATAGGGATAATCCCTTTTAAATCGTAACATTGACGCCTTTTTCTTTCAACTATTAACAAACATCGTCAATATTTTCGTTGGCCGATAAAATCAGCAATTTGAGTCAAAGCTTTCTTTGACTTGCCATTCGGCAGACTTTCCAATTCCTTCAGTGCTTTGATCAAGTACAAATCACTTACATGCTGTGCTTTTTCAATCGCACCACTTTGTCGAATATAACGAAGCATCGCTTGTCTATCCGATTCTTCCATCTCTCCGGTAAATGCACGTTCCATATAAGGCTTGAACTGTTCATCATCTTTTATGTATAGAACAGGCAATGTAATATGACCATTTAATAAGTCGCTTCCTGCCGGTTTACCAAGTTCTGCATCTGTTGAAGTGATATCTAAAATATCATCGATGATTTGAAATGCCATTCCAGTGAAGTATCCGTATCTCTTTAGTTTCCGTACAGTCTGAGCGTCCGCATCTGCACTGAGCGCGCCGAGTTCACAACTGGAGGATAGTAATAAAGCGGTTTTCCGCTTAATACGTTTCAAATAGTCGCGCAGATCTTGATCGGTTTGTTGTTGGAAATCAATTTGAATAATTTCCCCTTTGCATATCTCAAGCATCGTTTCAGCAAGAATCTGATGTACAGGTGCTTTTTCGATATTACCGATAGATGTTAGCGCTCTTGAAAAGATGAAGTCCCCTGCATACATAGCCACTCGGTTGTTCCACTTCGCTTTGACGGTTTCTAAACCACGTCGCATATCTGAATCATCAATTACATCGTCATGGACGAGAGACGCCATGTGAATCAACTCAAGGGATACTGCAATCTTCGCAGCATTTTCCAGCGAATAGGTTCCGAATTGTGCAGCCATTATAACGAAAATCGGCCGAATCCTTTTTCCACCAGCTTTCAATAAATGCAAGGAAGCTTGACGAACAATGGGAGAAGAGGATTGCACGGAACGCTCAAGCTCTTTTTCAATATAGGACATATCTTTGCGGAAATCCGTATAAAGCGACATCAACTTAATTTTTTCCAACCCCATTACCTTCTCCCGTGTATTCATTATTTGTAAGCGATATGGCCTGCCGCCGCACCGCCACTGTAAGACTTATACGAAACTTCTTGATATCCAGCATCGACAAAAAGCTGTGCTAGCTCTTTCATACCTGGGAAATCATTTGCCGATTCTTGAAGCCAAGAGTATTCTTTGTAACTTTTTGCAAACAGCTTACCGAATAACGGCATAATATATTTGAAATAGAAGCGAAACCCTTGACGATAGACAGGTATTTTAGGTTGAGACGTTTCCAAACATACTGCCATTCCACCTGGTTTTAATACGCGTCGCATTTCTTTTAATACAGTCAAGTAATCAGGAACATTGCGTAGACCAAAACCGATCGTCACATAATCAAATGTATTGTCCGCAAAAGGAAGTGACATGGCGTTACCTTGAACCAAGGTAAGATTCGGGTAAGGCGCTACTTTCTCTCTGCCGGAATCCAGCATGTTAGCACTGAAGTCTAAACCGACAACTTCACCAGTAGGTCCTGTAGCTTGAGCCAATGCGACTGTCCAATCTGCAGTACCACAACAAACGTCAAGTGCTTTAGCTCCTAACTGTACATTCATGCGTTCCATTATATCGTTCCGCCATTTAATATGTTGATTGAAACTGATCACGGAATTCATTTTATCATAGTCTGTAGAAATTTTTTCAAAGACGTTATGAACTTTTTCTTCTTTTGAGACCGCCACAGTTCGTCCCTTCTTTCTTCACTTCAGTTTACTTTCTTATGGGTTCGTCATTTTCTGCAACTCTGCTATGACTTCAGTATGTAAATAAAAGCTGTTCTCTAATCTGTTGTTGAGCTGTTGCTGTAATTGCTTGATCCAATCTTGTGTATCATTCGTACTCGGCACTAGATGCGGAAACTTCATTCGATTCAAATCCTGGTATCTGCTGTCAAGCAACCAGACGAGAGGAAAAATAGTCTCTACGATGTGTGTGTAGCGACTAAAGCCGAACGTCTCGAAGAATTCCACAATACATGCACTTTCCACTTCAGCGATTAACTGCAACCGCTCGTCAAGAGTAGTTGGCGGCGCTTGAAGCAATGTCGTCTTGCATTCATTGACCCTGCCGATTGCTACTGACAAAGAACGAATGAGATGGAAGTTCGGGATCGACGCTAACAGCTTATAGTGGATACCACTGAAGTGATCTCCCGCAAGAACCATCAATTGCTGTTCTTTGGATGAAGCATCAACGATATCGATTTGATCATGGACATCAAAAGCCGTATGGATGGCACCAATCGCCAACGCCGCGGTTTGCATCTCATCTGTCCACTGCTCGCCGTTAAGCAAAGGCAATAGGAGCAACGAAGCTTTACGCCTGTCAATCGGAGCATGCCCTGCATCTCGTTCGACCACTGGCTGATAAATAGCACGTCGCAAATGGTGTATATAATTGTCGACTTGGTCAGTGAATCCTTTTGTTTCCATCAGTAAGCTCCATTCCCGTAAGGATACGGTCATTCTTTTTCTTCGCTCTCAATTACGCCGTGAGCTGTATGAATTTCAGCTTCTCCCCGAATCTTTATAGCGGAGGTATGCTCGGTAAACTGCGCGATCATGACTTCTCCTCTATCTAGCTTTTCGGTATGGTGAAACTTGGTGTCATTGCCTCTCGTGAGACCAATGACATTCACTCCATCTTTTTTCGCTTTGATAATTAGATAATCTGGTTGTGTCATTTTCGCATCTCCAGTCTATATATAATCCTAATGATAGCATATACAGCAAGCGCTCGGCAAAGACCTTAGTTCGTTCTAATAAGAGATAAAATTTCAGCACGTTTCACGTCATCATGTTCATAGATTCCTCTAGCAACGGTCGTGATCGTTTTAGCTCCCGGCTTCTTAATGCCTCTCATCGTCATACACATATGTTCAGCTTCGATGATGATATAGACACCATGGGGATTCAACTTTTCCATCATCGCATCTGCCACACTGGATGTAATGCGTTCTTGCAATTGTGGACGACGCGCTGCTGTTTCAACAGCTCTTGCCAACTTGCTCAAACCAGCAACTACTCCATTGCGTGGAATGTATGCTACATGGGCCACTCCAAAAAATGGCACTAAGTGATGCTCACACATAGAATAGAATGAAATATCTTTCACCAATACGACTTCATCATGGTTCTCATGGAATACCGTATCGAAATACTCTTTTGGATCTTTGTTTAAACCTTCAAATACCTCTTGGTACATTTTCGCCACACGTTTTGGCGTCTCAAGCAATCCTTCACGAGTCGGATCTTCACCGATTGCTTCTAGGATCATCGTAACTGCCTGCTCTAATTTATTTATATCTTGCTCTTTCATAACAGCATGTCCTCCTTGTAGGAACAAAACCTATTTCCCCAAAATACTAGCACATTCCATTCATTCCGTATAGTTACTTGTATTTCATTATGTATACCATTAAAAAACGGAAAGGAGTCCATCCATGGCCATCTGATGAACAGATTCGCTGGACGGACTCCTATGTAAAATCTCAAATTATTTTACTGCGTCTTTAAGTGCTTTACCTGCTTTGAAAGCTGGAACTTTACTTGCAGCGATTTCGATTTCTTCACCTGATTGTGGGTTACGTCCTTTACGTGCAGCACGTTCGCGTACTTCGAAGTTTCCGAAACCAATCAATTGAACTTTATCACCGTTAGCAAGAGTCGATTGAATTGTATCGAATACAGCTTCAACAGCTTTAGTTGCGTCTTTTTTTGTTAGACCTGCCGCTTCTGCCACAGAGTTAATTAATTCTGTTTTATTCACACCGTTCACCTCCTCTCAAAGGGGGATGCTATTGCTGTTAACACTGTAAAAAGAGTAACATAAGAAAAACCACGGTGCAACAATATTATCGCTCTTTTCCTTTATTCACGGCATTTCAAGCGATTTTCATAGAAAAGCATAGAAAAAAGACCCGTTTTTGACGGATCTTTCTTCATTTAAAATAATATTTCTTGCGTTATTTTCAGCTTTTTACACCTTAAACGATAAAGGTAATCATACCTTTATTTCCATCATTAACCATCTGTTCAATCGTTTCACGCAAGCGTTTTCTTGCTCGATCCGGAACTGCCGCCGTCTTATATCGAATACTTTCTTTCATAACTTCATGAAGTGGCGTGCCAAATAATTGTGTTTCCCATAATGCTTCACGGTCATGTAAATAAGCATTTTTCAATTCCTTCAGCAAGTGATGACTGTGGAATTCGGAACCAATTAAGGGAGCAAATTCCGCTTCCATATCGATTCGAATAATATGAAGTGAAGGTGCTTTCGCTTTCATTTTCACTCCATAAAACGTATCTTGTTTAATTAATTCAGGAGCAGTCGGCTGGAAATCTTCAATCGATGGCAACGCTACACCATAACCTGATTTTTTCGCAGTATCGATTGCTTCTGCGTACATATCATACGATTTTTTCGCCTTAACGGCTTCTTGAATAAAAACAAGCCAATCTTTTTTCGAGCGCATTTCCGTTCCCATGAACTCTTCACACACATTGACAAAAGCTTGCTCATCCATATCAATCTTCACGATGGCACGGCCTTTACCTGCATCGACTTCTACTACTTCCGCTTGTCTAATAAACTCTTCTTCTTGCAATAACTCCGCAATCTCCTGAACTTTACGAATCTTAGAGACACCAAGAAAGCCATCTGTAATCAACTGATCAATACGTGCGTTCAGCTTGTGGCTGTCCCCTAACTCCTCCATCCAGTCCGGACGTTGCAGTTCGATATCCGTGATAGGGAATTCATACAGCGCCTCTTTAAGAATGAGCTGGATCTCCGCTGCATTGAGTTGATCCGCACTGATAGCAATTACGGGAACACCGTATTTTTCATGTAATTGCTGTTTTAGTTCCAATGCTTTTTCATGAGCAGGCATTTTAGAATTTAATACAATGACGAACGGCTTACCAATTTCTTGAAGTTTCGAAACAATTTCTTTCTCAGCGACTTCAGCGGCTGCGCGTGAAATATTGTTCACCGTGCCGTCCGTCGTCAACAAAATTCCAATGGTGGAGTGATCACGAATGACTTTGTCCGTTCCGATACGTGCTGCTTCTTGGAACGGGATTGGCTCGTTGTGCCATGGTGTATGGACATACTTCGGTCCATCCTCGTCCTCATATCCTTTCACGCCGTCTATAACATAGCCTACACAGTCTGCTAGGCGAATTTGGAATTCCAGTTCGCCATCCCCGATTGAAACGCTTGTGCCTTGGGCAGGTACGAATTTAGGTTCTGCAGTCATGATTACGGGACCTGGTGAACTTTGGGGAAGTTCGTCTTGTGCGCGTATCCGATCGTTGGCATCCGTCATGTTGGGAATTACAACTTCCTCCATGACTCGTTTGACAAAAGTGGATTTCCCTACTCGAACAGGGCCTACCACGCCTATATAAATATCGCCGTCTGTTCTTCTAGCTAAGTTTTCGTATAGTTCTTCTTTCATCATTAGCCCTCCTTTTTCTCCGCATTGTAGCTTATGAAATAGAAAAACGTTTCATGCATGATTGCATGAAACGTTTTTGGGTAATGGTACTAATTTAGTTAATAAACTTTGTAACGGTTCGGGATTGGTACTCCAGATGGGAACGCTTTCTGGAGGGCCCGCGGTGAGCCCGCTAGTCACTACGTTCCTTTAGCGGTCTCACCTGTCGGGCTGACCCTCCCAGAGTCGTCCCATCTTCCGCACCAATCCTAGTTATAGTATGGTGACAGTTTGTATCACTTTTTGAAATATGTAATGTTCAAATGATAATACATGAGGTCACCTGCAAATTAAAAACCGTTATTTCTTCATAAACACAGGTTCGTTGTTTTCGTCTACCGTGTACGGCAAGGAGTATGCCGGGAGGACTAGGGAGTCTTCGTATAGTAGGTAACGGATATCTGTGCCAGGTTCTATTTCAGGCTTTTGTTCCATCAAGATTTTGTTGAGGTCGATGGAGTAGTCTACATAGAAGTTTCCGTCGCCGCCTACTACAATGGGCAGGTGGGCGTCAGAGTATGGGCTTTGGACGGTTAGTGGTTCTTTAAAGCCCATTTTCTTGAAGTCTACTGCATACACGTTGTCGCCAACCGGATCTAGAAATGGAAGTTCTCCATTGATAAATTTGCGCAAATTTAAATCACGCAGTTTTTCAGTCGTACGTAAGTCGACTAGTTTAACTGTAGGATTTTCTTCTACATCCATAAGAACATACTGAAAGATCCCACCGTTTTCGAATGCGTTGGAGGGTATTTTTTCAGTGAAGTCCGGAACGATTTTCGAGAACTCAATTGGATATTTGATGAATTGATCAACTTCCTGATCGCGTGTTTTGATTGGTAGTAGACCGCCTGATTGTTCTTGGTAGCGCTCTACGGCTTTTTGGATTGTCTCTTGCATTTCAGGATACGGCGTTTCACTTGCTTGTTTTTCTTCAGGGGGACGGCCGCCACAAGCAGACAGCAAGACTCCGCATAGTAAGACCGAAAGTATAAGTAATCGTTTATTCATAATTTACGCCCCTCCAGTCGGTCCGTTGAATACCAAATAGACCATTGCGAAGAACGATGATATTAATAGTGTATAGGCAATAATCGCAAATAGAATTTGTAGTACACGGTTTTTTATTTTATAACGGCTCAAATAAATTAAGCCCATTGAAATCACCATGAATCCCATTGCGTAAAATGATAGCCACATTTTATCTAACGAGGACAAAATTGTCACCCTCCTACTGTTTAAATACCGAAAAATGTATCGATTTCTTGCTTCTTACCGCGGGTCATTAATTGATCCACTGCTTGTTTAGGTGGAATGCCTCCAAATAGTATAGAATATAAGGCTTCTGTCAACGGCATGTTGACATCAAATTGCTGCGCCAACTGAAACGAAGCCTTCGTTGTACGCACACCTTCTATTACCATGCCCATTTCTTCGGTCACTCTCTCTAAGGATTGGCCTTTACCAAGTAAGTTTCCTGCTCGCCAGTTTCTCGAGTGGACACTTGTACACGTAACAACCAAATCACCAAGGCCGGTTAATCCGGAAAATGTTTGTTGATCCGCACCCATTTTAACACCTAGTCGCGTTATTTCTGCCAGTCCTCTAGTAATCAGAGCCGCTTTTGCATTATCGCCATAGCCAAGTCCATCAGATATTCCAGCAGCTAAAGCAATGACATTTTTCAATGCCCCGCCCAGCTCCACGCCGATTACATCTTTATTCGTATAGACACGGAAATACTGGCTCATGAATAAATCTTGTATCCGTTCTGCCGCTTCCATGTTGCTTGAGGCGACTGCCACCGTTGTTGGATGTCTAAGTACGACTTCCTCCGCGTGACTCGGTCCAGACAGCACTACAATGGCTTCGCGCAGTGTTTCATCAATTTCATCTGCTATGATTTCAGAAATCCGTTCCAACGAATCTGGATCAATTCCTTTGGAGACGTGGACAAATGTAACCGGTTCTGTTAGTAATTCCTGTATATGACGACACGTCTCACGCATCGCAACAGTCGGTACGGCCAGTATAATCGTCTTCGCATGCTGGACCGCCATGTGCAGTTCATTAGTAGAGTTAAGGTTATCGGGCAGTTTCACATCTGGCAAATACCGGTTGTTCGTGTGCTGATTATGAATTTCATCCGCTTGTTCGGCACGCCTTGTCCAAATTAAGCTGTCATGTCCATTTTCAGCCAGCACGACAGCAAGTGCGGTACCCCAACTGCCTGCCCCGATTATAGAGACTTTTTCCATTACCTCCACCCTTTCTGTTTGCGTAGTTAACTTCTTGCTCTTGTGATTAAGCGAATTGGTGTACCTTCAAACCCAAAAGCTTCACGTAATCTATTCTGTAAAAAGCGTTCATAAGAAAAGTGCATAAGTTCCGGTTCATTGACAAAGACCACGAATGTCGGTGGCTTAACAGCAACTTGTGTTGCATAGTAAATCCGCAAACGACGTCCTTTATCTGAAGGTGCAGGATTTCTAGCTACTGCGTCTTCTACTACCTCATTCAAGACACTTGACTGAATACGCATCGCATGATTTTCACTGATCAATTGGATATTAGAGAATAATGTATGCACACGTTGTTTCGTTTTAGCTGACACAAAGAAAATAGGTGCATAATCAAGGAATCTAAACTGATCGCGAATATCATCAATAAATTTATTCATCGTCTTATCATCTTTTTCAAGCGTATCCCATTTGTTCACAACAAACATGACACCTTTTCCTGCTTCTTCCGCAAAACCGGCTACACGTTTGTCCTGCTCACGAATACCTTCTTCTGCGTTCATGACAATCAATACAACATCAGAGCGATCAATCGCCTTCAAGGCACGTAATACACTGTATTTCTCTGTATTTTCGTATACCTTCCCTTTTTTACGCATTCCCGCTGTATCGATAATTTTAAATTCTTGTCCTTCAATTACTTTTGTAGAGTCAATCGCATCTGTTGTCGTTCCAGCGATATCACTGACGATGACACGGTCTTCACCAAGTAATGCGTTAACAAGTGACGATTTTCCGACATTCGGCCGGCCAATTAAACAGAATTTGATGGAATCGTCTTCCTCTTCTTCTAAGTTCATATCTTTAAAGCTTTCTGCGACTGCATCCAATAAATCACCAAGTCCTAGACCGTGTGATCCTGAAAGTGGATACGGCTCGCCAAATCCAAGTGAGTAGAAGTCATAGATCATGTCTCTCATTTCTGGATTATCTACTTTATTCACTGCCAATACGACTGGCTTGTTCGTTTTATACAACATGCGTGCTACTTGTTCATCTGAATCTGTCACACCATCTCTACCATTCGTCAAAAAGATGATGACGTCCGCTTCTTCAATGGCGATTTCAGCTTGCATACGAATTTGATCAAGTAATGGCTCATCACTCAGTTCAATGCCGCCTGTATCGATTAAGTTAAATTCATAATTCAACCAATCTGCTGCGCTGTATATACGATCTCGCGTTACACCGGCAACGTCTTCTACGATCGAAATACGTTCGCCTACGATCCGGTTAAAGATTGTCGACTTACCGACGTTTGGTCTTCCTACGATTGCTACTGTTGGTTTTTTCATGTTCTTTCATTACACCCTTCCGACCTATCTTTGAATATTATACACAAAAAGAATGATGATGCATATGAAAGCATCATCATTCCAGTTACGCTTATTCATCATTTGTGGCTAGTTTATCACATTCTGAAGATTATTTTTGGAATTTCTTTAGTTGATCGCCGATGACATCTGCTAAAGAGAAGCCAGTTGTTTCTTCAGGCATTTCGTAACTAAAGTTTTCTTCACGTGCTTCTTGAGGCTTTTCTATAAGATCTTTAATGCTTAATGAGATACGTTTTTCCTGTGGGTTCACGTCTAATACTTTTACTTGTATAGACTGTCCTTCTTCAAGTACTTCTTGTGGTGTACCGATATGCTCATGTGCAATACGTGAAATGTGAACGAGTCCTTCCACACCAGGCAAGATCTCAACGAATGCCCCGTATGCTACAAGTCGTTTCACCGTACCTTCCAGTACAGAGCCGACTTCAGCTTTTTCTTCGATATTTTCCCATGGTCCAGGCAATGTATCTTTAATGGATAGAGATACGCGTTCTGCATCACGGTCAACAGACAATACTTTGACTTGAATTTCGTCTCCTTCTTTCAACACGTCCGACACGCTTTCGATATGTCCGTGTGAAATTTGTGAGATGTGTACCAAACCATCTACGCCACCTATATCAACGAATGCACCAAAAGAGGCGATGCGTTGTACGGTACCATCTAGAATGTCACCTTCTTGAATTTCAGAAAGTGCGGCTTCTTTTTTCTTCTCATTCTGCGCTTGAACAACTGCACGGTGAGACAAAATTAACCGGTTCTTTTCTTTATCCATTTCAACGATTTTGAATGTCATCGTACGTCCTTTATAATCATCAAATGATTCAACGAAGTGATCTTCTACTAAAGAAGCTGGAATAAATCCACGTACGCCAAGGTCGACTACCAGTCCACCCTTTACTACGTCCTTTACTTCTGTTTCGATGATTTCACCGTTTTCAAATTTCTCTTCTAGTGAATCCCATGCATTTTCTGCATCTACTTGGCGCTTGGACAAGACGTAGGTCTCATCTTCCACTTTCGTAATCGCCAATTCTAATTCGTCACCGACTGAGACTGCATCTGCTGCTTTTTCAATATGCAAGCTAGAAAGTTCACTGATCGGAATCACGCCGTCAAAAGGAGCGCCAGCGATTTCAACCGTCACCGATTTCTCTTCAACCTTTGTCACTACACCTGTTACGTGTGCACCTTCACCGTATTCTTTAACTTCATCCATATTCATCTCTTCAGTCATATGTAGTCCTCCTCCATAATGATCCTATCTCTATATTATGCGAATTGAGACTTAAAAACAAAAAATTGCACTTATTCTTTTATTTGTACTGTTCAATCAACTTGGATATCTCTGCCATAATTGCCTCTGTTACCTCTTCTGCAGATGCTTTTCTTTCACGGTAAGTTGTCATATCCATAGCTTCACCATAAACTACTTTCAATTGAGAAAAGGCTTTATACGGTCCAATGATTGCACAAGGGACAACTTTTGCATCGCCACCTTTTAACGCAAAGAATCCTGCGCCTGCCAAACCTTTTCCAATCTCTCCCGTTTTGCTTCTAGTTCCTTCAGGGAAAAGGCCAACGACTTTGTCTTCGCGTAATAGTTTAATGGTTTTACGGAATGCTTCCCGGTCACTCATACCGCGTTTTACAGGATATGACTGCACTTTCGGTAACAACGTTTTAAGAATTGGCTTTTCAAATAGTTCTTCTTTGGCCATAAAATGAACCGTTCTCGGGCATGTAATACCGACTATAGGCGGATCTAAATTATCTATATGATTTGTACATAAAAGCACGCCGCCTTGTTTAGGAAAGTTTTCTTTGCCAATTACCTTAATTCGATAGAGTGGAAAACAAACAGTACTAATCAAAAATTTGCCAAGTGGATATAAATTCATTGAGCTAACCTCTTTTCGGCATATTCGATAATCCTATTCGTCACTTCTTCTATTGTTTTCCCTGTTGTATCAATTATAATCGCATCTTCTGCTTTTTTTAAAGGCGAGATTTTACGTTCGCTGTCTGCTTGATCTCTCTCACTAATTTCTCTTTTCAATGTTTCATAATCAGACTTCATTCCGCGCTTTCGTTCTTCTAATAAACGGCGCTCTGCACGCTCTTCTACAGAAGCTGTCATGAAGATTTTTAGTTCAGCTTCGGGCAAAACAGCAGTACCAATGTCCCTGCCATCCATTACAACGGATGATGCTGCTGCCAAATTTTGTTGTTTAGCGACTAACAGTTCACGGACAGATGTCAAAGCCGCGATCGCTGAAACATTCGTCGTCACTTCGTGCGAACGTATCGCATCAGTTACCTCGATACCGTCCAGCAGAACTTTTTGCACTTCTTCATCCGGCTGCAATTCAATATCCGTTTGTGCAATCAGTCTGGTTATTTCTTCTTCATTACGTGGATCAGTGGAGCTTTGAAGTACTTTGTAAGTAATGGCACGATACATGGCTCCCGTATCGATATACGTGTATCCTAATTTTTTAGCTACTAATTTAGCAATTGTACTTTTACCTGCCGCTGCAGGTCCGTCAATTGCGATTCTCATTCCACCTGTCATGATGAAAACCCCTCCATTTACGCCTTTATTGTACCATAAGCAAAAAGGAAAAGTCTGCTCTCGACAGACTTTTCCTTTAGCTATTTCGTAATTCTAACTGACGTTCAAAGCAATAGCGAATAATGTGTTGTCGATCTTTGTCGTCTATTTCATTAAACGTGAAAGAGCTCAGTCTGCGCTTCTCACTCTCCCAGTTTCTAACTACTCTCGCTTTACATGAAACATATTTGATTTCAGTTTTCGAGAAATACAATACGATCAATAATTTCACTTCTGTATTTTGCGAGAAATAATCATGGTCTTTCATATTGACTGCTAATCCTCCAGCACTGATATCCATTGACACCAATTGCAACAATGAGGAATCTGCCTGTAACGCCACATCCAATGATGTATCGACACGAACGAATTCTCTTCTTTGGATTTTAATCAATTGCTGATCACCAGGATACTTCAGTTTGAGCATGGGTATCGTTTGGTTGACTCGGCTATGCACCTCAGTACGAAATGCATACGACATCTTATACTGGTCAACGAATGTAATGAGAAGCTGCGTACCATCTATGAAGAATGCTGTTTTACCCGTCATCATGTTGATAGGGTAATCCATCATGAAGTGCTCTTCACCTTCAATATCCACTACACGACATTTAAATTTCTCCGATTCCTCGGTATAATCTTTCTCTAATGTTAATACCGTCCCGATACTTAGTCTCATTTCTCCACCTGCCATTCGTCCTATGCTTACATTATGTCATGTGGAGTAAATTTTTCCAATCTTTTTTTATTGTTTTTCGGTCGTTATGACTTCTAATGTCTCTGTGTCAACAAGAATCTTATATGTCTCCAAGTTGTCTTTTCCGGAAACGACTGTTAAATAATGCGCAAGGCGTTGGTCCATTTGACTATTTTCTACGTAGGCAAGTTCCTGAGCCATTACTGTAACATCCGGTCTAAAGAATGTGTGCCACTCCGCTGTACGAATAGGTTGTGATTTCGGTTGCTCTTTTCGAATGTACTCCGACGCATTCAGACCGATCACTTCACCGTTGTCTTTCGCTAACTTGATATGAATCGGGTCAGAGAATACTTTGGCATCATTTTCAGGATGCACTCGCACATAAACAAAATGCCATGCGGTATCATTCTCTCTTGCCTCTTCCAAAACTAGATCCGTATAATCCGCCTTTCGTAAAAACTCATCAGCCAGTTTCTCTAGTTCTTCATAGGATACTGTGGGCTTACCCATACGACGCTCCACGAGATACGACAGAACATGTCCACCTTTTTCAGTTATATCAATATAGCCAATTGAAGAATTTTCCGCGAAACGGATATGATAAAATGGATAGGGAGCGCCTTTTCTACTTCTTTCTGCTGCAATGATATCATTCGACACAGCCGGCAGAAGCTTCTTGAATTTCTGAATCGCTTCGTCCTCGCTAATTTTCTTTTCTTTAATATCTCGCAACTCTTTTTTCTTCTTGGCATCAGACTCGCTTGCTGTTAAAGGGAATACCGCTTCTGTATATTGCATGACAGATTCCCCCATTTTAGACCAGTTTGCCTTACCATCGGGTGAGTCACGCAACTTTTTTTCCCAGTTGCTCATCGACATTCTTCTTGAAAACATATCTTTCGTTGCCAACTGCCATTCACTCGTCAGGTCATTCAGATTAACTGATGCACGTTGCATCACGCCATAATATTCGTCAGGATCACCTTTCTCTGTGGATTCCTTTGCGAAATTACCTAACCGTCCTAAATAATTCATCCAGGAAGTAGAAAAACTTTCATCCACTGGAAGGGAGGAAATTGATGATTTAATGTCTGAAGACAAACGCCAAATATCTTCCCTTTCCTTTGCAGAACTTTTTTGATCCTCAAAAAGCAACGACTTGTTTACGGCGTCTTCTAACTCACCAAGTTTTTGTGAGGCATCCGTCATACTTTTCGAATATTGCCCATTCAGTGCAATCGATAATTCTTCATTTTCACGCACTGTTCCAAACGTATATATCCCCAATACAATAAATGAATAGGTCAAAATGAAAATCATTCGTTTCATAAGTAGCTAGGTCCTCCTTTCTATTAGTCACAAAAGATGTGTAAACCGATTTTCTTAATTTGCGGTCTTGACCAAATCCATTTACTAGTCGCTGTGATTGGATTGAAATAGTATATTGCATTTTCTGAAGGATCCCAGCCGTTAATTGCATCAATGACTGCTTCTTTCGCGCGCTCATTCGGTGTCAGCCAAATCTGCCCATCCGCAACTGCAGTAAACGCCCCTGGTTGAAAGATAACGCCACCAATAGAATCAGGAAAATCTGCATGTTCGACACGATTTAAAATAACTGCCGCCACCGCCACTTGTCCTTCGTATGGCTCCCCGCGAGATTCACCATATACTGCATTGGCCAATAAATTTATATCCTGGTCGGTATATTTAGGCGGTGCTTGCATTTGGGTTTGCGCCTGCTTATGTGGCGCACTCCCTTTTTTCACCTGCGACTCCAGCGACTGACCACCATAATAGGTAAATTGGTTACCCTTAGCAATCTGTCCCTTTACATACTTTTCATCGTAATCAGAAATTCCTTGCAACTTCTTCTGAGTCCCTTTACCCGCAATTCCGTCAAGCGGCAAGCCGTATTGTTCCTGGAAATTGCGTAATGCCCAGTAAGTCCCAAATCCGAAATTACCATCAATCTCTCCATGATAGAAACCGATATATTGAAGCCTCGCTTGTAACTCAATGACATCATCTCCTTTTGCACCTTTTGCCAAGTCACGTCCACTGAATGCTTCACTATGACTTACAAAGAAAGAAAACATCATGATGCCTGCCAGTAATAAAAATAGGAAGCGTTTTGTAATTCGCTTCATAGACATCCACCTCCAAAAAATTGTGCTTCCTTGTAGGTTATCCAATATTCAGTATTTTATAAGGCAAAAAATCCGTCTGATTTACTCAGACGGATTTCTAAAAGTTTGATTGATTTCTTTTTCTGAATTGCTGCATTGCAAATGTGTGCGCATACTTCACTCGCGTCAAGCCAAACCACCAAAGGAATAGCATAAAAGGGATCATTAAATATAACCAATAATCATAAGTAAATAAAATCGCATTGTAGAAGACATGGAGCAAGAATGGAGCTAAAAATGCAATAGTTATCCATTTTGCTTTTTCTGATACAGCAGAAAACTTTGCTTTTCCAAAATAATACCCCATGACGACACCAAATAACGCGTGGCTTGAGACAGGGAGTAATGCACGAATAAAAGCTGTGTCTAAACCAAAGGATAATAAATATAAAATATTTTCTACTGTAGCGAATCCAAGCGAAACACTCGCCCCGTATAAAATCCCATCATAGGCATCTTCAAATTCAATTGTTTTATACACGAGAATAAAAATAATAATCCATTTAAAAAATTCTTCTAAACTGCTCGTAAATAATACATTACGGAAAAATTCATTGTTAAATACATGCTCTTCTTCAAATACATGCTGAATAAACAAAATAGGAAATGTCATGATTGCACCGTAAATGAATGCATGGAATAGCGTCTTGGATGGCTCCTTAGCAATTTGTTTACGTAAATACAAATAACTGAAAAGTGCCAGCGCCGGCGCTATTGCGACTGTCAGTAAAATAAACATAGGCGCCTCCTCATGTCGGTAGTATATCACATCATAAATGAAAAAAGCCGCTTGACCTGTAAGGCAAGCGACTGATCCATTCACTTATTTTGTGCAATACATTGCGCAATCATTCCACCATGGAACCGACCATTTTCGATGAAAATTTCATTGGCATTATTTCCTGCCGCAATGACACCCGCGATGAATAAATTATCGACGTTCGTTTCCATTGTATCTTCATTGAAAATAGGTCTTCCAGATTGTTCATCTACTTTGATACCTATTTTACGTAAAAATGCATGATCCGGATGATAACCGATCATCGCGAAAACATAGTCACTTTCGAGATCAAATATAGTTCCTTGCTGATTGACGGTGACAGTTTTTTCAGTGATTTTCGTTACACACGCGTTAAAATGCATATCGATTTGACCGTTACGCACTAAACTGTCAAAGCCCGGCAGTATCCATGGCTTTACACTTTTCGAATACGTTTCATTTCGATAGACGACAGTTACATGCGCGCCTGCACGTTGTAATTCCAGTGCCGCGTCAACAGCAGAGTTCTTCCCACCAATCACGGTTACCTTTTTATTGAAGTAGGGATGCGCTTCTTTAAAGTAATGATAGACAGTAGGTAAATTTTCTCCTTCAACATTCAAGCGATTGGGTTGATCGTAATAACCTGTTGCCACTACGACATACCTCGCGTCATACATCGCCTTATCTGTTTTCACGATAAAACGATCGGGTTGTTTGTCTATATCTTCTACTCGCTCATGGCTATTGATCCGCAAGTTTTCGATTTGTGCAACCGTCCTATAATAGACCAGGGCATCATTACGCTTCGGCTTATCTATCGCTGTAATAAATGGCGTCTTGCCTATCGATAATTTCATACTTGAACTAAAAAATGTTTGGTGAGTCGGATAATTATATATCGAATGCACGATATTCCCTTTTTCGATTACCACCACCGACAAACCGATGTTTTGCAATTCAATCGCTGCTGACAAGCCACACGGACCGCCACCGACAATTACTGCATCTACAGAATTCATGACATCTACTCTCCTAATTTCTTGCGTTCTAGTAATGAACTTCCACTACATGACATTCGGGTTTCGCACCGAAACGCAACGGCACCATCGTCGTTCCATATCCATTACTGATTAATTTCGCACTGTTTTCTGTCGTCTCGAAACGCCCAAGGTCTTGCATACCCCAACGCCCCAATCTAATTTGGCCACCATGTGTATGACCGCCAAGAGATAATTCCGGTCGCAACTTCTCTTCAAACTTTCGGAAATAAGAAGGATTATGAACAGCGAGAATCAAATGTTCATATCCTTTTGCAGAATCCACGGCCTGATCAATCTTTACTTTTCCATTATTCGGATCTTGCAATCCACATATACCGAAACTTGGATGGTTCGGTATCGATGCTGTACTGTTGACCAGCACTTTGCCATTCACTCGTTTCATCACACGTAGTATATTTTCTGTCCCTACTTCTTGATCATTATTGCCGAAAATATAAAAAACCGGTCCTATCGAAGCAAGTAAGCGCATGTTGCGTTCAATTCGCTCGATTGGCACACCGCCTTCCGCCACATCTCCACCTACGATCACTGCATCAATAGAACGCGTACGCAAATCATCTATCAGTCGCTGAGGAATTCTGCGTCTGTGGATATCTGAAATAAAGAATACGTTCAATTTATTAGTAGGAGTGGAGTTAATATGTAACGTATGGGTAAGCACACGATTCCGATGAGCTAAGGCATACATATAGGTCAGCATAGTCATTGCTGATAAAAAAACTGATAATCCTGCTATTCGAACCTTTTTCATTAGTCAACTCCCATAAAAAAAAGCAAAGCGTCTACTTTGCTTTTGTAGTAGTAATTTTCATTAGTAGTATAGCAAGATTCCGATAAAACCCCAAACCATTGTATTGCGCTTAGGAAACAGCATGCATGTAATCTGTCATGGCCGGATAAAAGCCGACCGACAACTCGACTTTTTCAACAGGGACTTGATCGGGAACATCAGGGGAATAAAGATCCGATAATACATAGAGTAATATAATAATAGGGATTAAAGTAAAAATCGCCAGAAAAATATTGATGACTTTCACACGACCATATTTCTCCTCTTTCTTCTTTCCATGTACTTCTGCACGGGAAGGAAGTTTATCGAAAGGCACTTTTTCTTTAATCTCTTTTCGCTGCTGTTCAAAATCCACTTTATACTGATTGTTTAACATGTCTAATTTCTCCTTCACACCGCATAATGTCTGTTGCTATTATATGATGCAATTCCTATATTCATCCGTGAAAAGTACGTCCGTTCACAAACTCATCTATCTCTATTATGCCGAATTTTGTCTAAAAAGTAAATACAGACTGTCTGCTTCAACCTAATAACTGGAGCAGTCGATCGCGCCATTGTAACGCTTCAACTTCTCGTTCAGTTGAAATTTCAGACTTAATCAGCCAGTCTTCATCAAGATTCTGACAGTTTGAACAGCAATCCGTTTCTGCTGGTAAAGTGTTTTCACCAAAAAACTGTACTAGCTTTTCCCGTAAACAACTGTCACTTTTTACATAGCTCTCCATTTCCGCAATTTGTTTTTCTTTGACTTGATAGATTTGTTGAATTTGCCTAACGACATTTTCTACATCATACTGCTCCAAATAATAATCAAGTAAACGACTAGCTACTTCTGATAGTCCTGCTTGTTCTGCAGCCAATTGACACGGAGTACGTGACTGTAGTAAAGAATGATAATAAAGGATTTGTTGTTCATCTGGTAGATCTTCATAGACTATAAATTTCACTTTCTGAATATCCCGTTCACTATACAAAAGAGTGGCCGCAGCTTTTTCTCCGTCACGTCCTGCACGTCCTACTTCCTGAATATACGCGCTTGGGGTAGCTGGTAGATGCTCATGAATAATTTGTCGAATATCATCTTTATGAATTCCCATGCCAAATGCATTGGTAGCACAAAT
The DNA here is from genome assembly GCF_002743335.1 of Sporosarcina sp. P32b. Classification (GTDB taxonomy): domain Bacteria; phylum Bacillota; class Bacilli; order Bacillales_A; family Planococcaceae; genus Sporosarcina. Next base: position 76,178 of record NZ_PDZB01000016.1, read on the forward strand.
CCACTCAAGTTCACCTTGTACAAATTGTTGTTGAATAATGGATCGTTCATCCTGTTCCTTACCACCGTGATAGCTAGCTGTCGGGATTCCCCTTTCTCGGATTATTGCCGAGAGTTCATCCGCACGTTTCCGCGACGCCACATAAATAACACCAGGACCAATTGTCGTCGCAAGCCTTTTTATAATCCACTCAGTTTTTGCTAATTCATTATTCAGATGCATAACGCTATAGGATATAGCAGGACGATCCATCGGCTGTCGTTCGATGTGAGGATTTCTCATGTGTAAGTAAGTAATAATGTCTTCCACTACTTTGTCATTAGCAGTAGCAGTTAATGCCAATACCGGTGCTCTTTCTATATCTGAAAACAGTTCTTTTAATCGTAAATAGTCGGGCCTGAAATCAAAGCCCCACTCTGAAATACAATGGGCTTCATCTACTACAAAAAAAGCAATATGTAATTGTTGAACAAGTTGTCGGACAGATGGTTGCATCATCATTTCAGGCGATAGGAAGATGAATTTATACTGCGCTAAAGTAGAAAGCGCCAATTCTTTTTCTTGCCTAGATAAAAATGAATTGATTGCGACAACACGCTTTTCTTTATGTTTTCGTAGATTGGCTACTTGATCTTCCATTAATGCAACGAGAGGAGAGATGATGACCACTGTACCATCGAGCATGTATGCGGGTAATTGATAGCAAAGTGATTTCCCCATACCCGTCGGAAAAATTGCTACAGCATCCCGCCCAGCCAGTAACTCAGTAATGACTTCCTGTTGTCCAGGTCGAAATGATTCATAACCAAACTTTTGATACAATACTTCCTGAAGTTCCATCAGCTCTCCCTCCTTCCAATGATGATGATCAATCGCAGTTGAAAATACGATAATTCAGGGCACTGTTGTTTCAACAGACGCAATCGTTTAGTCTGCAACTGTTCAACATGACGCCAAACTGTATCCCTTTGTTCTTCCGTTATAAATTCTTTATATGGAAAACTCTCCATATTCGCTGCCATCTCAATAAAATGATCTTCTATTGTACTTAATTTCAAATTTCGTAAAGATGCAATTTGCTCTACCGAATAGCCCCGCTCGAATAGTTTCTGTGTCCGTTCCGCAGATTGTGTCAAATACGTGTCAACTCTGCAACCTATCGCTAATTCTGACAGCAATGGCAAGTTGGGATGATGTTGTAAGTAATCGAGCAACATATGTAACGCTTCTAAATAATACAGCTGTATAGTTTTGACCGACATGTTGAGACGATCCGCCATCTGCTCCCAAGTTGATCCAGTAAGCTTGTATCCCGTCAATCGACCGCTCACGATCGTACATTGTAAATCCGATAATGAAGAATGAGTAAACACATATTCCAATTCTTTTCGCAATGACGTGGATAGACTGATCATGCTACTTGATTGATTACGTAAGAACCCTTTGATAAATTGCTGGGTAGGCAACTCCTTCTGGATCGGCATAAACATCGTTTCACCACTGCGTAAATTAGACAAGGTCTGCACTAACAATGCCAACCGTCTAGCGAACTCTCTTTCGAGTCCACGGTAATTCCAGCCATTAAATCGCCACATCTCACTACCCGTCGCCATCTGACCTTTTGCCGTCACATAGACGAGTTCATTTATATAGATCAGATCGTCCGCTTGCATTCTCTCTAGAGCTTGCTGAAATTCGCTTGCCGTCAAATGTGGCAACAATGCATAGTATGATTTAACTTGATAATATTCAACGTCTTGTAACGTCTGTCCCGATTTTTTTCCACGAAGTATATGATAAACACCCTGCGCTGAACGCTCACCATGGAGGCGTTGGAAGATCGTTAATAAGATGGAATCAAAACTCATTTGAGCTCCCCCCTGAAGAAATAACGTTTTTTTGTTGAAAAGTGATGAAAACAGCTTTAGAATAGAGTAGATACAAAATAGGTTGAGTGAATGGAAGAAGGGAGAAAGACAAATGTCTAGCAAAAAGTATACGATTGTCGATCAGGATACATGTATAGCCTGCGGGGCCTGCGGGGCTGCTGCACCGGATATCTATGATTATGACGATGAGGGAATTGCATTTGTTATTTTAGATGATAACACGGGAAACACTGAAGTTCCAGAAGAACTGATGGAGGATCTCGAGGATGCATATGATGGCTGCCCTACCGATTCAATTAAAATTGCGGATGAGGCCTTCGAAGGCGATCCATTAAAATATGAAGATTGATTCAATCCCAACAACACTTCCAACTATTGGATGTGTTGTTTTTTTATTCATCGGCCTCAGAAGTTAGGCTGGAGACTGTTGGGATGGGAATTGCCGGTCCAATCCCTGCGACGAAAATGGGCTTTAATTAGTATAGTGGATTAAAAATAGGTTCTAAATCAAATGTTGGGGTGGAGTGAATTCAAATCCATCCCTCAACCTAAATGAACGCCAATTTCTTTATACTGTATGTTTAATAAAATCTTCGCCCTAAAGTGATCGAAACGTCTAAAGCCATAGGCATTGCGTTTCATCACTTTTGTTTTATTATTAATTCCTTCAAGAAATCCATTTGAATAATTAAAAGCGAAACTATTCAAGATCTCGACTTGCCAGTTCTTTAATGTTTGAATCGCCTTTAAAAAGGCAGGAATCTGCGCTTCTTCCACCTTACGGTAAAACCCTTCTAATCTTCTTTTCACTTCTACGACATCATCTGTCGTCTTCGCCCAATCAAACCATTCACAATACGCTTCTTTCAATTCATAAGCTGTTTTCAATTCTTCAGACATGCCTATGTACCGATCACGATACCATCTGGATTTGTCATGAAGTTTCCTACTTCGCTTATAGAGCACATACCGCATCCGTTTACACTTCTTACGATCATACGCGTGCCATTCTTTCTGCACTTTGCGTCGCACCTCATCAATTGCCCAGTAAATATATCGACAGAAATGAAAGCGATCTGCGACGATAACGGGACGACCTAAAGCTTCTCTCACCGCTGCTTTGAAGCTTGGATTCATATCCATTACGACTAATTTCACGTCCGCTCCATATTGATACAGATAATCTTTAATCGTATCTTTTCTACGATTTGGCAAGATGTCGAGTGGTTCATGCGTATCTGCATTCGCAATGATGAGTTGATA
>NZ_PDZB01000017.1 GCF_002743335.1 Sporosarcina sp. P32b
CCGCGTAGCGCACCCATGGACGTTTGAATATTCAAATATCTAATTATTATTGTTTATCATCGTGTAAAAAATATTTTTTTGGCACCCTTACAACGGCTCAAACCGTTGATACATCAACATTTATAGAGGGAGGGAGGGTACTCAAATGGCATTAGGCATATTAGAAATTATGTATATAATTTTAATAGTCTTAGCAATAGGGATTCAAGTGTTACTGTATAAAAGTAAATCTAATAACAGTATAATCATAGTCAATATGGTGTTTGGCCTACTTTTATCTTACCTAGCGTTTACAACTTTCCCTACAAACTTTGCAGTTCAAAGAACATTAGCGATAGCAATGGGGATTGTAGCTATATTAGCAGTTGTTATAAAGTTCAGAAGTGAAGAACTTGTGCTGTTAAGTAAAATTGCGCTCTCAATTTCTATCGTTGTTAGCTTAGCCTTATTATTTTTATGATAAGTTATACACTATGAATAGAAGTAACAAAGACAAGATGCCCTGTAAATGGGTATCTTGTCTTTTAACTTTTACTATCACAGCAACAGTGCACTTTAGATGACTACATATCTGTCTTGTGAGTAGTATGTGTGGACTCCATTTCTTCCGCAATAGCTTTTGTTTCATGTACCGTACCGCGCGGATGATTTGGTGGCGCATAAATAGAATATAATTTGATGGGCACAGCACCAGTGTTCGTAAGATTATGCCAAGTTCCAGCTGGAATAATAATAATATCATTATCCTGAACGTGCCGCTCGAAATCTACTTGATCTTTTCTACTCCCCATCTGAACAATACCTTGCCCTTCCTCAAGCCGAATAAATTGATCAACATGCGGATGTATTTCTAAACCAATATCCTCTCCAGGTGAAATACTCATAAGTGTGAGTTGCAAATGGTCACCGGTCCATAATGCAGTGCGGAACGTTTGGTTTCGTTTGGTTGCCTCTTCTATATTGATCGTGAAGGGCATAGGACCAAAATCTGTTTGACGACGTTGTGTTAGTACAGATGGATACTCAGCTTGATTCATTTGATGTGTAGGATAAAAATTGAAACAAGGCCATACATACATTGGTTGATACCAACACACTAACATGAAATTAGAAACAGGTTGATTGATTGAACTCATCCCTTTCTTTATGTTTTCATCATAGTATATGTCTATCAACACTTTTTGTGTTCAACAGAAATGTGAGCAAACGGCTAAACCAATTGTGACTAGAATTCACAAAGCGACCATTACTTTATTTGAATAAGAAAACGTACGAATATTTGAGTATGCGGAGAAGATAGAAGCTATGAATGCCGTGAAGAATTTCAGTGAATATACCATTCTAACTTATACGAAATAAGCAGTTAGTACTTTAATCCGTAGCATACATCGCTACGTTTTTTTACATGTATATTGAATTGGAATATTTATAATTGAAGATACCAGTTCACAGAGTATGTCGAAGGATGTAATTTTGTGTTGATGAAAAAATCAAATTATATTTTTAAAACATGCATAAATTACATTTCACTTATAAGAAAACGTTTGCAGACACAGTTATGACATATGTAAGCGTTTTGACTTTGAATAAATTGTGAAATGTTTCACATGGCGGTTTCTTTTGTTGTAGAACAGAGTATGATAAGAGTAACAAAAGAAATTGGTTAGCAGATTCCATTCAAGGAAGTATGCTGCCAAACAAAAGGGAGACTACACAATATGTGGGTTATCACATTGTTTGACCGAGCAAACGTAAGAATCTTTGAATATGCTGAAAAGGCCGAAGCAATAAAAGCAATGAAAAATTTTAACAATTACGCAGTCCTAACATACACATACTAAGCATTGGCTTTTATATTGATAAATAAATACAAATTAAAAGGAGACTGACAACATGTGGGTTATTACATTATTTGATCAAGAAAACGTGAGGATTTTTGAATATGCTGAGAAGGCAGAAGCAACTAGCGCAATGAAGAACTTTAACAATTACGCAGTTTTAACATACACATACTAAGCACTGACTTACCTATTGATAAATGAATACAAATTAAAAGGAGACTGGAAAACATGTGGGTAATTACTTTATTCGATCAAGCAAACGTACGTATTTTTGAATATGCTGAAAAAGCAGAAGCGACAGATGCAATGAAGAACTTCAGCAAATATGCAGTTCTTTCATACACAAAATAATTTCGTCATCAAACACCCGTAGCGATTTATTGCTGCGGTTTTTTTATATCTCTTTTTATTTTTAAGATAGAGTATTGTTTTTCACACAATCTACTATGCTAGAATACGACTATATCAACTATGACGTCAGGCTAGTAAAGAAGGGAATTATATGTTTAGTAAATTGAATACCTTTTTACAACGATGGATTGCCATCTTGACACCTCTTAGCTTAGTTATAGGTGTATTGTTTCATCAAGTAGGGGAGCAGTTATTATTTATCGTCTCCTGGCTGTTTGCGTTTATGACGTTTGTAGGTAGTCTTGGTATGAATGTTAAAGAAATTCGTATGGTAAGGAAGTATCCTGCCGTAGTGCTTGCAAGCATCGCCTTTTTGCATATAGTAATGCCTGCATGGGCTTATTTTTTATCCACAATCTTTTTTGATGATCATTTACTGACGGTAGGTTTTGTGTTGTCGGTAGCTATTCCGACGGGTGTTACGAGTGTAATTTGGGTAACTATCTCGAAAGGTAATCTGCCTTTGTGCTTATCTATCATATTGATTGATACATTACTGGCACCTATTATTTTACCGGCTATTCTATATTTCGTCGTAGGAGAAAATGTAACAATTGATACGATGTCACTAATACTTAATTTACTTTGGATGATTGTACTACCTACCATATTAGGTATTACGTTAAATGAACTATCAAAAGGAAGCATCCAAAATAAATGGGGCCCCTATTTAGCTCCACTTTCTAAATTAAGTCTATTTGCGATTGTTGCAATCAATGGTAGTGCCGTAGCGCCTTATGTACAGAAGGTTTCTTTAGAACTTGTCGGTATTATTGCTCTAGTATTGTTCATAGCGTTAACGGGCTATGCAACTGCCTTATGGATCGCGCATGTACTATGGAAGGATCCAATAATTGCTACGACGTTCATGTTTGTTGGGGGTATGCGAAATATCGCTACAGGTGTTGTAATAGCGACGACTTTCTTCCCGGCGAAAGTCGCAATGCCTGTCGTTTTGGGTATGCTATTCCAGCAAGTACTTGCCTCTGTATACAATAAGGTAGGGAATTGGTATGGAAGACGTCATTACAAGATTATTGAAGAGGTATAAAATAAAACAACTGCCGCCATTCTAAAGATTAGAAAGCGGCAGTTGTTTTATTTTTTCTTCTTCTTATTTTTGGGCCTAGATCCAAACTCTGCAGAAAACTCTTCTAATGAATGCCCCTCCGGATGTTGATTATTACTGTTACTCGCTTCTTTGTTTTTATTTTCATACGTATTCAACGGGTTGTGTGTCCGTTCATTCATGGTTTTTTTATTATTTTTATTCGTCATGTTCGTCCACCTCCTACTGACTAGAATGGACAAAATTCGAAGTTTTATGCGACAGCTAACGATATCAATAGAAGTCTGAAAAATGTTATCATGACTAAAAGATGAGGTGGAGCTATGCAAAAAGTATCTAGAATATTGCTGTTACTCGTCGTCAGTGCAATTTTTATGATAGCAATAGGGTGTTCAAATCAAAAGAGCGATCAGAATGAACAATCTAAACAAATAGAAATACGAAATAAACAGAACGAACAAGCGTTGATTGGGATCCGCGATGCGGCTGAAAAAGGAAAATTGCCCAACCAACAGTGGCAGGCAGGAAAATCTACTTTACAACAAATCCAAGATCAAATAGGAGAAGCAGATAAAGTAGAACGTGATAGTAAAGGAACGCATGTGGTTTATGAAAGAGAGCAGCTGAAGCTTCGTTTAACAGAGAATAATCTGGTCTACAAATTACGTACAGTGGAATCAACACTCGATGATGTTACGCAGTCTCAAACCAAGGAAATACTAGGAGCTCCGGATAAACTGAGACAAGTAGATGAGCAAACGGCATTTATTTATGAGTTGAATGATGAATATCGATTAACCTTGTTGTTTACTTCTTCAGAAAACCATGCATTCATCGTAGAAATTGCTGTACTTCATAAGCCGAGTGCTGAAATTCAGGCTGTGATAGAGGGAATGCAACTAGATGAGAAGCTAGGTCAGATGATTATGATGGGTGTGCAAGGTCCACAGCTGGATTCAGTAGCGAAAACATTTATTCAAGACAGACATGTCGGTGGCATCATTTTATTTAAACGTAATTTCGTTTCTGTTTCGCAGTCACTTAACTTGATTAATGAGTTAAAACAGGCCAATGCAAATTCAAAAACCCCGTTATTCATTGGTGCAGATGAAGAAGGAGGGCGCGTTACGCGATTGCCAAAAGGGCTCATGAAAACTCCTTCCAATCGTAAAGTTGGAAATGCTGCAAATGGGAAATATGCATACGATATTGGAGAGTTAATTGGTCGGAAGATGAGTGCATTCGGGTTGAATATGGATTTTGCACCTGTACTTGACGTAGATAGCAATCCGAATAATCCAGTGATTGGTGACCGTTCATATGGTAATGATGCACGGCTAGTCAGTAAAGCAGGAATCCAGCAAGCGAACGGAATGGCATCACAATATGTTATACCTGTCGTCAAACACTTTCCGGGACATGGTGATACAAGTATAGACTCGCATATTGATTTGCCCGTAATCACGCATACTAAGGAGCGCTTGCAGAATGTAGAACTGCTTCCCTTTAAACAGGCGATTAAGGGTGGCGTAAATGGGGTAATGGTCGGCCATTTACTTGTAGAGGCATATGATCCGAAAACACCTGCATCATTTTCAAAAATAATTATTCAAGACTTATTGCGTGATGAATTACAGTTTGACGGTGTTGTTATTACAGATGACTTGGTCATGGGAGCTATCGTTGAAAACTATTCGATTGGTGAGGTGGGAATCCAATCTATTGTAGCAGGTGGAGATATTTTGCTCGTTGGGCATAAATATACGCCAGTAAACGAACTACTCACCGCATTACAAGCGGCTATAAATGAGGGAGTCATTACAGAACAACGAATCAATCAAAGTGTCGAGCGTATTTTACTGATGAAGCAACAGTATGAAGTGAAGGATATTCAACGAGAGCAAGTGAATGTAGAAGAGCTGAATCAACAAACGAAGGAACTTATTAAGAAAATCGAATCAGGTAATTAACGATAAAGGAGTGATCGTGTGGAAAAACGAGTCCTCTTACTTCATGGTTTTAATAAAAACTCACGCGATATGCAGACATTGTCTACCTATTTAGAACATCTCGGTTTTCAATGCAGATCGCTCGACTTACCGTTAACATATCATGAATTTGATCAATCTCTTTATTATGTGGAAAAACATTTATCCGATATGGTTTCAAAAAAAGATGGGCCTATTCATTTGGTTGGTCACAGTACAGGCGGTCTTCTTATTCGAAAAGTATTGCAGGAATCACAATGGATGGATTCAATTGGTCATTGTGTGCAAATTGCCACGCCCAACAAAGGAAGTCAGCTTGCATACGTGGCGAGTAAAATTTCAGGATACACTGAGTACTATAGAACATTGCGGTCATTGAACGCAACGTATATTGAGCAACTAAATTTGCCGGACGTGACTCCCTTTTCAATTGGCGCAATCGCAGGAAACCGTAACCATTTATGGCTTGGAATGTTACTCCGAGGAGAAAATGATGGAAGAATAGAGTTGAGTTCAGTTTACTATCCGGGACTAGCTGATTTTATAACGTTGCCATATGGACATAAAGAAATCCATCACCAAAAAGAAGTAGCTGAATTAACTGCACGTTTTTTGCGAACTGGGCATTTTTAATATATTTTTTTCTACTTGAAAAAATTCACAGCTCTAATTACCTTGTAATATTCATTTCAGCGGGCATGCTACAGCTGAGGGAATAAGGAGGATGATTGGATGAGTATTAGCGAAGAATTGAAAAAGTTGAAAGCATTTCACTGTGATGACCGATGTGTGCTGTCAGTATACTTAAACACGAATCCTGCAGATCCTGAACAACAGCAAGCAGCGTGGAGAATTCATTTGAAATCAGGTTTGAAAAGGCTTGATGAATATCTTGTCGCATCCGGAGATGAAAAGGAATTGACAGCATTTCGTTCGGTGAAAGACCGCGTGATGAAGGAAGTTGAAGATAAGCAAAATGATTTGGCGAAAGGCGTTATCATTTTTGCGGCAGCAGATCCTGAAATTTGGTCTGTTCATTATGTTCAAGTGGCTGTCAAGACGAGTTTTCATTGGGAGAACCAGGCGATGACGAATGAATTCGAGTATATGTTACAAGCATATCCAGAAGCGGGAATAATACTCCCGAGTTACAGCAATGTCCGGATTTTGGATACAGCAATGGGGAGAGTCCATGACGAAACAGTGTATGAATTTGATTCGGGTCTCGATGTCTGGAAAGAACAAAAGGACATCAAGTCTTCCATACAGCGGGGAGTAGGAGGGCATACAGACGGCTTTGATCAGCGCTTAAAAGTGAATCTAGATCGTTTTTATAAAGACATGGGCTCTGTAGTTGGTAACATGAAGAAGAAGCGTGGATGGAAAGAAGTGCATGTGGCAGGGGAAGCGGAATTGGCCAAAAGCTTTGCGTCTATCTTGCGTGAAAAACCCGAAAGCTGTATTCATAAAAACTTTGGAAAATCGAACAATAATCACGTCATCCAAAAGATTTTCGAATCCCGTTAAGTAGACTCAAAAGAGGATGTCCCAAAAGTCAGTGACTTTAAGGGACATTCTTTTTTATGTGGTTTTAAGAATTAGATCAACCTCAAGTTTTATTTACAGTGAAAGAAAGTAGTGAGTACGAGGGGATTGAAGCTCCAGCTGGGGACGCTTTCCGGGGGAGTAATCTTGAGCCTCCTCGTCGGCTACGCTCCCTGTGGGGTCTCAAGATCACTCTGATTCCCCAGGAGTCGCCCCAGCTTCCTCTTCAATCCTACGTTAAAAGTAGATGTACTTAGATCACTCACTGAAGGTAGTGTGTAATTTGTTGATGTATTCGAACTTATTTAAGTTCAAATTCTGATCAAACTCAAACTCAAACTCAAGTTTCAAACAACTACTAGCCCACTGACAGTGAACTACAATTAGTATCACCTACTCGCATTGCAAATCCCCGACCCAACACCTATTCCTCCTTATCAATTTCATGCACTGTGTTTCATACTTTCTATCAAAGAATAATAACTAAAGTAATTTCAGAATATTAATAGTATACTAAGTTCTAAAGAGGGGGGAGTAATATGGGGAGAGGCATAAAAATTACATTGTGGGTGCTTAGTATACTATCCATTATAGCAGTGCTTGTCGCTATATTTGCAAACGCTTACATCTTGAAATCAAAACCACTTGAAGCAGGTGAGCACCAAGTATCATTCATTGATCAAGAAGTAGTTGTTACACGGGATCACAACGGAGTCCCGCATATCAACGCTGCTTCGGATGAAGATTTGTACCGAGCGCAAGGTTATGTGCAAGCGCAAGACCGTTTATTCCAAATGGATTTAGCACGCAGGCAGGCGAGTGGTCGCTTGGCAGAAGTTATTGGCGAAAAGGCCGTCGATACAGATAAGTTATTCCGTACATTTAGTTTGCGAAAAGCTGCGGAAGCTTCATATGAAGGATATGGAGAACATGCAAAAGTGGTGCTTGGTTGGTATGCAGAAGGGGTTAATGCATTCATTAAGGAAGCTACATCTGAAAAGAAGTTGTCCTATGAATTTGCGCTTCTTGGATATGAGCCTGAAGAGTGGACGCCTGTTGATTCATTAACCATCGGGAAGTACATGGCGTATGACTTGGGTGGCAGATGGCAACCACAAGCATTCCGCCACTGGGCAATTAATGCATTTCCAGAAGAGAAAGTGAAAGATTTATTCCTCACGTATCCAAAAAACGCAGAATCTATTATGACGGCTAATAAAGAACATAGTGTAGAAGTGGCGGGACGTTTCCTACCAGAACTTTCACCACCAGAATTTAATGGTAGTAACAACTGGGTAGTATCAGGAGAAAAGACAGCTTCCGGTAAACCTCTACTAGCTGATGATCCGCATTTAGGATTAAGTACTCCATCTATTTGGTATCAAATGCATTTACAATCCCCTGAACAAAATGTGGAAGGTGTAATTTTTGCGGGAATTCCAGGAATTATTTTAGGGAATAATGAAGACATTGCTTGGGGTGTCACGAACGTTGGACCAGATGTGCAAGATCTGTATATTGAAGTTCCGCATCCAAGTGAAAAAGCTCAATTCCGTTATGATGGAAAGTGGGAACAGGCAGAAGTACGGGATGAGACGATTAAAGTTAAAGGTGCAGAAGACATTCCATATGAAGTAATCGTTACGAAACACGGGCCTATTATTTCAGACATAATGTATAAAGAAGAAGATCCTGAAGCATTATTCTCCATGCAGTGGACGGCACTAGAGCCCACACTTGAACTCGAAGCGATTATGGAGATGAATAAATCATCGGATTGGGAAAGTTTTGAGAAAGCATTAGAGAAATTTCACGCACCAGCACAGAATTTCGTCTTCGCTTCTACAGATGGCACAATCGCGTATAAAGCGAACGGACGCATTCCTATCCGTAAACAAGGTGACGCGCAATTGGCAGTGCCAGGAGATTCTTCCGACTACGGTTGGGAAAGCTATATTCCATATGATGAATTACCACGTATAGTGAATCCGAAAGAAGGTTTCATCGCCACAGCAAACAATGAAGTGGTGGATGAACAGTATCCGTATCACATCACGAAGTTCTGGGCACAACCATACCGCTTCGAACGGATTGCGGAAGTGCTACGAGAAGGGGATAATTTTACAGTGGATGACATGATGAAACTGCAAATGGACCAAAAAAATCTCTATGCAGCAGAGTTCCTTGATTCCATGATTGGCTCAGTAGAGAAAAAAGATCAATCGGGTGACTATAAAGAAGTATTGAATACGTTAAAACAATGGGATCAATTCGATTCAAAAGACAGCAGTGCTCCGCTAATTTTCCATAAGTGGATGAAACAACTGCAAATTGACATGTTCCGCGACGAGATGCCGGCCGATGTATATGAACTCATGCCAGGCAAAAACCAAATTACAGACGAGCTTTTGCGTAAAGGCTATAGTGGAGAAGAAAGCGTCTGGTTAGAAGAAAAGCAAGGTGTCGATCAGTGGGTGTATAATTCATTTAGCAATGCAATGAAAAATATCGCCAATGACTTCGGCGACAAACAACAAAAGTGGGCATGGGGCGACTATCACCAACTGACATTCCCTCACCCACTAGCAAGCGCATCACCTATATTTGCAAAATTATTAAACCCTGAAAAACAACCAATCGGCGGATCCAATATCACAGTACAAGCCGCTGCCTTCAAGGATGACGGCTCTGTCAACCACGGCGCATCATGGCGTTTCGTTGCAGACCTAGACGACTTAAACAAAACCTATCACGTCGTCGGACCTGGCCAAAGTGGACACCTGAAATCTAAATGGTTCCATGACCAAGCAGAAGACTGGGCAAAAGGCCAATACCATGAAACATTCATGACACAAGAAATTCCTGACGGACGTGTACTTACGCTACAACCGAAAGGGAAGTAATCGGGATTTTTACGACCATTTCGTTGAAGTAGTGATTTTACTACTTCTCGCAATGGTCCTTTTTTTAGTTACGCTGTGAGTGCTTGGGTTAGGTCCGTCGCACGACTGGTTGCTGGCTACTGCAGTTAGGTAAAGGGTCTGAACCAGCATGAACAGCCTCCCCAGCAGTTGTATGCACTACTGCAGGGTCATTTATGTAGGTTGTGATTCTAATAGGAAGAATAGTAGCACCGTTGCCAAAGAGTATTAAACTTCTATAGGCAGTCAAACGGGTAGCTCTGTACAAAAAATACAAAGAAATGATCTAGCTGATCCGCTAACTATGTAGCATCCTTCGGGTCCAAAACCCCGCCCCTTTAGCTCTAGTAACTCCAAAAAACACAGATTAATTACAAAAAGCAAAAAAAGCATTTCACATGGTATACTAAATGAATTCTAATTTGCACTGCACTATCGGAGGAATCGTCAAATGAAACATCTAGCAGGCGGCATACAATGGACCGTCTTTCTCATTGCATCATCTATTGCAGCTCCTATCGCGATCGCACATGTCTTCGGTATGGACCCAGTAGCCACGTCACTATTCATGCAACGAACCATATTCGTTCTCGGTATTGCTTGTCTGATCCAAGCATTTTTCGGACATCGAATGCCAATAAATGAAGGACCCGCAGGTTTATGGTGGGGAATCTATGTTGTCTATGCAGGCATGGTCGGTATTTTTTATACAACGTCAACAGACGCACTGCAAGCATTGCAAAGTGGTATGTTGTACAGCGGTGTGCTATTCATTATCCTAGCAGCTACGGGAATTATTACAAAGATGAAAGTGCTCTTCACACCAGCGATCACGTTCACTTATTTAATGCTTCTGATCTTACAATTAAGCGGTACCTTTATTAAAGGAATGATGGGTGTAGAAGAAGCAGGAGATCATCTGGATCCAGTCATTTTACTCGGAAGCTTCATTGTTTTATTGATAACGTTTATTGCGATGGCTAATAAACGGCCATCCATATCTAAATACGCCATATTAATTTCGATTGCACTTGGCTGGGGGATTTTCTTATTGCTAGGAAAAACACCAGCTATTGCGAAAGTGTCCGATCAGTTAATTCAACTACCGAAATTGTTCGTCTACGGAAAACCGGTATGGGATAGTGGTGTACTCGTTACAGCGATCTTTATTACATTATTATTAGTAGCGAATATGCTTGCATCGATCCGTGTCATGGAGCATTTATTGAAAGAATCATTTAAAATTAATACCCCTGATCGATTACGCCAAGGGGCATTTGCTTCAGGATTTATCCATCTGATTGCGGGAGCTTTTTCTGCCATTGGTTCCGTACCGATTTCAGGATCTGCAGGATTTGTCGGCACGACACGCATGCCGTCGATAAAACCATTTATTATTGGTAGCACACTATTAGTATTCATTACACTATTTCCAAGTGTCATGGCCATTTTTGCGGCTTTACCAGCGCCCGTTGCATACGCTGTAACTTTTGCCATCTTTACGAAAATGGTGTCGATGGCATTCAATGAACTCGATGCGGATCCAGAAAAAGAACGTGCGCGTCAAGCTGTAGCATTTGGATTAATGGTAGGAGTAGGTACAATGTTCGTACCAGCAGAAAGTTTATCACAACTCCCAGCCATTGTAGCTTCCACATTATCTAATGGATTGATTACAGGAACGATCCTTGCGATCATTATTGAGCAATATATGATACGCAGAAGACAAAGGAAGACGTATAGTAAGATGTAAAAAAGCCCAACAGTGTGGACTGTTGGGACTTTTTTGAATTATTTTCTTTTATCCTCTGTTGCGCGATAGACTTCTTTCAAAGCATCTCGATACTCTTTACCGCTTGCATTTTCTCGAGCGCGTGAAGCTTCCTCGGCAGTTGCTTCAAACTCCATTCCCATTTCCTCGTTGATCGTTCCTTTATGAAACAAATGACGTATATCTTTATCCATAGAAATCCCTCCTCGTCGTACTATGGTTTAATTTGAGATATCCATACATAAAGAAGAGAATTTCATTGAAAGAAAGAGGGTTCATTATTAAACTGTCGAAAGAAGTAAGGTAGTAACACAATTCAGAATGGGGAGTGGATCTGCATATGAGTAAAAAAGTATTGATTCTTGGCGGAGATGCCGTAGAAGCTTTGGAAATTTTCTATCCGTACTATCGTTGTTTGGAAGAAGGATTTGACACGACTATTGCTTCACCGTCTGTAAAGAAATTATATACCGTAACCCATGACTTCATCGATGGAATGGAAACTTATGTTGAAAAACCGGCATATGGTTTGGATTCACATATTGCCTTCAAAGATGTCAATCCTGCAGACTATGACGCGCTCATTATTCCAGGTGGACGTGCACCGGAATATATTCGCCTAGACGAATCCTTACCAGCTATTGTCCGTCATTTCTTTGAAGAGAATAAACCAGTGGCGGCAGTTTGTCATGCTGCACAGGTGTTATCCGTCATTCCGGATCTTATGAAAGGTAGAGAATACACAGCCTATATCGCATGTAAGCCCGACGTCACAGCAGCGGGTGCTACGTATATTGAAAAAGACCTTCATACAGAAGGAAATTTAGTATCAGGACATGCTTGGCCAGATCTTCCAGGATTAATGAGAGAATTCATGAAAATGGTTAATAAATAAAAAAGTGCAAAGCTTGTTAAGCTTTGCAACAGACTGAAGACAAATCCAGAAATGGAGTCGTCTTCAGTTTTTTTATTGTTGAATTTAGTAAGCAAGAAGTACAAATACTAAAAAGATAATAAATGGAATCATTAAAGCTAAAAATAAGCCAATCACAATCAGAATCGTACTGAATCCGCGCCATGAGGAAAATTGATGAACAATTCCAATACCCTTAGATAAAATCACGGTATTAAAAATGCTTAACCCCAGTATAAGTAAGTTGGTTAACAATAGAACAACAGATAATGTTCCAAATAGATCAGCATCTGCGGTGTTCATCATATCAATAAATAAATTCTTGCCGAAAATAAAAACTAGTAGCAAATTGATTGGCATCATCCATATCAATGGGATTGAAGCAATTGGCGACATTTGCACCATGTCTTTGAAATTACCTTTACCTCCAAGCCATTTACCTACCCAAGTGTAGAGAGCGGAACTAATAAAGAGACTGATAACAGCTCCGATGAATGATGAAAGGATACCAAGCAGTATCATTATAGGCAATGAAAGGTCAGGTAAAATATCCGTTTCGGCAAAGGATGTTATCCCGACGCTGACCGAAACGAGGAATAAGATGAAAAAACTATAACTCCATGTTTTGTATTCGAGAACATAACGAATTGTTTGCTTAGGTTGTGTCCATATCGAAATGAGTGGATTCAAGAAAAAACCTCCTTTTATATAGTCTACTATACGTTCAAGTACTACCATATGTTTCATAAAGTTGGTTTAAAATCCTCAAACATTAAAAAAACATATAGATTTGCTATACTTTCCCTAGGAACTAGCAGAGGAGGAATTGTTCATGACAAAATTATTTAGCCCTTATACTATACGTGGTGTAGAATTTAAAAATCGTATTGCAATGGCACCGATGTGTATGTATTCTTCACATAATCAGGATGGAAAAGTAGAGGATTGGCATAAAACCCATTATGCTACCCGTGCGGTAGGACAAGTCGGCCTGATCATCGTTGAAGCAACAGCCGTTCAACCGCAAGGAAGAATCTCAAGTGAAGATTTAGGAATCTGGTCAGATGAGCATATTGAAGGTCTAACTGAAATCGTTCGTTTGATGAAACAACATGGTGCCCGTACCGGTATCCAATTAGCACATGCAGGAAGAAAGGCGACAGTGGATGGAACCATTCATGCGCCAAGTCCCATTGCGTTCAATGAGAAATATAAAACACCAGCAGAAATGACTAATATTGATATTGAGGAAACGATTGAAGCATTCAAACAAGGAGCAATCCGTTCCAAACAAGCTGGTTTTGACGTGATTGAAATCCATGGTGCACATGGTTATTTACTTAATGAGTTCTTGACTCCACTATGTAATCATCGTGAGGATGAATACGGTGGATCAGCAGAAAATCGTTACCGTATACTAGGCCAAGTGATCGATGCCATCCGTTCTGTTTGGGAAGGTCCGTTATTTGTCAGAATTTCAGCAGAAGATTATCAAGAGGGCGGTATGGATCCTTCGCAGTATGCAGAAATGGCGGCTTGGATGAAAGAACAGGGCGTCGATCTAGTCGATGTGAGCTCTGGCGGTGTAGTTCCAGCTGCTATCCATCCATTCCCGGGCTATCAAGTGCCGTTTGCGGATGTGATTCGTCAGCAAGCAAATATTTCTACAGGTGCAGTAGGATTGATTACTTCAGCCCTACAAGCAGAAGAAATTCTACAAAATGACCGTGCGGATATGGTATTGCTTGCTCGTGAATTATTACGTGATCCTTACTGGCCATATACAGCAGCTAAAGAACTCGGTGTTGAAATTGAATCCCCTGTTCAATATAATCGCGGCTGGACCTATTAATCCATTCGTTCAGTAATTCACGTTTTATCATCAAAAAATACTAACTCTGCACGAATCTCCTCCTCAATATGTAAGATAGCGAACGAGTAATGAGGTAGTTTACGCTTGTCGGTTGGAGATCCGGGATTTAACAATAGGATTTTATTCATATAACGAAGCATAGGAATGTGGGAGTGTCCAAAGATAATGATGTCTAATGGCACTCCTTCAAATGCTGCAATAGCACGTTTTTCGGTCGTCTGTTTCTCTCCGTGACCATGTACTAAGCCAATTTTCACGTGTCCTACTTGCATCACTTGTTGCGATGGAAATTGTCCTTTTATCACCTCGCCATCTACATTACCTGAAACACCACGCACCTCTGCGAGTTCAGAAAGCATCTGCACCACTTCGATGGATTTCCAATCACCTGTATGTAGAATCAAATCAGCTGTTTTACATTCTTTTATTAATCTAACAGGCAAAGTTTTGCCTCTTCCAGGAATATGGGTATCACCCGTGACGACAATTTTCATGATGAGCCTCCTTGATTTGTAATTGCTTATATCATTTCCGTTATCGCTGAATAGCAAACAAAGAATCGGACATACTGTTGCTATGACGGGAGGCAATTTTATGGAAGATTATACGTTTACAGATGCAGTACTGCAAGATTACAAAACCGGTATGGGCGCAATGAGTGAAAAACTACCTAAGTTAATGAAATCATTCCATGAATTCACAGAGGTCAGTTTT
This sequence comes from Sporosarcina sp. P32b, assembly GCF_002743335.1. Classification (GTDB taxonomy): domain Bacteria; phylum Bacillota; class Bacilli; order Bacillales_A; family Planococcaceae; genus Sporosarcina. The sequence goes on from NZ_PDZB01000017.1 coordinate 15,047, forward strand.
GAAGAGGGAGAAATCAGCCAGAAATATAAGCAGCTAATTGCATTGGCTGTAAGTGTCTATGCACATAGCGAGTATTGCATCATTTACCATACAAAAGCTTCTATGGATGCTGGATCTACTGTTCCGGAAGTCTTGGAGGCTGTTGGTGTCGCTGCAGCCCTTGGCGGTGGTAGTGCCTTAAGTCAGGCAGTTACATTAGTTATGCAGACAATAGATGAAATACAGGAAAACCCAAAACCTCTACAATGAAAGAACACCTTGTCGAATGAAAATCGATAAGGTGTTTTTGATGGGTCTAGATATCTCTTCAATTAGATTGAATCAAATAGTACGGAAATGAAGTAGAAAGAATAGAGCTGAAATGAAAGTGAATATAACACTCATAATGCCTCATTATCTTCTGTATAGTATATAGGTTACTAACCTGAATTCGAGAAACGCATGTGTTATATTGCAAACGACAGGGTAAAGGATATACAGCATAGTAAGTAAGAGGGGGATAAAACGTTGATTCAAACGTCAAATGCTTTATTAACAAAGGAAGACTTCGCACAACGCAATGATTTACCAGAATGGTTACTGTTAGAATATCAGACGTTTCATACTATCGTGACTGATAAGACATTCCCATGCTATTTTGGAATGGCTGGCGAAAATAAAGGCGAACTACGATACGCTTACGTGTCTAAAAATGACTGGTCGAACTTGCCCCAAGCATTGGAAGCATTTTTGACGCTATTTGAAAATCCAAAGCATAAACGCCATGGTCTATTTGTATTTGTTGAACCTTTTGAAAAAGAAGGAACAATAGAGGAGTATCGCCAACAGTTTTGGGATATTTTGCAGTACTTGCATACAGAAGACCAAGAACAATGGCCTGCTGAAGCGCCACGAGATCCTGACCATTATCTATGGGACTTTCATTTCCAAGGAGAGCCGATTTTTGCTTTCGGTAATGCGCCAGCCTATAAGCAACGAAAGACTCGTGACTTAGGAAATGCACTGGTCATCGGGTTTCAGCCGCGCAAGATTTTCAAAGGTCTTACGGGTACGGAAAAAGGCGGAATCAACTCGCGTGAGAAAGTTCGTGAACGTGTAGAGCTATGGGATGACCTACCAAAGCATCCTGACATTAGTCATTTTGGAGACCCAACACATAACGAATGGAAACAATTTTTCATCGGTGACGATAGCGTGCCGCTAACTGGAAAGTGTCCATTTACTCATAAAGATATGTAGACACAGGATGTCTTAGTAGTCGTAAACTTACGGTTGCTGAGATGTCTTTTTATCTTGCATACTGACTATTCCGCTTTTATGATGAACGTAAGGAGTGGGTAAAATGAAAAAACACAGTCACGAAGTTCGAGGGCTACTAGTGGATGATGAAACGCGCTGCATTCATTACGCAACAGAAACAGACCGAATTGCCATCAAGTTCTATTGCTGCAATACCTACTTCCCATGTCACTTATGCCATGAAGAAACTGGTTGCGGTCAACATGCCGTTTGGCCAGCTAGTCGGTTTGACATGAAAGCCATACTTTGTGGTGCGTGTGGTCATGAACTCACGATCAACGAATACTTTCATAGCTCCTATCAATGTCCTTCCTGTAAAGCGAACTTTAATCCAGGCTGCAGTCTTCATAAAGACCTATACTTCGAAAATTGAAGTGTTTTAAGAATCATCAACAGGGAACACTAAAGCAAACAGGTAAAGTGAGGGATTTCATTGAAAAAACAAACGGTCGATACAGAAGAACTCCTTTCGTTTGCTAGAGGAGAAGATCAATCAGGAACATCTTGGATTCATCAGGCCAATTATGTCGGTGAAGAAGTGATCATGTCAGATGAAGATTTAGCTGGTAAAGAACCTTTGCAACGGCTAAGAATAGTAGTGGAGTCAAATGGAAATGCTAAATACTTCGAATCACTTTTCTATACTGGAGCTGAATTAGAAGAGTTAATGAGTGAACTTGAACCGGTTTTCGTGAAATTTCCTAAAGAAGTGTTGAGTTCAGATGAAATGGATGAAAAGGTACAAAATATAACAAAATAAAAAAGAGAGGATCTTCTACCGAAGCCGGCAAGAAGATCCTCTTTTTTATTCCAAGTACTGCAATATTTCTTCAATAGCGAGTTCCCCAGCAATTTCCCAACGACTCTTATCACGAATTTCTGCATCCCGATCCAATGGTTCTTGGAATTGATTGAATGAACCACTTATTAAAGAGCTTGAGTCAGGATCTAGTCCTGTATTGACCACATGTTTGATTACGTATGGCTTTTTGAATTTGATGGATGTGTTGAAATCATCAAGTTCTCCGTCATGGACTTCAAAGGGAACACGTAAATAAATGGTTTCTCCAGCTTCTCTATGAAGGATTGAATCGAAACTACCTTTATCATAATCCCAGCCTCCGCCAAAATGATACCCGTGCTGATCTACTTTATCCCGTAAAGTCCCAAAGCAAGCCATTTTGCCTTCAATCGACGTATCTAATTCCAGCATGAAATCACTCCTTTATATTAGCATTCCTTCCAGGTCATTATTTATACCTCTCATAAACAAATTACTGAAAATGTTTCTATTTTAAATTACTGGGGTAAATGTATCAACACGACGATAAAAGAATTTAACATAATACATTATAATATGAGGAGGAGATTTAGATGGGGAAGAATAGATATATTGGAATGTACTATAATGAAACAGAATTGGTGAATCGTTTGGATGATCTGAAAAAAGAAGGATGGCCCGAAGACAATATTTATGTAGTTGTTAAAGACGATGATCAATTAACTATGGTTAGAAGTAATACAGATGCAGAAATTAAATCCGCTGATGATTCATGGTGGGATCGTTTCATGGGCTTCGTAACAGGAGAAGATCATGTACGTCGTATGGTAGATAGCTTAGAGTTCGGTAAAGAGGACACATTGAAATATTACCAGGAAATTGAACAGGGCGGCATGCTGCTTTATGTTGACTCCGGTGAAGCAAATCGACACTATATGGACAATACGGATTTCTACGGTAGAGATGGAAAAAGTACAGACGTCAATCTTGGAGCAAATGGTATGAGCGTAACAGACCAGGAACTCAATGGCGGAGATCCAGCATTCAGATTGAGCCAAACATTACCTGATCAAACTCTCAACCATCAGAATCGTGACGTAGATCATGGCTTGCACACAAATGAACATGCTTTCTCTAATACTCATACAGAAGAAGAGAGTTTACGTTTACATGAGGAACGTCTTCAAGTGGAAAAGCATGAATCACAGCGTGGAGAAATCCGAGTAGAAAAAGAAGTAGTGGAAGAGCCTAGGTCAGTAGACGTTAGCGTTTCACACGATGAAGTAACAATTGAACGTAGGCCTGTAGTAGAAGGTGAAGCGAGTCTTGACAGTCGCTACGATCAAGATGCGACAGCGTTTAGAGAAGATGATGAGACGATACGTATTCCGATTACTGAAGAACGGGTGGAAGTAACTAAGAAGCCAGTCGTAACGGAAGAGATCATTCTCAAGAAACGTGAGGTTGTAGAAAATGAAACGATTCACGAAACAGTGAAACGTGAAGAAGTGCATTTCGAAAAAGATGGTGACGTAGACGTCAAGGGCGCACCATTGGATAAAGACCGTTTCTGATATACCATATAGCAAACACCTTGTCATTCCCTTTCTGCATAATGTAAGATAGAAGTAACAGCCAGGAAGGGGAGATGACATGTTTAAGCATCCAGGTATTGCCGCCGTGCTAAGTTTTTTCTGGACTGGCGTCGGTCAAATTTATAATGGACAAATCCTTAAAGGGATTTTACTTATTATCTTGCAAGGAATTAACGGTCTACTCATGTTTGTAGGTATCGGTTTCATTACGTATCCGATTGTATGGATTTGGGGAATGTATGATGCTTATAAGACTGCAGAGCGTATGAACTATAATCAAAATCACTATAAGTAACAATGAAAAATGTCCCAGCCGGAAGTGGCAGGGACATTTTTCTGTTTCACTTATTTAATTTCCACGTAGAGTAATTTAGTACTAGAGCGAACATGACCCATCCGATATACGGGACCATTAATGCGCCAGCGGTCCGATCCGTTTTATTGAATTCATAAGCAGTCATAGCAATTGCTCCTAACATGATCATCATCTCGATCAATGCAGTACCTCGTAAATTCCATTTGAAGAATAGGAAGGACCAAAGGAAATTGAGACCTAATTGAACGTCATATAGAGGGATAGCCGCATCGTACCCTTTTGCACTCTGCTTCATTTCTACGCGGTAATTCGCTACACCCATCATCGTGTATAGGGCCGTCCAAGCAATAGGGAATGTTGCCCCAGGAGGAGAAAATGAAGGCTTCTCCAACTCAGCATACTGTTGTTGTGTATTGCGGTTGGCAAGATATCCGATAATAGATCCACCGATGACCGGAATCAACACGTTACGCGTTAGCTTCTTCCAATCCAGTTCTCCTTGTACTTTTAGCAATTCCAAAGTAAAACCTCCTTTTCGGAAAGTTTTCCCCATTTGCTACTTACTAAACAGTTATCATGTATTCACTGTATACATCACTTCACCAGCTACTATAGTTTTCTCTACTTGTACCTCGGCTATTCGATCCACTTCTACGGTGAAAAGGTTTTCTTTCAAGACAGTGAAATCTGCATCAAATCCAACTGAAAGCTTTCCTCGTGAATTAGCTTTACCTATAGTAGCCGCTGCACCCGAAGTAAATAATTGTACTGCCTCATAGCGACTAAGTTTTTCATCTGGCAAATACCCTTCATGCTTTTCAATACTTAATCTTCTTGTGATCGCTGCGTGTATTCCAAGCAAAGGATTCGGGTCTTCAATAGGTGCATCTGATCCGCCGCCACAAATAAATCCTTTAGTTAGAAGCTTCTTCCATGAATATGCCCAGTCAAGCCGATTCTTACCGAGCCGATCTCCAACCCAAGGGAAATCAGAAGGAACGAAAGCGGGCTGTATATCTAAAACAATCGGAAGCTTTTGCATTCGCTCCACTAAATCTTCTCGTAATAAAATGACATGTATAAACCGATCTTTCTTACCGGCTGGAACAGGGTACTTTTCAATGACATCTAATGCTTTTTCAACTGCCAAATCTCCAATCATATGTATGGCAACAGCTTCTCCATAGTGTCTTGCCATTTTTATATGGTTCTCGAGCTCTTTATCAGTCAATACGGCGGTTCCTACATTATCGGGTTCATCGGAGTAAGGCTCACTTAACAGCGCGGTACTACCGCCCAAAGCACCATCAATAAAGAACTTCATCTCGCCGGGTTCTACCCACGGTGTATTATAGTGGGCCTGATCCTCTATCAAGTCAGGAAATACGCTAAAATGACGCAGTAAATGGGCACGGAATTTACGATCGCCGCCAAGCACGTTATTGAAGGCTTTCAATGGTGTCTGATAGTTACCGTAGTAACCTAAGTCATCCGTCACAACACCTGTCAAGCCAACAGACAGTAGGTGATCAACAGAGGTTTCCAATGCTTTCGTGACATAGGCCACTGTTGGATTTGGTAAAAGTTGAAGCACTCGTTGCATAGCGCCTTCTTTCAATAACCCCGTTGGTTCTCCATTATGATCGCGCTCAATGACACCATCATCAGGATCAGGTGTATCTTTTGTAATACTAGCGAGTTCGAGCGCCTTTGAATTCACGACCGCTGCATGCCAGCAAGTGCGTTTTAATAACATAGGTGAATCTGTTACAGCATCCAACTCATAGCGTGTGAAGATTTTCTTGTCAGGAAAACTATTTTCATCCCAACCTTCTCCAATAAACCACTCATCCTTTGGCAACTCTTTATACGCATTCAGAAGTAACTCCATCATGTCCTCTGAAGAAGTAGTGTTTGATAAATCAAGGCGTAATAACTTTTCACCTTGTCCTATTATGTGCATATGGTTATCGATAAATCCTGGATAAACAAAAGCACCTTGCAAGTCCATGTGTTCATCGGCTCGATCTTTTAATTCATCATATGACCCGGTCGCTACTATTTTTCCGTCTTTTGTCAGTAAAGCATCTATTGTATGTCCTTCATTTTGCATTGTGTAGAAGAGTGCATTAAACCAAATCGTAATCATAGCGAAACCCCCTTATCTTCTTATAGTAAATGCAGTAAGACCATTCGACAATAGAATGGATTCTATATAATTTTCTCTATTAAAAAAACGGCTGTACTTACAGCCGTTTACTTTATCGTATATCCTACTATTGTGAAGACCTATTAATACATCTTCATATATCGTTCAAGCTCCCATGGATGCACCGTAATTCGGTAGCTTTCCCATTCTTGATGTTTTGCTTCACTGAAGTTCGCATAAATATGTGAACCCAGTGCGTCTTGTATAATCAAGTCTTCCGATAGGGCGATGAGTGCATGGTCAAGGTCAGTCGGTAATAACCCAATGTTGTTTTCTGCAAGCTCATCTGCCTTCATCTCATAAATATTGCGATCAACAGGAGCTGGTGGAGTCAGCTTGCGCTTAATACCATCAAGACCAGCTTTTAATATAACGGCCATTGCCAAATAAGGATTAGCCGAAGAATCGACAGAACGCACTTCAACACGTGTACTCATTCCACGTGATGCGGGTATGCGGATCAATGGACTACGGTTCTGTGAAGACCAAGCAACGTAGCAAGGCGCTTCGTAGCCAGGCACCAAACGTTTATAAGAATTGACGGTTGGATTTGTGATGGCGGTGAAGCCCCGTACATGTTCCAATACGCCGGCCATGAAATGATAAGCAGTTTCACTCAATTGACGTTCGCCATTTTCATCAAAAAAGACATTCTCACCATCTTTAAATAGAGAAACATTGCAATGCATGCCCGAGCCACTCACACCGTATAAGGGCTTAGGCATGAATGTGGCATGTAATCCGTGTTTACGTGCTATCGTCTTAACGACTAGTTTAAAGGTTTGAATATGATCGCAAGCAGTTAATACATCAGCATATTTAAAATCAATTTCATGTTGTCCAGGCGCCGCTTCATGATGGGAAGCTTCCACTTCAAATCCTAATTCTTCAAGTTCCAACACAATATCTCTACGACAATTTTCGCCTAGATCGATGGGTGCCAAATCAAAATAGTCACCATGGTCATTCAGCTCCATTGTCGGTTGCTTATTTGCATCTAGTTTAAATAGAAAGAATTCCGGTTCAGGTCCTAAGTTGAAATCAGTAAATCCAAGCCCTTTCATTTCTTCAATGATCCGCTTTAAATTACCACGGGGATCTCCAGAAAATGGTTCACCATTCGCTAAGTAGACATCGCAGATTAAGCGTGCCACTCTTCCAGTACCTGAAGGCCAAGGAAATACCATCCATGTATCCAAATCAGGTACTAAATACATATCCGATTCTTCAATCCGTACAAAACCTTCAATAGAAGATCCGTCAAACATCATTTTATTGTCAAGCGCTTTTTCGAGCTGGCTGATCGGAATTTCTACATTCTTAATCATGCCAAAAATATCAGTAAACTGAAGACGGATGAAATTGACATTATTTTCTTTCACGAATTGATAAATATCTTCTCTTGTAACGTTTCCCATCAGACCACACTCCTTATGATTGTTTGGTACGAATCTACTTCGCAACATTTTTCTATAATAAAGCTGAAGAAAGTGAATTACAAGAGTTTTCTTCTATTTTTTGAAAGTAATATATGACTTAAGTTCTTGTTTTGGACAAAAAATAGAGGTTTGAGAAGTGAGTATTAAAAAAGAGATACCATTTTACTAGTAGAGAAGATGCACAATTAAACCTAAAATTAATAAATGAAAAATTTGATCGGTTATAATCAGCAACCAATTACCTTCAGGGTTTTTAACGCCCATTATGGTTCGGACCCACCAGAAGACGAAAAAACGTTTGTCTAAAAAGGCATGACTGATATAAATGATAGCAAGTGCTAGCCAGGAAACTTCAAATCCACTAATAACAATAGCCGTAAAAATTGAGAGGGTATAAACTAAACAATGTGTCAATAAAGGAATCCATTTGTTAGCCTTATTCATAGCCATCCAATAATTTTGAAGCAAATAATCCCCGACTAAATGACCGAGTAGTAAGTAAGTAAAAAGATTCATTTGATTCCCCCTAAATATGAAAGGTGTAACAAAGTAACTATATTTTATACTCTTATCATGCTAATATTAACATACAAAGGAAATAGATAGAAAACCTATTTTTTTCTAAAGGGGGCATTGGATGTGCCGACTTCATCAAATTTATTTATGAACAACAAAACATCGGGCACAAATTCTGATCGCTTATTGGCGGTCATTTTTGAATATATGGCAAAAATATCAGTTGAAACGAATATAAAAAAGATGGTTATGAATCTTGCGGATTTAGGAAAACAACTTGTTGCGGCGGATCGCTGTTCTGTCTGGTTGCATGAAGCGAACGAGAAGATACTGTGGACAGTAGGTGGTCACGGAGTTAAAAAGATTAGTATACCGGATGATAGTGGAATTGTCGGTCATTGTGTGAAGACTGGGGAGGCACTATTAATTGAGGATGCCTACTCAGATCAGCGATTTAATCGTAGGGTCGATATAGAAACGGGTTATCATACTACTTCTATCATCTGTATTCCATTCCATAATGCAGAAGGAGAAATTATTGGTGCCTTTCAAGCCATTAATAAACAGACGGAATCACAATTTTTTTCAATTGAGGATTTAAAAGTGTTAAAGATTGCCTCTAACTTTACAGGGAAATCACTTGAAGCATTCATTTTACGTAATGAACTAGTGGAAACACAGAAAGAAATCATAGTTCGAATGGGTGAAATTGGAGAAAGTCGTTCTCAGGAAACAGGCTTTCATGTAAAGCGGGTAGCGAAATATTCATATTTGTTGGCGTGTCTTTCAGGAATATCGGAAGCCGAGGCGCTAAAATTGAAATATGCTTCGCCAATGCATGATATTGGGAAAGTCGCAATTCCAGATAGCATCTTATTGAAACCGGGAAAATTGACTGAAAATGAATTTGAATTAATGAAACAGCATACAACAATCGGTCATAATGTTTTCAAGAAGTCAAAACGTGAATTACTACAAATCGCTGCGATCATTGCCAATGAACATCACGAACGATGGGATGGCCAAGGCTATCCAGAAGGTAAACGAGCGGAGGACATTCATATATACGGCCGAATTACTGCAGTTGCAGACGTATTTGACGCATTGGGAAGCGACCGAGTGTACAAAAAGGCTTGGCCGCTAGAAAAAATTACAGCTTATATGAAAGAAGAACGCAATAAACAATTTGATGGACGACTCGTGGATATATTCTTAGAGAATTTAGATCAATTTATCTTAATCCGCGATGAGTTTGTAGATGGAAGTGAAGAGCTGGTATGAAGAAGCTAGTAACCTTTCGTGAAGAACAAATTGTGAATTTATCACTAAACGCAGCGTGGGAATTATTAGCTAATACGAATGAATTAAATAAATACGTTGGCATCTTTCCTGTCAATTTTGCGCAGTTTACAGAAGAAGATGAAAGAATTATTCGATGGGCGGATGCCAAGATATTTAAAATGATGTCATTGAAATGGAAAGAACATGTAAGTGAATGGGTGAGATATTCTCACTACACACTGGAGCGTCATTATATCGAAGGACCTTTCCATTCCGTTTTCTGGACTATTCGTATGGTTTATATATCTGAGAATGAAACAAAGATATATTTAGAAGGTGACTTCATTTGCAAAAACTTACTGGGAAGAATTGCGCTACGAGCTACTATCTATCCCCAACTTCGAAGAATGATCACGTATGCTATGGAATATGCAAAAACGCAAGGTACAAAAAAACCTCTTGGAGAGACAAGAGTAGAGCTAGAAAGTACAAGCCTGGCCCATGCGATTTCTCTGTTAAAAGGTGCATATCCTAACACTGACATGATCGATGCCTTAGAACATACAATTTGTGAAGGGTCCAATGAAGAAGTATCTGAAATGCAACCTTACCGCTGGGCAAGAATTCACCAGTTCGACCGATTTGCTTCCGTTGAATTATTTTTATTTGCCAATGCAGTAGGTTTGCTTGATTATGATTGGAACTTGATGTGTCCAAATTGTCGTGTGCCTAAGGGAAAGGCTGCCGCATTAAAACAACTAACTGACAAAGTACATTGCGAATTGTGTGGAGTAGACTTTGATTTGGATTTTGACCGTTATGTAGAGATGAAATTTCACGTAAATGCCGGCATTCGTAAAGTTAGTCGAGATATCTATTGTATAAATGGTCCTGTCGAGACTCCCCATGTACTGGCGCAATTCAAGGTCGCCCCTCAGGAAAATAAAATAATTGATTGGCCAAAATTTAATGAAGTTCTTAGATGTCGTGTCCTGAAGTATAATGATGCAATCGATATGACGAATGAAGTAGTCGAAAAAGCTGAAATTATATACTCTGCTAAAGGCTTTTTACAAACGGAAATACCTGACGCAAAGCGTTTTACTATTGTTAATAAAACTACCAAAGAGATCATTGTAGTGTTCGAGAAAAAGGACTGGGATGATGAGGCATTAACTGCGCGGGAAGTTACTTCTCTTCAGTTGTTCCGTGATTTACTTGGGACAGAAGTGTTGGCGCCAGGGCTTCAAATTGGTGTTGGACATATGTCCATCTTATTCACGGACTTAAAAAATTCCACGAGGCTGTATGAAGAGATTGGGGACGCAAAAGCTTACTCCGATGTTCAAAAGCATTTTGAATATTTGACGCGTTGTATAAGAAATCACAAAGGAACTATTGTCAAAACGATAGGAGACTCGGTGATGGGGGCCTTTACAAGTGAGCATGATGCATTTGACGCAGCACTCGCTATACAGCGAGGAATAAGTCAGTTAAATCAAAAGCTGTCTCAGCCTGTGAAAATTAAAGTCGGTTTCCATACAGGCTCTGTAATCGCAGTAAATGCCAATGACTTATTGGATTATTTCGGGGGGACGGTTAACAAAGCAGCTCGCATCCAGCATCAGAGTACGGGTGGAGATGTAATCATTCATCGAGATGTATATGACCGGCTGATAAGTGAACGGCCGGAAATAGGCCATTTAGTAGGTGAATCTTTCACAGCACAGTTAAGTGGATTTGATAAAGAAGTACAGCTTCAACGATTTATTATAGAGGAAAAAACATCTCATGCATGCGGTGCGTAAGATGTTTTTTGTTTTGCACATTTTAAATTTATTATCATATGTTGATAAAGAAAGGGGTGGGTGTCTTGATCGAACACCAAAGAATTTCTATAGATGGACAGTCATTTCAAGCAGTTACGGTAAAATTACCGAAAACGACATTACTTACAGTATCGAATGACAAAGGGTATATTATGTGTGGTGCACTCGATGTAGGATTATTAAATAGTGTGCTAGCGGACCGCAAAATTGTTGCGGGTCGTGCTGTTGGCGTAAAAACGATTGAGCAATTGCTTGCAGCACCGCTGGAATCAGTCACACTTGAGGCTGAACAATACGGTATCACAGCAGGTATGATTGGGTCGGAAGCGCTTTTGAAAATGGTGTAAAAACCATTGCATGAAATAAAGACAGCATCATGATTCTAGAGTTTCTAATGAAATCTAAAGACCACAGCCTGCTCTTAATTCAAGAGTGGGCTGTGGTCTTTAGTTTAATGTGATTATTTTCTATCGAATTTTTCTTCGCTTGATGAACGATCTTTTGTCTCACGATGATTTCTTTCTTCTTCCTCTTCCATACGAACATCTTCTAATGGAATAGCGTCTACGGTCTGCATATCCTCATGCATATCGTAAATGCTTTCTTTATCAGTCTTTAAATTTTCAGGGTTATCCATGTAACCGCCCTTTGCCTGGTTGCGATCTTTTTCTGTAAATACTTTTTTATCTTCACTCATGCAGATCTGCTCCTTTATAATCGAATGTTTTAATTTAAAAATCTACCTAATAATCCTTTATTCGGTTCTGATTGCTGTTGATGGTCCTTACGATCTCCGCGCAGAGGAGTGTCATTGAACTCGTCAAATTGACGAGACAATTTGTCCCGCGCATCTTTGTTGCGCATTAAAAATGCCGCGCCTAAACCAATTGCAGTCAAAGCCATTCTTTTTTTCATAACGTACTCCTCCTCGTAATTGTTTCTTATACATTGTTTTCCCAGTTTTCAATCATGCTAAACAAATCACTTTGGAGAGGGAAAAAATAAAAAACAGTCAGCGATTGAAAACTCTCAATCACTGACTGCTCTTTTCTTACTATGCGGAAAATTTTATGTTGCGATTACTCCATACTGACGATATTGTACCCTCGTCGTATGCGTCTTGCATCCTACACTGCTTAACTTCTTTGAAGCAGGTATTTCACTTGCACTTACACAAAAAACTTCTTTCGCATTACCTGGTAAACCTGTCTTTCTGTTGGAATCTAAAAAGCAGATTCCCAAACCGAGTGTACCACTTGCCAGTAAAGAAAAATTTTCCGCCAAGGCTGTGCATCTCTTCCGGATCTAGCAGCTTACTTCTCTGACTAGCTCCTTCAGTTTGCCTTGTAGTAATAGTATACCCATGCAAATCATTCCTAAACATCTTTTTTAAAATTAATTTTAAAAGTTTTTCTAAGATTTTTCTTACTCGCGGTATATGCACTTATGATCTATAATAGAGGACTGAGGTGAGAGCTTTGAACAAGGGAATAACAGGGAGAAGCATGATGTGTGATCTTGCTGAAGTAAAGCCCTATATTGAAAAGAATGTACGAATATGAATATGCTGAAAAATAAAGACATGATACTTTGCAGTCTTGATATAACAAAAAACGCACGAAAAGGTTTAGAACAGTGGTTTTTAAGTGAAGAGGCTTTCGTTTCTTCAGAGCCTGCTTTTGATATACATATTGAAAAGAAACCGGAGAATCGTATGGGGAACCAATCCTATGAGCTATTTTTTGATCCACTCACAAATAAAAAGTTTGCTAAAGAAGTTCAGCAACGTGTGGCGGTTATGGAATGCGTACTGAAACCGGACGGTCTGCTAGCTACGGGCTTTCATGTTAGAGGCACAAAAGAGCCCGTCCAGACAAATCGGCGGCTGCATACATCAATAAAGTTTAAGTTACATCGCGCAGGAGTAGCACTGCCAATCGAATTCTATACGAAGTTACGTCAATTACCAATTGCAGAAGAGCGTTCAGAATATGTAAAAAAGCGAATTGAAAGTTGGGAAGGCTATTTACAAATTGCGGAGAAAAATGCGGATGTAGCGGATATCTCCTGTACATTTAGCCAAGCCAGTTTCACCAGTGATTTTACAAAAGTACGTCTACAATGTAATGATTTACAAACGAAAAACTGGAAGCAACTCCGTGGATTTAGTGTGAAAATGAATGAACTTTCTACTGAAATCGGTCAAATTGTCGATGCTCAAAAAGGTCAAAAGATTATCGTCGTAGAACTTAATCAACGGTTTCAAAAGAAAGCGCGATCCGAACAATGGTTACCAACACGTAACAAAAGTCTTGTGTTGACGAACTTTGCTGAATTAAGTCAGATTCGTCGCTTACGTAAAGGATTCAAAGACTTACAAGACGGTCTAGCTGCAAATGCGAATTTGGAAAAGGTTTTATTTGAAGAACGACCTGTTGTGCAAATTACTAATAAACAGCCGCAACTGGAGTTCCATAATAATTTGAATGAATTCCAACGAGAAGCAGTATCGGGAGCGATGAAAGCACATGATTTGTATGTTATCCAAGGTCCGCCTGGGACAGGAAAAACAACAGTGATTTCCGAAATTTGCCATCAAAACGTCAAAGCTGGCTTGCGGACACTTGTCGCATCGCAATCAAACCTAGCGGTGGATAACGCACTCGGTCGATTACTGACAGATCCTGCCACGCGTATTTTACGCTATGGACGATCAGAAAGTATTGAAGAAGAGGGCAAGCGCTTCATGGAGGAAAATGTAGCGTTGCACTGGAGAAATGAAACCATAGAAACCGTACGAGCGACACGTGCTGTTTATCGAACAAAAGATACCGAATTACAAAAACGTGCAGATCAATTAACCGAGCAAGTTAAACAGAACGCAGAATTGAAAATTGCGTTAACTGTGCAGTTGCAAATGCAAAATGTAGTACAAGAAAAATTGAAAAAACTAAAGTCTGAATACTTTTCTAGGAAATCACTTCTCGACCAATCTGTACGAAGGCTTTCTCAAAAGCAACAAGGAATTGAGCAAGCTGAAATAGACCTAGCACAGCGCGAAAAAGAAATTGCAGAGCTACGTAAACAGTTGAATTCAGGACTACATAAAGAGGAATTATTAGCCCAAGTAGAAAAATGGTTAAAAGAGCAACACCTACTAAGACAGACACAATTCTATAGTAACTGGCTTGCAGAGTTACAGAGTAATACCGAAGCACAACAAAAGATTATAGAAGAACACAGAACCCTTCCTGACAGAGAACAAATGCTACAAGTTACACATCGTGATGTGATGTCTCAGACAAAAATGAAAGATATCCACATGACGCTTGCTGAAAACCAGATTGAATTACCCATTCATATCACGTTGCGGAATAACGACTTACAACGAATCATCAAGTCGATTGAAAGTGGAGAGTATTCCTATGAATTTCAAGAATGGAAAGAGCTTCATGAGCGTTTTCAGACGGCTATCAATAAAACACAGTCTCTCTTGCAGACGCACCGTTACCCGGTAGAAACTATTACGAAGCGCTCAACGGAAAAATTTACAACCATTCAGGAAATGCATGAAATGATTGATCGTTTGGGGAAGTTTTTAATTAATCCTACAACAAAAAAAGTGCTACAAAACAAAGAGATTTCATCCGCCAAAACGGAAGTTCTACAAAAGATTGCACAAGGTATGTCATTGTTTTACGGTAAAGAAGAGATCGTTCGTGCAAAAGGAATAGCTCTTCAGCAACAGAAAGTCCACTCTGTAAAGGAAGTATTTGCAGAAGTGAAACATGAAATCCTAAGGTATCTACAACAGGAACTTCAAGAAATTCAAGCCAATAAACAACGAAAAGAAGAGCAGAAGCAACATCTACAAACTAAGCAGGAAGAATTGGAGAAGCAGATTAAAGAATGGCTAGAAACCAATGAGCCACCTGAAAAAAAGTGGGAGGAAAGTCAACTTGTTCAGGAAATTAATCAGTTAGAAACGAAGATCACTGAGTGCCGACAACAAATAAAAAACGTCACGCAATTAACAGCATCCATAACTACCTCGGAACTAAAATGTTCTCAAGTTAAACAACAGCTTGAACAAGAAAAAGTAGAAGTTCTAGCAGTAGAGCAAAAAACGCTGCAATTACAAGAAGAACAGCATCAACGACAGCAAGAAATAGAAGAGCTTGCAGTTCAATTGAAACCAGATATAAAAGAGCAATTGGAGAAATTAGAAATAGTGCTTGCTCAAGTTGAACCCCAACTAGCAGAAATAGTAAGAGAACAGCAGCAACTTCCGATTCTACAACAACTGCAGGCGCAATGGGAAGAGTTACTACGTGATGCCAACGATTATGATCTTGATGAGATCCGAAAGCTTTATATCAATCATGCAAATGTGATTGGCACGACATGTGTCGCATCAGCTTCCAAAAAGTTCATGGAGGAATATCCTGTCTTCGATGTGGTAATTATCGATGAAGTATCAAAAGCAACACCGCCAGAATTACTATTGCCCATGCTAAAAGGCAAAAAAGTTATTCTAGTGGGCGACCATCATCAGTTACCGCCACTCGTAGGACAAGAAACGATGGACGAACTAGTAGATCAACAAAAAGATCCTGAAGTGCAACGTGAAATGAAAAAACTGCTCAATGAATCATTATTTGAACGTTTATTCCGTACGTTGCCCAAGCAAAACAAAACGATGCTCAGTATTCAGTATCGTATGCATGAAAACATTATGGAAACGATCGCACCATTTTATAAAGACGGGGACTATCAGTTACAATGCGGAATTCCTAATTCAGACGAATTACGAGATCATCTGCTCGAAAGCAGAAAAATCGCTAGAAAAGATCATTTACTATGGCTAGATACACCTAATACCCCATCATTTTTCGAAAATCAAGTCAAAGGTGGGACAAGTCGTTTCAATGAAGCGGAACTAACCATCATTCAAGATACTTTGCTAGATATTGAACAAGCGACGGAAAAAGCTAAAAAAGATGGCAGAATGAAGTCAGACGAAAAGAAAAGTGTCGGCGTAATCAGTTTTTACGGCGAACAGGTAAAGCGAATCGATCGATTGATTCAGCAGGAAATAAGACCACAGCAATTGCATTGTCGAACAGGTTCGGTAGATAAGTTCCAAGGGATGGAAATGGATATTATCATTTTGAGCTTCGTTAGGAATCATGGTGAGAAAAATGGCGACATTGGATTTGCCAAAGACTATCGACGACTGAACGTAGCGTTATCACGTGCAAGAGAACTGCTTATTATTGTGGGGAGTTCTGAAATGTTCACGATTAAGACAAAGAATGCCTCTACGAGAGATATGTATAAACAATTACGAGAAGTAGTAGAACATCAAGGTGGATTGCGCAAAGTAGAGCAAATCCAAGGGGGTGAGTAGATGGATTCTCTTCGGAAAAGGTTGCAACAAGAACTCCAACGACAGCCGGATATCCAAATACAAAAATCAGATAGCTGGGGATTACCGATCGAGCTCATTAATATACCCTACACAACTATTAAGCGCACGACAATGGATATATTAATGAAAATGATTTTACTTACTGTTCAAAAATTAGATGTATCTGAATCAAAAATAATTGCAGAATTTCTAGCTGTAGAACCACTGTTTATAGAGGATTTATTTACTAAGATGGAAGCGGCACAAATGATCGAGTTACGTAAAGAAAGTTTTGAATTGACTAGCATTGGAGTCAGGCAATTACAATCAGGTGTTTACGAACATCCACCAGAAAAGGCAGAAAAAAAGTTTTATTACAGTGCCTGCCACGAATCGATTTTATGTCAACAACCTGAGAAAATCTTCACAGCAAAAGTTAAAGAATTTAGATTGGCTAGGAAATTCACCAGAAACGCGCATCGATTGGATGATAAACAATTGCGGGCAACACTGCTTGCTACTGGAGCAGAAGCTGCAGAAGGGTCACTACAGAAGGTTGTAGATCAAATAGAGAGTCCTCGAACGCTTGACCATCAACTTATTCCTTGTGTGGAGTTTTATGTTTACAATCGTGCGGAAAACAACTATTTCACTAGAGTGTGGAATACATTAACGGAAGAATGGGACGAGCGTCTAGAGAAACTCATAGATGAACAAGCTCCTCTTCGAAAATGATGAAAAAAGACCAAGGGATTATATTTTCCCCTGGTCTTTTTCACTTATGACTTACGCTTTTTTTGTGCGGGTGCTTTACGTAACTCAGCGAATTCTTTCGCGATCTCTTCATGCATATCGCGTGCGGCAATCGTTTGATTCTTTGGCGTTTGTGGTAATGAGCCAGCTGAATTACTTCCTTTTTTATGTTCATCTCTTCCCATTGGTCATTCTCCCTTCTGTAAGTACCTTCCTAAGTAAGTTGGTTCAAAAAAGAGAATTTATACATGAATATGACGAGAGCTTATAGTTACCATGGTTGAATGGGGAACTATTCCATTCCATAAGCCTTTCTGTCGAAACATGGTTATTTAACCCGCCTCGTGTTTAGCATGTAGTGGATTGGGAATATATTCATTAAGCTTTGTAAATCGAATACGAGGAGGAAGTATATATATGGCTAACCAACATACTACAGATCAAGAAAAGAAAATGTCTCTGGAAGAAGCGGGGCGTAAAGGCGGACAAGCAACCTCTAAAAAACATGATAAAGAGTTCTATGAACAAATTGGTCGTAAAGGCGGGGAAGCCACAGCACAAAAGCATAGTACTGAATTTTATAAAGAAATTGGACGTAAAGGTGGAAAAGCTACTTCCGAGAAGTATGATAAACAATTTTATGAGAATATCGGACGTAAAGGCGGAGAAGCTAGAGCACAACAGAATAAGAATATGAACTAGAAAACGAACCGAAACATGTTTTTCAAGAAGAAAAAGACGTACCCGAATGGAGTATTTTGATTCGGTACGTCTTTTTTGTCGTGCGTAACCATAAAGAATACAAATGAGCTATTGTTTCTAATGGTGCAGTACAGTATAACTGTAATAAGCAGAAGTAAAAGGAAATGGGTGAGAAAATGGAACAACGTAAAGAACAATGGTCTTCGAAGCTTGGATTTATTATGTCTTCAGCGGGCGCGGCAATTGGCCTTGGAGCAATCTGGAAATTCCCGTATGTTACAGGAATGAGTGGTGGTGGCGCGTTCTTCTTATTATTCGTGGTGTTTACGATTTTGATTGGATTACCGATGTTGGTTTCCGAATTCATTATTGGACGTGGTTCGGGTAGAGAAGCAATCAGTGCTTACAAAAAGTTAGCGCCAGCTAGTGCATGGCCATGGATTGGTAAGCTCGGTGTAGCGGGGTGTTTTCTCTTACTATCATTCTATAGTGTCGTCGGTGGTTGGGTATTCATATATAGTGGCTTGTCTATTGGTGGCAAGATCATTAGTGAAGGAGCTTCCTACTCGGAACAGTTTGGTTCGATTGTCGGTTCACCAATAACAACGTTAATTGGACTGCTTTTGTTTACAATTATTAATATATTAGTCGTATCTTCTGGTGTGCAAAATGGTATTGAAAAAGCGAATAAATATATGATGCCTTTATTATTTGTATTTTTTATTATTTTAGTCGTTCGTTCATTGACGTTACCTGGTGCAATGGAAGGTGTATCGTTCTTCCTGAAACCTGATTTCTCTAGTATTACAAGGGAGTCCGTATTATATGCGCTTGGACAGTCCTTCTTTTCATTAGCCGTTGGATTTTCTTGTATGGTGACATACAGTTCATATCTGAAGAAAGACGTTAGCCTAACTTCATCTGCAAGTTCTGTAGTGGGAATGAATTTATTTGTTTCATTACTAGCAGGTTTAGCTATTTTCCCGGCAGTCTTCGCATTCGGACAAGAACCGGCTGCAGGACCGGAATTACTCTTCATGGTGTTACCAGCAGTCTTTTCGCAACTTCCGCTAGGGCAAGTATTCTTGGCGTTATTCTTAATTTTATTTTTGTTTGCGACTTTGACATCTTCGTTTAGTTTATATGAGATCATTGTGGCTGCGATGACAGCGAGTGGCAAGCGTACGCGTAAGTCTGTAACTTGGTTAATTGGCGCGGTAGTATTCATTGCCGCAATTCCTTCTGCCTTGTCTTCTAGTACATTATCAGGGTTGCTGATATTCGATAAGAGTGTTTTTGACGCGACAGATTATCTCGTCAGTAATATTTTGCTTCCAGCAGGAAGTTTGCTGATTGCGTTGTTTATTGTTCGTAAGATGGACCAAGTGTTAGTGCGTGATGAGTTTACACAGTATAATACACAATCCAAAAGTTTCTATCCGCTTTGGCACTTTTTAATGAAGTGGATAGTGCCATTGACTATTATTGTGGTGTTCTTAAATACGCTTGGTATTGTAAATTAAAGTAGTTTTGCAGAGTGGCAGAGCATTGTTGATCCGTGTTTACTTAAAGGAAACCACTTACTAATCATTCGTTTTAATATACTAACCAGACTCCCTAATAGGGGAGTCTTTTTCTATGTAAGAATTAGAATTATCAAAGGATGGATTTGACTAAAAACTATTTCAACTGTATAATACCTATTAAACATGTTGGAATAATATATTTTGACAGGAGTGTGGAAGAAATGCAAAAAATGATCACGATTCGTTCTGGGGGACATAATTTATCCGGTGCACTGCATCTGCCTGAATATAGAAAAGAAGCCATACCATTACTTGTATTTGTTCATGGGTTTGTAGGCAGTAAAGTAGGGGAACACCGTCTGTTTGTTAAAGCTGCACGATATTTTACGGAGCGTGGATATGGGGTATTCCGCTTTGATTTTAGCGGTTGTGGTGAAAGTGATGGAGATTATGCTGGTGTAACAGTAACGAACCAATTGAAGGAAGTGCAGGATGTGGTCGATTATCTAAGCTCAATAAGAGGGATAGATCAACACCGCATTACGCTAGTTGGGCACAGTCTTGGTGGAGCTGTTGCATCGCTCACAGCGGCAAGCGATACTAGAATTAAACAATTAATTCTCTGGTCGCCAGTAGGTAAACCTTACGAAGATATTACTGGGATTCTTGGACCGAAAGCGGTTCATGAAATTGCCAGACATGGCAGTCATGACTACCATGGGTTTATGATCAGTCAAACGTTCCTGAAAGATTTGAAAAAACACCAGCCTCTTAAAGCAGTTCGCTCATTTACAGGGCCAGTGCATATTATTCATGCAAAGGAAGATGAGCAAATTCCGAAAGAACATGCGGTGCGCTATGCTAATTCACTCAATAAACGTGTAGATACAAGACATGTGTTTGAACAGTATATCGACAAAGCAGATCATACATTCTCCGGTTATTCATTCGAAGATGAACTGTTCGACAAAAGTTTAGCTTGGCTCGAAGGTAATCCAGTAGAAAATTTAGTGTCGCAAACATAAAATCGTAAAAATCTCCCGCACAGTATACACGTGGCGGGAGTTTTTTTATGAAAATAAAAAGGCGGGCTGCCTGATCCGTTTCCGCGGATTGGCAGCCCTAATTTTGGAATGTAGGGTAAAACTGGAGATAAGGAAAAGAGAAAAAATTAAGTTGCTGCTGTTTTAGCAGCTTGGATGAAACGCTCATTCACAATGTCCCAGTCCACAGTGTGCCACCAATTTTGTACAAATTCGGGGCGGCGGTTCTGGTATGACAAATAATAAGCGTGTTCCCATACATCAATGACTAGTAATGGGGTTTTTCCATCTTTCAATGGTGTATCCTGGTTTGGCGTGCTCATGACTTCTAACTCGCCGTCAGTAAGCACCAACCAGCCGTAACCACTACCAAAGCGACTGATTGCCGCTTTTGACAAGACATCTTGGAAATTATCGAAGGAATTAAAATACTTTTCGATTTCCCGTTTAATATCTGCTGATGGTTCACCTTTACTTTTTGGCGTCATGGATTCCCAGAATAAGCTATGACAGTAATGTCCACCGCCGTTGTTCTGAACGGCAGTGCGAATCTCCTCGGGCACCTGACTGAGATCAGTCAGTATGGTTTCAAGAGATTGGGACTGTAACACTTCATGATTTTCCAGAGCCGCATTCAAGTTATTGACGTACGTCTGATGATGTTTGCCATGGTGGATTTCCAATGTCCGTGCATCGATATACGGTTCAAGACCGTCTACTGCATAAGGCAAATCAGGAAGAACAAATGGCTTCAAATTTTCACCTCCAAAGAAACGATGAGAAACTATAAAAGTTTCCCTAAGGAAATAATGTTTCCTTAAGGAAACATTAATAAAGAAATGAAAGAAACGCAAGGCTTTTATGGGAAATAAACCAAAAATAAATCTAAAGAACTACTAATGGTTTACTTGTAAATCGTAATCAATGAAGAAATTTTTATGATTTTCTAGTTAGCAAGTTTACCTATTTTTCAGGAAGGGAATAGTTCTATAAAGCGAGGGGTGCCAATATGTTTAAGTCTATAAATGTTTTCATTATGATTCTATGTAGTATGACCGTTATGATTAACCATTCTGTTAGTAAAGCCGCTGAGACAACAGGCACAATTAGTGTCGTGTCGTTTGACGGCTTAGGATATGAGGATGCACAACGTTACATAAGCAAAGGAGTCATGTCGAATTTAGAAAATTTTCAGCAACAAGGAGCTTATGCTACAGATTTTGTTACCGTTACACCGTCTTTGACTGCCCCTTCACATGCAGCAATGTCTACTGGTGCTAGACCTTCAAAGACAGGAATTGTCAGTAATCAGTATCATTCATTAGGAGAAAAAGTGAAAGATGACCAAAGTGGATTTTCACAGACGCTAGGCGTTACACCTATATGGAAAGAAGCAAGAAATCAAGGGAAAGTCACAGCTACCGTCTCCTTCCCTGACTCGAACCCTGATAACGCATCTGCTGCTACTTACGCTGTTTATTCGGGTGGGACTTTGGCGAATTCAAAACTTCATAACTTGAAGTTTTCAGAAGTAGATGATGAACGCGTGGAACAAATAAATGCAGGATCAATAAAAGTAGAAGAAGCAGTTATTTCATTGGATATAAAAAAATCACCTGCCAAACAATTATATATTTTGCGAACAGATGATAAAGAATCGAAATATTATATATCAATGGATAGAAAAAATATGGGAGAAGAAGTATCACCTAATGATTGGATTGCTGTCGCACTGAACTTACATGGTTTTGATAGTGCAGGATTTTATGTGAAACTAAAAGGAGATCCCGAGAACAAAGAAGAACTTCAGTTATTTCAAGGGACTGTGATGGGCGGGTTATATAGAGGACCTGGTCAATTTACAGATAAAATTCAATCAGAATTCGGATTTTATCCAGCGGCTGATGAAATAGAGGCGTTTAAAAATGGAGATATTACTAGGGAAGAATATGAACAGGTGGGTGAACGATTCTCAAATTGGGTGACGGATGTCAGTTTTTATATTAAAGAGAACTATCAGCCCGACCTGCTGTTCTATTATTATTCTGTAGTGGATAGTGAACTGCATGAGTTCCTATTGAGAGAACCTGCTCAACCTGGATATCAATTAGCGAATGTGTTGGAAAAAGAAGAATATGTGAACTGGGCATTTAGCCAAGCAGATCGGGCAATTGGTCGAATAAAAAATAATTTGAACCCCGACGATCATGTATTAATTATTTCCGATCATGGATTGGAGCCAATTCATACAAGACTTTCACCAAATAGAGAATTAGAAAAGGCAGGGCTACTTGTTAAAGATCAAGAGGGAAATATTGATGAGTCTAAAACGAAAGCTTATGCAGAAGCGAGTGGAACAATTGCTCATGTTTATGTGAATATGAAAGGCAGAGAGAAAAAAGGAATTGTAAAAGAAGAAGAATATGAACAAGTAAAGAAGGAAATTGTGTCAACATTTACTAATAAGACAGTATTTACTGCTCTTTCCCAAGATCCAAAAAAAGTAGCTCATCCTATTTTACGTTGGCTTACTAATAAAAATGAAAAGCTCGATAAGATCTATACGTATCCGAGTTTATCTGTCTTATCTAGCGTCGAGGAGTCCCAAGTATATCCATATGAGTCCGTTTGGACAGAGGATCAGGAAGGATATGCTGCATTCGATAGTAATAATAGCGGAGACGTATTTTTATCTGCTGCTCCCGGATTTTTAATGGGCAAAGACGCGAAAAATGCTGTTGAACCAACGCAGGAATTGGGGAGTCATGGTGGAAACCCTGAGCGATCAACATTACGGCCGGTTTTATATGCATTCGGCCCTATGATTCCACCTGGCGAAATGAGCAATAGAATTACGATGACAGATATTGCACCCAGTGTATATGAGTTATTAGGTTTACAAGTTCCAGATTTTGTGGAAGGAAAGGCAATTTGGGAGTTGAAATAATTATACAGCTAGAGGAATAAATATAACATTCCGCTATTTTGAATTCATTTAAGAAGTGCGTAGGTAGAACATTACCTATTGCACTTCTTTTGTTTTTAACAAAATACTCTTAATATATTACTTTATCAAAAAAGCATCTTGCGTTTAATCAGAATAAAAGTATAATAATGATTAATGAGTTATTTCAGAAAAATAGAAAAAGGTGAGCAAATGAACGAGAGAAAGAAATTACTTGAAGTGAACGATTTGCAAACGACCTTTTTCACGGATTCAGGAGAAATTCCAGCAGTAGATCATGTAGACTTTTATGTAAGAGAAGGAGAAGTCTTGGGGATTGTAGGAGAGTCAGGCTGCGGAAAGAGTGTTACTTCTTTATCTATCATGCAGTTAGTGCCAAGTCCGCCAGGGAAAATTACTGGAGGAGAAATCCTTTTTGAAGGTCAAGATCTCCTAAAGAAAACGGAAAAGGAAATGAGAGAGATTCGTGGGAATGACGTCGCGATGATTTTTCAAGAGCCCATGACGTCGTTAAATCCGCTTTTCACAATAGGCAATCAGATGTCTGAAGCTATTTCTCTTCACCAGAAAAAGTGGTCGAAAAAGCAAATTAAGGAACGGGCAATAGAAATGTTGAAACTAGTCGGATTACCTCGCTCTGAAGAAATTATGAAAGAATATCCACACCAGTTATCCGGTGGTATGCGGCAGCGTGTCATGATTGCTATGGCGCTTGTATGTGATCCCAAAGTACTCATTGCGGATGAACCGACAACTGCACTTGATGTAACGATTCAAGCTCAAATCCTCAAATTGATGCGAGATTTAAATGAACGCATGAATACAGCGATATTACTCATTACACATGACTTAGGAGTAGTGGCTGAAACTTGTGAACGCGTTGTCGTTATGTATGCAGGACAAGTCATTGAGGAAGCACCAACTGAAGAAATATTTGAAAATCCTTGTCACCCTTATACACGGGGATTGATCCAGTCAGTACCGGATATGCGTGATAAAAAAGATCGTCTATATTCGATTCCAGGTAATGTGCCAAAACCAGGATCCATTGATAAAGGCTGTAGATTCGCAGCAAGATGTGAAAGCGCTTTCTCTAGATGCTGGATAGAAACACCAGAATTGTACCGGAACTCCGAAAATCATCAAACGAGATGCTTCTTATATGACGAACAAGAAGGAGTGACGAATGCAAATGAACAAACCACTGTTAAGAGTTGAAGGGCTGAAAAAATACTTTCCGATTCGCAAAGGGCTGATTGGTAAAACAGTGGGTCATGTCAAAGCAATCGATAATGTGTCATTTCATGTAAATGAAGGAGAGACACTTGGAATCGTAGGAGAAAGTGGTTGCGGAAAATCGACAACGGGACGAACAATTATGCAATTGCTAGAACCTACAGAGGGTGTTGTGGAATTCCAAGGAAAAGATTTAACTAAGCTCTCTGCTAATGAAATTCGAGCGGTTCGTCGAGATATCCAAATGGTCTTCCAAGATCCTTATGCATCATTAAATCCTCGTCATACAATCGGCAAAATTTTAGAAGAACCATTGATTGTTCATGGTGGTGGCAGTGCAAAGGATCGCCGCAAAAAAGTAGTAGAGTTTTTAAGGATTGTCGGTTTGAGTGAATACCACGCAAAACGTTATCCTCATCAATTCAGTGGGGGCCAGCGTCAGCGTATTGGTATAGCTCGTGCTTTGATGACGAATCCCAAGTTAATTATTGCAGATGAGCCGGTGTCTGCGCTTGACGTATCCATTCAAGCGCAAGTATTGAACTTAATGCAGGATTTACAAAAGGAATTTAACTTGACCTATATCTTCATTGCACATGACCTGGGAGTTGTACGCCATATCAGTGATCGTGTGGCAGTCATGTACTTGGGGAAAATTGTGGAGATTACAGAGAGTGAAGAGCTTTATGCAAACCCCCTCCATCCTTACACACAGGCGTTATTGTCTGCGGTACCTGTACCAGATCCGAATTATAAAAAGGAACAAATCATTATTGAAGGGGATATGCCAAGTCCAGCGAATCCACCAAGCGGTTGTGCATTCCACACTCGCTGTCCTTTCAAAATGGATGTGTGTACGAAAATAACTCCTGTATTAGCAGAGGAGAAAACTGGTCATTCTGTTGCTTGCCATCTTTATACTGCGGAAGGCAACGATGATATAGAAAGAAAAAAACAATTGGAGGGATCTGTATGAGAAAAGGGAAACTGTGGTCGTTCGCGTTGATCATGCTTCTTGTCTTATCGACTGCTTTGGCAGCTTGTTCAGGCGGCGATGATAAAGAAGGCAGTGGCGACAAGGACAAAGACGCTGCGGATAAAGGCGGCAGTGAGAACAAAACGTTAGTATTTGGACGAGGTGGAGATTCAACATCTCTTGACCCATCCCGTGTAACAGAAGGGGAAACATTTAAAGTAACAGTGAATTTATTCGAAACATTATTAAACTTTGGGGAGCAGGATACTACGGTTCAACCGGGACTTGCTAAAGAATATGACACAAGTGAAGATGGATTGACGTATACATTCCAATTGGAAGAAGGCGTAAAATTCCATGATGGCACTGATTTTAATGCTGAAGCAGTAGTAAAGAACTTTGAGCGTTGGGCTAATGGAGATTCAGATACATTCCCATACTATAACTCTATGTTCGGTGGGTTTAAAGATGATGAAGATCACGTAATTGAATCTGTTAAAGCAGATGGAGAATCCACAGTGATTATTACATTGAAACGTCCACAAGCGCCATTCTTGAAAAATCTGGCGATGAGTATGTTCGCTATTTCAAGTCCTGAAGCCTTTGAAAAGGGCGATGATGAGTATGAGCGTAATCCAGTAGGAACAGGTCCATTCAAGTTTGTAGAGTGGAAGCCAAATGAAACAATTACAATTGAAAAGAACGAAGAATACTGGCAAGAGGGGTTACCAAAATTGGATCGCATTATTTTCCAAGCAATTCCTGATAACTCTGCTCGTCTGAACGCTTTACTATCTGGTGAAATTGATTTAGCAGATGGAATCAATCCTGCCGATGGAGTAAAGATTGAAGACAATGATACATTGCAGTTGTTCGAGCGTCCTTCCATGAACGTAGGGTACCTTGGATTAACAGTAACGCGTGAGCCATTTGATAAAAAAGAAGTTCGTCAGGCGATGAACTATGCTATCGATAAACAATCAATCGTTGATTCATTCTTTGAAGGACGTGCAGAAGTAGCGAAAAATGCTATGCCATCATCTATTTCAGGTTATAACGATGATGTAGAAGATTATGCATATGATCCTGAAAAAGCGAAAGAACTATTGAAAGAAGCAGGTCTTGAAGATGGATTCGAAATGGAGCTATGGGCTATGCCGGTTCCACGTCCATACATGCCAGACGGCACAAAAGTAGCAGAAGCAATTCAGAGCAACTTGGCTGATGTAGGTATTAAAGCAAAAATCGTTTCGTATGAGTGGGCGACTTACCTAGACAAGGCAAGCAAAGGGGAAGCAGATGCTTTCATGCTTGGTTGGACTGGGGATAATGGAGACGCAGACAACTTCCTATATGTATTGTTAGATGAAGACAATATCGGAAGTAATAACTACACGTACTTTAAGAACGACGAAACACATAAGTTATTCCTTGAAGCACAAACAGAAGTAGACGAAGACAAGCGTATAGAGTTGTATAAACAAGCTCAGGAAATTCTTCACGAAGAAGCTCCTTGGGTACCACTTGCACACTCCATTCCATTGTTAGGCGGAGCGAAAGAACTAACTGGTTTCGTTCCACATCCTACAGGTTCTGATTTGTTGTCAAATGTAGAATTCAAATAAGTAATAGGTAAATTACATGATGGAAGAAGAGGGAGAAGCTAGTATTCTCCCTTTCTTTGATTAATAAATGATAAGAGCCGGAGGGGTGAAAGAGTTGTTCAACTATACGATTAAGAGGCTATTACAGCTAATTCCTGTCCTGCTTGGTATGACATTTCTAGTTTTTATGTTGATTCGTGCAATTCCTGGTAATCCAGCACAAGTAATTTTAGGGCAACAAGCAACAAAAGAAGCGGTGGAAGCCTTGACGATCAAGCTAGGTCTTGATCAACCATGGTATACACAATATTTCAGTTATCTTGGTGGTATTTTAAAAGGTGATTTAGGCGAATCCATGCGTACGCGACTACCTGTGGCGGATGAAGTTTGGCCGTATTTAGCAGCTACATTGGAATTGGCATTATTTGCGATGATTATCGCGGTCGTTGTAGGGATTAATGCAGGAATTATTTCTGCTTGGTTCCAGAACTCATGGTTTGATTATTCAGCGATGGTATTGGCACTGGTCGGTGTCTCCATGCCTATTTTCTGGTTGGGGTTAATGGGGCAGTGGGCATTTGCGATTGAGTTGCAATGGTTGCCGACAACTGGACGTGAAAATGTTCGTGATCCCGTATCCGCCATAACCAATTTATACATAATTGATACGCTCATCCAAGGCAGGTTTGATCAATTATGGGTAGTCATCAAACATTTGATCTTACCAGGGCTAGCGCTTGCAACGATTCCTATGGCAATTATTGCCCGGATGACGCGCTCGAGCATGCTAGAAGTGATGCGTTCCGACTATATTCGAACAGCACGGGCAAAGGGTCAGAAAATGTTTTGGGTAGTGTATAAGCACGCGTTAAAAAATGCAATCATTCCTGTTTTGACAGTGATCGGTTTGCAAATTGGTCTACTCCTTGGTGGAGCTATTCTGACGGAAACGATCTTCGCTTGGCCTGGAATTGGACGCTATATCTATGATGCGATCAACTTTAGAGATTATCCTGTTATTCAATCAGGCATTCTCATCGTGGCATTTATCTTTGTCATGATTAATCTGATCGTCGATTTACTATATGGACTGATCGATCCGAGGATTAAGTATGATTGAGGAAGGAGGAACAGTTCATGTCAGAATTTACGCCTAAGGTAGACGGAGTAGCAGAAGCAAAATTAGAAAAAACAACAGGACCTTGGCGGGAAGCTTGGGTAGGTTTTCGCAAAAGTAAAGTAGCGGTCGTAGGCGCAGTCATTGTGATATTCTTTATCCTACTTGCGCTCTTCGGTCCTCTTGTCACTAAAGAAGGCATCAACGAACAATTAATGACGGATCGACTGCAACCTCCTTCTTCGGAATACTGGTTTGGAACGGATGACTTCGGCCGTGATATTTTCTCACGCATTATCCACGGTGCGCGTATTTCGTTATCAGTTGGATTCTTCTCGGTAGTGGGTTCGATTGTTGTGGGGAGTTTCCTTGGTATTATTGCTGGTTATTACGGGCGCTGGATTGATACGATTATTTCTAGGATATTCGATATTATGCTCGCATTCCCTTCCATTTTATTGGCGATTGCGATTGTATCGGTATTGGGGCCAAGTTTACGTAACGCGTTAATTGCTATTGCAATCATTAACGTACCGAACTTCGGACGATTAATACGATCTAAAGTGTTGAGCATAAAAGAGGATGAATATATTACAGCGGCAAAAGCAATTGGGATGAAAGATTTCAGGATCCTGTTTTCGCATATTTTACCTAACTCAATGGCGCCTGTTATCGTACAAGGTACATTGGCGATTGCTACAGCTATCTTAGAAGCGGCAGCACTTGGATTCCTAGGATTAGGCGCTGAAGCTCCTTATCCAGAGTGGGGGAAGATGTTAGCTGACTCTAAAGATTATTTGCAGAATGCCCCATGGACAATGATTTTCCCTGGGCTTGCCATTATGTTGACGGTGTTGGGCTTTAACTTGATGGGTGACGGGTTACGTGATGCATTGGATCCGAAAATGAAAAGTTAGGCTATGTTTTTTGACTGATATAATCCAGGTACTGATAGTGGATGGAGGAGAGTCTTATTTACAGACTCTCCTCCATCTTTTTTTGAATACTAATAGTAGTAATTTACAAATGAGTTATTTAGTTAATTTTCATACCAGTGATCAACCATTTTTTAACCAGTTTATTTAGGCTAGAATAAGGGAAAGATTATAACAAATTGGATTTGAAAAGAGGTGGAGACACTGAATAAAGTATTTACTGGTATGGCGTTCACAGGGGTACCTTTAGTATTTATAGCATCATTCTTGAATTGGTCAGATTTATGGATGTTTGCGTTATGCTGTTACAGTATTATTGCTCTGGCTGCATTTATAGGAAGAGCTACAGAAAGTTTGGCAATTGTTAGTGGTCCACGAATTGGTGGTTTGTTAAATGCAACATTCGGTAACGCGGTAGAACTAATTATTTCTATATTTACACTGAAAGCCGGATTGATTGCCATCGTGCTGGCGTCGTTGACAGGTTCTGTTTTAGGAAACTTATTATTGGTTCTCGGACTATCGTTTTTTGCGGGTGGTCTAAAGCATAAAAGGCAGAACTTCAGTATTTATGATGCGCGATTCAACTCTGCATTACTAGTGTTTGCAATAGTTGTTGCATTCGTGATACCGGAAGTATTCTCGATGACGATGGATACAAAAACTGAACTGAATCTGAGTATTGGAATTTCGATCATACTTATTCTGATTTATTTAGCGGGCCTAGTATTTAAATTATTTACTCACCGTGGTGTATTCGGTTCGGAAAATCATGAGACGGATGAAGTACCAGAGTGGAGTAAGAAGAAAGCTATATTAGTATTAATGATTTCGACAGTAGCGGTCGCATTTGTTTCAGAGAAGCTAGTGCATACGTTTGGGACGTTAGGTGAGAAGTTTGGCTGGACGGAGCTGTTTATCGGTGTCATCATTGTTGCTATCGTTGGAAACGCGGCTGAGCATTCATCTGCGATCACGATGGCGATGAAAAATAAGATGGATATTTCAGTTGAAATCGCTATTGGTTCTACATTGCAAGTGGCGATGTTTGTAGCACCTGTTCTTGTATTGATTTCCTTGATGATGCCAACTGCGATGCCGCTCGTATTCACTTGGCCAGAGCTAATTGCCATGATTACAGCCACCTTGCTAGTCGTCAACATATGTCAAGATGGCGAGTCAAACTGGTTTGAAGGCCTCGTGCTGTTCTCAGCCTATCTAATTATGGGTATTGGATTCTTCTTACTGTGAGTGGTAAGTTTTAGGTTTAAGAGCGGAATAGAGGTAAGTAACGTTGGTTTATGATGTTCATGAGTGGAATGAAAAACTAATGTACTATTCTAACTTGAACTAGAATATAAAAAGTATCAGTGTGTTGATTGATAATTCTAATGAAACCTTAAACTATTATAGACTTTTACACATTACTTATTTGTATCAAAGTGTAAAAACCCGATTCGCATTTTTCAGCGAATCGGGTTTTTATGTCTTAAAAGAAATAGTCGAATGGAGTAAAGAAAATAATGTAAGTTTGATTAGTAGTTAGGAATTTGAACTCCACTTTCAAAATCAGAAATAGACACTAGTTGATCGGAGTGGAAGGCGGCGACTCGGGGAGGATCAGCCCGATCAGGTGAAACAACTAAAGGAGCACCGCGACTAGTTGGTTCACCGCGAGCCCTCCCGAACGCGTCCGCCTGGAACGCAGATCAACGTGCCCTCACATTCCCACTCACATATCTTAAGACAACCGCTGCCTAAAATCCTCATAACCAAATTGTTTTACGACATTGATTTCATTATCCAGCGTATGAAGAACGATGGACGGAAGATTAACCCCGTTAAACGTATTGTTCTTCACCATGGAATAATGCGCCATATCACAAAATACAAGTCGGTCACCCGGCTTCAACGGCTGATCGAAAGAATAATCCCCAATTACATCACCAGCCAAACAAGTTGCGCCGCCTAATCGATAAGTATGGGCTTTTTCATTTGCCGCACCAGCATCGATAATCTCTGGTCGATAAGGCATCTCCAGAACGTCTGGCATATGGCAAGAAGCCGATGTGTCGAGAATAGCAATGTCCATGCCATTATGCATCGTATCAAGTACTGTCGCCACGAGGAAACCTGTGTTGAGGGCGACAGCTTCACCTGGCTCTAGATAAACGTCGAGATTATATTTATCTTGCATGAAACGAATGCAACGAATCAATGTCTCGAGGTCGTAATCAGGACGAGTGATATGATGACCGCCACCGAAGTTGATCCATTTCATCTTCTGTAAATAATGACCGAACTCTTCATCTATGATTTGAATTGTCCGCCACAATGTATCGGAGTTTTGCTCGCACATCGTGTGGAAGTGCAGGCCGCTAATTCCATCAAGTTCATCGGGTTCAAAGTTTTCCAACGTAACACCGAATCGTGAATAGGTGAAGCAAGGGTTGTACATGTCCACATCAATCTCCGAGTACTCAGGATTGATCCGGATTCCGCATTCAATGGGCTTCTCCTGCTTCTGAACTCGATCTTTGAATTGCTTCCACTGCGCAAATGAATTGAATACTAAGTGATCAGAGTAACGAAGGATTTCCTCAAACTCGTCTTCATGGAAAGCAGGGGCATACGTGTGTACTTCTTTCCCCATCTCTTCATTGCCAAGACGCGCTTCAAATAGACCACTTGAAGTAACGCCATGCAAATACTGTCCGATTAATGGATAGACTTCAAACATTGAAAACCCTTTTTGCGCAAGTAAGATCTTGCATCCTGTTTGATCGATAACGGATTTCATTTTTTCTAAGTTAGTAATCAGCAGTTTTTCATCCACGACATAACTAGGTGATGGGACTGCTTGTACATCGAAGTTCACACTATTCACCTCAGTCTATCAAAGTTGGATTAAAATCTTCGTGCCAAGGTAAACCATACTCATTCAACGCTTCCATGAATGGATCTGGATCGAATTCTTCAATATTGAAGACACCTGGCTTTTTCCACTTGCCTGTTAACATCATCATGGCACCGATCATAGCTGGTACTCCTGTTGTATAGGAAATAGCTTGTGATCCCACTTCACGATAGCATTCTTGGTGATCACAAATATTGTAAACATAATACGTTTTTGGTTCGCCGTTTTTCGTACCTTGATAGATACAACCGATATTCGTTTTTCCTTTCGTACGTGGTCCAAGAGAAGCAGGGTCAGGTAGTATAGCTTTCAAGAATTGTAGTGGTACGATTTGCTGACCTTCGTAATCGATTGGTTCAATAGACGTCATACCTACATTTTCAAGTACACGCAAATGCGTCAAATACTTTTCGGAGAACGTCATCCAGAAACGAATTTTATTTACACCGGTAATATTTTTCGCCAATGATTCAAGTTCCTCATGGTATAGCAAGTAGACATCTTTTGGTCCGATTTCAGGTAAATCATAGACGCGTTTTACTTCGAGAGGTTCTGTTTCAATGAATTCTCCGTTTTCATAATAGCGTCCATTTGCTGTGATTTCGCGGATGTTGATTTCTGGATTAAAGTTAGTTGCGAATGGATAGCCGTGATCACCTGCGTTGGCATCGACAATATCAATCGTATGGATTTCATCGAAGTAATGCTTCAATGCGTAGGCGGAGAACACACCGGTTACACCAGGATCGAAACCGCTCCCAAGCAATGCGGTAATACCTGCTTCCTCAAATTTTTCTTTATAAGCCCACTGCCATTTATATTCGAATTTCGCTGTATCAAGCGGCTCGTAGTTAGCGGTATCTAGATAATCCACTTTTGTTTCAAGGCAGGCATCCATAATCGTCAAATCCTGATAAGGCAATGCGACATTAATGACGATATCCGGTTTGAATTCATTGATTAACGCGACTAGCTCAGGCACGTTGTCTGCATCTACTTGTGCTGTTTGGATTTTCGTCTGTCCACCATCCAGCTTTTCTTTCAACGCATCACATTTTGATTTCGTACGACTTGCGATACAGATTTCTTCAAATACATCTGGTACCTCACAACACTTATGCACGACAACACTAGCTACACCGCCAGCTCCAATAATTAATGCTTTTCCCATTAAAGACACCACCAAATTAGTTATTTTTATTTATAGCAATCGTTAATTCACGTAACACTTTACAAGCCACGGCAGTTGATGCGCCGCTTTGGTCGTAGATAGGAGACAGCTCGTTAATATCACAGGCAACGATATTCAAACCACTGACTGTCATAATCGCTTTTAGCAATTCAACAAAGCTCACGCCGCCCGCTTCCGGTGTACCGGTTCCAGGGAATACGGAAGGATCCAGTACGTCCAGATCAATCGTCAAATAGACGGGTTTACCTTGTAGTTTTTCAACCGTATCTTCAAGACCATCAAAATTAAATTTATTCATATAGACATGATGTTTTGCCGCCCATTCGAATTCTGGACGATCACCGGAACGAATGCCGTATTGGAATATTTTATTATCACCAAGCAAATCCCAGATTCTACGAATAACTGTAGCGTGAGATAGACGTTGATCTAAATACTCTTCGCGCAAGTCTGTATGTGCATCGAATTGGATGACATGTAAATCAGGGTGCATTTTCGCAACAGCGCGCACAGCGCCTAATGTCACTAAATGTTCGCCACCAATCATGCAAGAGATTTTTCCATCATTCAGAACAAGTGAAGTGAACTCTTCAATTTGCTCGAGAGCACGCTCTGTATTACCAAAACTTAATTCCAAATCACCGCCGTCGAATAATGAGTAATCCGTTAAATCAGCTTCCTGATAAGGACTGTATGTCTCGAGACCGAATGATTCGCTACGCATCACTTTACTGGCGAATCGCGTACCAGGACGGAAAGATGTTGTGGAATCAAAGGGGGCACCGAAAATTACGAATGAGGAAACCTCGTAATCTGCTTCGAAACCTAAAAATGTTTCTATATTTTTATTTAGCATGAATCAGTAACTCCTTAACATAATTTGGCAAGGCGAACGAGCCGACATGAAGTTTGGTATTGTAATATTTTGTTTGTAAACCAATTGCGTTCCATGCTTCAGCATCCAAATCTTCTATGGGGTCATATTCCTTGGAAGCAAATCCGAACAGCCAATGCCCTGAAGGATAGGTTGGAATATGCGCTTGATAGACTTTAGAAACGGGGAAGAACCCCATGATACTTTTATGTGCTCGCTGCATACCACGTGCGTCTTCAGCGTAGAAAGGACTTTCATGTTGATTCACAAGAATGCCTTGTTCATTCAACGCTTTATAGCAATTGCCATAAAACTCTTTCGTGAAGAGACCTTCACCCGGCCCGAATGGATCGGTGGAATCGACAATAATCAAGTCATAGGCGTTCTCTTGTTGACGGACGAATTTCAGGCCGTCCTCAAAATATAGCGTGACGCGCGGATCCGTTAGTTTTGCTGCCGTTTGCGGTAAAAACTTCTGGCATACATTCACAACCTCCTCATCAATTTCCACCATATCGATTTGTTTGATCGATGGATAACGCGTCAATTCGCGCACGGTGCCACCATCACCTGCACCAATAACTAACACTTTCTGTATGGACGGATTGGTAGCCATCGGCACGTGAACAATCATATCGTGATAAATGAATTCGTCCTTCTCCGTCACCATGACATATCCGTCTAGTGTCAAAATCTTACCGAACTCAGTCGTTTGGAAGACATCAATTTTCTGGAATTCACTTGTCGCGGAATATAAATGTTCTTCAACGCGAAAGGAAAAGCGGGTATGGGGTGAATGATCTTCGGTAAACCATAGATTCATTAGACGTCCTCCTTCACTACGTTAATATAATCAACATTTGAATCTTCGGTACCTGTCAGGAAACAACCTTTGTCCTTGCAGTAGTCGATATAGTCGATGATCTCATCGGTAATGCGTTCTCCTGGAGCTACAATCGGAATGCCTGGAGGGTAGCACATGACAAATTCACTTGCTACGTGACCTGAAGATTCAGTCAACGGAAGTAATTCTTTCTCCGCATAAAAGGCTTGTTGAGGTGACTGGACAATTTCTGGATTGATATACTCATGGTCGAATAATGAACTAGGGTCTTTTTTATAACGCCTATTGATTTCTGCTAAAGCTGCTACCAAACGTTCCAGATCAAGTGTCCGGTCACCGACAGAAATATAAGCTAGGATATTTGCCACGTCCCCGAACTCGATTTGAATATCGTATTCGTCGCGCAAAATATCATAGACTTCAATGCCAGCTAGACCTATTTTTCGCGTGTGGATGGATAATTTAGATTCATCGAAATCGTAGATGGTATCTCCGTTGATCAACTCTTTAGAATAAGCATAGTAGCCGCCAATTTTATTGACTTCATCACGCGTATACTGTGCCATCCTGATCACTTTATCGAAGATTTCTTGACCATGTAGCGCAAGATTTTTACGTGAAATATCCAATGACGACATCAATAAATATGAACCACTCGTTGTCTGCGTGAGGTTAATAATCTGTCGCGTATAGCCTTCACTTACTTCATTATTGATCAATAAAAATGAACTTTGCGTTAAAGACCCACCTGATTTATGCATACTGATAGAAGCCATATCCGCGCCGACGGACATAGCGGAAGCAGGCAATTTATCGTTGAAATAAAAATGTGTGCCATGTGCTTCATCCACTAATACGAGCATCCCGTGTGCGTGTGCTAAATCCGTAATGGCTTGCATATTGGAGCAGATACCATAATAAGTTGGATTATTGATAAGAATCGCTTTGGCATCAGGGTGTTCCACGATTGCCTTCTTTACTTCATCCACAGCCATACCAAGTGGAATGCCAAGCTCTTCTTGAACTCCAGGATTCACATAGATAGGAATAGCGCCGCTCAAGATCAAGGCATTAATTGCGCTACGATGAACATTTCGCGGCATGATGATTTTCTCACCTACTTTACAAGCGGTCATGACCATAGCTTGTACAGCAGAAGTTGTCCCATTTACAAGCAAGAAGGCGTGCTTCGCGCCAAAAGCGTCTGCCGCCAACTCTTCAGCCTCACGAATAACGGAAACGGGGTGACATAAATTATCAAGAGGTTTCATGGAATTCACGTCATGATGCAAGCAAGTTTCCCCAAGGAAATCTGCAAGTTCCTTATTGCCTCGACCGTGTTTATGTCCGGGAACATCAAAAGGAACGACACGTGCTTCTTGATATTGTTGCAATGCATCCATAATTGGAACGCGATGTTGTGATAATTTCAACGGTCTCTCCTCACTCATTTTCATAAACGTTAGAACCGCTGTAGATTTCAATCATCTCTTTGCGAAGATTATGAGAGATTTGAAGGCGTTCTTTTGGTGGTAATTCTGAAACGTCTTTGTTAAATAGGTAATCCTGTAAATCGATCTCTTTAATGAGTAATTTTGTATGGAAGATATTCGCCTGGTAAACATTCACATCGATTGCATCATACTTCTGTAATGTTTTCTCATCAATGAAGTCTTGGATGGATGTGATTGCATGATCCATAAATAGTTTTTTGCCGTCTACTGAACGTGTAAATCCACGCACGCGATAATCGGCAGTAATGATGTCCGAGTCAAAGCTTCCAATTAGGTAGTCAAGCGCGTTCAAAGGAGAAATCTCTCCACACGTTGACACATCTATATCTACACGAAACGTCGCAATAGAGTTATCCGGATGATACTCGGGATACGTATGAACCGTTACGTGACTTTTATCTAAATGACTGACGACGGAATCCTTATCTGGCAAGATGGGGATCGCACCTTGATTACAAGAAGGATCAATTTGTGATGCAGGGAATTTTTCCTCTGAAATCATTAACGTTACACTAGCACCTTGAGGGTCGTAATCTTGTTTACTGACATTCAAAACATGTGCACCAATCATTTCGGTGACATCGTAGAGAATTTTCGTTAAACGTTCTGAATTGTATTGCTCATCTATATAGGCGATATACTCACTCTGCTCTCTTCTACTTTTTGCATAGCTTACATCGTAAATGTTGAAGCTAAGAGTTTTGGTGAGGTTGTTAAAGCCGTAGAGCTTCAGCTTATTTTCCAACCGAAACATCCGTCCTTTCTATATAAAGTGTTTATAAATTAAGTTCACATAAAAAAGTCCCTCTCCAATCCACATGAAATAATACAAACATGACAGATTGGAGAGGGACCTTTACTCTGTTTCGCTTGTTGATATAACAATAGAGAGGATCTCTATTCCATTACATAACAGGTGATTGGATTGGCATAATGCTCGCAGGTACTCTTCCTAAATTAAAAAACTTATGAAATTAATCTCATTATAAAGGAAAGTGAATTAAAAATATATACTTTTTATTGAAAAGAATTAGAAAACATATATTTTAAAGTGTAAGGTAAAATGATTTGAATTGTCGTCAGTGCGTCTTTACGATATGGTATATAGAACAATTACTACATTTTCTGGAGGTAATGATATGAACGATACGACAGTGGAATACTTGGAACAAGTTCGACAAGATTTCGAGACAAGTCCTTTCTGGAAGTTTGCAGGTCTGCAAACCCAAAGATTAGAAGCTGGTCATGTGGAATTATATTTACCTTATCGTCAACACTATGATAATGTACGCGGAACTATTCACGGCGGTATGTATATGTCCGTTCTCGATACGACGATGGGAATGCTTTGTCGTTCGATGGGTGCAAATGATGTCATGACGATACAAATGACAACACAATTTCTGAAGCCGGTCGTTCAGGAAGCTGTTTATTCAAAAGCTGCCGTTATTAATAGAACACGTTCTACGGCTTTGGTTGAAGGAACACTCTTCAACGAGAAAGATGAATTAGTTGCCCATTGTACTGCTACATTCAAGTTGAAATGATAACCATGAACCGAGAAGCGTTACATAGGCGTCTAGCTTTACAATTAAAAAGCAGCCAAGCATAAAAGCTTGGCTGCTGCTCGGTGGATCATCCTTTTGGAATGAACGTACCACAATCTGTTTCGGCTGAGTCTTTTGCTTTTCTTCCTTTTCGTGAAATCACTTTGATTTCATCTGCTCCACACTGATTACCTGATTCCCAAAAATGACAGTTCGTTACTTCACATAATACGTCTTTTGCCAATTGACCCACCTCCTTTTTACTAGCATATCCAGAATCAATTCATACATACAGGAGATAGGGAAGTAATACATTATGATCACTTTGGAGGAGAATTCATGGTTATTGTACAAGATATTGCGACTCCACGTTTACAGAACTATTTGGAATTCGTGCGTGACCCGATTGCTTTTTTTACGCGAGTACAGCCGCTTGGTGATGTGATTTCATTGAAGACGGGTATTTCTCCGACGTTTGTTGTCAACAGTCCCGATGCTATTCGTGAAATCTTAATTCGTCAAGACCAATCATTTATTAAAGGACGGACAACGACTGTGTTGCGAAGAACAGTGGGGGAAGGTCTGCTGACGACAGAAGGAGAGCGACATGCGACGCAGAAGAAATATATTCAGCCGGCGTTTTATAAAGATGTACTGGAGCGCTATGCCTATGCCATCGTAGATGAAACCGAGAAGCTAGTCGGACGTCTTGAGCATGAAGAGGAACTAGATATACATACTGTTATGATGCGATTGACATTGTCGATCATTACACGAACGATGTTTTCGACAGATGTCTCGTCAGAAGAGAAAGAGCTAGCGGATGCTGTCACGACAACGATTGAGCAAAGTGTCAAAATTTTATTCAGTCCTGTAATGATACCGGCTTCTGTTCCAACTAAAGCCAACTTAAAACATAAAGAAGCAATACAGACATTAGAAGCCATGATTGACGAAGTGTTAGTGGCAGCGAAAGAGCATCCTGAATGGTTCGAAGATTCGTTGCTTGGCATGATGATGGCGGTGACAGATGAGGCGGGAAACGGATTGCCCGACAAAGAAGTACGCGATCAGATGATGACGATGTTGTTAGCCGGGCATGAAACAACAGCAAACTTATTAGGTTGGTTATTTGCTGAAATTGCAGGGCATCCTAAAGTGGAGAAGCGTCTGTTAGAAGAACTAAATACAGCCGACTTGGTAGGTAACCCATTTAATTGGATGCGAGAATTACCGTACACACAGCAAATTATTGAGGAAGGCTTGCGTCTTTATCCTCCTGCCTGGCTAATCTATCGTGAACTTGACGAAGCTGTTGAGATGTTCGGAAGATCTTTCAAAAAGGGAAGTACGTTTATGATTTGTCCGTATGCGGTTCACCGAAATGAAAAAGTGTTTCCCGATCCGAGTGCATTTGACCCAGATCGGTTTGCGGTAGGTAATAAGTATGCGCCATTTAGTTATTTTCCATTCGGTGGCGGCTCACGCAGTTGCATCGGTTCGCGATTTGCGCTGCTCGAAGCGACACTCATCCTGTCAGTGCTGTATAAGAAGTTTTTATTCCATAATGTTCGATCCAATCCGCCCGTTCCGGAACCGTTAATTTCATTGCGGATCAAAGATGGCTGGCCGATGAAGGTAGAGAAGCGCATATAACCGACGCAAAACAAAAAGAAACAGCGATCATCCTATTGATGATCGCTGTTTTGTTATCAGATAAACACTACCGCATCTTTAGGAGTCGGTAACTCGACGATGCGTTGTACTTCGTCACCTTCAAGCGTTTCTTCTTTATATAGTGCATTGACCAACTCTTCAAATTGATACGCATGTTCTTTAATGAGTGTTTCCGTCTTTTTTGCGGCTTGATTAAATAGCATTTGCATTTTTTCTTCTCGCTCAGCTTTATTGAAAATAAAAAAAAATCCTTCCTGGAACAATCCAGTGTTCACCATACGCTCAAGAATATCTTTGGCCTGTTCCACGTCGCCTCCAACCCCAATACTGTGCTCACCCAAATAAAGACGCTCTGCAATACCACCCGCTAGGATCATACTGACTTGATCAAGCAATTCGCTAGCTGTAGATAAATGTAATTCTTTTTGAATAGGGGCTACATAACCAAGTGCTTGACCCCGTGGAATGATCGTTGCTTTTCTCACAGAACCTGGCTTTGTAAGAGCGGCGATGATGGCGTGACCGGATTCGTGAATGGCTACACGGCGCTTCGTTTCTTGGTCGCTTAACGTGCGCGCTGTATTTCCGAGGATTGTACGGTCAATTGCAAAATCCAAATCGTGTTTCTCAATTAGTTTCCGACCTTCGCGCATAGCGCGGCGGCTAGCTGTTTCGAACAAACTGCTAATTTCTGCACCAGAAAATCCGGTAGTACTGTCTGCAAGTGTATCAAGAGATGCTGCTACATTAGATGCCAATGTTTTGCCGTTGGTATGGATATCAATAATTTCGCGACGACCTTTTGTATCTGGCAATTGAACGTTAAAAGTAAAGTCGATACGTCCAGGACGCAAGAATGCATCATCCAGCATATCTTTTCGATTTGTTGCCGCGATGAATAAAACACCATTATTATCATTTCCACCATCAAGTTGAACTAGCAATTCGGTTAACGTCTTTTCAGATTCTTCTCCACCATGTTCTTTTCTTTTTCCGGCCAATGCATCTACTTCATCTATAAAGATAACTGCAGGGCGTTGCTTGCGAGCGTTTTCAAAAAGTGTACGAATGCGTGAGGCACCAACGCCTACAAATAACTCTGTAAAAGCTGCACCGCTAGAAGAATAAAAAGTAGCCCCTATTTCTTTTGCGATAGCCTGGGCTAGTAATGTTTTACCAGTTCCCGGAGGTCCATACAGTAAAATACCTTGAGGCAATGCAATGCCCATTTCTTTCGCAGCTTCAGGATTTTTGAATACTTCCAATGTCTGGAGAATTTCATCTTTCATTTCTTCGGGGATTCCGCCGATGTCATCCATTGTAATATCTGGAAGCGGAGTCGCTTTTGATGCCTGATGTTTCATAGCTGACGGGCCAATATT
The DNA here is from genome assembly GCF_002743335.1 of Sporosarcina sp. P32b. Lineage (GTDB taxonomy): Bacteria > Bacillota > Bacilli > Bacillales_A > Planococcaceae > Sporosarcina. Next base: position 56,526 of record NZ_PDZB01000017.1, read on the forward strand.
GAGTTTGCCTTTTTTGTGAAGAATGAAAAGCGTCAATAGAGCTACCAATACAAGCCCACCAAAAATCCAACCACCCGCAGAACTTGCTGCTTTATATTGATAAGACACATTATATTTCTGTACCAAGTCATCCACTAACGTACTTTGTGGACGCACCATCGTGCTGTATGTTGTGTGATCTATAGTGATCGATAACTTACCTTTGGCCGTTTCGTTTAATAAGACACTAGCACCTGATTGGTCAGCAATCAGTTTTTCCATCTGGGCAAAGGAAACTTCTTTTCCTCCAGTGGATTGTAAATAGTTCCAAGTGACACCTGCAGCGATCGCCGTGACAAAGAGGGCTACGACTAAAATCTTTGATGCTAATTTCGAAATAGGCTTCAAGGTCAGCTCCAGCTCCTTTAGTTGATTACCTAAATTATACGTAGTAATAGTAGTTTTGAACAGTGTATAAACTGAATAAATAGTTACAAATTCAAGGCGTTGTGAGGAAATACCTAAACAGGAGGTGGTGGGCGTTGCACTTTTGGTTGTGGTCGTTGCTCGACTGGTTGTTGTTTACTGAAGTTGGTGAGTGTCTGCTTTCTGGACTCGCGCAGGCACGTGGGGGATTGCCTCCAGCCAGGAGCCAGCTGGCAAAGTGACGCCAGTTGTCTCCTGGCCACGGCCTACCCCGCAGTTGTGCCTGCGCTACTGAGTGGTATTTACTTTGGTTGTGGTTCTTATAGGGAGAAGATTAGTGACATTGTGATAGCTAGTATGTATTTCTAGAAAAAGAAGTGTAGGAACTGCCATTCACACTATCCAACGAAGGCGCCTGCTGTGGTAGGCGCAGCGAGGAGACAAAGACAGGCGAACTTCCTGTCTATGGCTCCTCGCGAAAGCCATCCACCAGCGCCGAAGTGAGGACAATGAACTTGCCACTTACATAGACAGCTAAACCACAACCTCCTGGATGAATAGGTAAAAGAAAAGTACGTGCAAGAACCGCAACCCATTGCCGCTTATTACGCAAAATTAACAGAAACGTAATCCGACAGGACTTCAACGAGTAGTCCTGTACAAAACAATACAAACCCCAAAAAAGAAACCATTACTAGAAATCGTGTATCCCACGACTCCCAGCAACGGCTTCCACTATTCCAACAAAGTGACTTATTTAGGTCTTACATCTTCTAACACAGCAAAACCATCACGAATTTTTATATCTGCGAGCAATTGACCTTTGCGTGATAAATCTTCCAACTGCATGCCGGTATTTTCAGCTACATAGAAACGATCAGGAAGGAAATTTGCGAAATACATTTGAGTTTCATCGCTAGCATGTTCACCGTAGTAGTACATATCTCCTTTTAAAAACAACCCATCGCTTGGTTTCTTATGTGTAACTGTCTTCAACCCGTATAAATCTCCTTTTTCTTGTTCTAACACCGCATACACTGTCAGCTTTCCAGTATCATGTTTGGAGAATTCTTTAATAAGCGCTGGGTCAAGATCTTCTTTCGAGAATTCTTCAATAGCGAACTGAAGACTGACATAATCACCATAAAGAATATCACGTGGATCAACAGGTACTGTTTCTAGTGTGATAGTTTTCCCTGTATTCACTGTGTATAAAGGCTTCCAAGTCATGGCTAATAAAAGAATGATTGGGACGATTAAGGCTACAAGAAATAGATTCCGTTTATTATTCATGACGTTTCACCGTCTCTCGTCGTGATTTTTCAAACCAGAATCCAAAACCAATCAACAGCAAACCGCCTATGATGAAAAATAATGATTTTGGCATGAAATCATATGAGATATCCGTGTAATAGCGGTAGATTAACGCACATGTGATCAAAATAGCTGGTAAACTGTCGTTCTTTAGAAGATAAATCAATAAGATAACGAATATTACAGTGAAGATGTAAGGTGCAGAATCGCCAAATCGTAAATTATCCCATATGAATGGGAAAGTCAGCATAATACCCGTGATGCCAAATAATATGGAACCCGTCCAAGAAGATTCTGTATGATAATGTTTGAAAGGTGCGAGTGCAAGAAGAATACCTAATGCAAAGACAATCAATACAGAAATCCATTCATCCACATGGAAGAACTCTAGCATATTGACGATAAAAGCCGCACTAAGCAAAACATTCATGACGAACAATGAACTCTTTCTTCCAAATCGCTTTTCATTCATCCAAAATAGTAAAGGAATTAATAGAAGTAACCAAAAAGGACCGAAACTTCCAAATTCATAAGCTGAGAAAGTACTGAAGCTATAGATAATAAAAAATACACTAGCGAATACTGCGAGCAATTGGTCTTTTAGATAGTAGGCTAGTGGCAGGATTCCGATACCCCATAATAGAAAATCAGTATACACTGCATGTTGTAAATGAAAGCTTTGACCAATTAAGAATATCCCTGCTCCAAAAATAGCAGCCCCAATATAATACATACTGCGAGATGTTCGTTCATAATTTCCTTCAAGCTTATATCCTGCAAAGTACGCCAAGATCATGCCGACAATAATTAATCCAAACTTAAAGAATGGCGTTAATCCAGCCCAGTTACCTGCGATAAAACTCAGTATTCCGATCCCCACTAATATAGCTCCGAAAGCTAGCAAGATTCTCACGAAATTAGTTCCGCCTTTAGATTCATATAGCGAGAGCATTTCGTTGGCATCTGCTTCTTTCATTTTGCCTTGCTGTTGTAGAAAAGAAAACTCTTGTTGCAAGAAATTGAATTGTTGCTTACTGACTTTTCTTTTCACACTGATTCCCTCCCTTCATACTAATTACTAAGTAGACGAATCAACCTATTATATGTTACGAAATATTAGGAATGAAAAGAACTTTACAGAAAGTATCTAGTTAAATATAGTATCTCGTATATTTTCTAAAAACACAATAAATACTAGGAAAATACATATATATCCTTTAATTCCCTATTGACATAGTTTTGAGAACGATTATCATTGATAATATAAAACTATACAATGGGAAGTAGGAAAAAATATGAACAAAACACTCGTAACAGCCTTTGCTTTAACAACAGGAATTTTACTATCAGGTTGTGGAACAGCTGAAGAGACTACTGAAAAGGCACCGGCAGCGACTGAAGAAGTAGACCTAACTACTGAAACAGAAGCATATAAAGAGTTTGCGCTTGAACAAATGGATGAATTCGTGATGGACACTGAAAAATTCGTTACCGCTGTTAAAGCGGGAGATATAGAAGGAGCAAAGGAAATCTATCCTATCGCTAGAATGTATTTTGAACGCTCTGAACCGATTGCAGAAAGCTTTGGAGATTTAGATCCACGCATCGATGCACGACTTGCAGATGTTCAAGAAGAGGGAGAAGGAGAAGAAGACTGGTCTGGTTATCATAAAATTGAATACGGCCTGTGGGTGGAAAATACAACTGATGGATACGCGGAGATTGCGGATCAATTGCTTAAAGATGCAAAAGAACTGCGGGCACGTGTAGAAACTGTTGAAGTATCACCCGATTTGATGATCACAGGGGCAGTTGATTTATTGAATGAAGTCTCTACTTCTAAAATTACTGGTGAAGAAGAAATTTATTCTCACACTGATCTATATGACTTCAAGGCAAATATTGAAGGTGCGGAAAAAATATTTGAAATCTTAAAAGATAAGATGGCAGCAAAAGATCAGCAATTAGTCGAAGAACTCGAAACTAAATTCCAAACGATTAATAGTCTACTTGCCGAATATGAAGATGGCAATGGCGGCTATATATCCTATGAAGAATTAACGAAAGAAGATACAAAATCGCTATCAGAAGCAGTAAATCAACTAGGTGAACCATTAAGTATGATGGGCATCGTAACGGAGTGATACTATGACGGACCAAACTGAAGAAAAATTCTATGATAAGAAAATTTCGCGTCGTCAAATGCTGAAGTACACAGGAGCAGGTGCAGCTGGTGTAGCAATCGGTGCGTCCGGCCTTGGCAGTGTTCTTAAAGTATTCGGAATGGTAGAGGAGGAAGATAATCCCCGCTCAAAAAATAAGATCACTTTCTATGGAAAGCACCAATCTGGAATCGCGACTGAATGTCAAAGTTACGTATATTTTGCTTCGTTGAATGTCTTGGTGAATTCACAACAAGAATTGATGGATCTATTTCAAATGTGGACTCCCATTTCTGTACGCATGATGAATGGCGAACAGATTGATGGTCAGACTTCCAATATGCTTATTCCAGCAAAAGACACAGGAGAAGCGGTCGGGTTGGATGCTTCGAATTTAACGCTGACGTTTGGTGTCGGGCCGTCATTATTTGAAAAAGAGTCTTTAGGTTTAGCATCAAAAAAGCCTGCCGAACTGAAAGATTTGCCACACTTCCCGAAAGATCAGCTAGATCCGGCTTATACAGGTGGAGATATTTGTATTCAAGCATGTGCAGATGATCCACAAGTTGCGTTTCACGCGGTTCGAAACTTAGTGCGCGCAGCATCAGGAAAAGTATCATTAAAATGGACACAGGCAGGATTTAATTCCTATCCAATGAAGGGTAAGAAAAAAGAGACTCCAAGAAATTTATTTGCGTTTAAAGATGGTTCAGTCAATCCTAATGGATCAAAAGAAGCCGAGATGAATGAAGTTGCTTGGATCGATGCGGGTCGATCAAAAGGTTGGATGACCAATGGTACGTATATGGCTGTCCGTCGAGTTCAAATGCATTTGGAAACATGGGATAGAACAGCACTGCAGGAACAAGAAGCCACATTTGGCCGCCATCGTGATACGGGAGCGCCGATAGGTAAGGAAAAAGAGATGGACGAAGTAGATTTAGATGAAAAAGATGCAAACGGTGAGTATGTGATCTCGGAAGCTTCCCATGTGCGTTTGGCTAAGAAATCCAAACAGAAGATTTACCGTCGTTCATTCTCCTATAGTTCGGGCGTTATGGATTCGACAGGTACATTTGATGCAGGGTTATTGTTCATCTCATTCCAAAAAGATCCCAAACAATTTATTGCAATCCAAAACAGTTTTGGTCGTGAAGATAAATTAAATGAATATATTACTCATCGCGGCAGCGCGTTATTCGCTTGCTTCCCTGGAGTTCAAAAGGGAGGCTTTATCGGTGACACACTCTTCTCGATTATATAAATGGATTGCGGTTTTGCTAATCGTTATATTACTGCCAATCCGTCCAGCATTTGCTGACACAAAAACTAATTATAGTGAACTCTATATTTCCATCAGCGATTCGATTATGCAAACAAAAAAAGCAAATGATGCAGAAGCACTAGCATCCTTACAAGAATTCGAAATGATTTGGCAACAACAGAATCTAGAGAGTTCGAATTTCACAAAAGACATCGATCAAACATTAAAACAAGCATTGCAGGCAGACTCGCAAACACGCGGTGAGCTATTAAGTTCATTATCTAAAGCCTTACATGAATTAGAAAAGTCGGAAAATCCAGTGGACGAACTAGCAGAACGCGAGAAATTCGGTCAATTGATGGAACCGGTTCTGACGGAATTAGACGAAGCTATCGAGTTGGGTTCGTTAGAAGAAATTGAACAAGCAAATCAGCAATTTATTTCTACCTGGACACGTAATGAACGTCCGGTGCGTGAGCAAAGTATTTCAGCGTATGGTGCAATTGAAACGAGTATGGCATTCATGCGAATCACATTGGCGGAAGAAGAACCTGATCTTGAAATATTGAAGACACAGTTTGATGATTTAACTGTCAAGGTAGACCAGTTCGTCAGTGGTACGTTGAAAGAGACAGCAAATGAAGACTATTCTTTGACAACCTTGACGGCATTGTTAGATGAAAGCTCAGATTCCCTACAAAGTGGAAAGCTTAATGACACAAAGAAGTCATTGCGCGACTTCATTCAGATTTGGCCAAATGTGGAAGGGGAAGTGCGTACGAAAAACGCCTCTCTTTATACGGAGCTAGAAAATGAATTGCCATTGATGATTGGTCAGTTGTCCAATAGCGGCTATGATCTTGAAATGGCCGAACGTCAGCTACAAAACTTCAAACAGCAAATTGCCTTACTACAAACAAATGACAGCTTCAGCTTTTGGGATTCTGCGCTGATCCTATTGCGTGAAGGTCTTGAAGCTTTGTTGATCATTATGGCATTATTAACTTTCTTAACTAATGCTAATCAACAAGCTATGCGTAAATGGGTCTATATTGGAGCGGGGGCTGGCATGGCACTTAGTATCGTGGTTGCGATTATGATGTCCACAGTATTACAATCTGTCACGATAGGCAATGATCGTGAAATGATGGAAGGTTATGTGGGACTCGTGGCTGCTGCATTGATGATAGGTGTTGGTATTTGGATGCACCAAAAATCCAACGTCGCCTCGTGGAATCGTTATATATCTAAGCAAATGGGTCAAGCAATCTCAAAAGGAAGTGTACTCGCCATGGCATCGGTCAGCTTCCTTTCTGTATTTAGAGAAGGTGCGGAAACGATTGTCTTCTATGCAGGGATTGCTCCGAAGATGTCCACGGTGGAATTTGTGATAGGTATATTGCTAGCAGTTTTCATATTGGCGATCGTGGCGGCCATCTTTATGAAACTCAGTCATCGTGTTCCAATTCACCGCTTCTTTGCAGTGGCAACGATATTGATTTATGTGCTAGCTTTCAAGATTATTGGCGTCAGTCTTCATACATTGCAGTTGACGAACGTGATCAACACAACGGTACAACCTCGCTTGCCGATTATTGACTTCATTGGTTTTTATCCGACTAATGAAACGATCATGGCGCAACTTGGTTTACTAATCATTATTCTAGTAACTGTCTGGATTCGAAAAGCAGGCAACCGTTCCAAAACACAACTTTCGAATTAACTACACAAGGATGTCCCAGAAACTCGGGGCATCTTTTTTTGCATTATTAAGTTTAAAGCCGATTACAAACTTGGCTTCAATTCAAAATACAGAGTGACATCTACTTGCTATATAACGGATTGATGCGTAGGGGGGCGACTCCCGATGGATTAGCGCTGGCCTTGAGAACCCACAGCAAGCGAAGCTGACGAGTAGGCTCAAGGTCGCGCCCATGGGAAAGCGTCCCTCCGAAGCGCAAATCCCCACCCCAACAAAAATTCCAACTACCCTATTTCTACAAAGTTTACTTTACTATATTAAATGCCTACTTGACTAATAGGATTAATCATAATACAATGAAATCATCTTAAAAATAGTTGTCAGTCTAGTCAGATTTTCTGCAACATTAAGCGATTATAAAAAATACAATAAGAGGTTGCGAGGGTGATGAATATGGCGTTACAAGTATCGAACAGTCCTTTTAGTGAAGAACAAGTAGAATTGCTCAATCGTTTATTGCCGAACATTACAGAAACACAGCAAAGTTGGCTAAGTGGTTATTTAACAGCTATCTGCTCAGCTTCAGTACCATCGGGTGGCGTCGCTGTATTAGAGCGTCCCGCTATCGAAGTTCCGACGGCAGTAAAAGAAATAACTATACTTTATGGCTCCCAAACAGGCAACGGGCAGGGAATCGCAGAACAAGCGGCAGCTAAGTTAAAAGAGAAATCTTTTGATGTGACAATACAGTCTATGAATGATTTCAAACCCAATAACCTGAAGAAAATTGAAAATCTATTGCTTGTCATCAGTACACATGGAGAAGGAGATCCACCTGATACAGCCTTACCATTTTTTGAATTCTTGCATGGAAAACGTGCCCCGAAACTAGATCATCTTCATTATTCAGTATTGGCACTTGGCGATAGCTCATACGAATTCTTCTGTAAGACGGGCGCTGATTTCGATCAGAAACTATCCGACCTTGGCGCTGTTTCGTTAGCACCACGTGTAGATTGTGATTTGGATTATGATGAGCCGGCAGCACAGTGGCTAGCGGCGGTGGAAGTTTCATTAGAAATCCAAACGGGTGGTCAATCGGCTGCAGCTAGTGTGGAAATTGAAACTACATCTTCTACTCAGTATTCACGCACGAATCCGTTTAAAGCGGAAGTACTTGAAAATATTAACCTAAACGGCCGAGGTTCTAATAAAGAGACGCGTCATGTGGAGATTTCATTAGAAGGCTCTGGACTGACATATGAACCGGGCGATAGTGTAGGGATTTTTCCAACGAATAATCCCGACTTAATCGATGAGATTATTCAACTAGGGAATTGGAATGCAGAAGAAACCGTCGAAATTAACTCACAAGGTGAACGCCGTGCTTTACGCATTGCTTTACTGAATCACTTAGAGATTACTGTAGTAACTAAACCGTTACTTGAAAAACTATCTAATTACTCTGAGTCAGAAGAGTTGAAGCGAATTATAAAAAAAGAACATGCAGAAGAACTTCGTGCGTATGTCGATGGACGCGATTTACTAGATGCATTAAAGGACTTCGGACCAGTAGAAGCTTCAGAACAACAGCTGGTGGGGATACTTCGTAAATTGCCAGCGAGATTATATTCAATTGCAAGTAGTCTAGAAGCGAATCCTGAAGAAGTGCATCTGACAATTGGTGTTGTTCGTTACGAAGCGCATGGTCGCGACAGACAAGGCGTTTGCTCTATTCAATGTGCAGAAAACCTTGAGCCTGGAGAGACATTACCAATCTATATCCATAAAAATGATAATTTCCGTTTACCTGCTAATTCCGAAACACCGATCATCATGATAGGGCCAGGAACGGGTATCGCGCCATTCCGTTCATTTATTGAAGAACGTAGTGAAACAGGAGCAGAAGGAAAGTCTTGGTTGTTCTTTGGGGATCAGCATTATGTGACAGATTTCTATTATCAGACAGAATGGCAAAATTACGTGAAGGATGGTGCATTAACACGCCTGGATGTAGCATTTTCACGTGACACGGATGAAAAAGTATATGTACAGCATCGTATGAAGCAAGCAAGTCAAGAACTGTACCAATGGATTGAAGAAGGTGCAGTGATTTATGTGTGTGGTGATGAACAGAACATGGCAAAAGACGTCCATGCGACGTTATTAGAAATCCTTCAACAAGAAGGCGGCAAATCACTTGAAGAAGCTGAAGCATTCATTACACAGTTAGTTCAAGAAAAGCGCTATCAGAGAGATGTCTATTAAGTAATTTGAAGGGGAGTGGGAGCATGTCTTCAACAACAAAACCGATCCATATACAAGATGGAGCACCGAGTGATGTAGAAGAAATTAAAATTGAAAGTGATTACTTGCGTGGAAACCTCATCGAAACGATGAATGATTCCATCAGTTCAGGAATTCCAGATGATGATAACCGTCTAATGAAATTCCACGGAAGTTATTTGCAGGATGACCGAGATCTACGGGTAGAGCGTCAGCGTCAAAAGTTAGAGCCGGCCTATCAATTCATGATCCGCGTGCGTACACCAGCTGGCTTCGCTACGCCAAAGCAATGGCTGGTTATGGATGAACTGGCACATAAATATGGTAACGGTACATTGAAGTTAACGACACGCCAAGCATTCCAGATGCACGGAATTTTGAAATGGAATATGAAAAAGAATATTCAGGAAATGAATGACGCGTTACTGGATTCTATTGCGGCTTGTGGTGACGTCAACCGAAACGTCATGTGCAGCCCGAACCCAAATCAATCGTCAGTTCACGCAGAAATATATGAGTGGTCGAAGCGATTAAGCTTGGACTTATTGCCACAAACAACGGCTTATCATGAAATTTGGTTGGATGAGGAAAAGGTTGTGGATACTGCAGGGGAAGAAGTAGAGCCAATCTACGGCGCGACGTATTTGCCTAGAAAGTTCAAGATTGGAATTGCGGTACCTCCAATGAATGATATTGATGTATTTTCTCAAGACATTGGGTTGATTGCGATAGTCGAAGACGAAAAACTAGTCGGCTTCAACGTTGCTGTAGGTGGCGGTATGGGGATGGCGCATGGAGATGAGCAGACGTACCCTCAGTTAGGTCGTTTGATTGGATTCGTACCTGCAGATCAAGTAGTAGAAGTAGCGAAGCATTTAATGATGATCCAACGTGATAACGGAAATCGTTCTGTACGAAAGTATGCACGATTCAAGTACACGATTGATTCTCGCGGACTTGATTGGTTAATTGGAGAGCTTCATAATCGTCTAGGTTGGGAATTGGAAGAGACGCGCCCTTATCACTTTGATCATAATGGTGACCGCTATGGATGGGTGCCAGCAGAAAATACAAGCTGGAATTATACGTTCTTCATTGAAAACGGTCGTGTGCGTGATACCGAAAACTATAAACTGATGACTGCTCTTCGTGAAATTGCAGAGATCCATACAGGTGATTTCCGTCTGAGTCCGAATCAAAACTTAGTTCTAGGCGATGTAGCTGATTCAAATAAGAAGAATATAGAAGAGATTATTGCGAAGTATGGTTTGGAGTCTCCAGCTGAGCAGTCGGCATTACGTAGAAACTCCATGGCATGTGTATCGCTGCCGACATGTGGTTTGGCAATGGCAGAGGCAGAACGTTATTTACCTTCATTGATCACAAAAATCGAGGGCTTGCTAGATGAAGCTGGACTTGGCGATGAAGAGATCGTGACGCGTATGACAGGATGCCCGAATGGATGTGCACGTCCAGCGATAGCGGAACTAGGCTTTATCGGTAAGGGACCAGGCAAGTATAATATGTACTTAGGTGGCGGCTTTACGGGGCAACGCTTAAGCAAGATTTACCGTGAAAATATTGGAGAAGAAGAGATATTAAGTGAGTTAGGACCTATATTGAAACGTTATGCGAAAGAACGCGATGACGGTGAACACTTCGGGGACTTTGTAATCCGTGCTGGAATTGTTGCAGAAACTACGGATGGAACGAATTTTCATAAGGTATAAGTCGATAAGTAGGGCAGCTAAAGTAAAATCTAGCTGTCCTTTTTGAATTGTAGTATTGGATTGTTAACGAATTCATTAAGATAATTTTTTTACTGTTGCACCTCAACCTCAATTGAAAAGTAAGTTGATTTGGTATAAAAATTATATGTATGGAGATGATTAGTAATAGAAATAACGGGGAAAGGAAGAAGGAATGGGTTCTCATAGTATGAGCCCTTAATGAAACAATATTTATCAAACTGAAGGAGATGTTAGGATGTCAAAAGTTAAGTTAGCAGTAATTTTTTACAGTATGGGTGGAACGAATTATCAATTAGCAAAGTGGGCAGAGGCAAGTGCGAAAGAAGCAGGTGCTGATGTGAAAATTTTAAAAGTACAAGAACTGGCTCCACAATCAGTAGTTGAAAACAATGATGTATGGAAAGCAACAGCTGATGCAACAAAAGATATTCCAGTAGCTACATCAGATGATATTGAATGGGCAGACGCTATTATTTTCAGTACGCCAACACGCTTTGGTAATATGGCTTCTCAAATGAAACAATTTCTTGATACACAGGGTGGGATATGGGCAAAAGGAAAGACTATAAATAAGGTTGTAAGTGCTATGTCTTCTGCTCAAAATCCACATGGCGGTCAAGAAGCAACCATCCTATCGCTATATACTTCGATGATGCATTGGGGTGCGATTATCGTTCCACCAGGATATTCGGATCCAGTAATCTTTGGTGCGGGTGGAAACCCTTATGGAACTAGTGTTACAGTCGGCCCGTCCGGTGAAATGATTGAAGATGTAGAAGCTGCTGTTAAATATCAAGCTAAGCGTACAGTCACTGTGGCAGAGTGGGTTAAAAAAGGAATTCAATAAATAAATGTCGTTGAAAAACTCTGTCTAAATAGGCAGGGTTTTTCTATGTTCTTGATTGATCAATGAATCAAACTTTAAAAATAGTGTGCGAATTCAGCTTGTAAGCATTTACTTGTTTATGCGCTAAAGCATTGCGGAATACTACTAATAACAATGATATTCCAACAGTACCTGGCTCCATCTACACAAATGGAGACGTAGTAAACGTTACATATGAATCTTCTATGTTTGGAGAAGAAATTAAATCTTTCATGAACAAGTAATTGATCGAAACTATATAAATGAATCCTTAATTCGATAATGAATTAGGGATCTTTTAACTAATGAGCTGTTTTCAAGGAAAGGTTTGCTGTAGTTCGTTTAGAAACATTTTATCTCTTCTGTATTATGGAGATAAATAAGCTCGATAGCTTCTTTTAGATATGCTCTGCGCTTTGTACGATCCGCTATGTATCGCTTCATACTATCCGCCTTCAGGAAATTAATACAGATAAATCCCATATCGTTCATCATAGATTTTCACAATTTTATCACGGATCATTTTGGCCAATGAGGGACCTGAGCTACTTGTTGATACACCGATAAGCAGTTTACCACGGGTAGTGACAGCGGGAATTTGCTCAGTGGCTAACAACGGATTGGAAGCGTAAACGACTAGTTTTTATACCTCTTTATATTGTGTGATTATGGCATAAGAAATTTGAAGAGACCTAATTTAATTAGGTCTTTTTGTCTGCTTACCGACGTAAAGTAATAGATAGGACAATAATAAAAATGAAAAGAGTAACCATATAAACTAGTAAATTACTGACTAGTCACTGCTCTGCAAAAGTGAAACCATTTAATATAACAAGATTACTAATGGTAGAGAGTGTGCCGTAACAACTCACTGCGAAGATAGCCATAAGTGGATCTATCCAGTTTATTGAAATGTTTTACATTATCTGCAATTAAGAAATGAATATTTATAATGCAAATGATGGTTTTAAATATTTGAAATATTATACCTATACTAATAATAATAAGGTATAATCAAAATATTAGTTATATCACTATTTTGTCACGTAAAATCAGAAGCTCATATTCGATAAGTCATAGGATAACTAGAGTTGTGACAAATGAACATGCCAAAATGGTATAACTAACAAATTATTGAGAGTTGTGTAATTCTCAATGATTGAAATTTCAATCAAATAGGGGGCTGGGTAGAATGAGTAAAAGAAGTAAACTCTTGTTTACAGTTTTAATGGCTTTCACATTAGTAATGTTAGCCGCATGTGGAGACTCATCAACAGATGATACAAAAAGTGCAGATTCTGATGATGTTGTAAAAGCAAAAGTAGGCGTTATTTCATACTTAACTGGTCCAGGTGCTAGTTATGGTGAAGCGATTACAAACGGAATCAATCTTGCGCACAAAGAAATTACTGATCTTGGAGAAGTCGACATCGAGTTGAAGATTGAAGACTCTGCTGGTAAACAAGAAGAAGCATTGTCTGTTGCACAAAAATTAATGAACTCAGAAAATGTAGATGCAATCATTGGACCTACTTTAAGTACTGAAATGCAAATTGTTGGACCAGAAGCAGATTTAAACGGTGTTCCGATTCTAGGTACATCAAACACTGCTGAAGGTATTCCGCAACTTGGAGAATATGTATTCAGAAACTCGATTCCTGAGACGTTAGCAATTCCTGCATCTGTACAGAAAGCTATTGATAAATATGGCGCGAAAAAAGTTGCTATTTTATACGGAAATGATGATGTATTCACAAAAGCAGGATATGACACGATGAAGCAAGTTGCTGAAGATTTAGATTTAGAAGTTTTAACAACAGAAACTTTCCAGTTAGGACAATCTGATTATAAAGCCCAATTAACAAAAATTAAGAGCCTTAACCCAGATTTAGTTTTAGCTTCTGCTCTTTATAATGAAGGTGCAGTAATTCTTGATCAAGCCCGCAAAATGGGAATTGACGTACCATTTGTTGGCGGTAATGGTTTTAACTCACCGGAAGTCATTAAAATTGCTGGTGATGCTGCAAATGGTTTAATCGTTGCAACTCCTTGGTTCTCTAAGAAAGACGACGAGAAAGTGAAAAAGTTTGTTGAAGATTATGAAGCGGCTTACGGTATGGAGCCAGACCAGTTCGCAGCACAAGCATATGATGGTTTTTATGTAATGGCTGAAGCAATTAAAAATGCTGGTGAAACAGATCGTGATGCGATTCGTGATGCACTTGCTGAAATTAAAGATTTTGAAGGTGTTCTAGGAAATATGTCATTTGATGAAGAAGGCGACATTATTATGGAGCCAACTGTTTTAATTATTGAAGGTGACGAATACGTAGTATTTGAATAATTTTTAAGGATAGGGGCTGGGGGTTTCCCAGCCTTATTGTTTTCCTAAATAACTTACGAAAAATGAGATTGATTAAATAAGTCGAAAATGAAGAAGGAGGAGGACTATTGCTAATTGAACAATTAATAAATGGGTTAACATTAGGGAGTATCTATGTCATTGTTGCGCTAGGTTACACCCTCGTATTTGGTGTATTAAACGTAGTGAATATGGGGCACGGTGAAATCTTTATGTTCGGAGCATTTATGGGCGTCGTCGTCACGAATATATTAGGTTGGCCATTATATATTGCATTTGTTGTTGCCATTGTAGTGACAGGAATTTTAGGCTATTTTCTGGAAACATTTGCGCTAAGACCATTACGAGGAAAAGAAGGTGTCTCACATCTTGCGCCTTTAATAAGTACAATCGGAGTTTCTATCTTTCTTGAGAACGTCGCACATCACTTTTTTGGTTCAGGTAACCAACCATTCCGTACATCACTTTCGGAATTAAAATTCGTTTTAGGATCAACAACTGTTTACTACGTTCAAATTATTATTTTCGTTATTGCTATTTTACTTATGTTCGGACTTACTTTTTGGTTATCTAAAACAAAGGCAGGAAAAGCATTACGTGCAAGTGCGGAAAACTTAGCAGTAGCCAGTCTTCTCGGTGTAAATACGAAGAGAACGATAACGCAAACCGTTATTATTGCATCGGCAATGGGCGGAATCGCTGGGATTTTAGTTGGAATAGCTTTCAACTCTGTTAACCCTCAAATGGGTTTATCTTTCGGACTTAAAGGATTAGCTATTATTATTTTAGGTGGCTTAGGTAATGTAAGGGGGGCCATGGTAGGTGGCTTGATTTTAGGGATGGCTGAAACATTTATCGTAGCCTATGGAGATTCAGGTTATCGTGATGCTGTTGCGTTTATCGCAATCATTGTTATTTTAATCGTACGACCACAAGGAATCTTTGGAACAGCTACAACTGGAAGAAAGGGTTGATTAGATGTTAGGCGAATTAATAAACCCGTATTATCTACAAGTTAGTTCTTTTATTTTAATCAATATTATTCTGGCTGTTAGTATATACATAACGCTTGGAACGGGACAATTATCACTGGGTCACGCAGGTTTTATGAGTATAGGCGCGTACACAACAGCTATTCTAACGCTACATTATAATATGCCACTTGTACTCGGTGTCATTATAGCTGCGATCTTTACAGGGATTGTTGGGACATTAATTGGTATACCAGCTTTAAGATTGCAAGGTGTTTATCTCGCTATTGCAACACTTGGGTTTGGTGAAGTCGTTCGAGTCCTTTTCATTAACTGGGATGGTTTAACAAACGGTGCAATTGGCTTATCAGGCATTCCGCATCTTGGAAGAGAAATATTTAGTTTAAGTAAAAGTATGGGAATAGAACCTGATATGTTTGGGTTGAAAAATAACCAATTCATAAGTTTAGCTGTCTTTTTTGTCTTACTTATTATAACGATTTCAGTCATTTGGTTCTTTGTAAGACAAAATAATTCTAGAATTGGACGTGCTTTCTCCGCTATTAAAATGGATGAAGAAGCATCAGAAGCAATGGGTATTAATATTACGTATTACAAAGTGTTAGCTTTCGGTCAGGGCGCAATGTTGGCAGGATTTGCAGGCGCATTATATGCCCATTTAATGGCGTACATTAGCCCATCAGACTTTGATTATCACAGAGCAGTAGAAATATTAATATTTTCTATCTTTGGCGGAAGTGAGGTTATATGGGGATCCATATTCGGAGCTGTGTTCTTATCTGCAATGCCGGAATTCCTACGTTTTATCAACGAATATCGATTTATGATTTATGGCGCGCTTCTGGTTCTTATGATGGCGTTCCGTCCACAAGGAATTATCGATGTGAATATGGTGAACCGATTTAAACGATTGAAACCTAAGAAGAAAGGGGAGGAAAAGCATGGTACTGGAAATAAAGAAGATCAGTAAAAACTTTGGTGGTATCCAAGCTTTAACCGATGTCTCATTTTCAGTGGAAGAAGGCGAAATTCTTGGTTTAATTGGGCCTAATGGTGCTGGGAAAACGACGATGTTTAATATGATTACAGCTATGTATCCTCCTAGTTCTGGTGAAATATCGTTTGTTGGTAATCCACTTTCAAATCTGAAGCCACATCAAATCACTGAAAAAGGTATCTGTCGTACATTTCAAAATATCCGTTTGTTTTCTGACTTAACAGTACGTGAAAACGTTATGGTAGGTAATCATTGCCGACTAAAAACTAATGTGATGCAAAGTGTTTTTCGTACGAAAGCTCAAAAAGCAGAAGAAGCTAGAGTCTTGGCGACTTCAGATGAGATACTAGAAGTTGTCGGCTTAGCGAATGACAAGGAAACGATTGCAAAAAACCTTTCATACGGTGCACAGCGAAGATTAGAAATCGCAAGAGCTTTAGCGAGTAGACCAAAGTTAATTCTTCTTGACGAACCAGCAGCTGGTATGAATGAAAAAGAAACGAATGATTTATTTAATTTAATTAAAAAAATCCAAACATTAGATATTACAGTGCTACTGATCGAACATGATATGCCACTAGTGATGCGTGTATGTAATAGAATTATCGTTTTGAACTTTGGTAAAAAAATTGCAGAAGGTACACCGAGCAGTATTCAAAACAATAAAGAAGTAATTGAAGCCTACCTCGGGGTTGAGGAGGAAGATGAGCTTGCTTAAACTAGATAACATCAGTACCTTTTATGGTAAAATTCAAGCGTTAAAAGGCATAGATATAGCTGTAGAAGAAGGGACGATCGTAACGATTTTAGGTGCCAATGGTGCGGGCAAGACGACGATGATGAATACCATCGCAGGGCTTTTAAAACCTAAAGAAGGTACAATCCATTATTTAGGGAAAGATGTTACAGGCCGTCGACCAGACCAGCTTTTAAGAAACGGTTTAGCACTTGTTCCAGAAGGCCGAGGTATTTTGGCAACAATGACTGTTTTAGAAAACTTGGAAATGGGTGCATATCACCGAAGTGATTCCGAAGTTGGCGCGGATATTGAAAAAGTGATGGATCGTTTTCCAATTCTGAGAGAACGAAAAGAGCAATACGGTGGTACACTTTCAGGTGGACAACAACAAATGTTAGCGATTGCCAGAGTGATTATGTCTAGACCAAAGCTTCTTTTACTAGATGAACCTTCAATGGGTCTAGCACCGATAATCGTTGCTGATATATTTAAAATTATTAAAGAGATTAATGAAGCAGGTACGACTGTATTACTTGTTGAACAAAATGCGCGACAAGCCTTAAAAGTAGCAGATCGTGGGTATGTACTTGAAAATGGGAAAGTAGTTGCTTCTGGTACTGCTAAAGAATTACTGCAAGATGATACGATTAAGAAAGCTTATTTAGGTCATTAATCAAGATTGAAAAGGTAGTGGAACTTTGCTACCTTTTTTTATTTTGTTAAAATAGAGAAAAATAATTTAAACCTAGACCTAAACCTTTACTTAAATAAAATTTTCACTTGGTGTGAATAATATGAACTTCCATGAATCTTAGAAAGTTAGAGATAGAGGGATTATCATTGATCGTATTCCAACGGGTATCAAACATTGTATCGCGTACATAACAGATTAAGAGTTGGGCATGTGACATGGGATCATCCATGACAAGGAGATGATTACGTAGCTACAAGTGTGATGGCCATTCCAGCGCATGACGACAATCTGTTTATGAATATAGTAGTAGGCACAAGCTATATCTTAAACGTTTTTGGAAAACAACAGGACTGTTCAAGTAAATGAATTAGGCTTGATTGAGTCTTCGTTAACACAGGCTATAATGACGACAGGATGGATGGGGAATATCGTCCACGCCTATCCGTTTAATTAGATAGTGTAAAAAGTATGTGAACGTAGAACCCATAAGCAGATTTGTTTGAGTCGCTATACAATGCGGTATACTACTACTAACAAAGAAAGGAGATTGATCATAAATGAGTTATGAAGAAAATATAGCTAGTTTTGATAAAATTGATTCAGCAAGAGCAGACGAACTAGTAAAAGGGAACGGCGAGGCTGTAATCTACGTCGGTAAATCCGTATGTCCTTACTGCCAAATCTTCGTTGAGAAACTCAACAAAGTAGCCAAAGAAACGGATACCCACATCTATTACGTTAACAGTATTGAAAACGCTGATATGAAAGGTGTTTCTGCCTTCCGTAATGAGTACGACATTCCAACAGTACCTGGTTTTATCTACACAAATGGAGACACAGTAAACGTTAAATGTGATTCTTCTATGTCTGAAGAAGAAATTAAATCTTACATGAACAAGTAATCGATCGAAAACTATATAAAAAGATCCTTAATTCGTAAGTGAACTTGATATGACCCCTAAAAGTTAGAGTTTAATATTCCGCAGCTTGTTGGTTGGTGTGAAGACGGTATTGTACCGGACTCATGCCAGCCAATTTCTGTTTAATCCGTTTGTTATTATAGTAATGGATAGAATTTCTCCATTATACATATCCATAATGGGGCTAAGATAGAGTTTTCGACCATCGGAACACTTGAATTCTGTAATATCCATTATCAATTTTTGATAGGGAATCGACGTATTGAAACGACGGTGAATTCGGTTCTTT
>NZ_PDZB01000018.1 GCF_002743335.1 Sporosarcina sp. P32b
ATTTTATTAAACATACAGTATAAAGAAATTGGCGTTCATTTAGGTTGAGGGATGGATTTAAATTCACTCCACCCCAACATTTGATTTAGAACCATCATTGGTATTGATTTATTGGCTCAATAAGTAAGCTGATCACTTCTTTGGCTATGCATATCCGCTCAATGAAAACCGATAAGTGCTCTATCAGCCCACGTACCCGCTCAATAAACCACAGGATACGCTTCTATCACCTCGCGTCGCAACCCGCTCTCTTATTATATTACGCCAACCAATCTACCCCACAGGCAGCAGCCAATCATCTACTTTCACCATCTACTTCCTATAAAAAGCTAGAACATACTAAATCACCGCGACAATACACAAAAGAATCCATGTCGGAAAGCCCATGGATTAGATAGCAAATATTTCTATTCAATTTAATTGAAGCGGGCTAACTAATCATACGGAGTAGTAAATATCGTCTTCGCTTTCGTAGCGTACAGTAATGCAATGCCCATTGTCCGATTGGAACTTAAGTGCGGTAGTGTCTAGATCACCAGTAAGTATTGAAAACGAATGTCGGTCTTGTTGTGTGGGTAGACGAGAGTAGTGGATGATATCATGAATAAGAGAAGACATCTCTTCGTACGACGTAAAAACATAATACTCATTAACCATATAAGCCGGCATACTGCTCAACTCCTAAATAAATAGAATGAAGACTCGAGCGACAGGAGGGGTAGCAAACATCTATCTATTCAGCAAGTATTAAAATACTGTCTTCAAAAGATAAAGCGTGAAGTATACTATATGCATCAACAAGCATACTCGTGAATAGAAAAATCATTCTACAGTTATTATATAGTAGAATGACGTAAAATACTATTGAGTATTGTAAGAAAATTGAAATTGGGTGAAAAGATTATTTTTTCAAACTATACATTGTTTGCATGAAAGCTAACAATGCATTTTTATCTGCGTCCGATAGCTTTATGCCATTAAAGAATATTTGTTCTTGCAATAAATTCTCTAGTTCAAGTACTTTAGACGACATATTATTTTTTGATGAAGAGATAGCTTGATCTATTGTCTCATTAGGCAGGTAACCAGCCAATATTAGTAACTCATTTTTGTCTGCCTCTAATGCCGCTGCTAGTGCGCAAATCGTTTCACGAGAAGGGTTGTATCTACCTTTTTCCAATGAGGCGATGAAGGAGTAGCTTAGGTTAGCCAGGTCTGCTAAATAACGTAAAGTCATTTGTCTTTGTTCACGTAATTTCCGTAGGCGTATTCCAAATTCATTCAAATATATCCCCTCCTTAGCTATTGGTAAATTATTATTAAAGAGTATGTACTACTATCATAACCTATATATTGATAAATAACAGAAATATTACTGTTATTTTTTTTAGGTAAAAAGACTATTCCTAAAAAAATATAAAATAACACTATAAATAACTTTGAAAGGCTATATTCCTAGTGAATTGAAGTTAAAAGGACGGTTATATAATCTACTACTAACAATCCATGTTTTATGCTATATAGTCATTTTACACGTTTTTTATATTTACTACTATACTCCATATCCCTAAGTTTAATAATTGATTGTGTAGTGTCAAACATATTTAAAATAACTAAAGAATATAAAAATTTGCTTTGTATTTCATACTAAAACAGTTGGCGGAATTAATAAATAAATGTGTTGACAAAAAGAACAAAACATCATAATATGTGTTGTAAGGCTAAACAAAAAGTTTTTTTGCTCTATTTGTTTAGAAAAACAACACAAGCGTAAGTAATAGAAAGGAGATAGTAAATAACTTGGTTGTAATTGAAAACTACTTTGGAATATGTAAATGGCAGTTTTACAGTCGTCTGTATTTACTAGGTTCATATTCTGGTTCCAATGGAGTGCTAATCATGTTAGGCATGAATGATAAGCAGTGCATTGAAAAGATAGTTATAAGTTTTGTAACGTAAATCTAATGTACTTATAAATGAATATAAAAGCATTTCCTATTAGCGTGAGTCGATTAGAATGCTTCATACAAACTCTGCACCATGTAATTATTTATTATGTCCAACGGTATAAAAATTAGCATGATACGGAAAGTGTAGGTGTTGAGAATGCGTTATGAATATCAAGAATCTTATAGTCTTAGAAAATTTAAATCTACTTCACTTTTGTTACTTCTTAGTTCTTTATTGGTGATAGGTGGATGTTCACCATTATTTGGTGGAAAAAAGAGTAGCAATTCAGCCGCTGTTGCCTTAGCCAGTGAAAAGGTAGATCCATACATGGGGGAGAAAAGTGAAGTTCTTTCCTATGTGTGGACTACTAGAAAGGAAGTATCACTCACTTTTAACGGTATGGCGGATAAAAAAACGATGATTTTACTTTTGGATGCACTAGAAGAAAATAATATGCCAGCTACATTCTTTTTGCCGGGCATACGGGTAGCAGAAGAGCCGGAAATCGCCAAAATGATTTTGGAACATGGTCATGAAATTGAAAATAATACACTAAACCAAAAGGATCTTCGCAATATAAGTTATGAGCAACTGTATAAAGAAGTCAAACTCAGTAATGAAGTAATTCGAAATGAAACGGGTGTATCGCCTCGGTATGTCAGAACAAGATCAGGTGAATACAATGAGGATCTTCAAGCCATAACTGCACAGCTGGGTATGGATGCGGTTATTAATTACACGATCAACCCGCGTGAAGGGGATATGCAGGAAGCGAAATCAATCGGAGAATATATTGAAAGATATATAACACGCGGGTCAATAATTTCTATGCATACGGATATTAATCCTGAGATTGTTGGTGCTATTCCGTATATCGCAAAAGCCGTTGAAAAAACAGGTTATAAATTAATTCCACTAAAAGAACTAGTTGATAGAGGTACCAAGCGTAAACCACTAGAGCAAATTGCAGGTTATGATCGAATTAAAATCAATCCAAACTATAAAGGTATTAAACCAAATATCTTCTACGATGCCCCTACAGAAGATAAAGTGATTGCACTGACATTCGACGACTGGGCAAGCGATTACACAGTATCAAAGATTCTCGACATCTTGAAAGAGGAGAAAGTACCTTCCACTTTCTTTTTGATTGGTAAAGGTGTAGAGAAGAATCCAAACTTAGCACGCGCTATTTATGAGCAAGGCCATGAAGTTGCAAGCCACTCATACAGTCATCAAGTAGTAACTGGAATGACACCGGAAGAACTGCAAGAAGATTTAGTTAAAGCGCATCAAGTCATTACTGAAGCGATACAAGCCAAACCGACTATGCTGTTTCGACCTGCAACTGGTGAAATAGATGAAAACACAGCGAAAATTGCCATGGCTACAGGTTATAAAAGTATTGCATTGTACGATGTCACACCATTTGACTGGGATACAGCAAATGATGCAGATGAGATCGTTAAACGTATTCTCAATAAACGCGGAGAAGGAAGTGTCATAGTACTTCATATCTTGGATGGTACGCAGACGATTGAAGCACTTCCTAAAGTTATCCATACATTACGCGAACAAGGCTACACATTTAAACATATGACAGAATTGATGCGAATGAATAATAACTAAAAGATGGAGATGGTATGAATGACGAATTCATTATACGAGCGAATCATGTATAAACAAGAAAAGATTGCAGTGGTTGGTTTAGGTTACGTCGGACTACCGGTAGCTATCGCGTTTTCTGAAGTGGCTGATGTCATTGGTTTTGATGTTAGCGAAAAGAAGATTGATCAGTTATTTGCTGGAATTGACGTGACAGGTGATGTTGGAGATGAACGAGTCCGCGATACGAGCATGCTATTTACCTCTAATGAAAAGGACTTGCAAGACGCCAAGTTTTTCGTCGTGGCAGTTCCAACGCCAATTCAGTCTGGAAACCTTCCCGACTTAAAAGCTCTCCAGTTAGCCAGCCAAGTGGTAGGACGAAATATGAAGAAGGGTTCAGTCGTGGTTTATGAATCAACTGTATATCCCGGAGTTACAGAGGAAGTGTGCATTCTTGAACTCGAAGCCGCATCCAACTTGAAATTTGGCACGGATTTTACAGTAGGCTATTCGCCGGAGCGCATTAATCCAGGCGATCAAATCCATAGACTGGAAAACATTATTAAAATTGTTTCTGGCAGTGATGAGGAAACTCTAAATACTGTCGCAAGTGTCTATGAAATGATTATCGATGCTGGCGTATACCGGGCGGAATGTATCAAAGTAGCGGAAGCAGCAAAAGTTATCGAAAATGCACAGCGGGATATTAATATTGCTTTCATGAATGAACTCTCTATGTTGTTTAATCAAATGAAGATCGATACACAGGCGGTATTGCGTGCAGCAAAAACGAAGTGGAACTTCCTACCATTCTCTCCGGGATTAGTAGGCGGTCACTGTATAGGAATCGATCCCTATTATTTAACGTATAAAGCAGAGGACTGCGGATACCGATCTAAAATATTACTTGCAGGGCGTCATATTAATGATTCGATGGCAGCATATATTTCCCAGCAAATCCTCAAGATTCTTGTGCAGCAGAAGGTGAATATGAATACTATCAAAGTAGGTGTATTAGGTCTAACTTTTAAAGAAGATTGCCCTGACTTTCGGAACACAAAAGTACTCGATATCATCAATGAATTAAAAGAGTATGGAATTGAACCAATTGTCGCAGATCCACTGGCAGACCCTCATGCGGTAAAGGAACAATGCAATATTACACTTGCTTCCATAGATGAGTTCAAAGACTTGCACGCAGTGATTGTAGCTGTACCACATGAAGCATATAGAGGACTCACATTGGAAGACTTCCAAAGAATGTTTGAAACGGAAACTACTCAATTACTGGTAGATGTTAAGGGGATTTATAATAAAAAAGAATTTCAAGATCAGAATATACGGTATTGGAGTTTATAAGAAAGGTGTGGAATTATGGTGAAAGAAAAATCAAATGCCAAAACAATAACTAGACACACTAATGAATCGACCCTTCTTCCGAATATCCCAATAATGCAAAGAAATGAAGAAGGTCAAATGGTCGAGACCATTCGTCTGTTGAAAGATTCCTACTCATGTAATTTCAATGTAACAATGAGAAACAAAAAAAGCAGTAGCAAAATGAAAACGAAAGCTATCGAAATATCTAAAACAGAGCTAATTGTAGACTTCGATCCGTCCATGAATTCACTGAAGGCAGGAGATGTCGTCAACTTACGTTTCAAAATTCCTGAAGGGACGATGGAGGAAGGTTACGAGTCCACGGTGAGGATTCGAGGAACAGTTACTTGGCAAGAAGTGAAGACGTCGAATAACGAAATCACTTGGAAAATGGTCTTCGAATTCGTCGAATCGCTGGATTCTTACTTTCAACGAACGAAGTGGAGATTTATCACGACCTTCACACTTGCCAGTCTCTTACTTGTGGCATTTTTTATCGTATTAATGCGCTTTGAAAGTCTAGTTTATTTTAAATTTAATAAGTTCATTTATTTCTACAGTCTGATTGCAGCTACGTTTTTACTAACTCGGTATATATTTGGTGCATTCTATAGGAATGTACCAATCAATTCAAATTACCGCCCAGGTGTTTCCATTATTATTCCAGTATTTAATGAAGAAGAATGGATTCATAAAACGATATTCGGTTGTCTAAATCAAAACTATCCAATCGATCAGCTAGAGGTAATTGTCGTAGATGACCAGTCTACCGATCTCACGGTTGAAAATATCTGGAAAGCAGTCGAAAGGCTAGAACAAGAAGATGAGGTATACAAAATTAAAGAACGTTTACAAGTATACGTAATGCCGAAAAACGGCGGGAAACGGAAAGCTTTAGTGGATGGTGTAGCAATGGCCAAACACGATCTCGTCGTTTTTGTAGATTCGGACAGCTTCTTGGAGCCAAATGCTATTTTGAATTTAGTTCAGCCATTCCAAGATCCTAAAATGGGTGGCGTCTCAGGACGGACGGATGTTGAAAATAAATATACAAACAATATTACTAAATTACAAGTCGTGCGCTACTACATCGCATTCCGCGTCATGAAAGCCGCCGAATCATACTTTGACTGTGTCACTTGTTTATCGGGTCCACTGTCTTGCTATAGAAAGTCTTTGATTCTTAAGAATCAAGAGGATTGGCTTAATCAAACGTTCTTAGGGCAGCCAGCAACATTTGGAGATGATCGCAGTATGACCAATTATATTCTACAAACACACCGCACGGCATACCAAGATAAGGCAATCTGTTCGACAGTTGTACCAGACAAATTTGGTGTCTTTTTGAAACAGCAAATGCGCTGGAAACGCTCTTGGTTACGTGAATCACTACGAGCGGGAACATTTATTTGGAGGAAAGAGGTATTCATGGCTCTATTCTTTTACGTGGGACTGATTGTACCAATCGCAGCACCGGTTGTCGTACTGTACAACTTAGTCTATGTGCCGCTGTTTCACGGTATAATCCCAACAACCTTCTTGATGGGATTATTCCTTATGGCCTTTATGATGAGTGTCGCGTACTTGTTCTTTAGGAAAAGCAGTCTGTGGATTTTCGGATTTGTCTTCGTTTTGATGTATGAGGCTGTTCTTTTATGGCAGATGCCTGTTGCGTGGGTAACGTTCTGGAAATCTACTTGGGGAACGCGCGATACACCACAAGATATTGAAGCGCGTGAGAAGAAGTTGGGGAAGAAGCTGAAAAAAGATCCTCTAACTATCAAATCATAACTATATGAGTTTGTAGACAAGGAGAATGACATATGAAACGAAAAAGTAATGAAATATTAGATTATGAAAAGAAGAATCGACGGAAAGTCAGACGATCAATTTTTCAATTGGGTATTTTATTGGTTATTGTTTTCCTTGTGTTCCAAACGTTTGTCGAAATAAATCATTACGATGCATCGAATACTAAAGATTGGAAGAATAAGAGAGGATTTATTGCTCTTTCATATCCAGGTGTATCAAGGGATGGATCAGACTCACTGTTTGCAAAAAAACAATTGCAACGACAGCTAGAAGCGTTGACAAACCAAGGATACGAAACCATTTCTCAACAAGATATTCTCGATTTCTACAATGACAAGAAACCGTTACCTGAGAAAGCATTGTTCCTTGCCTTCGAAGATGGACGTACAGACACGAGCGTATTCGTCAATCCATTGTTGAAGAAGTATAACTACAAAGCGACATTACTTTCTTTTGCCAACAAATTAGACGAGAACGATAAGCGGTTTCTTCAACCTTCACATCTAAAACAGATGAAAAAGAGTGGCTTTTGGGAATTGGGTAGTAATGGTAACCGTTTAACGTACATCAACATCTTCAATAAAGAAGGTACATTCTTAAATATTCGTGATGATGAAGAAGTACTGAGTAAAGACGAAATTGATTCGTACAATCACTTTTCAATGGACTTCATCCGTGATCAGTACTTGATTCCAAGTGAGAACCGGGTAGAGATGGAAAAACGCATTACAAATGACTATCAAGAGATGCGCGATGTGTATCAACGGAAATTGGGTGCAATGCCTGGTGTCTACATGATTATGCATGCCAACGGTCTGTACAATTCAGCGAATAAATTGGTTACTGAAGTCAACGATAAAGAGATTAGAAAAACATTTAATATGCACTTCAATCAAGAAGGGGATGCATATAACACAAAAGAAAAAGAGTTATATAACCTCACCCGCGTCCAGCCAAAGACATCTTGGTCAACGAATCATTTACTCATGAAGATTCTAAGTGATACAAATCAAGAGGTGGCTTTTGTAAGAGGTAATGAAAACCAAGCTAAGCAGTGGAAGGAAATTGAGAGCGCGGCGGAGTTTCGTGATAATACGATTACTCTAACGTCGAAAGCAAGAAAGCATGGAAAGCTGGTACTGACAGAGAGTACTAACAAGGATATTCAGTTCACAGGAAAAGTGGGAGGTACTGCTGAAGGCCAACAATCCATATACTTACGACGAAGTAATAATGGCGATTCTTATATCAAAGTTTCATTTGAAAACGATCATCTTGTGATTGAAGAAAAGGTAGCGGGACAGTTGAAAGAGTTACTTGAAACAAAACCGATACCGAAAGCCACAATGGAGCAAACAACAGATCAAACAGCTTCACAAAAAGAAGACAAAGTGCAGCATGAAAAATTACTTAATGAAAAAAATATAAAAATTGTACTTCAGGATCATAAATTAAACATCAAGCTGAATGACAAAAATATTGTTAACAATCTGGTCGTCAATCAAGGGATCGGGGCTGGAAAGCTAGCACTAGGTTCTACATGGGTGCCAGGAGATTTCAATGATCCAATTCATGATGCGCAGTTTAGTGATGTTACAATCGCTTCCTTGCCGGACAGTGATGTTGTGCAGACGACATTGTTTACAAATGAAATACAAAAGCCACAGCAACTCATGTATACGTTTGTTGGATCAATCAAGTCGGCAATGAATTGGGTAGTTGATAATTTCTAATAACTGGCACGAACTGAAAAGGCGGAGATTTCATTGCTTACTAATAAAAGAATATTACTCATTGTAATTTCCTGCTTCCTTTTTAGTGGATGCCAGGAAAGGAAACAGCAAACTATGGATTTATCAGTTCTAGACGAATTAGAATTTTCAGCTTGGGTGACGGAATGGCAGTGGCAAAGTGGTGTGGATGACCTCCGACAAGTTAAAGGTCTGGATAGGGCGCAGGTTTTTGCAGCCTATTTTGATGAAGAGGATCACGTATATTTACGGAACAAAATGGACGATGCCATTGATGCTATGAAGAAACTATCAAAGGAACGTAATATACCTCTCGATTTAACGATTGTAAATGATCAGTTTCTACCTGATGGAACGGTCGTTCACAAAGATTCCGAGTTAATTAGCCGCTTGGTAGAAACGTCAGAAAGTCGCAAAAAGCATATTAATGATATTTTGGAGTACATCGGTGCCTATCAGTTTGAAGGCTTAGAAATAGACTATGAAAATATAGATGAAGAAGATCTGCCAAACTTGCTTCAATTTTATAAAGAACTATATGACGTTCTTCTAGCACAAGGCAAGTCATTGCGTATTATATTGGAACCTAATTTACCCGTCGAACAATACAATTTTCCAATAGGACCTGTCTATGTCATGATGGCCTATAACTTATTTGGTGGACATTCAGAGCCCGGCCCAAAGGCAGATGATGATTTCATCCGTAAAGTAGTGAATAAAATGGATTCTCTTCCTGGGCAACCGGTTATCGCACTATCGGCTGGCGGTTTTAGTTGGCAACACGGAAAAGGTGAGACAAAAACCCTTACTGAGACAGAGGCAGAAGATCTTTCCAGGAAAAGTAAAGATTTACCGAGACGAGATCCATCCAGTGGCGGTATGTACTTTGATTATCAAGATGAACACGGCGATGCGTTCACTGTTTGGTATGGAGACCAGCAGACTTTGTATCAATGGATGAAAGTTGCAGCTGAAGAGGGACAAATGAGGGTTTCCCTATGGCGTATGGGTGGAATGAAAACATCCACATTAGAATTTCTAAATAAGGCAGTCAACTATAAAGCGAGAGTGAGAGGAGAAAACGAGATGTTTGCCAATCATATAAAAGAACTTAGGAAACAAATGAACCTGACGCAGGCTGAACTGGCTGAGCGGGTGGGCATCGGACGTACAGCTTTATCCAAAATAGAGAATGGAGCTTACTATCCAAGCGCCAAGACAATGAAGAAAATCTCCGACGTACTCAATAAACCAATTGGTGAAATATTTTTCAACACAGATATTTCATAAAGGTGCGCAAGTCCAGTATATATATTTGAGCCTAGGTGTGAGTCATAAAGCAATCGAAGGGAGAGAAGATTTGTGAAAGTACATGGAGCGGATGTGAAAATCAAAATGCCTATTGCAAACGAAGGAATAATAATGAGAGAAGATATAGAAATTCCTATTCATGCGAAACGGGTGCGACTTACTATTGTTTGTGCGCCAAAGGGGTATGGAAAGACCATGTTGCTGTGTAAATCATTCTCTAAAACAACAAATTCGACGGCTTGGCTCACATTAGACGAACTAGATCATGATCCAGTTCGATTTTGGACTTACGTGATTATCTCAATAGAGAAAAGCGGGAGTGGGATCAATGTAGAAAGGCTATTATCTTTCATCGAAACAAGCCCACCTTATTCTACGTTCATCGATATGCTGTTAAATGAACTCAGTAACCAACCAAGAAGAACTACACTTATTCTAGATGATTATCATATGGTAACGAATCCTGTCGTTCATAAAATGATGAACCGATTCATTGAGTATTTACCACAACACGTAAAGATTTTCATGACAAGCCAAAGTGAGGTACCACTAGACGTTTCCAAGTGGCGGACAAAGGGCTGGATTTACGAAATCGGTATCGAACAACTACAGTTTCAATTGCACGAAGTCCGGGATTTTTATGGTAAGCGTTCACCACAATCGATACATTCAAGGTTTTTCTATCAGCAAGTATTGCGTATTACAGATGGTTGGCCTTTAGGTCTTCAATTAATAAGTCTAACTGGATCAGAAGAGATCCTTCAATGGGAAGCAAATGATTCCTCCATCTTATCGCCTGTAGTGGCAAATTACTTACTGTATGAGGTCGTATCCAGTCTCACCCCCTCTATGCAAGATTTTCTCATGCGTACATCGGTACTGAAACAAGTAACACCTGAAATTTGTAATCAAGTATTAAACCGTAATGATAGTGAAGACATGTTGAGAGAAGTTGAAAAGAGCGGTCTGTTTATTAATCGGTTGACGAACAGTCCACTGGCATACAGATACCATGGTCTTTGGTCAATTGCCTTACAAAATGAAATGCATCGGTACTTTTCAAAAAACAGTATAACAGAAATCTATGCTAAAGCAGCACATGCTCAATATGGACAGGGAGACTATGCAACAGGAATTGAGTTGGCAATTAAAGGAGAATTATTTGATGTAGCTGATCGTTGGATTGAAGAGAATTTGGTAAATATCATTTTATCTAAACAGACCGATATGTTTGCACGATGGGTCATAGTGCTACGTAGAAGCTCTTTCGATCTCCATGTGGAAACACTTGCAGTATATGCATTCAATCTAGCTTTACAGTCCGAAATAGAAAAAGCGGGATCGATTATCCGAGAGCTCGATCGTAGGCATGAAAAAACGTGTTGGAAGGAGGAAGCCTTATTAGAAGACGCCTCGTTGATTTTAGATATTGCAAAAGTGCTTATGTTGTTTACACAGTATAGACCAATAGAAAAAGAAGTCTTCTATTTAAAGAAAAGCATTCATAATCAATCATTTCCTGCTGATTCCAGATGGAATAACATTTCGATGACCTATAACCACTTTAAACCGCAATTGATAAGAACTTGTTTAGGTAACAGAGGTAAGCTGAACTCCATCAAACAACTGTCTACATTTAATGATGTTTTGCAAAGCAATAAATTCCATGCTCATAATCTTGCAGGATACAGTTATGGTCTACAAGCAGAAGTGTTCTACGAAATGAATCTATTATCCGAATCCGAGCAATATGCTAAAAAAGCCATGGAATATAGTTATCGTCAAAGTGATCCAGGTTTGTCTGTACCAATGTATATTTTGCAAGCTAAAATTTATTTGGCCAATAAGCAGTTTATTAAAGCTCAGGCCATATTGAACAAAGCAATAGAGTCAACAGTTACCACTAACTGGCAATGTATATTAATTACAATGAAAGCTTTAAGTTATATTCGAGAAGAATCCTTCGATCAAGCAGAGTTTGAGTTGAACAAATCATCTAATTTAATCAATTGGCAAACAGCATCTGGTTTGGTGTTTGGGATGCTTGTACAAGCAAGATTGCATATTGCAAAAGGTAATATACGAAAAGCACTTTATTATATTGATCGAGTTACGCAAGTAGCTGAGGAAGAATCTCATATGACAACTACTATTGAGGTAAAGATACTGCGTTCAATCTGTATGTGGAAAAACAACAAAAAAAGGCTAGCAATCGATGTACTTCATGAAGCGTTAGAATTGGCAGTGGAATCAGGCCATAAACGCGTGTTTTTGGATGAACAGGCTTTGAATCCATTGCTTATGAGGTATATAAAAGATCGAATGAAGTTTGAACAACCACAATGGAAAACAGTTCCGCTTGTCTTTGCCCAGTCGTTACGGACGGATCATATCGCCCGCCCATTAGCTACTCATCACAGTAGTAAACCGAATTTGACTCCACGCGAGGAAGAGTTGATTAAGGCACTTGCAACTGGCTTATCCAACAGAGAGATTGCGAAACAGCTATTTCTTTCAGAGGGAACCGTAAGAGTATACTTATCGAAAGTCTATAAGAAACTCAATGTTAGCTCGCGGATACAAGCAGTACTGCAGGCCAAAGATTGGCAGTAGAACAAAGTAAACTACTATCAATAAGGATGTGATGGTCATGGTTGTATTATTAGCCTCAAAAATAAAAAAACCCGTACTGCATGAAGAGTGGATTAACGGAGAGAATATGATCTCTGTTCAAAAGGAAGCGTTGCAATCAAAGGTACTGTTCATTACTGCTCCAACAGGTTATGGAAAGACGATGTTTTTAACTCATTGGTCGAATAAATTGGATGAAAACGTTGCATGGTTGACGGTCGATAAGACCGATAATGAGGCAGTTCACTTTTTTCGGTATATCGTCTACACAGTCTACTCGGCGTGTAATTTGCTACCACAGGAGAAACTACAGCAGAAACTGGCCAATGCAGACCGTAATGAACTGGACGTAATGTGGGATTTCTACAAAGCACTAGGCAGTGTAATGACCAAGCCGGTTCGATTAATTATCGATGATTTCCATCATATTACTGCTCCAGAACTCTTGGGAATGATCCAGTATTTTGTAATGGATCTTCCAGAATCATTGAAGATTTGCTTCGCAAGTCGCCATCTCCCTCCCTTTACACTAGCACTTTGGAAATCCTTATTCACTGTTACTGAAGTTAAGAAACAGCATTTACGATTTACAGTTGAAGATATGAAAATATATGTCAAACATCAACCCCAACAGCAACAATCAATGTGGAAGAAATATATTCAGACAGAAGGTTGGCCTGCAGGATTACGAAACGTTCTGCAGTCTCAAGATACGTGTGATCAGCTACAATCTGACCAGCATCAACAACACTCTATGAATGTTTTAATGAATGATTTATGGAGTGAATTTTCAAGTTCGGCACAGAATTTTCTCTTAGCAACATCGATTCTAGACATCATGGATCAAAAAGTATGCGATGCATTACTAGAAACTAAAGAAAGCCTAATTCATTTACAAAATCTAGAGGAAAAGGGATTCTTCATTGAAAAGATTACACAAAAAGACACATATTACCGTTATCATCCTCTTTTCGCAGTAGCATTAAGGCAAAGCTTGCAAAAAAACTATTCAAAGGACTTTGTATTAGAACTGCATAAAAAAGCATCCGGCATATATTTCCGGCAAGGTGATATTGTGCGAGCAATTACCCATGCATTGATAGGAAAGGCGTATCCACTGGCAAGCACTTGGATGATGAATCATGGTGAAGATATTATAAAGAATCGAGAAACTTCAGCTTTCATTTCTTGGTGCCATGAATTTGAAAAAGCTCATATTCCATTAGGCTTAGATCTTCAGCTACTATATGCTTTTTCTCTTCTAGCCGAGCATCAAGTGGATGCAGCGGATAATATCGCAAAACAAATGACATCGAAGGAAAATCGAAAAAAATGGGATGCTTTTACCTTAAGAAGTCAATCTGCGGCATACGATTATTTCTTAATTAAGTCCTACATCACAATCATTCAAATGGGTGGTGTAACAGAAGTAGGGCGGTGGCTGCAAAAAGGATATGATCTTCATGTAGAGAAGAGCTCCAAGCTATTTTTCATGCCAATTCAGTTTAATAAAAAGGAGCCTATATTATCACGAACACCATTAGGTTCTTATAAAAAGGTGGCAAACTGCGAATACCAGCTATTACGACTGGACCGACAACCTTGCCTAGGAAATAAACTTTCCATTATCGGTTATTATCACGGAATTCAAGCGGAAACATTGTATGTGAAAGGCTTAATGAAAGAAGCTAGAGAACACCAAGTAGAAGCACTTCTTTTAGCTCATCATTTCCAAGATCCAGGTCTGCTAATTCCTATGTACGTGCTAAGTTGTAAGCTGTATATGGCAGATGGCGAGATAGAAATAGCGCATGGAGCGTTGAAGAGTGCTTTGTCTTATACAGAAGATAGTTACTGGAAAAGGTTTTTATATGCTTCCGAAGCACTCCTCTACTTGAGGCAAGATTGTCTAGAAGAAGCAGATGCTGCCTTCTTGAAAGCGCGGGAGGCTAACCTGGAGGGACTTCCACAACATCCATTTATCACACTTATAGAAGCAAGACTATTGATTATGAAAGGGAAATGGGAAGAGGCATTGAAGAAAGTAATACAAGTGAAAATCGAAGCGTTACAGGAAGGGCAAACCGAGACTATCGTCGAAGCGATGATCTTGGAGAGCTCGTGTTACGCCCATCAAGAACACTGGCTAAAGATGACTCAGTCATTACATGATGCTATGACTTATAGTAAAGAATACGATTATACGCAATTATTCATGGAGGAAGAGAATATAGAATTAATGTTAAAGGGATATGTAAAAATTCGTGAGCAACAACAGTATATGAATTGGACCCAGGTCCCCTATTTCTATGTAGAACGCTTAGTACAGGCGACATTAGAACAGAATCCAATCCTAAATCTTCTGACACCACTTGAACGAGAAGTAATTTCATCTCATGTATTAGATAAACGCATAAAAAAAGACAGCCAGAAATTCTTCTTTAACGAAGGAGAGTGTACGTATCTACTTGACTTCGATATATGAGAAATCAAATGTAAGATCACGAACACAAGCTATTTTAAAAGCGATTCTCCTTTACTCAGGAGTGTCGCTTTTTGCTATACTAAATGAAAGTAAAGGAGTGCGTAATAGATGAAGTATCAAGATCGTCCACTTGTGCAAGCCTTGCAGAACTTTCATGACCGGAAACCTGTATCATTCCATGTGCCCGGACATAAAGGTGGCGCATTATCCAATTTGCCAGTTGCTGTGCGTCAAGCACTCGCCTACGACTTGACGGAGCTTACAGGACTTGATGACTTGCATGAACCGTCAGCAGCCATTAAAGAAGCAGAAGACAAGTTGGCATGTCTTTACGGTAGTGAACGGAGTTTCTTTCTAGTGAATGGTTCGACTGTTGGAAACCTGGCTATGCTGTATGCAACCGTTCGACCGGGTGACTTAGTAATGGTACAACGCAATGCACATAAATCGATATTCAATGCACTGGAACTGACAGGGGCCAACCCGGTGTTTCTATCCCCAGATTGGGATGAACTGACACAAACGGCTGGAACGGTATCTTTGAAGACCGTAAAAGAGGCCCTTACACAGTATCCAAATGTAAAAGCAGCCGTCTTCACGACGCCTACTTATTACGGAATACTAAATAAAGATTTAGAACAGATTATAGAAGTGTGTCATAGTTCTAGCATACCGGTTCTAGTTGATGAAGCGCATGGGGCACATTTTATAGTACATGATGCATTTCCAACGAGCGCACTCGAACTCGGAGCAGATCTGGTCGTTCATTCAGCGCATAAAACATTACCCGCGATGACTATGGCCTCTTTTTTACATATACATTCGCAATTTGTGAAGATGGAAAGAGTCGCACATTACCTCCAGATGTTACAGTCCAGCAGTCCATCTTATTTATTGATGGCATCTTTGGATGATGCAAGGTATTATGCAGAGACATATGATGAAAAAGACTTTGAAAGCTTTCAATTATATAGAAGGAATTTAATTCGAGATTTGTGCAACATGGCGGGCGTTGAAGTAGTGGAAACTGACGATCAACTGAAGTTACTCATACGCGCAACAGGTCATACGGGGTACGTCTTGCAAGAGGCCTTGGAGCATCAGGATATTTATCCGGAGTTGGCCGATCTATACCAAGTGTTGCTTGTCCTGCCTTTAGTGAAAGTAGGGGATGGAAAACGCTACATTGACGTGGTGGACAAATTTAAGGTAGCGATGAACTGCTTAGCGGAGAAAAAAACTACTTCAGTGCGGATCCACAACTATTTATCAAAGAGTTCTCCGTCAACGGTAGTATATACAGCAAGTCAGCTTCATACGATGGATATGGAATGGCTAAACATGCAGAGCGCCACTGGCAGAGTGGCGGCGGATGCGATTATTCCGTATCCGCCAGGCATTCCACTTTTATGTGCAGGAGAGCGTATTAGCCATGAACACATGGAACAAATAGATGATCTATTAATGGCGGGCTGTAGATTTCAAGGAGCAATTAATAAAGAGACGAAACAAATAAAAGTAGTTGTTGAATAGATAGGGGATAACAAGATGGCAGGATTATTCATTAGTTTTGAAGGACCAGAAGGGGCTGGCAAGACGACTGTATTGCAAGAAATTGCAGAGCGCCTAAAAGCACAAGGACAAGATGTAGTCATGACACGAGAACCAGGTGGCATTCCTATAGCAGAAAAAATCCGTGAAGTCATTTTGGACTCAAACCACAGTGCGATGGACGGTAAGACGGAAGCGTTGCTGTATGCAGCTGCGCGGAGACAACATTTAGTAGAGAAAATCATCCCTGCACTCAAGCAGAATAAAATCGTGCTATGCGATCGTTTCATTGATAGTTCATTGGCTTATCAAGGGGTTGCACGTAAACTTGGCATCAACGAAGTTCTGGCAATCAACTTGTTCGCGATTGAGGAATATATGCCGGATTGCACCATCTTCTTCGATGTGCCGCCCGAAGTGGGGCTAGCCCGTATATGGAAAGATCAAGAGCGTGAACAGAACCGTCTAGATTTGGAAAAACTGGAGTTTCATGAACAAGTGTATAAAGGCTATCAAGAAGTAATGCTTCGGGATGAAGGGCGAATCCAGGTGGTGGACGCACAACAATTACCAGCACAAGTAATTGAAAATGTTTGGCAAATTGTAAGTTCAGAAGTCAACTTACATAAGAATTCATGATATAATAAAAAAGAAACATGTTTTTATAAGAAATCGGAAAAGGGGAGAGTACATTGAAACTGATTGTAGCAGTGGTACAGGACCAAGATAGTAACCGATTATCTTCTGCATTGACTAAAAGTGATTTTCGGAATACAAAGTTAGCCAGTACAGGTGGATTTCTTCGCGCTGGTAACACAACGTTTCTAATGGGTGTGGAAGATGAGTTAGTCTCCAAAGCACTGGATTTAATTCGTGATAATTGCCGTTCCCGCGATCAAATGGTCGCACCGGTTTCACCAATGGGTGGTAATGCGGATTCATATATTCCGTATCCAATTGAAGTAGAAGTAGGCGGAGCTACTGTATTCGTCTTGCCAATTGAACAGTTCCACCATTTTTAATCTAGAGGTGAATGCTGATGAAAGTCAATGGTGAATACCGTACAGGGATGGATAAGTTACCGCCTGACCCTCTTCGGCATGCACAAGGTAATGCCAAGTTTGGACAAATGGTAGAAAAACAAGGATCTCGTCTGCAAGGAGAACAGATCGCACGGTTGTTTGGGGATATCTCAAGTGCGGGGGATCGACTCGCTAGGTCCCGGAATTTACGTGATATGGCGAAGTACAAGATGTTGATTAAACGTTTTTTGAAAGAAGCGGTAGATTCAGGTATTGAGCTAACACAATCTCATACATGGAACCAATTCGGTGAAGGCCGCCGATTAAAACTTGTCCAAACAATAGATGAAAAACTAATCGCGTTGACGGAAGCACTGTTGGATGAAGAAGCGTCATCCATTGATTTACTCGCCAAAATAGGTGAAATCAAAGGTCTTCTGATCAATTTATATACGTGATCCCGTGCCGCACTCACATGTAGCACGGGGTTTTTTGCAACATCTTTACTAACTAAGGAGGAGCTTGCATGTCACAGAAGTTGCACGACCATGCATTGCAGTCTCAGAAGCAGGTTATTGATAAATTAACTATGATTCACCGAAGACAGCGTATTGGACATGCCTATATTTTTGACGGTTCAAATGGGGCTGGCAAAGAAGCGATTGCACAATATTTCACAAAACTGCTATTATGCATGAATCCGAAAGAAAATGTTCCATGTGAAACATGTCATTCGTGTAAACGTATAGAATCGGGTAACCATCCGAACTTAGTATGGATTAGACCCGACGGACAGGATATCAAAAAGGATCAAATGTCCGAATTAATTATGAAGATGACGAAAAAAGGGTATGAAGAAGGACGAAAAGTATATGTGATTGTTAATGCGGAAAGAATGAATGCTTCGGCAGCCAATACATTGCTGAAATTCCTAGAAGAACCTGAAGGAAGCGTCACAGCTATTTTACTTACAGATTCTTATCCATCCATTTTGCCGACCATTCAATCACGTTGTCAGCGAATTTCACTACAGCCAATGAATCGCCAGAATAGTATTGAAAGTCTTGTGGAAAAAGGAGTTACAGCCTCTATGGCATCTACTGTAACGATGATGACAGCAAATGTCGAAGTAGCTTATGAAATGGCTCAAGAAGATTCCTTTGTACAG
Organism: Sporosarcina sp. P32b; assembly: GCF_002743335.1. Taxonomy (GTDB): domain Bacteria; phylum Bacillota; class Bacilli; order Bacillales_A; family Planococcaceae; genus Sporosarcina. The sequence goes on from NZ_PDZB01000018.1 coordinate 18,670, forward strand.
AGACGGAAATTAGTGTTAAAATTAGTAGAGGCAATCGAACAGAGAACTCCGGGTGAGGCATTGCTGTTCATTCAGACAGATTGGATGCCTTCCATGAAGGAAAAAAGTGATTGTGAACAAGGACTCGATTTGCTTCTCTTCGCATACCGTGATATTGTGGCGGTAAAAGCAGGGTTGCAGTCGACGATATCCTATCCCGATCAAGTAGAAGTCTTCACAGGACATTCTGTCAAAAATACTTATAGCAGTTTAACTGTTAAAATAGATGCCGTCTTGCAGGCGAAAAAACGATTGCATCAAAATATGAATCGTACGCTTTTACTAGAACAATTGGTGCTTACTATGCAGGAGGGGTTATTGTTTGTTTAAAGTCGTAGGCGTCCGCTTTAAAAAGGCGGGAAAATTATATTATTTCGACCCATTGGATATGCCGATTGAAATTGGTGACTATGTCATTGTGGAAACCGCGAGAGGCGTAGAGTACGGTAAAGTAGCCAGTCGAAGTAATGAAATAGATGATGAAGATGTCGTTTTGCCATTGAAAAAGATCATTCGTCTTGCAGATGAGGGTGATCGTGAACGCGTCAAAGAGAATGAGCAAGAAGCTAATGAAGCATTTGATGTCTGCGTAGAAAAAATTGCGGAACATCAATTAGATATGCGTTTAGTAGATGTAGAATATACATTTGATCGTAATAAAATTGTTTTTTACTTCACTGCTGAAGGTCGAGTAGACTTCCGCAACTTAGTGAAAGATCTCGCTGCGATTTTCCGGACGAGAATCGAATTGCGCCAAATCGGTGTGCGTGATGAAGCAAAAATGCTAGGCGGTATTGGTCCATGTGGTAGAATGCTTTGCTGTTCAACATTTTTGGGTGATTTTGAACCAGTGTCTATTAAGATGGCGAAAGATCAAAACCTTTCATTGAACCCATCGAAAATTTCTGGTCTGTGTGGTCGCTTGATGTGTTGCTTGAAGTATGAAAATGATGCATATGAAGAAGCGAAAGCACTCATGCCCGATCTTGGTAAACAAGTAGTTACACAGGATGGAGTAGGGAAGGTAGTCGGACTGAACTTATTGGAGCGTGTGCTTCAAGTGAATATGCCGGCATTTGAACGAGTAGTGGAATATGCGTGGAGTGAGATTGAGGATTTACAGAAAGAAACAGCTCAATTGACTAAATGATGAGGTGGAACAGTTGAAAGAAGTGAACTTCCTTGACAGGGTAATGGATTTTGAACAACAGTTGGATTCTATGCAAAAACAATTCAGGGAACTCATTGGATTTGTTGCAAAGATGACTGAAGAAAACCACTCGCTTCGTCTGGAAAACCATCATCTACGAACGCGACTCGATGAAATCGATAAGATTACACAAGAAATAGAAGAGGCCGCGCGTGATGAACGTCCAAAGAAGCTTGATGTGGGCGAAGGCGTAGACAATCTGGCTCGTTTGTACAATGAAGGTTTTCATGTGTGCAATGTCCACTATGGCAGCAGTCGTAAAGGCGAGGATTGTCTATTCTGCCTGTCATTCTTAAATAAACAGAACGGTTGAGAGGTCAATTCCTATTTTTAGGTATTGGCTTTTTCTTTTGATTGAAGGAGTGTAGATTGTGAACCTACAAAGTGACGAACGATTGGATTATTTATTAGCAGAGGACTTGCGGATTATTCAAAGTCCTTCCGTTTTTTCCTTTTCACTAGATGCGGTGCTGCTGGCGCGTTTTGCCTATATGCCGATCCGTGGAGGCAAGATTGTGGATTTGTGTACGGGGAATGGTGTAATCCCATTGTTCATGAGTGCTCGAACAAAAGGTGAAATCATCGGTATTGAGTTGCAAGAACGGCTAGCGGATATGGCACACAGAAGCGTAGCGCTTAACGGTCTCGAAGAACAGATAACAATTGAACATGAAAACGTCATAGGGATTGCAAAGAAAATTGGTTACGAAGTATATGACACCGTAACATGCAATCCGCCTTATTTCCCGGCAAATGAAGCAAGTGCTAGAAATAAAAGTGAGCACTATACGATCGCTAGGCATGAAGTGGAGCTAACATTAGATCAAGCAGTGAAATCTGCAAGTGAATTATTGAAGCAAGGTGGAAAAGCGGCTTTTGTCCACCGGCCTGGCAGACTTCTCGACATCATTACATCGATGAGACAGTACCGTCTGGAACCAAAGCGCATTCGTTTTGTCTATCCGAAAGAAGGAAAAGATGCGAATACACTGTTAATTGAAGCAATTAAGGATGGAAAACCTGATCTGAAAATCCTACCTCCTTTATATGTCTACCGCGAAAATGGGGAGTATACAGAAGAAGTGAGGCAGCTATTGTATGGAGAAGAATGAACACTTCTTCTATGTGCTGACATGTAATGATGGATCGTATTATGCTGGATATACGAATGATTTAGAACGTCGCTTGCGTGTACATAATGAAGGAAAAGGTGCTAAATATACGAGAGGGCGCTTACCTGTAAAGTACATTTATCAAGAATCGTTTGAAACGCAGCGACAGGCGATGCAAGCAGAGTATCAGTTTAAGCAATTGACCAGAAAACAAAAAGAACACTATATAAAAAAGGAGCGGTCCACATGATTACGTCACAAAAGAGTGCCGAAGCAACAGAGTTCGGGAAGCTGTTCATCGTAGGCACACCAATCGGCAACCTCGAGGACATGACATTCCGTGCAGTCCGAATCTTACAGGAAGCAGATTATATTGCGGCGGAGGACACGCGTAATACGATAAAATTATGTAATCATTTTGAGATTACTACACAAATGATCAGCTATCATGAACACAATACACGTGTGGCGGGAGAAAAGATTATAGAACTCCTTCAAGAAGGGAAGGATATTGCTATTGTCAGTGATGCAGGAATGCCGTGTATTTCAGATCCTGGTGCAGATCTAGTGGAATTGGCTATTGAACAGGGAATTGCTGTCGTTCCTGTTCCAGGACCGAACGCAGCCATTACAGCATTAGTAGCATCAGGTATTACACCACAACCGTTCTTGTTTTTTGGCTTTCTATCGCGTCAAAAGAAGGAGCTGAAAATCCAGCTCGAGAAATTACAGCGCTATGAGGAAACCTTATTGTTTTACGAAGCCCCTCATCGTTTAAAACAGACACTGCGTGGCTTAGCAGAACAGTTTGGGGATGAACGAAAGATTGTAATGGCCCGCGAATTGACGAAGCGATTTGAGGAATTCTTGAGAGGGACAATTGCAGAAGCAATTGAGTGGGCAGATTCCAATGAAATTAGAGGAGAGTTCTGTTTGGTCGTGGAAGGTAATCAGGACATCCAACAGGAAGTTGCGACTGCCTGGTGGACAGACTTGTCAATCAAGGAGCATGTTGAACATATAATAGAAGAAAAAGAAATTCGTTCGAAAGATGCGATAAAAGAGGTAGCCGATCTTCGCGAGGTAAGTAAACGAGATGTTTATCAGGCATATCACGTAGAATAAGACAAAAAAGTCCTGAACGTGTTAAACGTTCAGGACTTTTACAAATCAATTGATTTTATTTTGAATTTCATCCATCAATTGTTTTGCGCCTTCAGGACTCAAAATTAACTTGCCGTCGATCAAACGAAGGTTATCATCCGATACTTCCCCCGTAATAGAACATGTCATATTAGGCATGTACTTTTTCAAGATGATTTTGTCGTCGTCCACGTATATTTCTAATGCGTCTTTTTGCTCAATACCGAGCGTACGACGGAGTTCAATCGGTATCACAACACGGCCTAGCTCATCAACTTTTCTTACAATTCCAGTAGACTTCATGGAAAAAATTCCCCCTACACTCCAAATTTAACATTCGTCAAAATTCGACATGATTCTCTTGTCTGTTAAATATCATACCAACTCTTCCAATAACCGTCAATCATCATAACTCAAATAAACACTATTAATTTTTATTAATTTTTTGACAGGTAAAAAATGTGAGATGGTAAAGGTATGGGGATTACGGGCAGTGAGCAAGCTGAAGAAAGTTATAAAAATATAAGGGTTCGGAGGAGAACATGGCACTTTTGTGCAACATCCTATAAAATGAAAGTATACATTAATTATTTGGAGGAATTACGCGTGGAGAATCAATCAAAAACGTTTTATATCACTACACCTATTTATTATCCAAGTGGGAAATTTCATATAGGAACGGCATACACGACAATTGCATCGGATGCAATGGCGCGATATAAGCGTTTACGTGGCTATGATGTCAGATTTCTAACTGGAATGGACGAGCACGGTCAGAAGATCCAGGAAAAGGCAGAAGAGGAAGGTCAGTCTCCCATTAAATATGTCGATGGCATTGCAGACATCGCGAAAGACCTGTGGAAACTGATGGATATCTCTTATGACGACTTGATCCGTACGACGGAAGATCGTCATAAGTCAATTGTTGAAAAGATATTTAAGAAGTTTCTCGAAAATGGAGATATTTATAAAGGAAAGTATGAAGGATGGAAATGTGTTCCGTGTGAATCTTATTTTACCGAGTCGCAACTAGTTGATGGGAACTGTCCAGACTGTGGTCGTCCGGTTCATCGAGTGGAGGAAGAATCATACTTCTTCAATATGAAAAAGTATGCAGAACGTTTACTTACGTATTATGAAGAAAACCCAACGTTCATTGAGCCTGAATCACGTAAGAATGAAATGATCAATAACTTCATTAAGCCAGGACTTGAAGATTTATCTGTTTCCCGTATGTCGTTCGACTGGGGAATTAAAGTGCCTGGGGATCCAAAACATGTTATTTATGTCTGGGTTGATGCATTGACGAATTACATTACGGCTCTTGGTTATATGTCTGATGACGAGTCTTTATTCAATAAATACTGGCCAGCGGATGTTCACGTGGTTGGTAAAGATATCGTTCGTTTCCATACAATTTATTGGCCAATCTTCTTGATGGCACTCGATTTACCATTGCCGAAGAAAGTATTTGCACATGGATTCATCATGATGAAAGATGGCAAGATGTCCAAGTCTAAAGGGAATGTGGTCTACCCAGAAATGCTCGTTGAACGTTATGGGCTAGACGCTACACGTTACTTCTTGCTTCGTGAATTACCATTTGGTCAAGACGGTGTATTCTCACCGGAGGCATTTGTCGAGCGTATTAACTATGACTTGGCGAATGACTTAGGAAACTTATTAAACCGAACGATCTCTATGATCAATAAATACTTCAATGGTGAAGTTCTGACGGAAGGTCTTGTACCGACTGAATTTGATGCACCATTACGCGACATGATTCAGCATACAGTGAAGAAATATGAGGCTTCTATGGAAAAGATGCAGTTCAGCGTCGTACTTTCCGATGTATGGGCATTAATTTCTCGTACAAATAAGTATATTGATGAAACATCACCGTGGGTATTGGCGAAGTCAGAGGAAGATCGCATGAAATTAGCGTCAGTTATGTATCACTTAGCGCTATCGCTTCATCATACAGCGGTACTCTTGCAGCCGTTTATGACAAACGCGCCGAAACAGATGATAGAACAACTTGGTCTTTCTAAAGATTCATTAGGATGGGATACACTAGATGAGGGCTATGCGATTCCTGCAGGTACAACTGTCATCAACAAAGGCGTTCCTATCTTCCCGCGTCTGGAGGCAGAAGTAGAGGTTGAGTACATCCGTCAGCAAATGGCGATCACAGCACCTGCTGAAGTGGAAGAGAAGGTGGAAGAAGTGAAAGAGGAAACGAATGAGATCACGTTTGACGCATTCATGAATGTAGACATGCGTGTAGCTACTGTCACGGCATGTGAAAAAATGCCAAAAGCCGACAAGTTATTAAAGCTACAAGTTGATTTAGGCTACGAGCAACGTCAAGTAGTGTCGGGCATTGCGCAACATTACGATGCTGAGGATCTAGTAGGCATGAAAGTAATTGTCGTTGCGAATTTAAAGCCGGTCAAACTTCGTGGAGAATTATCACAAGGTATGATTTTAGCAGGCGAAAAAGATGGCGTGCTAAAACTTGCAACAGTTGATCCTGCATTAGAGAATGGTGCGCAAGTAAAATAATTCATCACGTAATAAAGCTGTCATGAGAGGTCGCATTCAACGACTTCTGGTGGCAGTTTTTTTGTGTATAGGCATTAAGTGAGGAATTGGATAGTAGGATGCGGAGTTATGTTGTTGCAGATGGTTTTCTAGTCGGCTATTTTTATAGGAGAATGGTTCTGCTTACGCAAAGAGTGGAATATTCATTATCCTTCCCTCGGTACTTACGGGCGGCTTCCGCGATATACCCACTTTGCTTAATTTTATGTCACAAATGTTACAACAAACCTATAAAAGCAAAAGGTTTGCCATATACTTCCTAAAGGTTGAGCATGTCTAGTAGTAAAGCGTTTCTGGTTTATTAAACAGAATAAACAATCTATTTGTAACACAACTGTAATACAACTGAGATGAAAGACACAATCAAAGACAATAGAATAGAAAACAGTGTTAGGAGAGATACTATGTTTATTGATACACATGTTCACTTAAATGCAGATCAATACGAAGAAGACGTGGAAGAAGTCATTCAACGTGCAATTGATGCAAACGTAGAAAAAATGGTCGTAGTTGGGTTTGATACAAAAACTATCAACAAAGCCATGGAGTTAGTAGAACAATATCCATTCATCTATGGTGTTATTGGTTGGCATCCTGTTGATGCAGTAGATTGCACAGAAAATGATCTACACTGGATCAAGGAGTTGTCGGCCCATCCGAAAGTTGTCGGCATTGGAGAAACCGGTCTCGATTACCACTGGGATAAATCACCGAAAGATATACAGCAAGAGTTATTCCGTAAACAGATACGACTGGCAAAGGAAGTAGAGTTGCCAATCATCATTCATAATCGCGACGCAACAGGCGACGTAGTTCGTATTCTTCAGGAAGAAAATGCGGCGGAAGTCGGTGGGATTATGCATTGTTACGGCGGTAGTGTTGAAACAGCCCAACAATGTATAGAAATGAATTTTCTTATCTCGCTAGGTGGGCCTGTAACATTTAAGAATGCTAGAATGCCAAAAGAAGTAGCGACAAAGATTTCACTAGACAAGCTGTTAATCGAAACGGATGCACCGTATTTAACACCGCATCCTTATCGAGGGAAGCGCAACGAACCTGCCTATGTCACGTTAGTGGCGGAGGAAATTGCGCGGTTGAAAGAAGTGTCGGTTGAGGAAGTAGCAAAGCAAACGACTGCAAATGCATTACAACTGTTTAAGATTCAGTGAACGACTTATGGCAATTATTTGTCTTACAGATCTGAAATGTCTCTAGTAAGGAACGGTTAGTAGTTTGGAAGTTTGACAGTGTAATTTAAACGCTATATACTCAGCCGAGTAATGAAAGGGGAATTTTTTAACATGTCTCAGAAGAATACTAAGTTTATGCGCATTGGGATTTTATTAATGGCAATGGCATTATTCGTAGCAACAACGTCACTCGTATTGATTGACGGAAAAAAGAAGAACATCTCAATGGACCTTAATGGTAAGCAAATAGAATTACGTACAGCAGCATCTACAGTTGGAGAAGTACTAGCGGCTAATGACGTAAACGTACAAAAGCATGACCTAGTAGAACCGACAGTTAACACGCCGCTTGAAAACGATACAGAGATCAAATGGCAAAAAGCAAACAAAGTAGTAATTGACGTAGATGGTAAGACACAAGAACTTTGGACAACGGAAGCTACCGTAAATGATGTACTTAAAACAGCAGAAATTGAAGTTGCTACACATGACGAAATTGAACCAGCTCTAGAAACGAAGATTACAGAAAATCAACCAATTGCGATTGCTAAAGCATTCCCGGTTACTGTTAAAGACGGTGGAAAAGAGCGTACTGTATGGTCAACGCAAACTACTGTTAGAAAGTTTTTGACAGATCAAAATATCCGTCTTTCAAACTTGGATAAAGTAGAAGGCGACACAAATGCAAAGTTGACGGCATCTAATGCTGTAGTTAACATTGCACGTGTAGAGAAAGTCACAGATGTAGTTGAAGAAACGGCAGACTTCAAAACAAAAAGAAAAACAGATATGACGATGCTTCAAGGTAAAGAGAAAGTTGTCACTAACGGAAAAAAGGGTAAACTACAAAAGAAATTCCAAATTACAAAAAAGAATGGAAAAGTGGTTTCTCGTGAATTAGTTGGTAAGACAATGGTGGAAGAGCCTACACATAAAGTAGTTCATGTAGGAGCTAAAGCGCCAAAAGTAGAAGTAGCAACTGCAGCTCCGGCTCCAGCAAAAGCGACTGCAAGTGCATCTACAAATGCAACGGCAAAATCTTCAAGTACACCAGCAAAAGCGCAAGTAGCAGTTTCACGCGGTAACAGTAGCGAGCCAAGCGGTGGAAAAGAATTTTACGCAAATGCGAGTGCATATACAGCTTATTGTAATGGATGTTCAGGAATCACAGCGACAGGTATTAACTTGCGCGCGAACCCCAATATGAAATTAATTGCAGTTGATCCACGAGTGATTCCACTAGGATCTAAGGTTTGGGTGGAAGGTTATGGTTATGCAATCGCAGGAGATACAGGTGGAGCAATCAAAGGAAACCGTATCGATTTACACATGCCTACAAAAGAAGCGGCTTATTCATTTGGTCGTCGTCAAGTAAAGATTAAAGTCATCAACTAATAGCGGTATACCGATAAGGAGAAGAAAAACTCTTCCCCTTATCGGTTTTTTCTGTTTCCTGCCGGTATGGTTGTACAGAATCGAAAAAACACAGTAAAATAGTAAGAATGATATCGTAAGAAAAGAGGAATAGTGTGAATATAGAAGAAGTAGTTGTGGTGGAAGGGAAATCCGACACGGTGGCTGTCAAACGTGCTACAGGAGCGGATACAATTGAAACGAACGGTTCGGCGATATCAGACAAGACGATCGAGCGGATACGCCACGCGCAGCAGACGCGAGGAGTCATTGTCTTTACCGATCCGGACTTTCCTGGTCGACGTATTCGGGCAATTATCGAAGAACAGATTCCCGATGTAAAGCATGCATTTTTACCGAAGAAAGAAACTATAGCGAAAAACGGACGTGGAGTAGGAATTGAACATGCGAATGACGAAGCGATTCGTCAAGCTTTGGCTTCTGTTTATACGGTGAGTGAGCATACAATAGAAGAGATCCCGATGTCGGCTTTACTAGAGGCTAGACTAATCGGTCACATGGACTCCAGAAAACGAAGAGAACGTCTGTCGGAGTTATTGCATATTGGACAGGTAAACGGCAAAGGATTGAAGAAACGGCTAGAGATGTTCCGGATTTCTGTCGCAAAGTTGAACGAAGCGATACAAATTCTCGATGAGGAGGAAATGAAAACAGATGTATAAAGACATAGCAACGCCAGTGAGAACGAAAGAAATTTTGCAAAAACACGGGTTTTCATTCAAGAAGAGTTTAGGTCAGAACTTCTTGGTAGATTCGAACGTATTGCATAACATCGTCTCTCATGCAGCGATCACGAAAGATACAGGAGTCATTGAAGTAGGACCTGGAATCGGTGCGTTAACAGAGCATCTCGCACGACAGGCGGGGAAGGTTGTAGCATTTGAAATAGACGGCCGACTGTTACCTGTACTTGAAGATACGATGTCACCTTATCCGAATGTCACGGTGATTCACCAAGATGTACTAAAAGCGGATATTCATCAAGTGATTGAAGAACAGTTTTCAGACTACGAAGACATCGTAGTCGTGGCCAATTTACCGTATTATATTACAACGCCGATTATTATGAAATTCTTAATGGAAAAAGCCCGCGTAAGTCAGCTTGTCATTATGATGCAGAAGGAAGTAGCAGATCGAATTACAGCAGTACCTAGCACGAAGGCATATGGTTCATTATCAATCGCTGTCCAGTACTATATGGATGCAGAAGTATCTATGATTGTCCCGAAGACAGTGTTCATTCCGCAACCGAACGTTGAGTCAGCCGTACTTAGTTTGACGCGCAGAGAAGAGGCACACGCCCCTGTAGCGGATGAAGACTTCTTGTTCACTGTGACACAAGGATCGTTCTTGCATCGCCGCAAGACGCTGTGGAACAACCTTCAGTCCTCACTCCCTGAAGGAAGAGAAAAAAAGCAGTTGATTCAACAAGCATTTGAACAATCAGGTATAGATCCGATAAGAAGAGGGGAAACATTATCGATTGCAGAGTTCATCAAACTGGCCAATGCACTATACCCTCACTTTGGCAAGCTAAAACCGGAATAAAATTAATGACAATTTCATATGAAAAATTAGTGAAATTCATCATAAAGTGATTGACAAAGACATAGGCAAACTGTTAAAATAAAAATTTTGTTGACAAACGCATGTAAAAATGTTATGCTTATATTTAGTGAGGTGTAAGTAACATGCCAAAAACATTAGCAGACATTAAAAAGTCACTGGACGCTCATTTAGGGAAACGTCTCCACTTGAAAGCAAATGGTGGTCGTAAGAAGACGATTGAACATGCTGGAGTCTTGCGCGATACGTATCGTGCCGTTTTCGTAGTAGAGTTGGATCAGGATGACAATGCGTTTGAAAGAGTTTCTTACAGCTATGCTGATATTTTAACCGAAGCGGTTGAAATAACAGTCCTTGATGGTTCGGACCAAACGGCCTTTATCATCAAATAATTCATCATGCTATTTTAATTTATTTCCTAGTGAATCCGCCGGAATGTTCTGGCGGATTTTTTATTTTGTTACATAACTGAAGTGTAGTTTTCCTTGGACAGCACACACTACAAGTGTCAGCCGCAAAGGAGGAAACTATAATGGCGAGAAAAGGCGTCATGTCAGATCAATTGAAAGTAGAAATCGCGAAAGAGCTTGGCTTCTATGATGTAGTACAGAAAGAAGGCTGGGGCGGTATTCGCTCACGTGATGCAGGAAACATGGTAAAACATGCAATTGAGATGGCGAGTAGACAAGTGGAGGAAAAGAAATAATCCAACCAATGTCCGTAGAATCCAAAACAGGCTGACAAAAGGAACTGCAAAGGGGAAATTGCTTTGCAGTTCTATTTTTTGATAAAAAAGAAGGCTATCGAATTACTTACGCTTCCACTGTTCACTATCACTCGGAACATTTGCACGGGTCCACCATTTGGCTTCGTATAGATTGCCGTTATATATCACTTGATCGCCGGCAACGTATACATTTGCAGTGCGCCACTGAGGCACACCTGTAGCAGCGGACTTCACAAGTTTCCATACAGCTGAATCCCCTGGGAGATCTCCGCGAGTCCACCATTGTGCTTCATATAAACTATTCTCATAGATTACTTGATTTCCTACTAAATAAACAAGCTTCTTTTCCCATTTCTTCACATTGGCATTAATGATCTTGATGAATTTCCAAACATCTTTTTTTCCTGGAGTATCACCGCTCGTCCACCACTGCGCTTCGTATACGATACCTTCGTGTACCACTTGATTACCAACTGTATAGACGTTTTTCATCTTCCAGTTGCGCAGGTCTGTGTTAGCCGGTTCTAATAGTTTCCATACAGCAGAATCACCAGGGAGATCACCACGTGTCCACCACTGTGCTTCATATAATGAGCTTTCGAATTGTGCCTGATCGCCTTCTACATAAACCTTGCCTTCGTCCCACTTGACTGCCGGTGGAGCAGGCCTATCTAAATCAGGTTTTGGCTGAACAGGCTTTTCCGGTTTTGTTTCAGGTAACGGCTTGCTCGGAATAATAGGTGTCATATCAATATTCTTATCGGGCTCAGTTGGTATTGCCTGTTTTCCACCAAAGTCCGCATCAATGACGTTATAGAATGCATTCTTTGTATCACCAATATTCCATACAGCGAGGATCACGTGATAACCCGTACGTTCAGGTACATTGCAAGTATGCGTTACTTCGGAAGGTGGTCTCTGTTTTTTGCCGTCTACTGTACAGAACTTTTGAAGATCTGCGCGTTTCAACGGTTGGTTCGTATCCCATCCTGTACGTGTAATGTAATATTCCCATGATCCTGTTACATGTGGTGCTGTGAATTTCCATTTGAATTGATTCATCCCGTTTTTCATTGCAACTTTCTGCCAACGAAGGCGGGTTTGTGCATCTAATTCGAAGAAAGTATTGGCGCTGGCAATTTTACCGTCAGCTGGACCACCAATCGGAAAATTCCCTGGTGCTTCCAAGCTCTGTGGTTCATAGATGATTCTCCCACAGTTCTTATTATCTCCTTGCTTGCATAATAGTGCTCGACTTTCTGGTTGGCTTACGTACCCGTGTGCAGATGCCTGACTTGAAAACGAAAAAGTCATTAGCATGATAAAAAGTGCACTGATAAGTACAGACCAGGGAGTCATGTGGTGCATATGTAACTTCATTTCTCTTATCCTCCTGATAGTTTGTATTAACTATGTTTGCTATATTTGTATCATAGCTCTTTGTTTACAGGAATCAATGTTTGAAAAACAGCACTGTATTAGTAAAATAATTTAGAAGCCAATATAAATATGTAGTAAAGGAAATATTTCACAGTAATTATGGATAAATTATAATTCTTTATACCTGTTAAAGATAGTCTATATGTACAGGGATTTACCAAATAAGAAAAGTAGAAATAAGGTATTATACTCATGTGTTTTTATTGTCTTGTGTTGCACAACACAAGGTGTTGATTTATTCTGACTACCTACTACTCAATCAGCGATAGTCTACAGTTAAAGTAACTAGAAAATTAGACAGTATGATTGTATACAAATAAATTCTAAGTATTTCTTTAGCAAATTTAGTCCGTTTGTGTAGTAAAACAACATGTTTTAACGTATTCAACTTTTTATCTATTTAACATGATATAGTCGTTACATCTTATGGAAAAAGGGGATAAATACGTATGAAAAAGGTTTTAGCAATATTTTTAATACTCCTATTGACGTTTTCAGTAGCTCCTAAAACACAAGCTTCTTCTAAAGTTTTTACAGACGTCCCGAAAAATCATCCGAACTACACGGCTATTATGTATTTATTAGAGAATAATGTGATTGAGCCTAGTGCTCGCTTTGGGTTAAATGATAAAGTGACGCGAGAAGAAGTCGCTGTCATGGTGGCTAAAGCTACGGGATTGGATGGAAAGAAAGCAAAGACGAAATTTAAAGATGTTCCCGCGAGCAGGTATTCCTCTGGTTATATCAATTCTGCCGTGAAAGCAAAAATCATCAATGGCTATCCTGATGGTACATTTAAGCCTACGCAAAAAGTGACACGTGGTCATATGGCTGCCTTCATTGCGAATGCGTTTAAGCTTAGCAAGGAAAAAGATATTCGATTTAAAGACGTATCCAAGAGTTCTACTGCTTATAGTGCCGTGCGTAAACTAGCATTTGAAAATATCACCTCGGGCTATCCTGACGGTACATTTAAACCAAATGAAACATTAACACGTTCGCATATTGCTGCATTCGTGGCGAGAGCTATGGATCCGGCTTTCCGACCTGCACCACCTGTCATGGTGACGAGAGGCATTCACTTTGGAATGGATCCAGCTCAAGTGATGAGTGTTGAATCAAAGTCACCGGCGATACTGCTTTCAAATTTACGTGAGGGAAATAAACGATTATTGATCTACCGAACTACAAAGTATAGTTACTATACAGATTTAATTTATTACTTTGAAAATAACAAGTTGCAGTTCATAACCTATGACTTTATGGGCGGAGAAGATTACTATCATACTTCAGATGAGATGTTTGCGATGTACAATGAATTAAACGAGCATGCCCAACGTGAATTTGGGGCGGACTATTATTCTGACACTGACTATGAAACTACGTTTAATTCAGGATGGGAAAAGACCGGATACGTGGTCATACTGACAGTGAATGACGACGATGTCAGTACAACGGCAAATTTAGTTTATTTACCGAATTCAATGATAAAATAGTGTGTAGATTATCGGAGTTGCAAAGTGAATCCCATTTGCAGCTCTTTTTCTATTACTTAGAACGAACAAGGGAGCACCAATTTTTTGTGGTTTACGTTATGATGGAGAGAATATTCATTATACGTAAGAAGACTCTTTGGAAGGTTTTGGTAGTTGCGGAAAGTAGGAGGAGAGAGTGTGAAGAAAGGAAATCTAGGCAGAGCATTATTTGTGGGAGTGTTTGTCGGTATGGTCAGCTTTATCAAAGAGTTACTTTATCCTGACATGCACTCACTTTTGTCGATTTTACTTATGGTGGTGGCCGCCATAATGGGTTATTGGCTGGGAAATAAAGTGTTGCTAAAGCGTCAGGGAGAGAAAGGTAGCAAAACGACTATGTAAAATACATAATCATGCTAGAGGGGGTCCAACAAGATGTGGAATGAAAATGACGTAACAAAAATGCTTGGAATTACATACCCCATCATTCAAGCGGGAATGGCTGGCGGTACGACCACGCCTGAATTGATAGCTGCAGTATCCAATGCGGGGGGCCTGGGTACGCTCGGGGCGGGCTATATGAATGCAGAAGATATGAGAGAAGCGATAAAGAAGATTAAGGAATTAACGGATCGGCCTTTTGGGGTCAATTTGTTTATTCCTGAAGCATCAGAGATATCCAAAGATAAGGTTAAAAAAACCAATGAATTATTACGACCTTATCGTGAAGAGTTACGTGTAGCTGAGCCTGAAATAAAGGAAGTGTCTACAGCAAATTTTGATAAGCAAGTGGATGTTATTATTCAAGAACATATAGCGGTTTGTAGTTTCACATTCGGCGTGCCATCTAAAGAGACTATCCAACAATTACAGGGAGTGAACATCATCGTGATGGGGACTGCTACAACTGTGAAAGAGGCTGCTATCAATGAAGAGTACGGAGTTGATATGGTCGTACTGCAAGGAAGCGAAGCCGGAGGCCATCGTGGTACGTTTTCAGGAAGTTTCACTGACTCCATGATTGGAACAATGTCGCTTGTTCCTCAAGCTGCAGACCATGTCAAGATTCCTGTTATTGCTGCGGGAGGAATTATGGATGGAAGAGGTGTTTTGGCAGCTCTTACACTTGGAGCGCAAGCGGTTCAAATGGGAACAGCTTTCGTGACGGCTATTGAAAGCGGTGCGAAAACGCAACATATCGAAGCTATTCTTAAAAGTACGGAAGATCAAACCGTCATTACATCCGTATTTAGTGGTAAGCCTGCAAGAGGGATTCAGAATGACTTTATTCGTGAACTAAAACCATACGAAGAACATCTGCCGGATTATCCTATAATGAACACACTAACGACAGCGATTCGTAGTGAAGCTGCCAAGCAAAATCGGCCTGAATGGATCCATCTTTGGAGCGGGCAGTCGCCTCGCTTAAGTACTAGACAACATGTCGCGGATTTGCTGACGGACATCGTTTTTCAAGTGGAAAATATAATAAGTACTAGATAATTGGAGGGTGAATGATGACTACACATAAGATTTATACTATGAGTTTTGCCAAAGTCTATCCGCTCTATATTAACAAGGTAGAAAAAAAGGGACGCACAAAATCAGAAGTCGATGAAATCATTCGTTGGTTGACAGGATACAGCCAAGAAGAACTGGAAATCCAGTTGGAAAACCAGACAGACTTCGAGAATTTCTTTGCGGAAGCACCTGAGCTGAATTCATCACGGACACTAATTACAGGTGTTATATGTGGGGTTAGAGTGGAAGAAATAGAAGAATCAACGATGCAGGAAATACGTTATTTGGATAAACTGATTGATGAGTTGGCAAAAGGAAAAGCAATGGAAAAAATCTTGCGCAAATAACAAATGGAATTCTAAGTGTTCAAAAATAGCTGTAGGAAATCATCTACTTCTGAACTCTGGAATGAAAATTAACGTGACAAAAAGAACTGCGAAGCCTTTGCGGTTCTTTTTTTTATTTAATCCCCTTATGTTCTATTGATTCTGTGGTAATATATGAGCAAGAACAATGCAGTGGGGAGGGAGCTTTTATCATGATTTACGAAAAGGCGCCTGCGAAAATCAACTTAACATTAGATGTGTTAAGCAAACGGTCGGATGGCTATCATGATGTCGAGATGATTATGACGACGGTTGATTTGGCTGACCGTATTTGGCTTCGTCCTACGACGGATCATGCCATTACAATTCAGTCATCTCATCGATTTGTGCCGAATGATCGCAAAAACTTGGCGTACCAAGCAGCGGATTTATTGCGCAAACGCTATCACTTGAATTACGGAGTTGAAATTACTCTGGATAAGAATATTCCGATTGCTGCAGGACTAGCCGGTGGTAGTTCAGATGCTGCCGCCACGCTCCGTGGATTAAACCGACTTTGGGAACTCGGATTATCTTTGGATGAGCTGGCAGTCCTGGGTGCGGAAATCGGATCAGATGTATCATTCTGCGTTTATGGCGGCACAGCTATTGCAAGAGGGCGAGGAGAAGACATCACGCATCTACCTGCTCCACCTAACTGCTGGGTCGTGCTAGCGAAGCCGACAATCGGTGTATCGACCGGCAATATCTACGGACAGTTGAACTTGTCTTCTATTACGCATCCGCAAACGGAGCGTATGATGGAAGCATTGCAAGAAAGTGATTATGACAAGATGTGTGCATCACTTGGGAATGTGTTGGAGCCTGTCACGATGGGACTTCATGAGGAAGTTGTTATACTCAAGGAACAAATGGAGCGTTTTGGGGCAGATGCCGTTTTAATGAGCGGTAGCGGTCCAACGGTATTCGGACTGGTGAAACATGAATCGCGTGTACCGAAAATTGTCAATGCCTTGAAGGGATTTTGCCAAGACGTACATGCCGTGCGCATGCTTGGGGAACCTATTGTAGTTGATTAATACCGGACGATTATGATAATCTACTTATAAATCATTCGGATTTAGGAGTCGGTATTATATGAAATGGAAAAGAAGTGAAAGGCTTGTCGATATGACACGTCATTTGCTGGAAAATCCACACACACTCATTTCTTTGACGTTTTTTTCGAACCGGTATTCAGCCGCCAAGTCCTCAATTAGTGAAGATCTTGGTATTTTGAAAGAGACATTTGAAGAGAGCGGCACGGGTCGTCTAGTGACGATTTCAGGTGCTGCTGGCGGTATTAAATATATTCCGTTAGTCGGTCGTGAGGAGATAAAAGAAGTCATTCATTCATTGATGAATGAACTAAGAAAATCGGATCGATTGCTTCCTGGCGGTTATTTGTATATGACTGACTTGTTAGGAAATCCTCGGTTTCTCGATCGAATTGGCAAAGTGATTGCAACTGCTTTCTTTGATAAAGAAATCGATGCGATTATGACAGTTGCAACAAAAGGAATTCCCATTGCTCATGCTATTGCCCGTCATTTGAACGTACCTGTTATCGTCGTTCGACGGGACAGCAAAGTGACGGAAGGTCCTACTGTTAGTATTAATTACGTTTCTGGTTCAGCGCGCAGAATCCAGACAATGGTGTTATCGAAGAGAAGTATGCAAAGCGGTCAAAAAGTCTTGTTGACAGATGACTTTATGAAAGTGGGCGGCACAATGCAAGGTATGAAAAGTCTACTTGAAGAATTCAACTGTGAACTGGCTGGCGTGGCAGTCTTAGTAGAAGCTGAACACCTTGAAGAAGTTCTGGTAGATGATTATCTTTCATTAGTGAAATTGCATGCTGTGGATGAGAAACGCCGTAAGATTGAGTTGGAAGAAGGGAACTATTTCACGAGAGGCGGTAATGAGTTATGGAATATGTAAAAACAGAACAAGCACCACAGGCAATTGGACCTTATTCACAAGCAGTAAAAGTGAACGGCGTAGTGTACACTTCAGGACAGATTCCTTTGACGCTCGCCGGTGAAGTAATAAGTGGCGGCATAGAAGAACAGACAAACCAAGTTCTCCAAAACTTGAGTAAAGTACTGGAAGAGGCAGGTTCAAGTTTACAACAAGTCATTAAAACGACAGTATTTATTCAGGATATGGATGAATTTGGAGCATTGAATGCCATTTATGAAGAGCATTTCGGGGAGCATAAGCCGGCTCGTTCGACAGTGGAAGTGGCTCGACTACCAAAAGACGTACGAGTCGAAATCGAAGCAATTGCGCTTTGTGAATAATTAGATATAAAACCCGCCCCGATCTAGTGAAGATCAGGTCGGGTTTTCTTATTGCCTGTTTGAAAATGATTAGGTTGAAAGTAGCTATAGATTTGAAATAATATACAAATATTAAAAAATTCACAAAAGATTCTATTTTCATTTGCGGTAAAAACTAGTATTATAGAATCAGCACCAGTATTATGGTTAAAAAAGTAATCGTACCAACTAACCTAGAATACGTTCAGTGTGAAAACGACAACAAGGGAGTGGGGAAAATGGAAATCACAGATGTGAGATTACGCAAGGTAGACACGGAAGGTAGAATGAGAGCAATTGCTTCCATTACGCTTAACGATCAGTTTGTCATCCATGATATCCGAGTCATTGAGGGGAATGACGGGTTATTCGTGGCAATGCCGAGTAAGCGCACACCAGATGGGGAGTTTCGTGACGTGGCGCATCCAATCAATTCAGATGCACGGACAAAGGTACAGGAGTCCATCCTGGCAGCTTATCATCAAGTAGACGAACAGCAAGGGGAATTGCAAGAGGCTGTTCTATAATTTTATAATGTAAGAGAAAGCGTTACCATATGTCGTATCCATAAAAAGGCCATCTATTCGAGTAGATGGCCTTTTTGTCGTGTTGAAGTGGAGGAGTTGGCAAAGGGTTAGGGTGGGATTTGCACTTCGGAGAGGGGACACTTTCCTAGAGGGCTCACCGCGGACCTATGGGAAAGCATCCGCCAACTGGAGCTTCCATCCCCTCGCACTCACAAATTCATTTACTATTACTGAGAAAGTGCTTTTGAACTTAAATAAGTTCACCCACACCCACAACCAAACTTACTTTGAACACTTCATCTATATTTACTTACAACTTTTATTCCTATACCAATATAATCGCAAAAAGATTAACAATCATAAAATAAAGTTATGTAATTGTCAAGGGGAAATGCTTGAAAAAATCAGTCATTTCCGATATAGTCAATTATGAATTTATCAAACAAGGATGGAGGCTGGCAGATGACAAATACATATGCGATCGTCCTAGCAGCAGGACAGGGCACGCGAATGAAGTCGGATCTTTATAAAGTACTTCATCCAGTCTGTGGAAAGCCGATGGTAGAGCACGTAATCGATCACATTCGTGACCTCCACTCAGATCGGATCGTCACGATTGTCGGTCATGGTGCCGAAATGGTAGAGCAGACATTGGGCAACAAAAGTGAATACGCGCTACAAGCACAACAACTGGGCACAGCACATGCCGTGCAACAAGCTGAGGCGGTACTTGCGGATCTTGAAGGCACAACACTAGTTGTCTGCGGTGATACACCATTGATCAGCACGAAGACGATGGCAGCGCTCCTCGCACACCATCATGAAACGGAAGCAAAAGCGACAATACTTACTGCAATAGCAGATGATCCAACAGGTTACGGCCGCATCATCCGTGCAGAGAATGGTGACGTAATGCGAAACGTCGAGCATAAAGACACAAACGACGGTGAGCGTCTCGTTAAGGAAATAAATACAGGCACATACTGTTTTGACAATCGCGTGTTATTTGAAACACTGAAAAAAGTGAACAACGATAACGCACAAGGCGAATATTATCTCCCAGACGTATTAGGAATTTTAAAATCTGAAGGACAGCGAATTTCGGCTTATACAACGCCAGATTTCCATGAAACATTAGGCGTCAACGACCGTGTGGCACTAGCACAAGCAGAAAAAAGCATGCGCCAATTAATTGCGGAGAAGCATATGCGCAACGGTGTCACAATCATCAGCCCTGAGCAGACAGTGATCAGTGCAGAAGCTGAAATTGGACGTGACACTGTCATCCAACCTGGCGTAATCATTGAAGGCGCTACAAAAATTGGGGCACAATGTATCATTGGTCCGAACAGTCATATCCAAAACAGTACAGTGGGTGACGACACGACGATTCACTCATCCGTCGTTCGTGATAGTATGATTGGGAATCAGACGGCAGTTGGTCCATTTGCACACTTGCGTCCCGACACACAGCTTGGTGATCATGTCAAAGTAGGTAACTTTGTTGAGGTGAAAAAGTCTCAGCTTGGTGACGATAGTAAAGTTTCTCACCTCAGTTACATAGGGGATACAGAAATAGGCAAGAATGTTAACGTTGGCTGTGGTACGATTACAGTGAATTACGATGGTAAAAACAAGTACAAAACAGAGATAGAAGATAATGCATTTATTGGTTGCAATGCCAATTTGGTTGCACCGGTCACGATAGGAAAGAATGCGATTGTGGCAGCGGGATCCACAGTCACAAAAAATGTTCCGGAAAATTCACTTGCAATTGGACGCGTTCGGCAAGAGAATAAAGAAGGATACGTAAAAAACTAATCTTACCCAACCAACAGGAGGGCCATCATGGCAAATCAATATCCAAACGACAAACTGAAAATCTTTTCTTTAACTGCGAACGAACCACTTGCAAAAGAAGTAGCAGATCAAGTCGGGCTTCCGCTCGGCAAGCTCTCAGTCAAACGTTTTAGTGACGGAGAAATCCAAATTAATATCGATGAAAGCATCCGTGGCTGTGAAGTGTTTGTTATTCAATCAACTTCTAATCCGGTCAACGATAACTTGATGGAGCTTCTCATTATGCTAGATGCCTTAATGCGTGCATCCGCGCGTACGATTAACGTAGTCATGCCCTATTACGGGTATGCACGCCAAGACCGTAAAGCGAGTTCACGTGAACCTATAACGGCTAAATTAGTTGCAAACTTACTTGAAAAAGCAGGCGCTGATCGCGTCATTGCAGTAGACTTGCATGCACCGCAAATTCAAGGGTTCTTCGATATTCCAATCGATCACTTGATTGCAGAACCAATCCTAACGGAGTACTTCCAGAGTCAAGGATTAGCAAGCGATGATCTTGTTATCGTTTCACCTGACCATGGTGGTGTGACGCGCGCACGTAAAATGGCCGATCGTATGAAAGCGCCCATTGCAATAATCGATAAGCGTCGTCCGCGCCCGAACGTAGCGGAAGTGATGAATATCGTTGGCAATGTAGAAGGAAAAACAGCCATTCTGATTGATGATATTATCGATACAGCTGGTACTATCACGATTGCTGCGAGCGCCCTAATTGAAAGTGGAGCAAAAGAAGTGTATGCTTGTTGTTCACACCCAGTTTTATCCGGGCCAGCGATTGAGCGCATTAATAATTCTCAAATCAAGCAATTAGTGATTACGAATTCTATTAAATTGCCGGAAAGTAAACAATCTCCAAAAATCAAACAGCTATCGATTGCGCCTTTGTTGGCAGCTGCAATCATTCGTGTGTTTGAGAACAAGTCTGTAAGCACATTATTTGAGTGATAATGAGTTAACTGATATCTTCTGATATTGAAAATCCAAAGATTTATAAAAAACTTTTTGATAGGATAGGTGACTATACAAATGAGCACAATTAAGTCGAATTTAAGAGAAACTGACAAGAAGACAGTAAGCGAATTAAGAAAAAGCGGTTGGATTCCTTCCGTAGTATACGGTTATAAAACAGAAAGTACGCCAATCGCAGTAAAAGAGCGTGATCTTCTAGACACACTTCGTGAAACAGGAAGAAACGGTGTAATCAAATTGACTGTTGACGGCAACGACGTAAACGTCGTATTAAACGATTATCAGTCAGACGTTTTGACTGGTTTCCTTACACACGCTGACTTCTTGGCGATCAACATGACAGAAGAGCTTGAAGTAGACGTAGCAATCAACCTTGTTGGAGACGCACCAGGTGAAAAAGCAGGCGGAACAATTCAACAACCAGTATGGGAAGTTACAATTCGCGTAAAGCCATCTGACATTCCTGATCATATCGATGTAGATGTTTCAGAACTTGAAATTGGTGAAACAATTCTTGTTGGCGATATCCGTGACAAAGTGAAGTTTGAAATCTTAACTGAAGACGAAGTAGGATTAGTAACTATTTCTGCACCACGTACTGAAGAAGAGATGGAAGCATTAGATGAAGCGACTGAAAGCACTGAAGCTGAGCCGGAAGTAATCGGTGAAGATAAAGAAGAGAAATAAGTTACAAAATGGGCGCACGAGTTTGAACCGTGCGCTCCTTTTCTATGTATATATATCGTTTAGAAAAGGAAGAGAAGAACATGAAATTATTAATTGGTCTCGGAAATCCCGGGAAAAACTACGAAAACACGCGTCATAATATTGGTTTTCAAGTCATTGATGAATTGGCTAAGCGCTGGCAAGCTCCAGCATTTCAGCAAAAATTCAATGGCCAATTTACGACTGTCCATACAGCCGGAGGTAAAGTGATATTATTAAAGCCGATGACCTATATGAACTTGTCCGGCGAGTGCGTCCGTCCTTTAGCGGACTACTTTGAAGTGAATGATGAAGAAATCGTCGTGCTATACGATGACTTGGATTTACCTGCAGGGAAAATCCGACTTCGTCAAAAGGGAAGTGCTGGCGGTCATAATGGCATGAAGTCCCTTATTGCACATCTAGGCACTTCTGAATTCAACCGAATTCGTATTGGTGTTGATCGTCCTACTGGTGGTATGAAGGTTGCTGACTATGTATTATCTCCGTTTAGCAAGGACGAGCAACCATTGATCCAAGACGCGATACAAAAGAGTGCAGAGGCCTGTGAAGAATGGGCAACAAAAAAGAAGCCATTCCTTGAAGTGATGAATAAATTTAACGGATAAGCATAATACATCAACTCTTTGCCTATACTTTGAAAAAGGAAGGTGAAGAGAATATGATCCGTTATTCTTGTAATCACTGTCATACGGAAATCGGCTCCATTCCATTTGAATCGGCCAAAGATACCCTCAGTCAAATAGACGGTGATGATAAAAGTACATTTTTGTCCGTAGATTCAGATGGTGGCCTGCATATACGATGTATTTGTGAACACTGCGAGCAATCATTGCAGGCGTTCCCGGATTATTACACCTTAAAAAAATGGTTACAATAAGTAACGGATGCTTTGGCGCTGATAGCCAAAGCTTTTTGTGCATAAAGCATTCTGTTCAATATATAGAGAGAGACTAAGTTAATAGATAAGGAGGGGTAGTCAAGTGGGAGTAATAGAACAGCTTTTTCTAGAAGAGAAAGAGATTCAAGGTTTGCTGAACGACTTGGAAGACGGGCAGGATCAGCAGTTGATCACAGGTCTATCGGGCGGTTCCAAAGCGGTTTTCTTTAAATTGATTCAGCAGTCATTGACACGTCCTGTCTTGATTGTTTCACCCAATATGCTTCAAGCACAGCGAACATATGAAGACTTGAGCAAGTTGGTGGGGGATGAACATATTCACTTATACACTGCAGAAGAACTTGTTGCAGCAGACTTTTCATTCGCAAGCTATGAATTACGTGCGGGTAGGATTGATACATTGGATCACATGGCACGTACAGGCAGTGGTATTTATATTACACCGGTTGCAGGGTTGCGGAAGCTGTTGCCATCAAAGGAACGATGGTTGGCTCATTACGTAACGGCTTCAACAGACGAAGAGATTGATATAGGTGTCTGGCTGGAAAACTTAGTATCCATGGGCTATATACGAAAAGACCTGGTGAGCGCGCCGGGTGAATTTGCGTTACGCGGTGGAATACTGGATATTTATCCGCTTACGATGGCAGAACCAGTTCGTATTGAATTATTCGATACGACAATAGATTCCATTCGAACGTTTTCGGCGGAAGACCAGCGTTCAACAGGTAAATTGGAATCAATCACATTGTTGCCGGCGAACGAATTCATCTGGACACCTGAAGAATTGCAGCAAGTATCACAAAAGGTGGAGCAAGCGCTTGGCGAAAGCTTGACTAAAATCAAAAGTGAAGAATTACAGCAGCAATTATTGATGACGATCATGCAGGATATCAGCATGATGAAAGACGGGATTGTGCCGGACACGATGAAGAAGTATGCTTCGTTTTCCACTGAAGCGAGCGCTATGCTGACTGACTATTTCCCCGAAAATGGCGTCATTTTATTTGACGAGCTGGGGCGAATACAAGAATCCGTGGCTACTTTGGAGTCGGAGGAGCAGGAATACCAGCTTTCAATGCTCGAAGATGGAAAAATGTTGCATGACACGAAACTTGCATGGAAATACGAGCAAGTACTATCGGATATTCATCAACAACGACTCTATTTGTCTTTGTTTACGCGAACAGTGCCTGGTTTCACTATTAAGAAGTCCATTTCGATTTCGTGTAAGCCGATGCAACAGTTCCATAGTCAGATGCCCCTATTGAAAAGTGAAATAGAGCGTTGGAAACAAGGGAATTATAATGTTTTTCTCTTGGCTTCTTCAACTGAGAGAATGAAGACTATTCAAGAGATTTTACGTGAATATGATATTGAAGCAGCGATAGATGGCAAGCCTAGTAAAGAGGGCGTGTTGTCTATTATAGAAGGCGATTTATCGGCAGGTTTTGAATTGCCGTTCCAGAAGCTTGCTGTCATTACAGATGCAGAATTGTTTACTGGTAAGCCGAAACGTAAAGCGCGTCCCTCTAAATTAACGAATGCCGAACGGATCAAAAGTTATTCAGAGATCAAGCCAGGGGATCATATCGTCCACGTTCATCACGGGATAGGGAAATACTATGGCGTCGTAACATTGGACGTTAAAGGTATCCAGAAAGACTACTTGGATATTCGTTACCGCGGTGAGGATAAGCTCTTTGTGCCGGCTGACCAGATCGATTTAATTCAAAAGTATGTAGCTACAGGAGAGAAAGAGCCAAAGCTACATAAACTTGGCGGGACGGATTGGGTAAAAACCAAACGTAAAGTAACGGCGGCCATTCAGGATATTGCGGATGACTTGATCAAATTATATGCCAGACGAGAAGCGGAAAAAGGCTTTGCTTTTGGTGAGGATGACGATTTGCAACGTTCATTTGAAAATGCTTTCCCTTACGAAGAGACACAGGATCAGTTACAATCTATCGAGGAAATTAAGAGAGACATGGAACGTATACGACCTATGGATCGATTGTTATGCGGTGACGTAGGATACGGAAAAACTGAAGTTGCGATCCGTGCTGCATTTAAAGCAGTAACGAATGGTAAACAGGTGGCATTCTTGGTGCCCACTACGATACTTGCACAGCAACATTTCGAGACGATGAAAGAACGTTTCGCAGATTATCCTGTAACGGTTTCATTACTCAATCGTTTTCGTTCTAAGAAAGAGCAAGATGAAACGATTAAAGGTTTGAAAGCGGGTACTGTTGACATTGTCATCGGTACACATCGCTTATTGTCGAAAGACGTTGTTTATCAGGATCTTGGGCTTCTCGTTGTCGATGAAGAGCAACGTTTTGGTGTAACGCATAAAGAAAAATTGAAGCAGTTGAAAAACAATGTAGACGTACTGACGTTGACAGCAACGCCGATACCAAGGACTTTGCATATGTCGATGGTAGGAGTACGCGATTTATCCGTAATTGAAACACCGCCAGCCAATCGGTTCCCTGTTCAAACATATGTTATGGAACATAATGGTGGACTCGTTCGTGAAGCGATTGAGCGGGAGATGGGACGTGGCGGACAGGTCTTCTATTTATATAATCGCGTAGAAGATATGGATCGTAAAGTTCAGGAAATTCGTGACTTGGTGCCAGAAGCGCGTATCGCGTCTGCACATGGCCGGATGGGTGAGGCGGCTCTCGAAGCAGTCATATTAAGTTTTCTAGAAGGAGAATTTGATGTACTGGTGACAACTACCATTATTGAAACTGGAATCGATATTCCAAACGTCAATACGTTGATTGTCCATGATGCAGATCGCATGGGGCTATCACAGCTTTATCAATTACGTGGGCGTGTCGGCCGTTCCAATCGCGTAGCATACAGCTATATGCTTTATCAGCGTGACAAAGTGCTAACGGAAGTTGCAGAAAATCGCTTACAGGCAATCAAAGAGTTTACGGAGCTAGGCTCAGGTTTTAAAATTGCCATGCGTGATTTATCCATTCGAGGAGCGGGGAATTTACTTGGTTCGCAACAACATGGATTCATTGATTCTGTTGGTTTCGATCTGTATTCCCAATTACTACAAGAGGCGATAGAAGAGAGACAGACAGGTGTCGTCAAAGAAGACAAAGCAGATGTCGAAATCTCCTTGCCTATTAATGCTTACTTACCGGAATCATACATTCATGACGGTTATCAAAAGATTCAAATGTACAAACGCGTAAAAGCGATTACGGGCGATGAGGATTATCTGGAGCTTGTCGATGAAATGATCGATCGATTCGGTGATATGCCATTTGAAGCCGATTTACTACTCCGCGTTGGACGTATGAAAGCGTGGGGACGTGACGCTGGCGTAGTTTCTATCAAGAATGTACAGGGAATAGTAGAAATCCGCTTGTCAGCAGAAGGAACAGCTCGCGCTGACGGTGCAAAGCTTATGGAAAGTTCATTGAAGTTTGGCCACGCGGTTGGACTGACGATTGACAACGGACAAATTACTGTAACTGTGAATGAAAAGAAGTCCAATCAATTTACAGAATTCGATATGGTAGAAGATATGGTACACACGATGCAGGAAACGGCAAAGGAAATAGAATCTACGGATGCCTTGTAACACCTTGATTGCATAAAATGACCAATGTTGATGCATACTATTCTCAGAAATACATTTAATTTCGAGAAAGTGAGGCATTATACATGAAAGCAACGGGTATTGTCCGCAGAATTGATGACTTAGGAAGAGTAGTTATACCAAAAGAAATAAGAAGGACACTTCGCATCCGTGAGGGGGACCCTTTGGAGATATTCACTGATCGAGAAGGGGAAGTCATTTTAAAGAAGTATTCACCTATTTCAGAGCTTGGTGAGTTTGCGGTGGAATATGCAGAATCACTTTATGAAACAATTGGTACACCTGCGCTAATCAGTGATCGCGACGAGATGCTCGCGGTAGCGGGACTTGCCAAGAAGGATTATATGAACCGGCAGTTAGCCCCCGTATGCGAAGAAATCCTAAATGGTCGAGCTACAGTCATGGAGAAACATGAGAAGACGGTAGAATGGGTGCCGGGCCAGGTAGAGCAGATTAAATCTTATTGTATAGCGCCAATCATTACAAATGGCGACGCAATCGGTGCCGTCTATTTGCTGTCCAAAGTACATTTTGTTGGAGAAGTCGAGCAAAAAGCAGCAGAAACAGCTGCCAACTTCCTAGCAAAACAGATGGAAAGCTAAACAATTTTAATAAAAAAGTTAAATTTTCAGCCAAAACTCACAGTAGAAAAATCTACTGTGAGTTTTTTGGTGTGAAATATACTAAAAATTTATTTCAGCATATTATTTTTAGAACAATAACAAATGATAAATTTTCATTTAACCTATAAATTGGGGTATACACAGCTAATTAATTTACATAAAAAACCATTTCCGTCTTTGTGACAATCAATATATTTCAATATTTTTCATCAATTAAAAAGTGAAGATTATCACATACTATATACATAAGTCGTTTTTTAGGACCATATTTCTTTACGTGAAGCTTTTCACAAAAGCCTTTAGTGAAGGGCTTCACAAGGCATAAATTGAAAAGTGAAAGGTTTCACATACTACGAAAAAGCATAAAAGTCAAAACTTTTTTCAGAAAATTTTAAGGGCACAAAAAACCCGAGATGGAGGCGATGTAACCGCTTACTAATTCTTAATTTTGGGAGTTAATAGAATATTGCCACTTGTATTTACTTCTCGTTTGCGCTTATAATCACTACCAACACGAATGAACAATAAAAAACCAGACAGGGAGAGCGATATTATGAACAGGAAATACAAATCTTCTTTACACATGCATCAAATTCACAATGGAAAAATGGAAGTTATTTCGAAAGTGCCATTAGAAAATAAAGAGGATTTGAGTTTAGCGTACTCACCAGGAGTTGCTGAACCTTGTGTAGAAATCGCTCAAGATCCATCTCTTGCGTATGAATATACAATTAAAGGGAACTTAGTTGCAGTTGTGACAGATGGAACGGCTGTACTTGGACTCGGAGATATCGGCCCTGAAGCAGCTTTGCCGGTAATGGAAGGGAAAGCTCTATTGTTGAAGCAATTCGCAGGGATTGACGCATTCCCGATTTGTCTGGATACAAAAGACGTAGATGAAATTGTTAACATTGTAAAAGCGATCAGCCCCACATTCGGTGCTGTAAACCTAGAAGACATTTCGGCTCCACGTTGTTTCGAAATCGAACGTAGATTACGTGAAGAATGTAGTATCCCAATCTTCCATGATGATCAGCATGGTACAGCAATTGTAGTAGGTGCGGGATTGCTAAACGCATTAAAAGTAGTCGGAAAAGAGAAAGAAGACGTGAAAATCGTTTTGAATGGCGCGGGTGCGGCTGGAGTTGCGATTACGAAACTATTGTTGAGTATGGGCTTCGAAAACATTATTATGTGTGATTCAAAAGGTATTATTTTTGAAGGCCGCGAGAATGCGATGAATGACATCAAACATGAAATGTCACGCGTCACGAACCTCGAGAAAATTGAAGGTTCATTAGCAGCTGCAATGAAGGGTGCTGATGTATTCGTTGGTGTATCCGTTGCGAACTTGCTGACGAAGGAATTAATTGCACTAATGAATACAGATCCTATCGTATTCGGACTGGCGAATCCAATGCCTGAGTTGAAGCCTGAATTGGCAGAGGAGTATGGTGTGCGTATTATTGCGACAGGCCGTTCTGATTATCCTAACCAAGTCAATAACGTCTTGGCGTTCCCTGGTATCTTCCGTGGAGCTCTGGACGTTAGAGCGACAGAAATTAATGAAGAGATGAAGCTTGCCGCGACATATGCAATTGCAGATTTAATCAAGGATGAAGATCTACGTGATGATTACATCATTCCGGATCCATTTGATGATCGTATCCCAACAATTGTCGCACATGCAGTAGGAAAAGCTGCAATGCGCACAGGCGTATCCGTTTTAAAGGAACTGATCTTGCCTACTCCCAGATGAAGATGAATAATAACCCGTCTTTCCTATAAAGTATAGGGAAGACGTTTTTTATTTTATGAAGCGAGTGGATGATAAAGGCGGAGCGTTGTTCGGCGTTCCAGGAAGACGCTTTGTCATAGGTTCGCTGATTATTGATGAGAGCGTGGTAACTGGTGCTCATATATTCTTACAAGCGCTCATAGTTCATAGCTAACCGCTCTATGGCACCCGGCTTCCGCTCTATCCACATACACAGGCGCTCTATCATACCCCGCAAGCGATCATACTTACACTGCAACCGCTCAATGCGTTTGCGATTATGTCTGGTCTTGACTTTGAAAAAGTAAAAACGTATCACGAATTCAGCCAATACCTACAATGAAGTCTCCCCCGCTCATTGGAAAGGTTGGATCTATTATGCGCCTAGCACACACACGCCTGCTCTGTTGCGCACGTATAGTATGATAAAACCAAATAGGCTGGGGGGAGCGGAATGACTTGGCTATTGATCGCAGGCTTTGCAATTTCATCTAGCATTGACAACTTTGGAGTCGGACTTTCTTACGGGGTACAGCGAGTCCGCATTCCATTCACGTCGAATGCACTTATTGCGGTAATTTGTTTTGTCTTCAGTTTGATTGGTATCGTTTCGGGTGCGTGGCTAGCTGAAATGTTACCAGGCATACTACCTGATCTTATAGCGTTTGCTGTACTAAGTATCATTGGAATACGCATTATGATTATCGCGTTTCGTCAACAAAGAAAACACCAAGCGAATGTGTTCAGTGAACCGGAAAAGATGGATTTTGATGGATCCTCGCACATTAGTCTGGGGGAAGCTTTACTGCTCGGTATTGCGCTTTCTGCGAATGCATTAACGAATGGTGTCGGAGCAGGTCTTTTAGCATTATCACCAGTTGCAATCGCATTATCAGCAGCGGTTGGTAGCTATATTACATTGTCTATTGGTGTGGGACTGGGCGCAAAACTGGCAGGAGTGCAGATTGGTAAGATGTCGGTTGGTCAGTTCGGAACATTCATGAGTGGTGTTATTATTTTATTGATTGCAATCACACGCCTACTCTGATGTGATGTGATGGTATACTAGAAATCATCATCAAATGAAAGAGGCGCGTATATGGCGTTGACTAAATGGAATATGAAGTCGTTTATGAAAGGTGCATCGATTTTAACTATTGCCGCTATCATTGTAAAAGTGTTGAGCGCGGTCTATCGTGTGCCATTTCAAAACTTAGTTGGAGATAAAGGGTTCTATATTTATCAGCAAGTGTATCCGTTCATCGGAATATTTATCGTTTGGACATCTTCGGGTTTTGCCGTTGCGGTGTCTAAGATGCTTGCGGAAAGCAAAGGTCCTGGAGAATCGCGTGGGATTTTACGCGTGTCACTCGCATATCTTCTCGTTTTATCTGTGGGAATCTTTCTATTATTGCGTTCAGGTTCATCTTTTTTTGCTGAATTGATGGGAGACATAGCACTGGCACCCGTTTTGCAGACCGGTGCATATATTGTTCTCGTACTACCGTTCCTAGCTGTACTGAAGGGCGTCTTTCAATCGGAAGGCCAAATGATACCTGTAGCGATCTCAAACGTCTCAGAGCAGTTATTCAGGGTGATCATCGTACTAGCGGGTACGTGGATTGCGATACGTGCCGGAACATCGCTTTATAAAATAGGGGAAATTACGATGTGGGCAGCGGTCGCAGGTGAAGCAGCAGGTGTCTTGATTCTGACAGGGTTTTTCCTACGACGGGAAAGTTTGGCGGTAGCTATTATAAAACCGTGGCAAGTAATCAAAAATCTGACTAAGATTAGCATCGGTGTCAGTGCGAGTTCACTAATTTTATTAGTCTTTCAATTGGTGGACTCTTTCACGATCTATAACGCATTAGTCGAAGCGGGTACAGTGAGTGAGATTGCTATGGAAATGAAAGGTGTCTATGACAGGGGACAGCCGCTTGCGCAAATGGGTATTTTGCTTGCGTCTACTTTGGCGTTGGCGCTCGTGCCGTTAATCGCACACCATGCCTCCAAAACCAATGGACGAGGCGCGTTACCGTTCATTAGCCTAACGTTCCGTACATCTATTTTATTCGGCTGGGCTGCGACGATTGGATTGGTTCTCATCCTCCCTTTTGTCAATGAAATGCTGTTCCAAACACGAACAGGATCGGTTGCGCTAATCATCTTCTGTATTCAGATTTTTTGGTTGTCTATTATTTTACCATTGACGGCTATTCTTCAAGGAAGTGGAAAAGTGCGTGGACCACTACTACTCATGCTACTTGGCGTCGTAATAAAACTATCGACTACACCATGGATGGTTCGCCAGTATGGAATTGAAGGTGCCGCGGCATCGGGCACTATTGCGTTCGCGGTCGTTGCTGTGTTATTAATTATTTACTTTAAGAGATTTTGGAAGTTCCCACTGGCCTCGCGACGTTTTTATTGCGTGCTGATTAGCGCAGGCGTTGCAATGGCAGTGGTATTGATTCCCTGGATGCTTATAGCGGACTATTGGCTTTTTGACGGATTATCCTCACGAATAAGCTCAACGTTAACGGCACTATCTGCTGTCGTAATTGGAGCAATCATATTCCTTTTTGTCATCTTGAAATCACGTATAATGAAAGAAAAAGAGTGGTATTTACTGCCTTTTGGAAAACGATTGGCGACTATGCAACTATGGCTAACTAAAAATAGAAGGTGAATTATGTGAATAAAATAACTGTTATCGGACTTGGCGCAAGTGATTTGGAACAGCTATCACTAGGCACGTACCGATTATTGAAACAAGCGGACCATCTTTATATTCGGACGGAAGAACATCCCGTCGTGGCAGAGTTGCGTTCAGAAGGATTAAATATGGAAAGCTTTGATTCGATTTATGAAGAAAATGATGCATTTGAAGACGTCTATCAAAAAATCGTCAATAAACTTCTTGAACTCAGTACGCAACAGCCGATTACATACGCGGTGCCTGGACACCCACTTGTAGCGGAACGTACAGTCCAATTATTGATTGAAAAAGAACGTCTGGGTGAGATTGAACTTTATATCGCGGGCGGCAGTAGCTTTTTGGATCCGATTTTCACAGCGTTGCGTATCGACCCGATTGAAGGATTCCAGTTGCTTGACGGTACGGATTTGAAACGCGACGACGTACGCATGGATCAGCACGTATTAATTGGACAAGTCTATGATGCTTTCGTCGCTTCAGACGTGAAATTGTCTTTGATGGAGAAATATCCCGATCATCATGTTGTCACAATTGTTACGTCAGCGGGTTCCCGCGATGAAAAGTTGACTGAAATCCCGTTGTTTGAGCTTGATCGTACAGTGACATTAAATAACTTAACGACTGTCTACGTGCCACCTTTACTTGATCACGAACAACGACTGAAAGAGTGGAGTTCATTTAGGGACATCATTGCAACGTTGCGAGGCCCAGACGGCTGTCCTTGGGATCGCGAGCAAACCCATGAATCATTGAAGCGCTATTTAATCGAAGAATCCTTTGAGCTGATCCAAGCCATCGATGAAGAAGATGACGACGCAATCATCGAAGAACTAGGAGATGTTTTACTGCAAGTCTTCCTTCATGCTCAAATCGGTGAAGACAATGGGTACTTCTCTATGGAAGATGTACTCGAAACTATCGGTTCTAAAATGATCCGTCGTCACCCGCACGTATTTGAACAAACACAAGTGGACACAACGGAAGAAGTGTTGGCGAACTGGCAAGCCATCAAGGATCAAGAAAAACCGAAACCAACTACGTTGCTAGAAGGACAAGAACGTTTGGCATCTTCCTTGCTGACATCTTATAATTATCAAAAGACCGCGGCCAAAGTGGGATTTGACTGGCCTTCCATCGAAGGAGCTTTCGACAAGTTCCAGGAAGAGTGGCAAGAGTTTCGTGACGAAGTGAAAGATGGCGGCCCGGAGCAACAGCTAGATGAGCTCGGAGACGTACTGTTCACTATTGTCAACATTGCAAGATTCTTGAAAATATCACCAGAAGAGGCCATGTGGCACACAAACGAAAAGTTCAAATCCCGTTTTCAATTCGTAGAGCAATCTGTGAAACAAGGAAGTGGGAAATTTGAAGATTATACATTAGATGAACTAGAAGAGTTCTGGCAACAGGCCAAACGAAAGGAAGAATCCAAATGAGACTCGATAAGTTTCTGAAAGTATCACGCTTTATCAAACGCCGGACGCTTGCGAAACAAGTGGCTGACCAAGGTAGAATTACGATTAATGGGAAAGTAGCCAAAGCATCGTCGGTCGTTAAGCCGGGCGATGAGCTTTCAATTCGCTTTGGACAGAAGATCGTCAATGCTACGGTAAATGAACTGAAGGCATCGACTAAAAAGGAAGATGCGGCAGGTATGTACACGATCACCAGCGAAGAGCGCTTAGAGAAAGTGGAACCTGAGTTTGTGGATGACGAAGAGTAATACTTATTTAAGGAAGACGGTCTGACGTCAGGTTAACTTTTCTCATATAGAAGTAAAAAGGGTTAAGGGTGTAGGGTTTGCTCTCCTAAGGAAGCGTCCTCAGCTGGCGCATCTATTCCCTCGCACTCCCTAATTTACTCACTAAAGATATTGAACTCAAAACCTCTCATTTTCAAAACAGCTTGTCATGTTTGGCCAAGCCTCTGCATATGATAAGGGGAACGTACTAGAGAAGGGGGACGCATATGCAGATTCAAACAGACAGCTCGATGTATACTATTCCATCAGGAGACCACGTAGTGACGATGCGCAATCGTAAAAGAATGGACCTCACATCCGTGAAAACGATCGACCGCTTTGACCAGGAGGAATTTCTTGTTAGAACCTCGCTTGGCGTACTGCAAATCCGTGGGGAGGAACTGCGTATTGTACATTTAGATGTGGACAAGGGCCTGCTCACGCTTGAAGGTACCGTCCAAACACTTCAATACGATGATGAAGAAGCAGGCTCACGCAATTTCCTCCATAAACTATTCGGATGAGCCTAACCGTCCAGTTCTTCAGTCTATTGGCGATGATCGGGACAG
Organism: Sporosarcina sp. P32b; assembly: GCF_002743335.1. Classification (GTDB taxonomy): domain Bacteria; phylum Bacillota; class Bacilli; order Bacillales_A; family Planococcaceae; genus Sporosarcina. The sequence goes on from NZ_PDZB01000018.1 coordinate 52,872, forward strand.
GGGTTACTGCTGGAATTGTAATGGATTTATTCGGAACGATTATCGCTGGGTGCGATAAACGTTCGTTTATAAGAAGATGGGCATTCTGGTTGGAATGCCTGATCTGGATTATGTTAGGTATCGGGTCGTTTTGGGTATTAATCATGGTACGCGACGGGGCATGGAGAATGTATGACCCTGTTGCACAGGTTAGTGGCTTGTTATTGTACGCAGCCATCTTCCATTATCCTGTGAGATTCGTAGGTAGACTACTGTTACTTGTGGTGCTTAGGCCGATTTGGCTCATCATTCGTCTTGTCTACTTAACGATTCAACGTATTCTCTATTTAATTGCCTCTATTCTGACACTAATCACGTCGCCGTTTATAAGATTAGTAAAGAACATAGGGAAATACCTTCAAAATAAATGCAGAGTACTATATAATAGAGTGCAATAGTAGAATTACGCTAGAAAGGTGTGTGCGCCATGAAAAAAACACAGAAGCCCTCAACGAAGAATGTAACATCAATCGATACAGACTATGTGCGCTCCATGCAAAAAAAAGAAAATTTTAAAAAAGCACAACAAAAACGTCTGCGAAATAGGTTGGCTGTATTTTTTGTCATCGTCTGTGTGGTTGCTGGAAGTTTATTCAATATGAATGCCGGACAGAAAGAAATCCTGGCTGCCAAACATAAGGAAAAAGCCGAAGCAACAGCTACACTAGAGGATTTGAAAGAGCAGCAAGAACAACTAAATACGCAGTTGATTCGATTGGATGATGACGAGTATATTGCTAAACTTGCACGGAAAGAATACTTTCTTTCTGAGTCCAATGAGATCATTTTTTCCATTCCCGATAAGAAAAAAGAGTCAGAAAAAGACATAAGAAAAGAGTAGTCATGTTGACACTCTTTTTTTGTTGGCTATAATATAGGTAGGAGCCTGTAAAATACAGGCACTGCCAATATGGTTGATAGGCTTACGAGCCGCTTAAAACTTAAGGAGGAGCATTTTTTTTATGTCAATTGAAGTAGGCAGCAAGTTAGAAGGTAAAGTAACCGGGATCACAAATTTTGGGGCATTTGTTGAATTGCCAAGCGGATCCACAGGATTAGTCCATATTAGTGAAGTAGCTGACAATTATGTCAAAGATATTAATGATCATTTAAAAGTCGGCGATATGGTTGAAGTCAAAGTAATGAATGTGGGATCTGACGGTAAAATCGGTCTTTCCATCCGTAAGGCTAAACCTGAGTCAGAACAACGTCCACAGCGTCCACAACGTCCAACTAGACCTCGTCAAGGAAGCAAACCGAGCTTTGAACGACCAGAGAATTTTGAGCAGAAGATGGCAAAATTCATGAAGGACAGCGAAGAACGTCTAACTACCTTAAAGAGAGCGACAGAGTCCAAGCGTGGCGGTCGTGGAGCCAGAAGAGGATAACTTGCTGACTGATTCAACTGTAAACTAAAATCAGATGACATCCTATACGTATGTTCCGCACTATGGAGCATGCGTTTTTTTGTGTCTAAAAATGTATTTGGATGTATTAACTGGTGTGGGGTCGTTGCTCGAATTTGGCTTGGTCATTGAATGTAGTGAGGCTCATGCTTTGGACCCGCGTAGGCACGTGGGGGATTGCCTCCAGCCATGAGCCAACTAGCGGTGGGGCTTGCTAGTTGGCTTATGGCCACGGCCTACCCCGCAGTTGTGCCTGCGCTACTAAGTACTTACCAATTTTGTTTGTGGTTTATAGTAGATAAAACCAGTAACTGGGTAGTACTAGTTTCTATTTTTGCAAAAGAAGAATCAGAACTGCTTTACACACCATCCACCACCGCTGAAGTGAGGCCAATGATCGCTCCACTTACACTGCCAGTCAAACTATTACCTCTGCATAAAACAAGGAAGAGTAAGGGGCCGCAAAAACAACTACCTAACATCGTATCCTACTTACTTGTGCGAACATTTTATCCAAGTCCTCAAAAAAGTACCTGAACTGCCCAACGCACTATCTAACTAAGCCATGTCCTACTTACCTATACCAACTACCTTGTCCATGTAATCACCAACACATAGAAAAACTCCCCTTGCCTAAGCAAGAGGAGTCTTCGTGTTTCTATTATAGCGGCGGAGGGATTCGAACCCACGACCTTTCGGGTATGAACCGAATGCTCTAGCCAACTGAGCTACACCGCCAAGACATTTGCTCGTTGAGATTATACAATTCCCAACGCAACGTCTCTTATCATACTAGGCATTTGAACAACTGTCAACATCTCTTTTACTAAAAAATAAACATACGGAATACGTCGAAATGTTTTGCGAATATGCCGCCACAAACAGACAAAATTTCTCGGGAATCCAATGTATAGTTTTATGTAAGAGAACATAGGGGGTATGAGAAATGAAGATGATTGACAATATGGAGCGACCGATTGTGCAGATGTTCAGGGCGTACTGGCAAGAACTTATGAATCGAAAAGTATACTTGTTAACGGCTCTTCTTTTCTTAGTAGGATCATTCTTTTTATCGCAAGCAGTAGTGTTCGATATGGCAGTACCATTCTTCTTGCCGATCTGGGCGTTAGCCAGTATGCGCTACCGTCAACACATGATCTTTGTATTTATAGGAGGGATGGCGGGCAGTGCGTTTCTTGGGGTGGGACAAGCTGTCATTCATTTGGCACAATTGTTATTGTTCCATTCAATCATAAAGGTTCCAGTCGTGAAAAGGTCAATTCCGATCGCTGTCGCCGGAGCAATGATTATTCCACAATTAATCTGGCAACTCGTAAAATATGGCGACGGGATGTTGCCTTTAGCGATTCAGTTGTCGATAGGGTTAGAAGCATTGCTTGCGTTGTTCATGACCATTTTCATGTTACTGGCTTTTCCTTCTATAGAAAGAATGCTATATGGACCGTGGAATCCTGAGCAGATCAGTGCGATGTGTATTGTGGGAGCGCTGGCGGCTACCGGAATGGGAGGATTCCAGATCGGTACGGTGTCGGTTGCCGGGGTATTCTTGTTTTTAGCGATATTTGTAGCCGCCGTGGTTGGGGGGGTGCCTTTCGCTACAACGGTCGGAATGATTATCGCGTTGATTATAGGTGTATCAGAGTTGTCCTTCACGGGCATGATGGCTTTATATGGTATGACCGGTTTGCTGGCAGGTTCATTAAAACGTTTCGGAAAGCTCGGTGTCATCACTGGCAGTGTCTTTGTTTCGCTCTTTTTCCTTCTATATGATGCGACACTGCCTTTAGATACCGTTCATTTTTCCACGGTGGGTGCCGCGGCCTTACTGTTTATATTGATTCCTTCGCGCAAATTAAGTCAAATACGACAAGTGTTATTGCCCAAACAAGAAGGAATATCCGAAAAGCGACAGCAATGGCTGGCGGATAAACTGGATGGTCAGTTAGAGGAGTTTCAGCAGTTCGCTCATTTCATGTCAACACTCGTAAATGATCGTCTGTCTCCTGAAGAGGAAGTAGCAGCGACAAGTCAAGTACCTTCTATTTGTCAATCCTGTTTTCGTTACCGCAAGTGCTGGGAAAATGAAGAGGACGGTATAGAACCGTTGATTGACGAATGGGAAACGACCTATTCCGCAACGAAAAAGGCGGCCCGTGTACGTGTTGAACAGAAGATAAAGTATAAATGTCTACGATTTAAGGGATTAATGAATGAATTGGAGGAAAGAGGGGCCAATAAGTTATTGATGGGGCAGTTGCAGCATGGTCGAAAGATGTTAGCTCTGCAGTTGCGCGATATGAGTACTCATATCGAAAAAGTCATGAGAGAGGTAAAGGAAGATCTGACTACGTATAAGTTGGCTGAAGAAGAGCTTGCGAATCGGTTACAATCACAAGCAATAGAGTTTTTCCAAATAGATATATTATCGGAAGAACGAGGTGCCTGCAGAATTGTAATTTCTGTGCCGGAAAAAAAGGCGGACTTTGAAGCGGAAACAACGGTTGGAGAGTATTTATTACTGCCTATCTTGGAGCAAATGTATGATGAACCAATGCATATTTCAAAATCAACTTATCAGCCGTTCCCGTTCCCACATGTGCAATTGACCTTTAGTTCTGCCGTTCGGTTTTCTCTTGATTACGATATCGTCACGACGGCAGGAAAGGGATCGTTCAATGGCGGTGATGCGTATGAGTTATTCAAGATTCACGATGGATTGTCAGCCGTACTGTTATCGGACGGGATGGGACAAGATATCAATGCATACCACGAAAGTAGAAAAGTAATCCGGCTAATGCGTGAATGTTTAGGACAAAAAATGGATCCTGAAACAGCTATTCACACATTGCATTATATGATGGCGTTGAATGGATTGGATGACATGTATGCAACTCTCGACTTGGCATTAATTGATTTACAGGAAGGGCGACTGTGGTCGTGGAAAGCTGGTTCAATGAGTACTTACATTAAAAGAAGTGACGACTGTATCCGATTAGACAGCAAAACAGTACCCTTTGGCTTCTTGCCGTCATTTTCTATAGAAGCGAAAAACGAAAAGCTTAAGTCTGGTGATATTGTCGTTATGATGACGGACGGCATATTTAATGGAGATATACCGCTTGATATCCAGGAAGACGTGATGAATCAAACAATAGAACGCTTTAAGGATATGGATTGCCGAACGATTGCCGATCAAGTGATGATGGAGATGGAACGAGTATTTGAATCAGTGGAAGATGACCGGACGATTCTCGTGATGAAAGTTGGTCATATTGTGCCAAAGTGGTCAAAAGCTAATAAGCAACCTCGAATCATTTCTAGCTAAACAATGTTAGAATAGAGAGAGGAGGGAGATGGATCATGAAAAGTTTGCAGCAAAAGGTATTGAGTTTTATCGACAAGCAAACGTTGATTCCTCCCGGCTCTCGTGTATTAGTCGCGTGTTCGGGTGGTGTGGATTCTATGGCACTGCTTCACTTTCTTGCAACGCATCAGCAATCTCTGGTCATTGAAGTAGCGGCCATCCATGTAGATCATATGTTACGTGGTGTTGAATCTGCTGAAGATGCGTCTGTTGTGAAGCAACTGTGCAAGGAATTCGGGCTACCTTTTTATTCTGAACAAGTACCCATTCCGGCTATCTTAGAAAGCCAGGGCGGTAATATGCAGCAAGTGTGTCGGCAACAGCGTTATGCGTGTTTCGAACAAACGATGGAAAGTGAGCGGTTTACGATTCTCGCTACTGCCCATCATGCGGATGATCAACTGGAGACGGTGCTGATTCAATTAAGCAAGGGGCAATCATTAAATGGTATGCCGATCCAGAGGGCAATTCATTCGGGTAAAGTCGTACGTCCGTTCCTTCCATTAAGAAAGAGCGAATTGTACACATATGCGTCACATCACAAAATAACGTTCAGAGAAGATCCTAGTAATCAGCAAGACCATTATTTACGTAATCGTATGCGGCATCAGGTGCTACCGGTCTTGACGGATGAAAACCCGTCGGTCGCGGTCAACACAGTCCGTCAGACAGAACAAAGGCAAGCGGATGAAAGTTTGCTAAATGAGCTTGCTGATCAACATTGGCGTTCGATTGTTACGTATACGGATGAGCAGCTTCCCTCTTTTCAACGGGAGGCATTTCTTGCTATTCCCTATGCTTTACAAAAGCGCGTGATTCAACTACTATTAAAATGTCTAACTAACCCAGCAGCAGAGAACGCTGAGTGGCATTTTGCATTAGTGGATGAACTGTTACAACACATTACGAACTCGGCTGGGAATGTCACAATTGATTTGGCGTATGGCTATCGGTTTGTCAGGGAATATGATAAACTGCTAATTACAAAAATGGATATAGATGTAGCAACTCTTCGTCCAAAAGTACTTGCGAAAGATACTTGGCATACGTGGGGAAATATTCAGTTTTACTGGCATCATGCCAACGCAAATATAATTGAACAACTCTTACCATCAGATGAGATTAGGTATTTCCAATTACCTGAGTCAGAACTTCCGTTAACTGTAAGGCTTCGGATGACCGGAGACAGAATGTTGATCAAAGGAATGTCCGAGACAAAACGTGTGAAGCGGATATTGATTGATGAAAAGATAGGAATCATGCAAAGACAACAGCAGCCTGTCATTACGACGGCAAGCGGTACTGTGTGTGCAGTACCCGGTGTACGGTATAGTGAGATGTTTTCACACCGCCAACTGGAAGGCGATTCATACATATGGATTACGCGAGAAGGCGAGATAAGATAAAATAGAGGGGGACGGGCCGATGATCGCGCAAGATATCGAGCATGTTTTAATTTCAGAAGAGCAACTAGAAGAGAAAGTCCGAGAACTCGGAGCAACATTAACTGAGGAGTATCGTGAAAAGTTCCCATTAGCAGTCGGTGTACTTAAAGGTGCATTACCATTCATGAGTGACCTGATCAAACGCATTGATACGTATATTGAATTAGATTTCATGGATGTTTCTAGCTATGGAAATGCGACGGTATCATCAGGTGAAGTGAAGATCATTAAAGATTTGAACACAAGCATAGAAGGTCGCGATGTGTTGATTATTGAAGATATTATCGACAGTGGAAAAACACTGAATTACTTAGTTGAGCTGTTTAAATACAGAAAAGCAAACTCTATCAAGATTGTTACGTTGTTGGATAAGCCAACAGGACGTAAAGTGGATTTAAAAGCAGATTACGTAGGTTTTGATGTGCCAGACGCATTCGTAGTTGGATACGGATTGGATTATGCAGAGAAATACCGTAATTTACCGTATATCGGTGTATTGAAAAAGGAAATCTACTCTTTCTAACGAAAGCGTAATGAACCGGATTGAAGGCTATTTTCCTTAAGGCATTTCTTTTGTTAAGTAGTGTTAATCTATGCTAAAATTTACAATAGTTTTCTGTTTAGTTTTTGTTGAATGAGATGAGGAGGCTTGGGATGAATCGAATACTTCGATACTTTCTTTTATATGGATTGATCTTCCTAGCAATAATGGGGATTTTCAGTTCGCTTAACAATCCAAATCCGAAGATGAAACCAATTCGGTATGATGAATTCGTCACAGCGCTGGAACAGGGAAAAGTTGAAAATGCAACTTTTCAGCCATTACAGCTTGTGTATGAAGTAAAAGGTGAAATGGCCGGCTACGAAAAAGGTGAAACTTTCGTAACGAACATTCCGGAAAATGATATGGACAGTATCGGTGAAATTGTCAAAACGACAAGTACTGAGATTGACATCCTGCCGCCAAAAGAAACAAGCGCGTGGGTATCGTTCTTTACAGGACTCGTACCATTCATAATTATTATTATCCTTTTCTTCTTCTTACTGAACCAATCACAAGGCGGCGGTGGCGGCAAGGTGATGAACTTCGGGAAAAGTAAAGCGAAACTGCAAACGGACGATCGAAAGAAAGTACGTTTCAATGACGTTGCAGGTGCAGATGAGGAAAAAGCTGAGCTTGAAGAGGTCGTGGACTTCTTGAAAGATGCCAGTAAGTTTGTGGAGTTAGGTGCACGAATTCCAAAAGGGATCTTGCTAGTAGGACCTCCAGGTACAGGTAAAACATTGCTTGCACGTGCAGTAGCAGGTGAATCAGGCGTGCCATTCTTCTCGATTTCAGGTTCTGATTTCGTTGAGATGTTTGTAGGGGTGGGTGCTTCTCGAGTGCGTGACTTGTTCGAGAATGCCAAGAAAAACTCACCATGTATTATCTTTATTGATGAAATTGATGCAGTTGGACGTCAGCGTGGAGCCGGCTTAGGTGGCGGTCACGATGAGCGTGAGCAAACATTGAACCAGTTGCTAGTAGAAATGGATGGCTTTGAAGGAAACGAAGGAATTATTATCGTTGCCGCTACAAACCGTCCGGATATTTTGGACCCGGCACTTCTTCGTCCGGGACGTTTTGACCGTCAAATTACGGTTGGCCGTCCAGACGTTAAGGGAAGAGAAGCAGTGTTGAAAGTTCACGCGCGTAACAAACCGCTTGACGATACAGTCGATATGAAAGCTCTAGCTCAACGTACGCCAGGATTCTCTGGTGCTGATCTTGAGAACTTATTGAACGAAGCGGCCCTTGTAGCAGCAAGAAGAAATAAACTGAAAATCGATATGTCCGATATTGATGAAGCAACGGATCGTGTTATTGCAGGTCCTGCAAAAACAAATCGCGTCATTTCGAAAAAAGAACGAAACATTGTCGCGTTCCACGAAGCGGGTCACGTTGTTGTGGGCTTAATACTCGATGATGCAGAAATCGTCCATAAAGTAACTATCGTTCCTCGTGGGCAGGCTGGCGGATACGCCGTCATGCTTCCGAAAGAAGATCGCTACTTCATGACAAAACCTGAACTCCTCGACAAAATTGCGGGACTTCTAGGTGGGCGTGTATCAGAGGAAATCGTACTTGGTGAAGTATCAACCGGTGCACATAATGACTTCCAGCGTGCAACAGGTATTGCGCGTTCGATGGTTACAGAATACGGAATGAGCGATAAAATTGGTCCGATGCAGTTCGGTCAGACGCAAGGCGGCCAAGTATTCCTTGGACGTGACTTCAATTCTGAACAAAACTATTCTGAAGCAATCGCGTACGAGATTGACTCTGAAATGCAAATGATTATTAAAGAACAATACGAACGTACGAGACAAATTTTGACTGAAAACCGAGATTTGCTTAATCTGATCGCAACGACTTTATTAGAAGTCGAAACGTTGGATGCGGAACAAATCAATCACTTGAAAGATCACGGTACATTGCCTGACCGTCCATACGACAACAACGATGGCAGCAATGGTGACAAGAAGGTTGTAGAAGAAGCCCCTGCGGAAACTACTACTTCTGATAGCACGGGTGCACCATCTGACCCGTCAATCGGAGACTTGCCAAGTGAAGGTGGAGCGGTAGATAAGACGCTACCATCTATTGACGAAGAACGCAGAGACTAAGCGAACCCAACAGCCGACTGTATACAGTCGGCTGTTTTCTTATGAAGGGGAAGTGCGTTCAGTACACATTCACAGTATCTGCATGTGAAATTATGATATGATGTACGGGAAAAAGTCAAAGCAAGAGGGGACAGCGACTATGTTATTAGTATTAGATACAGGCAATACGAATATTGTATTAGGTGTATATGAAGGGGATCAATTGAAGCACCACTGGCGGATGGAAACCTATCGACATAAGACAGAAGACGAATACGCTATGCAAGTAAAGGCAATGTTCCAGCATGTGGGGCTGTCATTCACTGACATCACAGGCATTATTATTTCTTCTGTAGTGCCGCCTGTTATGTTCCCGTTAGAGCAAATGTGTAAAAAGTACTTCAATCAAAAGCCGATGGTCGTTGGACCCGGTGTGAAAACAGGTTTAAATATTAAATATGAAAATCCTCGCGAAGTCGGTGCAGACCGAATTGTCAATGCGGTGGCAGCTATTCGCGAATACGGTAGCCCGCTCATTATCGTAGATTTTGGAACAGCGACTACGTATTGCTATGTTAATGAACATGGCGAATACATGGGCGGATCGATTGCGCCTGGTATTAAGATCTCTATGGAAGCTTTATTTGATCGTGCTTCTAAATTACCGCGCGTTCAACTCGCTCGTCCGGAACATGTAGTAGGTAAGAATACGGTTGCTGCCATGCAGTCGGGTATTATATTTGGATACGTCGGCCAAGTAGAAGGAATCGTCAACCGTATAAAAGAAGATTGCGAAGTGGAACCTACTGTCATCGCAACAGGTGGGATGGCGGATTTAATTGCATCTGAAACCAAAGTGATTGATATTGTGGATGATTTCCTGACACTTAAGGGATTACATCTAATTTATGAGAGAAATTTGTAAGGAGAGAATAAAATGACAACAGATTATTTAGTAAAAGCATTAGCCTTTGAAGGTCAAATCCGGGCTTATGCAGTACGTTCAACAGAAACAGTAGGAGAGGTGCAAGAGCGTCACCAAATGTGGCCGACTGCGACTGCCGCTCTAGGACGTACGATTTCAGCGTCGGTCATGATGGGCGCTATGTTAAAAGGTGAAGATAGCATTACGGTGAAGATTCAGGGTAATGGTCCACTAGGTCCAATTGTCGTGGATGCTAACGCAAAAGGGGAAGTTCGTGGTTATGCGACGAACCCACAAACGCACTTGCCGTTAAATGAACAAGGTAAATTAGACGTTCGTGGAGCAGTAGGTACGGAAGGAATGCTGTCTATCGTAAAAGATCTAGGGATGAAAGATTACTTTACAGGGCAAGTACCGATTATTTCCGGGGAAATTGCTGAAGACTTTACCCAGTACATGGTAGTATCTGAACAAGTACCGTCTGCTGTTGCATTAGGTGTACTCGTTGATCCGGATAACACAGTTAAAGCGTCAGGTGGATTTATTCTACAAGTAATGCCAGGGGCTACGGAAGAGACCATTGAATTGCTGGAAGGAAGAATCGCAAACATGACGGCGATCTCTACTATGATCGACAACGGACTGACGCCAGAAGGAATCCTGGTAGAAGTACTAGGTCAGGAAAACGTAGAATTCCTCTCTAGAATAGATGTGAAATTCGATTGTGAATGTTCCAAAGAGCGTTTTAGCGAAGCGATTAAAGGACTTGGAGCTGTAGAAATCCAAGCGATGATCGATGAAGACCATGGTGCAGAAGCGCAATGTCACTTCTGTTTGGAGAAGTATCAATTCTCTGAGCAAGAACTCCGAGAGTTAATTTGATCAGAATCTAAACTATTGACCCGTTGCCGAAAGTGTTTTGCGGCGGCGGGTAATTTATTAATTTCCGGAAATTTATGTAGTCCAGTTAGAAAGCGCTGTCAATAACCACGCAAGTGTTCTGGCTAAAACGAATACACACTTGTATATACATCGACATCGGGATTGCTGTACAACCTGTTTAATGAGAAGTTTATAATCGTAATCTTCTGAATGGTTTTATTGACAAGTGAAATAGAAGGTAGTAATATTAAGTCAACAAAGCATATTAAAATACTAGGTATTAGGAGCGGATGACAAATGAGTAGAGTGGGAAATTCTGTTATTGATTTGGTAGGTAATACACCGTTAGTAAAATTAAATCGTTTAACAGGTGCAGATGACGCAGATGTGTATTTGAAACTAGAATTCTTCAATCCTGGCTCAAGCGTCAAGGATCGTATTGCGCTTGCTATGATCGAGGCGGCGGAAAAAAACGGTGAACTGAAAGAAGATAGCACAATCATCGAACCGACTAGTGGGAACACAGGAATCGGTCTTGCTATGATCGCAGCTGCTAAAGGATATAAATCTGTACTAGTTATGCCTGACACGATGAGCTTAGAGCGACGCAATTTACTTCGTGCGTATGGAGCGGAGTTAGTACTGACTCCAGGAGCTGAGGGAATGAAAGGTGCAATCTCGAAAGCCGAGCAATTAGCAGCGGAAAATGGCTGGTTCTTGCCACAACAGTTCAATAATGAAGCAAATCCTGAAGTTCATCGTCTGACAACAGGTCCAGAAATTGCGAATGCTTTTGATCAAGTAGATGCATTTATCTCGGGAATCGGTACGGGTGGTACGATTACAGGAGTAGGTGAAGTGTTGAAAGAGCGTTTCCCTGGAATTCATATCGTTGCGGTTGAGCCGGAAGATTCGGCGATATTATCTGGCGGCAAGCCTGGACCACATAAAATTCAAGGGATTGGTGCTGGATTCGTTCCGGAAGTATTAGATACGGATATCTACGATGAAATTATCAAAGTTTCTAATGATGACGCGTATACATTTGCGCGTCGTGCGGCTCGTGAAGAAGGTATTCTTGGAGGAGTATCTTCAGGCGCGGCGATTGCGGCTGCGTTGCAAGTGGCAAAGAAACTAGGTAAAGGTAAAACGGTTGTAGCGATCATCCCGTCTAACGGAGAGCGTTACTTAAGCACACCTCTTTATCAGTTTGATGAAGAGTAAAAGGTTAGGTTTCGTTGGAGCTATCTGCTAGGGGTGCGGTAATTCCGAAGACATAATTTTTACTTTGCACATATGAAACTGTCACTAGAAGGAGTAAGTTGCTTCTAGCGACAGTTTCTTTTTATATTCAGGAACTAAATGGCGAAATCGTCAAGCTGTTATCAGTGGGAAAAGTTCTGTATAATTGAGACGAACCAAGCTAGCTATACATAGAACAGAGGAGGCTCACTGTGAATAAAAAGTGGAGCATAATAGTTTCAGTTTTAATTGTAATTGTCATGGGCACGATAATTTTATTATTGAATAAGGAAATTAAAGAGGAAACGGGCGGCATTCCGGGTTACGAAGATTTGAATATGGAAAGTTTGCCGAAAGACGTGGTAGATCGTTTGCCGGAAGATTGGCAAACTTCTACAGACACAGATAAGCCAGGGCTTGCTAAAGGGGACTTAGCTCCAGATTTTGAATTGACTACACTATCAGGTGATACGGTAAAGTTGTCCGATTATCGTGGCAAAACGGTCATGTTGAACTTCTGGGCATCGTGGTGTCCGCCATGCCGTTCGGAAATGCCTCATATGGAAAACTACTATACAGACAATAAAGAATCCGATGATATGGAGATACTCGCAGTCAATATGACGAAAACCGAGAAGAATAAAGTAGAGAGCGCGAAAGAATTCGTCGACGAATATAAATTAACGTTCCCAATTTTATTGGATAAAGATAGCGATGTTATGAAAATGTATCAGATAAAAGTCTATCCGACCTCTTACATTATCAATAAAGAAGGTGTGATCACGGATAAAGTGATGTTGCCGTTGGATGATACGATGATCAAACAATTGATAGAAGAAAGTAACGCGGAGTAAATATCAGAGACGCAGGGGGAACTAGCATGAATACAGTAGCCTATCAGACGGCTTCAATGACAAAAGACGAATTCTTTTATGCCTATCGTCAACTTGCAACCGAGAAGGAACGACATGTTTTATTAGAGAGTGGTCGTGGCGGAAAGATGTGTGTGGCGGGACTTGATCCGCTTGTGACATTCAACGCAATTGAAACAGGTCTACGTTTAGAATGGCGTGATGGTAAAGAAGAATGGCTGACGGGTGAGGATCCGCTAGTCTTGTTGAATGATTTTATGGCGCACTATGACTTAGAGCATCGGAATGATTTGCCTACCTATCAAGGGGGGCCGATTGGGATGGTCAGTTACGATTATGTTAGACGCTACGAGACGTTACCCATTCACGCGAAAGATGATTTGAAGACACCGGACGTATTCTTTTATCTATTTGATCAGTGGGCTGTGCTCGATATAGAAAGTGACAATGTCTATTTTATGACATTGCCTGAGAAACAACATGCACTGGACAGTATGGTGAATGAATGGACGGAAGCTTCACAATTGGGTCTGCTGAACCGTCAGTTTACTGCCGGACAGGCAGTGGACGTGGACGTTACGGAAGAAGATCTACAAGTTTCTGTCACGGGTGAGCAGTTCGAGCAGATGGTGCGTGATGTACAGCAATTCATTGAGGATGGAGATGTGGTGCAAGTGAATTTGTCCGTACGTCAGTCAAAACCACTTGTTGCACCTTCGTTGTTGATGTATGAGGCATTGCGGTCATTCAATCCTTCACCTTACATGGCCTATATGGCGGCACCGGATTTTGAAGTGGTCTCCGGTTCTCCTGAGCTATTGTTGAAAAAGCGCGGAACTGAATTGAGTACACGTCCAATTGGTGGTACGCGAAAGCGTGGGATGACGGATGCGGAAGATCTTGCGTTGCAGGAAGAGTTGGTATCGAATGCGAAGGAAATAGGTGAGCATAAGATGCTTGTTGATCTGGAATGTGCAGACTTTCAAGGGATCTGTCAGGAAGGTACAGTGGAAGTCGATGAATTCATGGTCGTCGAAAAGTATTCGCACGTCATGCATTTAGTATCGAATGTTCGTGGTACTGCGTCTTCTGAAGATCTGGCACCTATTCTGCATGGGGTATTCCCTGGAGGCTCAATTACGGGGGATCCTAAATTGCGTACGATGGAAATCATTGAAGAACTGGAACCAACCCGAAGAGGGCTCTACACAGGGTCAATGGGTTGGATTGGTTTCAACGGAGATCTGGAGCTGAATATCACTATTCGTACAGCGTTTATTCAAGATGGTATCGTGCATATCCAAGCAGGTGCTGGCTTAGTGCCTGATTCGGACCCTGCCGCTGAATATCAAGAGTCTCTTAATAAAGCGAAAGCGCTATGGCAAGCAAAAGAAATGGCGGAATTGGTGACTCGTGATGAAAGCGGGCAACTGCATTGATTTGCTGGATGAATGGCAAGCGAATAGTTGCGGAAGATTTGAAGATATCCCCTTTTGACCATGGATTTCTTTACGGGCTGGGATTTTTCGAAACGTTTCGTACATATGGCGGAAAAGTATTCCTCTATGAGCCGCACATGATTCGTTTGCGATCGGCCTTGGCGGATTACCGCATTGACATGCCATATAGTGATGAAGAAATCCTAGCAGCTATTCACTCTTTGTATGAAGAGAATGGCTATGAGGATGGGTATTACCGATTGAACGTATCAGCTGGTGTGCATGATATCGGGTTAGCACCTGCAGAATATAAACAGCCAAATGTATTGATCTTCCAAAAAGCACTTAACTTGCCGCCCGTACATACGGAGAAAGATGGTGTCTGGCTTGCGACAACGCGTAATGAACCAGAAAGTGTCGTTCGTCATAAGTCACACCAGTATGCGAACAACGTCAAAGGACGTTTGGAGTTACCTTCATTAAAAGAAACAGAAGGCTTATTTGTTACTTCGGACGGCTATGTGGCAGAAGGTATAACGTCGAATGTGTTTTGGGTGAAACAAGGCGAGTTGTATACACCTTCATTGAACGCGGGGATTTTACCGGGTACGACGAGGGCATTTGTTATCGAGATGGCTGGAGAACTCGGATTATCACTCAATGAAGGGTTGTATACGCAGGAGGAGCTTGAATCAGCGGAAGAAGTATTTATTACTAACGCAATTCAGGAGCTAGTCCCAATTCACCGAATAGGAAAAGTACAATTTTTTGGAAAGGAAGGGCCGGTCTATCAACAATTGCATGCCGGTTACCAACAAGCTGTCAATCGAATGAAAGTGAGTGACTAGAAATGAGATTATCAAAAGCACGTGCTTTTTATAGACTGGGTGAAACGACGATTAATTTTGCGGAAGAAACCGTGATTATGGGAATACTTAATGTCACACCGGATTCGTTTTCCGATGGCGGAAAATATGGACAGCAAAACCCGGCACTTGAACATGCACGGAAAATGCTTGCCGATGGTGCAAAAATCATCGATATAGGTGGAGAATCCACTCGTCCTGGCTACACACCGGTTTCAGTGGAAGAAGAAATAGCGCGTGTTGTACCGGTCGTTGAGTTGCTCGCTAAGGAACTCGGCTGTGTAATATCAATTGATACGTCAAAGGCGGTTGTAGCGGAAGCGGCGATTGTGGCGGGCGCTAGTATAATTAATGATGTATGGGGTGCGAAAAGGGAACCGGCAATTGCTGAAGTGGCGGCGCGCTATAAAGTACCTATCATTTTGATGCATAACCGTGAAAATCGGGATTACCAGCTGCCGTTCATGGAGGCTGTTATAGAAGACTTGCAAGAGAGTATCGATATTGCCAAGCGAGCGGGAGTTAGTGAAGAGATGATCTGGTTGGATCCAGGCATCGGCTTCGCAAAAGATCTTGAGCAGAATTTATTAGCAATGCAAGGGTTGTCTACAATTGCAGATCTTGGATATCCCGTTTTGCTCGGCACGTCACGTAAAGGCATGATCGGTAAAGTACTCGATCTGCCTGTAGAAGAACGTATGGAAGGTACAGGTGCGACGGTTTGCTACGGCATTGAGCACGGCGGACATATTATGCGTGTTCATGATGTAAAGGAAATCTCGCGAATGGTCAAAATGATGGATGTACTGACGAAGAAAGCAGCATACACTGGGTAAGCGATAAAATGGAGGGATTTCATGGATTATATTCATTTGAATGATATGGAGTTTTACGGTTACCACGGCGCATTGCCTGAAGAGAACAAACTCGGACAGCGTTTTCGGCTGACGGTTTCATTGGCGACGGATCTTGCGGAAGCTGGACAGACGGATGATTTATCGAAAACAATGAATTATGCAGAAGTGTACGAGATGTGTAAGAACATCGTAGAAGGGGAAGCGGTTCATTTGATCGAGACGGTCGCTGAAACGGTGGCGGGAACGATCATGACAGACTTTGCCGAAAAGGTGAATGGTGTTCGAGTCGTGCTTATAAAGCCGGATCCACCCATTCGTGGACATTACTCATCCGTTTCTGTGGAAATCACGAGGGGGCGTTTCTCTTGAATAACGCCTACTTGTCACTGGGGTCAAATATAGGCAATCGCCTCGAACAGTTACAGCAAGCTGTGCAATTGTTAAATGAGTATCCTTCTATTAAGGTGTTACAAGTTTCTTCGGTATACGAAACCGACCCTGTTGGATTGACTGAACAAGCAAAGTTTTTGAATATCGTGGTACATCTCGAGACTACATTAGAAGCTACCGAGTTATTGAGTGCATGCCAAACTATTGAAAACAAGCTTGGCAGAATGCGTAAAATACGTTGGGGACCACGTACGGTAGACTTGGATATCTTGCTATATAACGAGGAACACATTCAATTGGAGAATCTGATCATTCCGCATCTTCGTATGCAAGAGCGTGCATTCGTACTCGTTCCGCTAGTAGAGATTAACAGGAATGCAAAGAATCCTATAACAAGGACACTTTATCGTGAAGAGTTAGCGATAAAGGAAGATGGAGTGAATCTTTGGAAAAAGGTTGGACAAGTCGAAGAGTTTTTACGATAAGATTGAACATTGAATGACCAAACTGCTCTATAATAGGGCAGTTTTTTCTATACAATAGAACGAGATAACTGTTTGTCCTTTTGTTAGGCCTGGAATTTGTGTACAATAGTTGCAGAAGACTGATCCTGGGAAGAGTGACGGTCAAAGTATGAAGGAGTGAAAGGAAATGTCCAATATGGATGAAATGAATGATCAGCTTTTGGTGAGACGCCAGAAGATGAAAGATATACGCGAAGATGGTTTGGATCCGTTCGGTCAGCGTTTTGAACGCACGCACCTGACAAGTGAGATACGCTCTACATATGAAGAGCAATCAAAAGAAGAGCTGGAAGAAAACGAGCATGAAGTAACCATTGCTGGTCGCATCATGACAAAGCGTGGAAAAGGTAAAGCTGGCTTCGCGCACATTCAAGATCTTGGAGGTCAAATCCAGATTTATGTGCGTCTAGACGCTATCGGTGAAGATGCCTATAAGCTATTTACCTCTGCAGACCTTGGAGACATTGTCGGTGTTCAAGGTATTATCTTCAAAACAAAAGTAGGAGAACTTTCTATTAAAGCGACAAAGTTTACGTTCTTAACGAAAGCTTTGCGTCCGTTGCCTGAGAAGTTCCATGGTCTACAAGACGTAGAACAACGCTATCGTCAGCGTTATCTAGATTTAATATCAACAGAAGGTAGCAAAGAAACATTCATTATGCGTAGCCGGATCATTCAATCGATGCGCCATTACTTGGATGGTCAAGGCTTCCTTGAAGTAGAAACACCTATGCTTCACTCAATAGCAGGAGGAGCAGCAGCTCGCCCGTTCGTTACACACCACAACACATTAGATATGACGTTGTATATGCGGATTGCTATTGAACTACATCTAAAGCGCTTGATTGTTGGTGGCCTTGAGAAAGTATATGAGATCGGACGTGTATTCCGTAATGAAGGAATGTCCACTCGTCATAATCCTGAATTCACAATGATTGAGTTATATGAAGCCTATGCGGATTACAATGACATCATGGAATTAACGGAGAATCTAGTAGCGCATATCGCACAAGAAGTACTCGGCACAACTACTATTCAGTACGGTGACGACCAAATCGAATTAGCACCACGTTGGAAGCGACTTCACATGGCGGATGCAGTCAAAGAGTTTACGGGGGTAGACTTCTGGCAGCAACTAACGAAAGAACAAGCGCATGGACTGGCAAAAGAACATAACGTCCAAGTAACTCCTTCTATGGAAGTAGGTCATGTACTGAATGAATTCTTCGAACAGAAAGTAGAAGAAGAACTCGTGCAACCAACATTCATCTACGGCCATCCAGTAGAAGTATCTCCACTTGCAAAGAAAAATCCAGAAGATCCACGCTATACAGATCGTTTTGAGCTATTCATTGTACGTCGTGAACACGCGAATGCTTTCACGGAGCTAAATGATCCAATTGATCAGCGTGAACGTTTCGAAGCGCAACTGGTAGAGAAGGAACAAGGGAACGATGAAGCGCATGAAATGGATGAAGATTTCATTACGGCATTGGAATATGGACTGCCGCCAACAGGTGGACTAGGCATCGGAATCGATCGTCTCGTCATGTTGTTGACGAACTCGCAATCAATCCGCGACGTGCTGTTATTCCCTCAAATGCGTCCTAAAGACTGATATGACAGCTCCAATAGCAATATTGGAGCTGTTTTTTTATTGCTGAAATCAAGTATTTTAATGCAATGTAAAAGAAAATCAAAAAGAATTGAAGAAAACAGTTGCGTTCTTTGAAAACAGGTGGTATATTTATGAAGTTGCTTTTGAAGTTAGCGACTTAGCGAAAAACATAACAAAAAAGTTTTTCAACAAAAGTGTTGACAACGAAACAGCGAGATGTTAATATAAGAAAGTTGCCTCTTACGAGAGACCAACCGGATGAACCTTGAAAACTGAACAGCAAAACGTTAACGAAATACAGTTTGTGCACCTAACGGTGAC
>NZ_PDZB01000019.1 GCF_002743335.1 Sporosarcina sp. P32b
TGGCTCCTCGCGAAAGCCATCCACCAGCGCCGTAGTGGGGACAATGGACTTGCCACTTACACTGTCAGCTAAACCACAACCTCCTGGATTAAACAGGAACAGAAAAAGCACGTGCAAGAACCACAACTCAGTGCCGCTTATTACGTACTTTAAACAGAAACGTAATCCGACAGCACTTCAACAAGTAAAAACAACTACTCGAACTGCCATACACCCAATCCAACGAAGGCGCCTGCTGTGGTAGGCGTAGCGAGGAGACAAAGACAGGCGAACTTCCTGTCTCTGGCTCCTCGCGAAAGCCATCCACCAGCGCCGTAGTGGGGACAATGGACTCGCCACTTACACCGCCAGCTAAACCACAACCTCCTGATTAAACAGGAAAAAGAAAATGCACGTGCAAGAACTACAACCCAATGCCGCTTCTTACGCACTCTTAATAGAAATGTAATCCATGGTCACTTACGCACTAATTCCTTTTGAAAAAGCTACCCGAACTGTCCTACACCCAATCCGACGAAAACCCCTACATTTCACTGTACATTCTTTTTACAATCGTTCAGAATATACAACTATAGAAAGGAATGTATACCGTGCGTGAATTATCATTTCGTTTATTATCCGTTTGGATTATTTGTATTTTATTTACCGGCTTTTTTGCCTATATTGCCAGATCCATTCACTTGCAAACAATCTCTAGTTTTGATGAACCCATTATAGACTTCGTGCAAAGCGCAGAATCCCCAGGACTGACGTCTATTATGAAACTGTTTACTACCATCGGTTCTACAACATCGGTTACTCTATTGGCCATACTGACGCTCGGAGTTCTGTTATGGAAGAAACATCGTGCGCAAGCAGTACTATTCGGCATAGCACTGGCTGGGACAGGCATTCTTAATCAAGTACTCAAGTTCATCTTCAAACGAGAACGTCCTGATTTTAATCGGCTGATCGACATTGGTGGCTATAGTTTTCCTAGCGGACACACGATGATGGCGTTCAGTTTCTATACGATACTTGCTTACATCATATGGAGAAATTTAAAGACTACAGGAAGCCGAATCGCTATCACCATTCTTGCAGTTATAATGATTGCAATGATTGCAGTCAGTAGAATCTATTTGGGTGTTCATTTCCCAAGCGATATAGTCGGTGGCGTACTAGCTAGCTCAGTCTGGTTGTT
Source organism: Sporosarcina sp. P32b (assembly GCF_002743335.1). Lineage (GTDB taxonomy): Bacteria > Bacillota > Bacilli > Bacillales_A > Planococcaceae > Sporosarcina. The sequence continues at coordinate 1,184 of NZ_PDZB01000019.1, forward strand.
CGCATCTATTGCCTTATACCAGCGTTTACAGCGCTAATAACTGGGTAAAAGACATAGAAAGATGAATAAAGGAGGTTATGTGAATGTGGAAGGATTTTAAGGAGTTTGCGTTTAAAGGGAATATTTTCGACTTGGCAATCGGTGTCGTAATTGGTGCGGCATTCGGCACGATCGTTTCTTCTTTAGTTGAAAATATCATGACACCACTTATTGGAATCTTATTAGGTGGTCTGGACTTCTCTACATTAAGTTATACAATTGGTGATGCTGCAATCAAATACGGTCTATTTATTCAATCTATCATTGATTTCTTGATTGTTGCAGGTTCGATTTTCGTCTTCTTACGAGTACTAATGAAGTTGAAAATGAAGCCAGCAGATATAGTTGAAGAAGAAGAGGAAGAAAAACCCTTAGATATAAAAGAGGAATTACTTACTGAAATTCGTGATTTATTAAAAAGCGAACGATAAAATTGCGAACACTCATTCATCTGGTCGTCCAGCCGCCACAGTTGTCTTACAAAGTCCATTGCAACGCGCCTGTCAAGGTGTTACAATTATAGGCAGGATACTGATCAAAGGAGTGGATATTCATGTGGTTCGTCTATATCATGTATGCATTGTTTGCATTTATTCTTGGTGGAACAGTACTTGGACTAGTCCGTACGTTCAGCAGTAATAACTAATACAACTTAACAGCAGTGAATGAGCGGGCTATGGCCTATTCATCCACTGCTGTTTTTATATACATGGGCATCACTGACGAAACAGAGAAATCATCCACGAGGTTGCATCTATTCCATATACATCGCGAATCTCATCGATTTCTTTATGGGCAAGAACTTGACCTTCTTTTAATACAATCAACTCATCCAACAACGGCTCTACTTCCTTGATCTCGTGAGTGGAGAGTAAAATAGTTTGCCACTCAGTATCCGTAAAACGAATGAGACCTCTCGCTATATCTTCCCGTACCATTGGATCCAATCCCGAAAACGGCTCATCTAGCAAATAATAGGCTGCATTTCTTCCAAGCGTTGCAGCAATCTTCACTCGACCCCTATTGCCCTTTGACAGTGTGCTGATTTTTACTTCTAGTGAGATAACAAGGTATTCAGCAATCTCTTGCGCTTTCTTCATGTCAAAATCCTCAAATTGCGAATCGTAGAATTCAAATAATTGTTTCACTGTAAAATAAGGATAAAACAAATCGGTATCCGGCATATAAGCTACAGACGAAGCGACTCTCCTCGTAATTTTATTATTATCTAAAATCGCGAGTCCAGTAGTAGGTTTCAATATTCCTGCTAATACCTTTAGCAACGTTGTTTTTCCACTGCCATTTTCCCCTACCAATCCAATGATCTTTCCACGAGGCAATGCAAGTGATACTCTGTTAAGTGCCCGTTTAGATCTATACTTTTTGGAAACCTCCTGCAATTCAATCATCCTGTTCACCCCTTCTCTGTAAATAGTGAACCATCTCGTTCGTCGTAAAGCCTAACGATTCCACATTTTGAATGAATGACTGGACGAGTTGTTCTTTCATTTCTTCACGAAGTTCTAGAATTCTCATCTTATTTTCCGTCACGAATGATCCCTGCCCCCTTCTCGTTTCAGTAATTCCCAAGTTTTCCAGTTCCTTATAGACCCGTTGCATCGTGTTGGCGTTCACACCTACTGAAACGGCATAGTCACGGACAGATGGCAACTTCTCCCCTGCTACAAGCGTGGCTCTTATGATGTCACCGATGATGTGTTCAACGAGCTGTTGGTAAATTGGTTTGTCTGGAAGAAACTCCATACCCATCGTTACACCCTCACTTTCTTCTCAAATAACGCAGATCCTATCATTAATAATACAAAGCTGATGATTAGATAAAACACTACATTCCCTAATGAAAAAGCAATACCATTTGGCACAAAGCCCATGAAGAAGTAGCTTGTATGTTCATTGTAAAATGACTCATTTGTTAATCGCACAGGCACTATCGTACGGAGCCAGTCAAAGAATCCATTCAGTCGTAGTTGTTCCCATAAAGTTAACGTGATTATAAAGAATATAAAAATGAGCGGTACAGAAAAGAAAAGGATTCTCGAATTAACCACTTTATACACACTCCAGAAGAACCAGCCGACCATTGTTATAAAAACTAATTTAATGGATATCGCTAGCACTACACTAATTAAAGCCAATACCCCACTCCAAGCCAATTCCATCGTCCAATCTCCTATGACATAAAAGACGATACTTGCAAGAAAACAACTAAAGAACAAGCTACCAAGGGCTATCAAAATAGCAAACATCACTTTAGCTCCAACTAGTTGAACCATAGGATGCGGGGAGTGCAACCACATCTCCAAATTCTTCATTTCTTTCTTTAAACTGACGAACAACATAAAGGCACCGCTAAATACGTGCAGAGCAAACCAAGTGCCGACAATGATATGTGTATTGTCGTAAAGTGTATCCGGATTCCCTACAAAATTTGTAGTCAAAAGAGGCGCTAAGGTAATCATCACTACGTCCAACAGCAAGATCAAAGCCAGCAACCATTTCAACACAATCCACTCTTTATTCATTAATCCACCAAATACCGTATTCCTCATAAAACCAGCTCCCTTCGTTCTAGTGTATTAGTTATATAGTACACTATGCAAAAAGAATTAACAAGGTGATTACTTTAAATAAAAAACGCAAGGTAGAAACGAGAAATCCGTTTCTTCCTTGCGCTACTATTAATGTTTCATCAATCTCCGCTGCTTACGAAGTTCACGTCGTGCCGGTGCGGTATCGAAAAGACGTTTTTCTAATTCCGTTTCAGGATACACTTCCGCCACTGGTATCGGACGATTTGTGTCATCTACCGCTACCATGGTGCAAAATGATTCCGTCGTCAACCTCACTTCACCTGTTACCAAGTTTTTGGAATGAACGGAAATAAAAACTTCCATAGATGTGCGACCAACGGAAGTAACTACCGCTTCGAGTTCAATGACATCGCCAAGCAAGGCTGGAGAAACGAAATCGACTGAGTCGATCGAAGCGGTGATTGCAGCTCTCGTCCCTGCGTGTTTCATAGCAGAAATAGCTGCGATCTCATCGATATACGAGAGGACTTTTCCTCCAAAGATTGATTCAATATGGTTCGTGTCCGGCGGTAAGACCAGCTTACTTTGGATTGTTCTCGACTCGCTCATCGGTTTTGGTTCTGACATTACGACAACTCCCTTTTTAGTACGTTCATTCAAGTATACATAAAAGAAGGGAGTCAATGCTAATACTTGCTTGATGTGTTGCGTATTCGATTAAATAATCCTACGCACACTACAGACATTTCCGGCATATGCGGACTTCTTTAACTCGATTTGCTCAATTAATTTCCCAGTTGAAGGTGCGTGAAGAATTATTCCGTTACCCACATACATCGCTACATGATGAATACACTGCTCTTCATTCTTGAAAAAGATTAAATCACCTTTTTGCCAATCTGCAGAATCGAGTGAGACTGATCTACCCTCTTCTGCCTGATCAATCGCATCACGCGGCAAGCAAACTCCACACGCTTTCCATATAGTACGGATGAATCCTGAGCAATCAAATCCCCAGGCAGACATGCCACCCCATAAATACGGCAAGCCAATGAAGCGTCTTCCCACTGTTAGCGGACGGTGAATCGATTCTTCTCCCACGCGCTCGACATCAGATGCATTTAATAGTTTCCAACCATGCGGTGTCCATACACGTATCTTCTTGCCGCGTCGTTCAGCGAAAGGGAAAATTGTATTGAAAGAAACTCGTAAAAAGAAGGCACCTGATTCGTCAAACAGAGCTGCTTTTGAATTAGTTACTCTGACAAACTCTTCTGTCTGTAGTCGCTTCTTCATGGAAAGTTGTACTAGTGGCACCCAGCCAGGATAGCCTCGCGGATTTTTCCGAGTCGACTGAGAACTAGCAATGATACGTGCCCAGTCACCAACCACTTCTTCGACAATTACAGATTCACCGTATAATAATTGGGTTTGAATTTGATCCTTGTCACTCAGCGCTAGACGTTCTTCATAAGATAACTGGGATAGCCACCTATCGATTTGTACGGGATGATCCAAAGCAGGAAGATCAGCCACACGAGGAGAATCAGGATCAGTCCATACTGTCGCAACGCTTACCGCGCACATCCATTTCTCATTCACATGCATGCTCCTTCACCCATTGCATCATCCGTTTCGAATCAAATCCTAGTCCAGACTCCTTACTAAATTCCATATGCGATCCGTGATACAGCACGCCACCCGCAGAAAACTTCTCTGCCAATAATAGTGGTGCGTCTAAATCCACTCGCGTTATATTCGGCTGACTCGCTGCGATATGGGCAGCTGCCGTCACACCAATTGCTGTCTCCATCATACTTCCGACCATACACTCTACGCCATTTAGTTCAGCCAATGCATTGATTTTCAAGGCTTCGCGGATTCCCCCCGACTTCATCAATTTGATATTCAGTACATCCACTGCGCGCATCTCCAGCATTTTTTTTGCATCCCTTGCTGAAAATAATGATTCATCTGCCATGATCAGCGTGCTTGTCTGTCTCGTCACGTCTCTCAAGCCTTCTACATCATATGCGGCAACTGGCTGTTCTATTAATTCCAAATCTACTCCGTCATCTTCCAACTGGCGAATGAGGCGAATGGCTTCTTTTGGTTTCCAACCTTGATTGGCATCGAGGCGAATCGTGATATCTTGGCCGACGGTTCGACGAATAGCGTGAATCCTTTCTCTTTCCTGTTGAAAATTACCTGTACCTACTTTCACTTTTAGCGTATCGAAGCCTTTGGCAACATGTTCTGCCGCTTCCTTGGCCATATGAGCAGGTTCTCCGACACTGACTGTCAAATCTGTTTTCAAGTTTTGATGGTAGCCACCCAACACTTGTACTAAAGGTAAACCGCAAAGCTGTCCGAATAAATCATTCACTGCCATATCAACTGCAGCTTTTGCACTCGTATTACCTATAATAGCTCGTTGTATTCTCTCCGTTAATACTTCCCGCCGTGAGATGTCTTGGCCTATCAATATGGGCGTAAAAACGTGATGGATGACATAACGAATTCCACCTATGGAATCTCCCGTTATGACGTGTGTCGGCACCGCTTCTCCCCAGCCGATTAGGCCGTCGTCAGTTGTTAATTTGATAATAACCGATTGCACAGTTTGAACCTTTCGCAATGCCGTGATAAACGGTTTACGTAATAAGGATGACACGAGGAATGTTTCCACCGTGCGAATTTGCAATTACTCCACTCCCGGTAAAATAGTCAGCGTCTTACTATTTGCATCCAAACGTCCTTTCACACCAAATGGAATCGCTATATTCGGTTCGCAATGGCCGATACGGAATCCTTTTACGACAGGCTGATGTAGTTTGCCAAAATAATGGTCAAACACTTCATCCATTGTCAGTGAAGCATTCGGCTTCGTTGGTGTCGATTTCGCGAAATTACCAATCACGATACCTGCTGCTTCGCGAAGCTTACCTGCGAGACGTAATTGATTGAGTAAACGATCCACTTTATAAGGCTCTTCACCCACATCCTCAATAACAAGCAACCGATTATTCGTCTTTATCTCAAATTCACTGCCTAGGCTGTTGACTAATTGCGTCAAATTACCACCGACCACTTCGCCTTCTGCCACACCGCCTACAAGTGTTTCGAGTGGCGAGATAGCTTCAGAATAATGAACTTCTACAGGCGTAAATAATTGCCCGAACATTTTGCCTGACATTTCATGAAACTCTTCTTTTGCGACACATGATGCAAGCATCGGTCCGTGGAATGTAACGAGTCCTGCCCCCTGACGAATCGCGGTATGTAGATACGTAATATCACTGAACCCCCAAAACACTTTTGGATGGTCGTGGATCAAATCGAGATCCAGTTGTTCTGCGTAGCGCGCCGAACCGTAACCGCCACCCGCACAAAGAATCCCTTTCACTTCGGGATCTTTAAACATCCCATGCAAGTCAGCAAGCCGTTCTTCATCAGTCCCTGCCAAATAACCATGTTTCTTATACACGGACTGACCTACTTTATAGCGCAGACCCAATTGCTCCAAAAATTGAAATGAACGCTCCAATACTTCACGTTCTACAGGACTGGCAGGTGCCACGATCCCAATTACATCACCTTGTACTAAATGTGCTGGACGAATCATTCTACTCATCACCCTTTCTACGTCCTACTTTATCATATTCAGGAAACACTACCTTCATCACGAGATTTATAAGACATTTGAAATAGATTGTGGGTAATCTTTGAGTTATCCCCTTTATGAACAGCTAATCCCCAGATGTTGTGCATACATCATACAAAATTACTTAAATAACAGAAAAAGTTATTCACAATTCTCCTATTGTGGATAGTTTTATTTATACAAAAAAACGGACAACTGAAATGTATCAGTTGTCCGCAAAATGATTAGCTATTAGTCAGTTGATTTTTGGATGCATTAATTAACGTCCGAACCTTTTCGTATTCTCCTTCATGAAGTGCCGTCACGATCGCACTTCCAACGATGACGCCGTCGGCAAGTCCGCCAAGTGTGCGAACATGTTCCGGAGTAGAAATACCGAATCCTGCGAGAACTGGAACGGAACTTGCTGCCTTTAGACGCTCCAAGTGACCTTCAAGTCCTTCTGTAAATGATGAACGGACACCCGTGATGCCGTTTACTGTCACTGCGTAAATAAATCCTTCTGCTGCTTTCGCGATGGCTTCAATACGCTCAGCTGGACTGGTTAGAGAAACTAATTGAATTAACGCTACTTCGCTGTTTTTCAGTGCTTCTTTTAGTAAACCACTTTCTTCGAGTGGTAGATCCGGAACGATTAAACCGTAGACACCGCTTGCTTCACAATCTGCCGCAATTGATTGCAAGCCATAGCTAAGCACAGGATTCAAATACGTCATGATTACTAGGGGAATCTGAACTTCTTCTTTGAATGAAGCAAGTTCTGTCATAATCTTTCGTAATGTAATGCCTTCAGCTAACGCACGCTCACCAGCTTGCTGAATCACATCACCGTCAGCTACCGGATCGGAAAATGGTATACCTACTTCAATAGCCGTTGCGCCCGCTTCTTGCAGGAATAATATCGTCTTCTTTAACGTCTGTAATCCACCGTCACCCGCCATTATATAAGGTACAAATGCTTTATCTCCTTGTTCATTACATTGCACAATTGCTTGTGTCACTAGTTTTTTCGTCATATGGATTGACCTCCCAGCGCATCACGTACTGTTTGCATGTCTTTATCGCCACGCCCCGATAAACAGATAACGAGTAGCTCATCTTCCTTCATTTCTTTCGCTAACTGCACTGCATAATAAACAGCGTGTGCACTTTCAAGAGCTGGAATAATTCCTTCTACACGTGACAGTAATTGCACCGCTTCAAGCGCTTGCTGATCCGTGACAGAATCATACTGCACACGCTTGATATCAGCTAAATGGCAATGCTCAGGTCCTACTGCAGGATAATCGAGGCCCGCGGAAATGGAATGCGCTTCTTGAATAAATCCATCCTCGTCTTGCAATACGTACATATACGCACCGTGCAATACTCCTTCTTGTTTACCTGCAATGGCTGCTGCATGTTTGCCTGTTGAAATACCGCTACCCGCGGCTTCTACTCCGTACAACTTCACGTCTTGATCATCAACGAATGGGTGGAACATACCGATCGCGTTACTACCACCACCAATGCAAGCTACAACTGCATCAGGCAGACGTCCTTCGTGCTCCACGATTTGCTTACGTGTTTCATCACCAATCACTCGCTGGAAATCACGAACGATTTGCGGGAATGGATGCGGGCCTAAAGCCGATCCAAGAATATAATGTGTATCTTCTACATTGGAAACCCAGTAGCGCAATGCTTCATTGACTGCATCCTTCAATGTACCTGAACCTTTATCAACGGAAACTACTTTCGTACCGAGCAGTTCCATGCGGAAAACATTCAGTTCTTGACGACGGATATCTTCTTTGCCCATGAATACAACGCATTCGAGACCGAGTAACGCACAAGCAGTAGCTGTTGCCACACCATGTTGACCCGCTCCTGTTTCGGCTACAATTTTCTTCTTACCCATACGAATCGCAAGCAACGCCTGGCCAAGAGAGTTGTTAATCTTATGAGCACCTGTGTGATTCAAATCTTCACGCTTCAAATAAATTTTTGCGCCACCTGCATGCTTCGTCAAACGCTCTGCAAAAAACAATGGAGTTTCACGACCTACAAACTCTTTCAAATAATAATCCAATTCCTTTGAAAATGCGGGATCTTGCTGCGCTTCTTCGTAAGCAGTTTCTAACTCCTGCAATGCTGTCATCAATGTTTCCGGAACGAATTGACCCCCGAATTTACCGTAGCGTCCTTTAGTTTCTGTTGTCATGACGATCTCTCCTACCCTTCGCTGTATGAATAAACGTTTGAATGCGTTCCGTGTCTTTTTGCTTCTCTATCTCTACTCCACTTGATACATCGACCATATATGGTTTCACTTGCCCTAGCGCTTCCTGTACATTTCCTGCATGCAGTCCTCCAGCTAAAATAATTTGTTCTTTTGATACTCCTGCATTTTCAAGTAACGACCAGTCAAATGTTTTACCACTACCGCCTTTATATTCAACACCTGGTGTATCAAATAAATAATAATCCACGTCATATGTGGTAGCGAGTTTTACGTCGTCTTCATTTTCAATAGCAAGTGCTTTAATAGAAGGTAATCCTACTTGTTGAATGAAGGCAGGTGTCTCATCGCCATGATACTGGATGTAATCGAGCGGCACCTCATCGTAAATCTTTTGTAACTGCTCTTTCGTTTCATTCACAAAGACTCCGATCTTTAGTACGGACGATGGAATGAGTTTCGCAAGTTTCTGTGCCTGCTCTACTGTCACTTCCCTACGGCTTGGTGCAAATACAAAACCTATAGCATCAGCGCCCGCATCCACAGCAGCTTGTACATGTTCAGGCTTCATCAGCCCGCAAATCTTTACTTTTGTCATGGACGAGCCACGCGCTTTTCCACTTGTAATGCTTGCAGGGCTTCTTTTACTGAATCACTGCGCATCAAAGATTCTCCGACAAGTACTGCACTTGCTCCAGCTTTTGCTGCACGCTCTGCATCCTCAGGTCCCCAGATTCCGCTCTCACTGATGAACACACGCTCTTCATCAAACGGGAAGTGCGATGCGATCAATTCTGTCTGTGCTAGATCCACTTCGAATGTATGCAAATCACGGTTGTTGACGCCGATAATTCTCGCGTCAATCGATAATGCGCGTTGCAACTCTTCGATGCTATGCACTTCTACTAGCACATCCAAGCCTTCTTCGTTGGCATACGTATACAGGCTTCCGAGTGTTTCATCATCGAGTGCAGCCACAATCAATAATATGACGGATGCACCCGCGCTTTTCGCTTGGTCAATCTGTATTTTATGAATCATAAAGTCTTTGCATAATAATGCGATCGGTACAGCATCCGCTACTGCAGACAAGTCTTCAAATGATCCTTTAAAGAATTCCTTATCCGTCAATACGGAAATACACGCAGCACCAGCTTCATAATAAGCTGTCGCCTGTTCAACAGGGTTCGCACCTTCTGCAATCAACCCTTTAGAGGGAGATGCACGTTTCATTTCAGAAATGACTTGTAGTTGTTTCGCTTTCACCAGTGTTTGATAGAGTGACGGACGTGTAATTTCCCGTTCCGGAAACGTCACGTTACTCGCTAGCAATTGATCTACTTCTATTTTCTTCTGTGCAATAATTTTATCTAAAATCGTCATTGGATAACCGCCTTTTGCCGAATCTTTTCGCTGAATGCGACGACGGCATCTAGTTTTTCTAACGCTTTGCCTGACAGGATACTTTCCGTAGCAACTTTCACGCCTTCTTGGATTGTGGTAACTTGGCCATTTGCAAATAAACCAATTCCTGCATTCAACACCACTGTATCAAACTTCGGGCCTCGTTCCCCACCTAAGATTGACCGAGTAGTCGCAGCGTTTTCCACAGCGTCTCCACCTTTAATCGCTGACAACGGTGCATATTCAAGCCCTACATCATCCGCAGTCAATGAAAATGGAATTAAATCACCATGATCGAGTAATACAAATTCATTCTGGCCCGCAAGAGACGCTTCGTCCATTCCGCCTGCCCCACTCACGACAATCGCTCTTTCACGTCCTAGCATTCTGAGTACTGACGCATATTCCATAATGAAATCCGGACGGTTAATACCAGTGAATTGAGTTTCAAGTGATACGGGATTCGTTAAAGGTCCAACTAAGTTGAAGATGGTCGTCTTCCCGATTTTGTTTCGTATAGCTCCAATCCGTTTCATTTTCGGATGAATAGATGGTGCGAATAAGAATGCAATCCCTTGCTGTTCCAGTAAATTCTGCATATCAGGTATTTGGAAGTCGGAATGAATGCCAAGTGCATCCAGGACGTCCTGGCTTCCTGATGCGCTCGAAATTTTACGGTTACCGTGTTTCGCAACTTGGACCCCAGCACCCGCTAAGACGAATGCAGCTGTCGTACTAATATTGAACGTATTGACACCGTCTCCACCCGTTCCGCAGTTATCCAGATAACGCGCCTCTGTAGGCGTCAGGTCATTTGCATATGATTTCATAACAGCTGCCAACGCAGCTACTTCATGTGATGTTTCACCTTTTTTCGATAACGCGATCAAAAACTGTGCAATTTGATCTTCATCTGTCGCTTCATTAAACATCAGCTCAGCTGCTTCTCTCATCTCTTCATACATCAGGTGGCGTTGCTTCTCTACTATGCTTAAAAACCTCTCCATACTCATCTCTTCCCTTCTCGTCTGGATGTTTACGCGATCTCTCGATAAGGCTTGAGCCTGCCAATTACTTGGTCATTTCTGTTGCTTCTAGTAAAGAACGGGCTTTATTGGATGTTTCTTTATATTCTAACGAAGGAACAGAGGCTCCTACTATTCCAGCGCCTGCCTGAACATACGCTTTGCCTTCTTTTACGAGCATTGTACGGATCGTCAATGCGAAGTCGATATTACCGTTAAGACCAATATACCCGATAGCACCTCCGTAAATCCCACGATGCTGATCTTCCAGCTCATCAATCATATCCATAGCAACCGGTTTAGGGGAACCTGTTACAGTCCCTGCTGGCATTGTCGCTTTCAGTGCATCCAGTGCATGTAAGCCTGGCGCAAGGTCACCGGTCACTTCGGAAACTAAGTGCATAACATGTTCATAGCGAACGGTTTCCAAATAATTTGCGACTTCAATCGTTTCAGGACGACAGATTTGTTGCAGTTCTTTCTTGCTGACTTCCACTAGCATATCGTGTTCGGATAACTCTTTCGGATCATTGCGTAATTCGATTTCAAGCGCTTTGTCTTCCGCTTGATCTCGTCCTCTTCTGCGAGTGCCTGCAATTGGGTTCGTTAATACTTTATCTCCGGTTACACGCACGAGACTTTCGGGTGACGTTCCGATTACTGTATGATCTTCAAACTCCATGTAATACATATAGGGAGATGGATTACGGCGACGCAGTTTACGATACAACGCAAACGGATCACCTGTAATATCTGCTTCAAAGCGACGTGACAGAACGACTTGTTCCGCCTGTCCCTCTTTAATCGCATCTATGACAATTTGGACACGACGCTCAAACTCTTCTTTGGAAATGGCACAACGATAATCAGAAAGGGAAACACTATCTTCTTTATCGACTGAACCATTGACGATCATATCCTCGATAGCATCCAAGTCAGGTGCTTCGTATACTGGATTGATTTCTGTATGCAGCAACGTCACTTCGTGCAATTGATGGTCATAGATCACGATAGTATCGTAAATATTGAAGTAGACATCCGGCATCTGGAGGTCATCAGCTGTTCGCTGTTCACCATTTCTTGCTGCTCCATACCCCACATAACCAACCGCACCGCCTGTAAACGGGAAACCTGCATCTTCCGTAATACGTGGCATGAGACGCTTCAATAACGTATAAAGATCCCCTTCATGCGTATACGTTCTATTCGTTGAGTAGACAATCTCTTCTACCACACCATCCCGACCACGATAGGCTTTTTGAGGATTCAGTCCAATGAATGAATAGCGTCCTGACCCACCTGCTTGCGAAGAGCTCTCCAACAGGAACTTATGATTTCCTTTCAATCTTCTAAATATCAAAATAGGGGTTAAGGAATCTCCTTCAATCTTTCTCGTCGTTACCCGTAAGTTCTTCTGCTCTGTCATCATGATCATTCTCCTCTTCTCTATGGACTACCGTATAATTCATGTGATTAAATAGAAAAAGCCCTCTGCAAACAGAGCCAGTTAGCCTGTTGCAGAGGACGATTATGTAACCGCGTTGCCACCTCAAATTGAAGCACCGAAGTACTTCCACTTTATGTGTTTTCACACTGCCCTTAACGCGAGCAAACGTCTGTTTTTCATCAAAACAGCTGCCATAAGTCCATTCACGAACGATGTGTATCAGTTTTCACCAGCCACTGACTCTCTAGGAAGCACATGCAATCGCTACTCTTCTTATTCATATCTTTTCGCTATTCTCTTCTCTGCTAACTCATCTCATCTGCCGGGACGATTCCGCTATCGAAACCTTCTGTCCATCTAGTTATTATATTTATCTTAATATGCAGAATCTTTAATGTCAACAATTTCTTACGGAAAAAATGCTATAATTAGCTTATTGCGACAAGTGCGGGAGGAGAATCTTTATGCGAATCAATAAATTTCTAAGTGGTGCAGGAATTGTATCCAGACGAGGTGCAGATCAGTGGATTGCTGACGGTCGCGTGAAAATCAACGGACAACTCGCGGAACTAGGAAGTAAAGTCGAGGTCGACGATCAAGTAGAAGTCGACGGCAAGCTAGTCGAACAAGAAGAGCAGTTAGTTTATATCGCACTGAATAAACCAGTAGGTATCACTAGCACAACAGAACGTCATATTGAAGGCAATGTTATAGACTTTGTTAATCACCCATTACGTATTTTCCACATCGGACGTTTGGACAAAGATTCAGACGGTTTATTACTATTAACGAACGACGGCGATATCGTCAATGAAATCCTTAGGGAAGAATATGGTCACGAAAAGGAATACATCGTTACAGTGGATAGTCCCCTAACCGCTTCGTTTATTTCACAAATGGAAAACGGAGTGAAGATCCTCGATACTGTAACGAAACCTTGTACGGTGAAAAAGCTCGGGCCTAAAACTTTTTCTATCATCTTGACACAAGGTTTAAATCGTCAAATCCGTAGAATGTGCGCAGCGCTTGGCTATCATATACGTCGCTTGCAACGTGTACGAATACTTACTATTGAATTGGGTGATCTCCCAATTGGCGAATGGCGTGAACTAACAGATGCAGAGCGTAATAAGTTATTCAAAACACTTCATTACGAACCGAAAAGATAAAAAGATCATGGAAGAGCTTTACAAAGCCTTCCGTGATCTTTTTTACTATGCAAGCACTCAAATTCCAACACCTCTAATAACCTATATATATTCCCTTCAATAACTAGTTCAAAACTCTCTCATTCATGCTATAATCAGACAGTTAATATATTTAATTCTATCTATTAGGTATTTTTATTTAATTTCATAATACTTAGCATTCAAATAAAGGTCTATTCTATTTCCATAACTGCTTTTAAGAAAGGATGTGCATTTATGCCGTTACATACTCCTAGTATTTCTTCACATCTATCCACGCTACTTGATGAAAAGTTCTGCATATCACTCATTGACTTAAATGGTCATCTGACCTATGTAAATCAGAATTTTTGTGAGCTGACAGGTTATAGCGAAGAGGAGCTAATTGGTAGAACCTGGGCAATGTTAAATAGGGAATTCTCTATTGAAGAGACGCTTTATACGCTTTCGAAGCATTTTATCCATGAAACCGTCTATCAAGAATCTATACAGATTTACTCTAAGCCAGGCACAGTACACTGGTTGGATATTACTATTGTACCCATTTATGATACTGCCGGAAATTTAACTAGTTATCTCTCTCTTGATATAGATGTAACCGGATCGAAATTGGTCTCAAACGAGTATGACAAAACACGTGCCGACTTGCAAAACTTTAAATATGCACTAGATGAATCAGCAGTAGTCGTCATCACCAATCCACAGGGTGTAATTACGTATGTCAATAACCGCTTCTGTACCCTTTCGGAGTACTCACGTAATGAGCTGATCGGCAAAACACATAGGGTAGTCAACTCAGGCACACATCCTAAAAGCTTCTTTGCAAATATGTGGAAAACAATTCAATCCGGTCGAGTATGGAGAGGCGTAATCCGTAATAGGTCGAAGTCCGGAAATCTTTATTGGGTCCATACGACAGTCGTTCCGTTTATTGGTTCTGATGGTAGACCGTTCCAATACATTTCTATACGCCAAGACGTGACTTCCCAAATGGAAGCAGAAAAGTCATTAGAGTTAGCATTAAAAAATGATTTTACTACGACAGTGAAAAACCTTCAAAACGCTATTTTTAAATATTCTTTTGATGAAAATGATCAAATCAATATTACATTACTAGAAGGAAAAGTAGCCGAACAACTTGGAATTACTGCAGATATGCTTAATCAATTCACATCCAGTAAAAGTTTCACTTTGTCTACATTCAAACGACAGCTTCTTGGGGCTTTACTTGGCCGTGTTGGACAGTTTGAAATTGACTATCAATCTAGAACCTTTCTAGTTTATTTGTCTCCTATTTTCGAAGGTAAGAATGTAGTCGAAGTTGTCGGTACCGCCAGTGACATTACCGACCGGAAAGAAGCTGAACGTTTAGTCGAACATATGGCATTTCACGACCATCTAACCGGATTACCTAACAGAAGGTTACTTAAGCAGACAGTAGAAGACTTGATTAAGAATCGTTTAAACAACCGGGAACCTTTTGCTCTGCTTTATATGGACCTGGATCGATTTAAAAATATTAATGATTCTATGGGTCACTATGTAGGTGACCAATTGCTAAAAGCGGTTGGTGCAAGATTACAGACGCTCGTTAGACAAAATGACTTGGTCGGTCGACTTAGTGGAGATGAGTTTCTTATTCTATGTTCTTCCACGACGAAACAAGGCGCACGAATGGTCGCCCAGCGAATCGTCGATGAAGTATCAAAATCATTCCTCATTGATTACTTGGAAATCTTTATTGCGCCAAGCATCGGAATCAGCATGTTCCCAGACGACGGAGCCCAATACGATACACTTATTCGTAATGCGGACTCTGCTATGTATTTAGCAAAACAATCGGGTAAAAGCACATATCAATTTTTCACAGAAGAACTTTATAAAGACTTGATGGAACGAACTTTAATTGAGATGGAATTACGCCAAGTCCTTCATAAAAAGGAATTGTCTCTACATTACCAGCCGCAATATGAATTTAATACAGGAAATATGATTGGTGTAGAAGCATTGGTACGCTGGCAACACCCTTCGCGAGGGATGATACCTCCTGGTCAATTCATTCCGATAGCAGAAGAAACTGGGATGATTCTTGCTATTGGTTTGTGGGTGCTAGAGACTGCTTGTAGACAAGCTAAAGAGTGGCAAGACTTAGGCTACACTTCACTATTAATGAGCGTCAACGTTTCCTTACGGCAGTTTAAAAGTATTAGTTTTGTGACCGATGTCAAAGACACCCTTCATAAAACGGGTCTGCTGCCACGCTATTTGAATATCGAAATTACAGAGAGTATGACCTCCGATGTTGACTATTGCCAAAACATTTTACAAGATCTTCGTGAAATCGGCATTAAAATTAGTATCGATGATTTCGGAACGGGTTATTCCTCATTAAGTTATTTAACTAAGTTTCCTTTAACTCATCTTAAAATTGATCAATCTTTTGTTAGAGAATTACATTCAAATTCAGTTATTGTCAAAGCTATTATTGATTTGGCTAAGAACTTACACTTACGAGTGATTGCGGAAGGGGTCGAAACTCACGAACAGGCCGAATTTCTTCGTAAACTTGAATGTGATGAAGCACAAGGTTTCTTGTATTCGAGACCTGTGCCTCCCGATGAAATTTTACAGTTATTCACTACTATAAAACCATAATATGTAGCCAACAGACAGACGTCTGCTGGCTATTTTTTTATAATGACAGCTGATGAACTACTTTTCATCGACATATTACTAGAAATATTATTCTTCCTATTAATTTTGTGCTATAGTTTTCTTTATATTTAAATTATTTTGATATACATAGATAACTAGTTACAGGGAGTGATGTGAATGGGTACTACACAAATGCGGTATTCAATTACCGCATTGGCCGGATTTCAATGGCTATTCTTTATGTTCGCTAATACAGTTGTAATACCCATTTCAGTCGGTACTGCTTTTGAGCTTGAGCAGATTGAAATCGTTTCAGCCATACAGCGTTCATTTATTTTTACAGGAATGGCTTGTTTACTGCAAGGAGCACTTGGACATCGACTGGCATTGATGGAAGGTCAGTCGGGTTTATGGTGGGGTGTTGTACTTAGCTTGGCCGGAACTGCCAGCGCGATGGGCTTAAGTTTAGCTACGGTTGGCGGCAGTATTGCAGTAGGCGCCATGATTTCTGGTGGACTGGTTGCTACTCTCGGTATGCTCGGCATGGGTGAAATTCTGAAGAAATGGTTTACACCCGCTGTCATGTTCGTGTTTTTACTACTATTGGCCAATCAATTGATTACCATCTTCTTAAAAGGAATGATCGGTCTCAATGACGGTGAATTTATTAGTCTGTCGAAGACTATATTTTCATTCGCTCTAGCAGGCCTCACGATTCTGGTTCATGTCAAAGGAAAAGGGATCATCAGTAGCTTGAATCTGCTCATCGGTATGACGGTAGGTTGGATTAGCGCTGTGCTGATTTTCCCGCAAGCAGCTACTGAAACGATTAAAACCACGCCATTTATCCAATGGTTTCCTTGGGGTGAACCGACACTCGAAATCGGTATAGTGGTTACAGTGGTTATTACAGGTTTATTGAATACGACGAACACAATAGCCACTCTAAAAGGTGCGGAAGATATATATGAAAAAGAAACAACTAAAAGTCAGTATAAAACTTCGTTCCTCATTACAGGTGGACTGAATATCGGAGCGGGTGCGCTGGGCCTCGTTCCGTATGCGCCTTATGCGTCTTCCATTGGGTTTCTGCAGTCCAGCGGAATAAAGGATAGAGCTCCTTTCTTTATCGGTTCCATACTGTTCATAACCCTTGGGCTCGTACCGCCATTAAGTGCATTCTTTTCCACTATCCCTCAAAGCGTAGGAAACACGGTATTATTTGTAGCCTATTTACAGTTATTCCGTTCTGCCCTACGAAACGTGGAAGGATTAACTTTCGAACCTAAAACTATATATCGAATTGCATTACCTGCACTTCTCGGATTATCTATCATGACATTGCCAGCCACTGTATTTTCTACACTTCCTGAGCTAGTTCAACCTCTATTATCAAGCGGATTATTAGTGGGTATCCTAGCTGCGCTCTTGATGGAATTAATTTTCTGGATGGGTCAGCGGTTCAGTCATTCTACATGAATATACAAACAGCCTTGATCTACATGTTCAAGGCTGTTTGTACGTATAGACTAAAAAGCGCTCTGCTTTGTCATGAATTTGCAAATGTGTAATCGGTATCTCTGCCACTTTTTCGAATAATGGGTGTCGATGCATGAAATAGACATATTCATCAGTCGGATAATATAGAATGATTTCCAATGCGCGGGGGGTGTTTTCTGCTGACTTTAGAATCCGTTGAACAACAGATCGAAAAATGTCCAAAGAAAATGGATTGAAAAAATAGAACGTCACCGCATCTGCCGGAATGATGTAACTCTCTGCTATACAGCATTCAAATGAAATGGATCCAGGCCTCTTAGGGAAGGCTTGTCGATACTCCATTAGGTTAGTCATTGCATTTTGATGTAACACACCATTCATTTCTATACCTATCGTGTCCAAACAAAAAAGATGGTTTACATAAAAAGGAACTCTCCCTTTTCCACATCCAAAGTCGATCAAGCTCCCCTCTTTTAAAAGGTCATGTTCAGTAAATAAATAATCTAGCATCTCGTAAGGCGTCGCTTCATAACGATTATAATGAGATGACTGATGAATCCACTCTTTAACACCAAGTGTTTTGATGTGTAAGCGTTTATCCATAGATTGCTCTTGCATTATTCTAACCCCTTTCCATTCATCTACTGCTAAAGAAAACCTCGGCATATTACTCATGCCGAGGTTCTTCGGAAACGACGATGGTCTTATTACGTCCTGTACGTTTAGCTTCATACAGGCTTCGATCAGCTAACTCGATAAGTCGTGCTGGGTGGTTTGCGTGAAGTGGGTACGCGACTACCCCAGCTGAAATTGTAATGACTTCACCACAAGGACTAACTGTGTCCTCCAACTTTTCACGAAGGCGTTCCGCCCTTAGATACGCAGTGACTTTATCCGACTTCGGCAATAAGATGACGAATTCTTCTCCACCGTAGCGACAACAGATATCTTGCTCGCGAACGGTTCGTTGCATCAAGTCCGCCAAGTAAATAAGTACTTCATCTCCTACTGCATGACCGTAGCGATCATTGACACGTTTAAACTTGTCTATATCAAAAATAATTAGAGCGAATGGCGTCCCATCGTCCACCCATTGCTTCATGTAACTATCCATCATTCGGCGATTCATTAACTTCGTTAAAGGGTCCGTTGTTGATTGATGAATGAAATAGTTCATCTCGTTCTTGAAGTAATCCAAACTATGTAACATAGCTCCTTTTAATTGTCTCACTTCATAGTACCAATCAGAGATTCCTTCCATCTTTTCTTTTTGATCAGACTCTGTACTACTTTCCGTATAGTATGCCAACTTCTGGAGAGGCAGAGCGATCTTTCTTGAAAGATAGCTCACTAAAAAGAATGAAAGGAGTAGTAACGGAAGAGACTTTACTGCCATCTCCAGCACCATTTTTTTTGCTGGAGCAACAGAAATATCTAGTTGTCTTTGCGCTACGATTCCCCATTCAGCAATGGGTACATAGGCATATCCGGCTAACATAGGTATCCCCTTTGTGTTGACTAGCTGTGTAAAGTCACTTTCCCCTTTAATTACTTTTTGAACCGCTAAGTTGCTCGAGACATCCTCTTTCAAACGCTCTTTTTCTTGATGATAAATTAGTTTGCCTGCATAGTCTACTACATATACATATGAACCATTTTCATAATAATGGTTTCCTAAAAGCTTCTCTAATATATTGGGCTTATCGAGATAAATGGCGCCTCCTAAAAATCCTTTATACTCGTCACCTTCAAAGAGTGGAACACTGATGAATATAATTGGTTCTCCTTCAATTCCAACGTAAGGGTGAGAGACTATTTCCCTCTTTTCCTTAATTGCTTGCATTGCTCCAATCGAAGTCAACTTTTCCCCAACCAACTCAAGACTCGGAGAGGAAGCACCTAGTATGGTGCCTTCTGGAGAGGCAATCGCGACAGAATCAAATGTATTCGTTTCTAATCTAATCCGCTCTGCCACTGCATTTATTTGCGTTTGTGAAGAAGGGTCATCCAGGAGAGTTAACACTACTTCCGCATTAACTTCTAATGTGTTTAATATTTCACGTAAATAAGTATCTGTAGTAGAAGTCAATTTTTGGACATATGCGTAGTTCGTTTCTAAAGTTGAATTGATTAAGGTTTTTTTATGCACTTGATATGCTACCGTAGTACTCGTTAGAAAGGTCAACACAATTGCCAATATTGCCATGACTTGAATTAAGTTTTTCAAGGACCATCTCATCTGTCTCCCAATCTCCTTTTCCCTGTGGTGCTATCCTCCTATTATATCATAGAGTAAAGAGATTTTATGGGATATTTCAAGCTTTATAACATAATATACCAATACCTGCTGTTCACTCTTACTTTGATTGACATTACTTAATAGGATATCCCAACTCTATACCCCTTATGATCTTGTTTACATAGTTCATCATAAGCGAATGCAGCAGTATCACCAGTAGAGATCTGGGCACCATCAATCGGCAAGTACTCTCTTTCCGTCCGATAATTGCCGACCGCTTCCCCGTCAGGTAAATAGGTTGGGCAAACTATCGTCCAGTCTAAGCCGGAATCTTTCAACATAGTAAATACTTTATGGTGCTCCTCTGCGGCAAATGTCAACTTTCGATGAGATTCATTCGATTGGTAACGTAACTTGGACGGTTCTGTTCTGCTATTTAATATACCCGCTGTTCCAATCGTTACGATTCTTTTGATCCCGTGTTCTTTCATCCCTTCAATAATAGCCGGAATCGCTTCTGTCAGTGTGGTTGTTTTATCAGTGCCAAGCGCACTAACGACTGCGTCAGCCCCAACCAATGTATTTTTCACTACAACCGGATCCCGTACGTCACCTGCAATGATCGTCAATTTTTCTTGAGGTTTGCACTTCTCAGGCGATCGAACTACTGCCGTGACCTCGTGATCGTCAGCTAATGCACGACGAACGATCTCACTTCCTGTACGGCCTGTTGCTCCAAATATTACAATCTTCATCTACTACATCTCCTATGTTCAATTTATTGTTAGAAACTTCTCATACTTTATACTTTGTGCTATGAGAAAAAACTAGTGAAACCCCGCAACGATAAGCGGTGCTTCTCTAATTTTAATATGATGTAAGCTTCGCCCAGCGTTGCAATGCGTAAATTCCTCGTTGGAAGAATGTCAGGTTATTTTGGTATTCTTCTACGTCTAGAGTATATAGCGCGTCTTCGTTTTTCCATATACGATCGAAATAGGCGTTGATTTCATCTGTCAGCTCGCTGTCAGTTGGTGCTATAATACGCAGATTCGCTTCCAAGTTGTAATCACGTAACGTGCGCTCCGTTATATTCGAAGAGCCATTTGTAATATACGTATCTTCTGCGGTCTGTACGGTTACCAACTTAGTGTGATATTGACCGATTACGGTATTGTACCAACGTACTTTGATTTTATCGTCTGTGTTTTCTCTTATTTCTTGAACAACTGGACGATTAGGTAAACCTGATTTTTTACTACCGAATGAATTTTCGTTCGGATCCAAGACAATCTCTACATTTACACCCCGATTGGCTGCTTCTTCTAAAGGCTGGATTACTTGTTGCTCAGAAAGATAAAACATGCCCATACGGATCATATCATCTTTTTTCGCTTTTTTAATATCGCTCACTAAGGCATCCATTACCTTACTTTCGGTCAAGTACTGGACTTGATAAGGTCCCTTTTGCTCTTCCGCTTCGATACGTGGCAACTTTCCACCCGATGAATACTGAAGCACAGCTTCTTCCGATTCCAATATATCATTCTGGATTGGGCCTTTCACTTTAAATGCCACATTGCCGTGACGGCCACTCGCTGCGTGAGGATTAGAAGAGGTAACTAACGCTGCTTGTTCTGTCACGAGTGTCTTTCGATGATTGGCTTTAACATTCAACAACTTCAGATAAGATGAAAACTTCACGTCAGGCGCTTCACTTGCCAAGAAGTTGGGGAAACGGTTTTTCCCATTAAAATCAAACCACTGAAGAAAGATGCGATATACCCCAGAATATAGGGGCATCGAATCACGCAATGGCTCCAAGTCTGTATACACTACTTGTACGCCTGCTTTTTCCAATGCTTTAAACCATTCCGACTCATAGGATTCATAGCCGGTATTCACTGGATCCGTTATGTAGACGATCGGCATATCAGGAAACTCTTCTTTTTTCTTCACTAATACATCTGTTAGTTGATCTGCAATTTGAGGAAAGTCTTCCTTTTCATCATAGTAATCATCCATTAAAAAGAAGTCGAGTACGACAAACTCTTGTGCATCTTCAATCATTTGAAATACTTCTTTGAATATGCGAAGCTCTGATTGGTAGTGATCTTTTAACTTCGTCTTGGAGTATGTCAAATCATAAATGAACTCTACATCTTCTACTTGATGAAGGTCTCCTTTATAGGAAATACCAGGTGGCAATGGCTTATATGTTTGCCAAAGCATGACACCTGCATAAAGTAATGCAACAAAAAGCAATACATAGGAAGCTATGCGCTTTTTGGTCATTTTACGTTTCTCTTTCGCCACAAGCTCTCTCCTCCTTTCATTAGTCCATTTGATTTATGTGTCCCTGAACACTTCGTATTGCGATATTATGCTTTATATAATATCCCCTCTCTATCTTGCAATAAACTGTATAAATCTACTTATTTCATTGAAAGATAAGGCCGTTCAGCATGCCACTCGATCGTTACAGGAACCTGATACGTTTCGGATAGCAGTTCATCCGTCAAAACTTCTTTTTTAGGGCCACTCGCTACAATTTTTCCTTCTTTTAATAATAATGCGTGAGTAATTTCGGGAACGAGCTCTTCTATATGATGTGTGACATAAACAAGATGCACATTACTTTTTGTAGCCGTTTCAAGCGCTTCAAGAAATTGTTCTCTTGCCAAAATGTCCAACCCCGAACACGGCTCGTCCAAAATCAATAAATCTGGATCACCCATTAAAGCCCGCGCGATCAGCACACGACGTTTTTCACCTTCAGAGAGCAGTCTGAATTTCTTGCCTTTGACATGCCCCAATCGAAATTCCTTCACTAAATAATCCGCACGTATCCAGTCTTCAGCTATTATTTTATCGTAGATGCCAAAGCTCGCAAATTTACCACTGATGATGATCCGCTCGATCGATTCATTCCAGAAATAGTCCGAGAACTTTTCTAAAGAACTACTGACAAAGCCAATTTTTTTACGTAATTCAGGTAAATAGGAACTCCCAAACCGTTTGCCGAGTACTTCCACCTCACCACTGGAAGGAATTTCATATGTAGAAATAATGGATAATAGCGAAGTCTTACCAGAACCATTAAGCCCAAGCATCCCCCACTGCTGCCCTTGCTCAATCTCCCAAGTTATGTCTTGTAAGATTTGATTGTCTTCTCTTTTGAACTGAACGTCTTTAACTTTTACAATCGCCACGTACATTCTCCTCTCTATGATAAAAGACCGGTTCGCGCTAAATGCTACGAACCGGCCTTTTCTTCTATTCGTTCTTTTCTTTTTCTACTTCACGATACTTTTTCTTTTCAAGCTCTTGATATTTTCTGTCGTTTTTTTCTTTTATCCTTCTCGCTTTTTCTGCTTCTCTACGCTCTTTCTTTTCTTTTTCACTTTCTTTCCGTTTACGTCTCTTTTTGACTTCGCCCTCTACGTGTTCAAATTGGCGAATATCCGTCGGCCTGACAGTAATCGGTTCTCTAGCCAGTAGCTTGGCCAACGAGAAGATCAGTAATAGAAGAAGTAAGGTAAACGGTAAGGCAGATACGAGTGACGCTGATTGCAAGGCTTCTAATCCGCCTGCATATAATAATACAGCCGCGATTGCAGTCATTAAGAATCCCCAGACAAATTTCACGATTAATGGAGGGAACAAACTACCACGCGTTGTCATACTCGCTAGAATATACGTTGCTGAGTCAGCAGACGTGATCAAGAATGTAAAGATTAGCACTATAGCCAGAAACGATACGATACCTGTCATCGGCAAGTGTTGAAGCGTCGCAAAAATGGCCGACGTAACATCCTTGTCTACTTCTTGTGCGATTTGCGTACCATTACGCAAGTCGCTATAAAGTGCAGTTCCACCAAGCGTAGCAATCCACATACAAGAAAATGCAGGCGGGATGACCATGACCCCCATGATAAATTCTCGGATTGTTCGTCCCTTCGATACACGTGCAACGAATGCACCGACGAAAGGTGACCAAGCGATAGTCCAAGCCCAGTAGAATATGGTCCAGTCTTTCACCCAAGTGCCGCCTTGATAAGGTTGTAAACGTAAACTGTACGTAATAAAATTATTAATATAATCCCCAATTGCTAGCGTAAAGGTTTCCAATATAAATACTTTTGGTCCTACTATAAAGAAAAATAGCAATAACGCAATCGCCATACCCAAGTTAAAGTTACCTAGATATGCGATACCTTTACTCAAGCCTGTAGAAGCACTCGTCATGTAGGCGACGAACACAACAGCAATAATTAGTAGTTGAATCGTAAACGTACTCTTAATATTAAAGACATACTCCAGTCCACCACTCATTTGTAAGACACCCATACCTAATGAAGTGGCAATACCCATGACAGTTGCTATAACCGCAAATGAATCGATGCCCGTCTTCACATGGCGATTACTTCCGATCAAAGGCTCAAGCGCCGTTGAAATCAAACCATCCTTCTTCTTTCGGAATTGTAGAAACCCAATAACCAGCCCTACTATACCAAAGATGGCCCATTGTGAAACACCCCAGTGGAAGAATGAATAACCCATCGCAACACGTGCTGCTTCTTCCGTCTGTGAATCAACACCTGCAATAGGCGACTTGAAATAGTGACTCATTGGTTCCGCCACGCCCCAGAACACCAACCCTACACCGAAACCAGCAGAAAAGAGCATGCCGATCCATGTGAAAAATGGATATTCTGGACGTTCTGTATCTCCACCCAAACGAATAGCCCCGAATTTACTAATTGCCAGTCCTACTAAAAATATAATGACAATAAATACAGTAAGTAGATAGAACCACCCAAAGTTATCTGTCGTGAAATGATAGAGCCTTTCGGAAACCACACCAAAGGGACCCGGTATCGTTGATCCTAATATGACGAGGATCAATATAAATACGGCAGAAATAGAGAACACGGGATTTTTCCAGAACTTTTTGTCCAAACTTATCGACTCCTAGTGTTCATTTGGTAACTCTCTTACTACACTCTTTACCCCAATTTCAAGAGATATAACGTTCTTCTGCCTATATAAATTACAGAATAAGAAATTACCAAATAGATTATAACTGTCTATCTTACACATCAAAAAAGACATCTTCAAGAGAAAATGTCTTTTCCATATGTAATCAATTCATTTCATGCTCTATTCCACGCGACCAGCGCAAGGCTTGTAGAAAGATATCGCTTAACTCTTTTTTAGGAATTGCTAGTTCACGTGAAAGCCGCTCGACTGTTTGCCATTCAAAACGCTCTACCGATTCTATCAGTTCCATATATGGACTCATTTCAGTTTGTTTTCCATTTAACGTATCCATAATGACGTCGGATAAAGAAAGTAATGGCAATATATCTTCCCATTTACGCCGCATCACTGCATCGATCAATGAAAACATACCGGTAAGAAAGTACTCGTCTTTATTTGGCTTTCTTTTATACTTCGCTAGCAGTTCACATGCTCGTGCACGACGAAGTGATAATTCAACAAGTGCTTCCACACGACCATCTTGTAGATCTGAACCTAAATCATGCAACATCAGGACTTGTAGCCACTTCTTCGTTTCATTTAGCCCAATAAACATAATCGCTTGCTTGATGGAGCTAATTTGACGCGGTATATCAAATGCTAATGAGTTGATAAAGCGTAATAGTTTATAGGAAATTGATACATCCCGCATAATTAGATCGGATAGCTGATTGATAGACTGAGAATCCTGTTGGAAATAATCAATAATTTGCAGATGTATTAATGTGTTGGATGGAATTTCAGCACTTTTAATAATGTCAGGTTTCGCAAAAAAATAGCCTTGGAACAAATCATAGCCACTCTTTAATGCAAGCTGATAATCTGCCTCTGTCTCTACCTTTTCCGCCAATAAAATAATCGATGGATATCTTTTCAAAAATGTGGTGATGCGATGTTTCTCCGCTATGCTCGTTTGTATGAAATCCACTTTAATAATGTCCACGAGTTCAAATAACTGAGCATTTGTGACATATTGATCTTGTAGAATAAAATCATCTAGCGCCAGCGTGAATCCCGCTTCCTTAAACATCCGCAGCCGACGCAACAGAGCAGGTGTTATTTCCACATCTTCCAGAATCTCAATCACTACTTGATCAGGATTCAGACTCATAAATATATCCTGCGCAAGCAGTTCACCTGAAAAGTTTATGAAGGAACGCACACCGCTCGTTACCTGATCTATTCCAACGGAGAGAAAAGTATTGATTAATAGACCGATTGTAGCCTGTTCAGGATTTATATCAGGAAAAAAGTTTTTTTCACTATTTCGGTACAGTAGTTCATATGCATAAATCTCTCCTAATCTGCTTAGGATCGGCTGTCTTCCGATAAATATGGAGTAATCATTCATTTATTCCATCTCCGCGTTTCATTTGAACGTCTCCTTCATTGTATGTATTCATCCTAGCGTATTACCGAAGCTGCATATCCCCTCAATTCATTCAGTTAGACATTAATTACTCCTTCCATTGTACTAGAATACTCTCTATTAATAAATATATTAATTAGATATAACTATTATATTACATAAACTTTAGACTACTAATGTTCATTTATTTGTTGCACAAAGTAATTATGTTTAGTCATACGACATTAGAAAGTTACATATCTTGCGTAGAGGAGTTGATAACGAATGGATTATACGTTCACAGGCAGTTATGAACCGTATATTTCTCCATGGGATCCGTGTCCACCTGTCAAAGTCAAAACGTTTTCCTTGCCGCCTCAGCTGTTTATGAATTTCCAGCCCGCTTCACTTCCACAATTTTCACCTGCTGAAGCTTTACAACACGGGTCGCTGTGGCCGGCCCTAGTCGATGGCTATTCAAAAAGGGAGGGGATCTCCTGATGGATGCAACTGAGCGAAGAGACATGTTAAAGAATGTGCAGCAAGCCGATTTTGTAGTAGTTGAACTGACTCTCTATACCAACACGCATCCTGACGATCAAGAAGCTCTTACGCAATGGCGACTTGCTATTAAAGAAGCGGCTAGGCTACGAAAGTTGTATGAAAAGCATTTCGGACCGCTTTCGTTGCATTCCATACCGTCGGAACAGGCAATTGATACAGGTTGGCGGTGGAATCAAGCGCCTTGGCCATGGCAAATGTAGTTCTAAATACACACTAGGTTACTGGAGGGAATATGGATGTGGGTCTATGAGAAAAAGTTATTGTATCCGGTAGAAGTCAAAGAGTGTAACCCAAAACTTGCGAGGTATATTGCCGAGCAATATGGTGGTGCAGACGGCGAACTCGCTGCTGCATTACGCTATATGAATCAGCGCTACACCGTTCCTGACAAAGTGATCGGCGTACTGAATGATATTGCAACCGAAGAGTTTTCCCATTTAGAAATGCTAGCTACCATGATTTACAAATTAACGAAAGACGCTACACCAGAACAACTTGAAGAAGCTGGTCTTGGTGCACATTACGTCAATCACGGTCATGCGCTGTTTTATGAAAATGCGGGTGGTGTACCCTTTACGACAACGTACATCCAAGCAAAGGGAGATCCGATAGCTGATTTGTACGAAGATATAGCAGCGGAAGAAAAAGCGCGCGCTACGTATCAATGGATTATCGATATTTCAGACGATGCATGGATTAATGATTCTCTAAAGTTTCTAAGAGAAAGAGAGAACGTCCATTCACTGCGTTTCCGTGAAGCGGTCGAAGTTTTGAAGGATGAACGTGACAGGAAAAAAATCTTCTAAAATAGAAGGGTCTCCTATTCTCTATTCAACAGAGAAGACGGAGACCTTTTTAGTGTTTAATTATACGAGTTCAATGGTATCTTTTGTAGAGAGGGTAGATACGGAGGTGTTCTTTTTGTTAAAACGAAGAATGAAAAATGCACAACGTTCACAAGAAATCATCAATGTCTTTTTAAGAAATGGATTTAGTCACATCTTATTTCGTCTTGGACTGACAGATCGTAAATTTGCTTCTGCAGATGAACAAGTTGATTTGAATTTGTATCATGTCGGTAAAAAATTACGAACTGCATTAGAACAACTTGGACCGACTTTCATTAAGCTTGGACAAATTGCCAGCGGCCGTCGGGATTTAGTGCCTGAGGAAATTGCTTCAGAGCTTGAGAAACTACAAGACCACGTAGAATCTTTTCCATTTGAAGTCGTGAGGGAAATCATCGAGCATCAATTAGGTGGAACGATTGAAGAGCTCTTCTTGGAATTCAATGAAAAACCACTCGCTTCAGCTTCTATAGGTCAAGTGCATACCGCTCGTTTGCCTAGCGGTGAACACGTAGCGGTGAAAATCCAGCGACCTAATATCCAACGACAAATAAATACTGACCTAGCCATCTTGCACGACTTGGCAGGGTTTCTCGAGAAGAATATGGACTGGGCGAAAGCATATCATATAAAAGATTTAATCTATGAATTCTCTCATTCACTACGGGAGGAACTAGATTACCAACTGGAAGGCCGTAACGCTGAACGGATCTCGCAGCAATTTGTGAAAGATCCTACGATTCAAGTCCCAGTAGTCTACGATGAATACACTACACGTGTTGTCCTAACAGCGGGACTGGTCACAGGTATTAAAGTGAGCAATGTCGGACAACTAGACCACGAAGGGTATGATCGTAAGGTGATCGCAGAAAGAATTGCGAATTCTATGCTTTCTCAAGTAATGGAAAACGGCTTTTTCCACGGCGATCCCCATCCCGGTAATATCTTCATTGCACCTGGAAACGTTATTCATTATTTAGATTTCGGTATGGTCGGTCAACTAAGTAAGGAAATGACTTATCATTTCATTTCCTTACTCGTCGCCTTACAAAGAGGAAATATCGCTCGATTAATCGATGTATTCGAAGCTATGAATATCTTACATGAAAAAACTAACACAGATGCATTGTATCGTGACTTGCAGATTATTCAGCGGAAATATTATGAAACATCACTTACAGACTTAAGATTAGGTGATGTATTCATGGAGATTTTCTCAATTGCTTATCGACACCGCATACGTCTGCCGAATGAAATCGCCATTCTTGTAAAAGTGATTCTTACACTTGAAGGTGTACTAGGAAAGCTGGATCCTTCTTTCAGTATTATGAAAGCCATCGAACCGTATGGTAAAAAGATGGTGTTCAAACAATTCGACCCACGCTACTTACTCGAAAACGGTTGGCATACCTTTGTAAAGAATGCTGAAATTTTATCCGAGTTACCAAACGATATGAAAAAAGCTATCAAAACTATACAAAAAGGTAAAGTAGAATTAGACGTCGGCTTGAAGCAAACGAACATTATATTCCGCCGTCTTGATAAGATTGCCAATCGCTTATCCTTAAGTATTGTGTTGTTGGCATTTAGTATTCTCATGGTTGGTCTCATTATCGGTTCTGCCATTGCTGGACAAACTGCTCTCTTCTTAAAGTTACCCCTCATTGAAGTCGGCGCGGTCATCGCAACCTTAATGTTTACTTACTTATTATTTTCCATCATACGTTCCGGTAGAATATAGTCTTCAGTTTATCCTCTCATAATTGGGGAATAGGAAAGGCAGACTACTATTTTACGATGGGAGGATTTTATGTGAAGAAAGATCACCAAGTAAATGAAGAAAGTAAAAACAAACAATTGGAGACGTTTCGCGCATATGATGGCGAACACGCTATGACAACGAATCAAGGTTTAAAGATTTCAGAAGATGAACACTCCCTAAAAGCAGGGACGCGTGGTCCGACGTTGATGGAGGATTTCCATTTCCGAGAGAAAATGACGCATTTTGACCACGAACGGATTCCGGAGCGGGTAGTTCACGCACGAGGATTTGCAGCGCATGGTGAATTCGAAGTGTACGAGTCCATGAAGAAATATACGAAAGCAGGTTTCTTACAGGAGCCAGGTATCAAAACGCCTGTATTCACTAGATTCTCTAGTGTAGCAGGGAGTAAAGGTTCCGCTGAAACCGTACGTGACGCGCGAGGTTTTGCTGTAAAGTTTTATACACAAGAAGGAAACTACGATCTAGTCGGAAATAATATACCGGTATTCTTTATTCAAGACGCTATTAAATTTCCTGACTTAGTACATGCTGTGAAGCCTGAGCCTCATAATGAAATGCCGCAAGCCGCTTCAGCACATGATACATTTTGGGATTTTGTTGCGAACAACCAAGAATCTGCACATATGGTCATGTGGCAAATGTCCGACCGCGCCATTCCTCGGAGTTTCCGAATGATGGAAGGTTTTGGTGTTCACACGTATCGCTTTGTAAACGATCAAGGTGAAGCGCACTTTGTGAAATTCCATTGGAAACCAAAACTCGGTGCCCACTCATTAGTTTGGGATGAAGCGCAGAAGATTAACGGAAAAGATCCTGATTTCCATCGTCGTGATTTATGGGAATCAATTGAAAATGGAAACTTCGTGGAATTTGAACTTGGCGTACAATTGCTAGAGGAAAAAGATGAATTCAAATTTGATTTTGACATTCTAGACCCTACTAAGCTATGGCCTGAAGAAGATATTCCGGTAAAGATCATTGGGAAAATGACTTTAAACCGCAACGTAGACAATGTATTTGCTGAAATGGAGCAAGTAGCATTCCACCCGGGTAGCGTAGTACCTGGAATTGATTTCTCGAATGATCCATTGCTACAAGGAAGACTGTTCTCTTATACAGATACGCAGTTGATCCGTCTAGGCGGACCTAACTTCCATGAGTTACCTATCAACCGACCGGTCTGTCCATTCCACAATAACCAACGTGACGGATATGGCAGACAAACGATCAACGTCGGACAGACTCACTATCATAACAATTCATTATCCAATAATAAACCGGACACGAGTTCCGAGGAAGATGGCGGTTATGTACATTACCAAGAGAAGGTAGAAGGTCGCAAAATACAAGCCCGAAGTGATTCCTTTAAAGATCATTTCTCACAGGCCCGTCTATTCTGGAATAGTATGTCCGACGCGGAAAAAGAGCATATCATCGCAGCGTTCAGCTTTGAAATTGGGAAAGTGAATGATATGAATGTGAGAAAACAAGCGGTAGATATGTTTGCTAATGTTGATATGGATATGGCGACTCAAGTTGCAGACGCGGTCGGTGTGGATGCACCAACAGATGTTACGCAGTCCACCGAATCCAAGTCATCCCCAGCCCTTAGTCAGGAAAACATGGCGAAAGTGCCTGATACGCGTACAGTAGCCGTATTAATTGCAGACCAATTTGACGATGAAGCGCTTGAGCCATTTTTGAAGGCTTCACTGGACGCGGGTATGACGGTTGATATTGTGAGCGAGAAGTTCGGCAAGCTGACCGGAAAAAACGGAGCGACAGTCGATGTCGACGAAACGCTACTGACAGTACATTCGGTTCTTTACGATGCGTTGTATGTTGTGGGCGGAAAAGCGAAGCAACAACAGAAGTTCGATGCAGATGTCGCTGATTTCGTTAATGAAGCGTATATGCATTTCAAGCCAATCGGCTCTGCTCCAGCGGCAAAAGAGTTGATGGACAAGTCGAAGGTAAAACCAGGTCCTGGTATTTTGAAGGACTTGACGGTTTCAGGCGAAGGCGAGCAATGGGTTGAGGCTGTTGCACACCACCGTTTCTGGGATCGTAATATTTATGCATAATCAAACGAAGGCTTTCGCAAGAAGATTCACTTCTTGCGAAAGCCTTTTTATGGATAGTTATAAGTTAATGATTAATAAACGTGTGTTCATAAATAGTAAATTAGTGAGTACGCGTTGGGAACACATCTATGCATTACAAAATCCCACCCCAACACCACTGCCAGCCTATCTAGTTCCTCTCCAATATCCCAATAAACTTTGAAGCCGCTGGTGATAGCGACACTCCTTTTAGATAGCACACGCCGATGCTACGCTTCGGTATGGGCTGTAGAAATTCTACTTCCTGAAGCATGCCACGTTCCAAATACTCTTCCGAAAACTCTTTTACCACACACGCAATGCCCAAATTAATTTGTGCAAATTCCAGCAACAGCTCATGTGATCCCAATTCAAATTCAGGATAAATCTTTACACCTTCCTTTAACAGAAAGCCTTCTACATATTGGCGCGAATTGGATTTAGACTCCAACAGAATTAACGGTAATCTTGAAAGCTCCTGCAGAGGCACAGGTTTTAAGAAAAGTTTTCGGAACCGTTCTCCGTATACAAACGTGT
The DNA here is from genome assembly GCF_002743335.1 of Sporosarcina sp. P32b. GTDB lineage: Bacteria > Bacillota > Bacilli > Bacillales_A > Planococcaceae > Sporosarcina. The sequence goes on from NZ_PDZB01000019.1 coordinate 33,345, forward strand.
CTTGCACGTCAAAACATGCACGCTTCTCTAGAGAATCATCTTCAATCGGAAAGTTGCAAATGGCAATATCCACTTCGCCTGATTTTAGCGCAGCAATTAGCTCTAAAGTTGTGCCATTAATTATTTTGAATCGAATACCCGGAAAACTCGTATGGAAAGCTTCCAAATAAGGTAGCAGATAATAACGGGAAATCGTGTCCCCTACCCCTATTTTTAATTCACCTGAAGATAGATTCTTCAACTCCTGCAACTTTTCATTGCCCGCATCGATTAAATTTAATGCCGAATTGACATACTCGTATAACAAGGAGCCTTCATCGGTCAATGTCACCCCTTTGGATGTACGATTGAACAGACGTGTATCCAATGCTCCTTCTAGCTGCGATATGATTTGACTGACAGCTGGTTGTGTCATAAATAAACTTCGAGCGGCTTTCGAAAAGCTTTCTTTATGAACGACGGTACGGAAGACTTTATACCACTCTAAGTTAATTGACATATAACCTCTCCTTATACCACCTATTAAGTATATTAATTTTACTTATACCATAAATGAACGTTATAATACAAAGAAGAGTGATCAAATTGAGTTTCACTAAGGAGCGATTGTTTTGGGAAGAGTTGTAGGAACGGTTGTTAGAGGATTACGTTGCCCGATTATCAATGAAGGTGACAATATTGAGCAAATCGTAGTGGATAGTGTATTAGAAGCTTCTGAAAAAGAAAATATTACGTTTCAAGATAAAGATATCGTATCCATTACGGAGTCGATCGTAGCACGTGCACAAGGAAATTATGCAACAATCGATGATATCGCAAAAGATATCGAAGCGAAATTCGGTGATGATACTGTTGGTGTCATTTTCCCTATTCTTAGCCGTAACCGTTTTGGAAACTGCTTACGCGGTGTCGCAAAAGGTGCAAAGAAAATCGTTTTAATGCTTAGCTACCCTTCCGATGAAGTCGGTAACCACTTAGTTGAACTAGATCGTCTAGATGAAAAGGGAGTTAACCCTTGGACTGACGTATTGACTGAAGCTGAGTTCCGCGAGCACTTCGGTGATAACAAACACCCATTCACAGGCGTTGACTATATTGAATACTATAAATCATTGATGGACGAGTTCGGTGTAGAACATGAAGTCATTTTCTCCAATAATGCGAGAACGATTTTAGATTACACAAAAACTGTATTGACTTGCGATATCCATACACGCTTCAGAACTAAGCGTATTTTGGAAGCAAACGGTGCCGAAAAGATTTACGGTTTGGATGATATCTTAGCTACTTCTATTAATGGCAGTGGCTATAACGAAGAATTCGGCTTACTTGGTGCAAACAAAGCTCAAGAAGATAGCATTAAACTGTTTCCTCATAGCTGTCAGCCTATAGTAGATACTATTCAGGATATGTTAAAAAAAGAAACAGGCAAACATATCGAAGTAATGATCTACGGAGATGGCGCGTTCAAAGATCCTGTAGGCAAGATTTGGGAACTGGCCGATCCAGTCGTATCTCCTGCCTATACCGATGGACTTGACGGTATACCAAATGAAGTGAAACTGAAGTACTTAGCTGATAATGACTTCTCTGAATTACGCGGAGAAGAGTTAAAGAAAGCTGTGTCAGACTTCATTGAGAATAAAGATACTAATTTAATGGGCTCCATGGCTTCCCAAGGGACAACTCCTCGCAAGCTAACGGATTTAATCGGTTCGTTATCCGATCTAACTTCAGGTAGCGGAGACAAAGGTACACCTATTGTCTTCATTCAAGGATACTTTGATAACTTTACAAACTAAGAAGTTACACCTGTGAGAATACTCACGGGTGTTTTTTATTTTACCGTCTAAATATAATAAACGAATCTTTTTTCTATGCTACAATGGTAATAATTTACGTGAAGTTTAGAAGAAGGGAATGAAGTTTATGAAGCTAGATATTAATAGAAGAAATGCTGTACATATAACAGGATCGGGTGAACAAACCATAGTCTTTGCACATGGTTTTGGCTGTGATCAAACGGTATGGAATCATGTCGTTCCTGCATTTGAAAAACACTATCGGGTTGTGACGTTTGATTATGTGGGCTCTGGCCAAAGTGATAAAACGGCATATACAGCAGAGCGCTATGCAGCATTACCTGGCTACGCACAAGATGTGATCGAGGTATGCGATGCACTAGAACTAAAAGATATTATCTACGTGGGTCACTCAGTAAGTGGAATGATTGGTGTGCTCGCTTCCATCCAAAGACCTGACTTGATGCAAAAGCTTATCATGATCGGTCCATCACCTCATTATTTGAATGAAATCGATTACCATGGTGGATTTGAACGTGAAGATATTGATGAATTACTCGATATGATGGAGATGAACTATAAAGAGTTCACTAAATACTTAGCACCCATTGCGATGAAAAATGAAGATCGCCCACATCTATCTGAAGAGTTCGAGTCTATGCTATGTACGAATGACCCTCGCATCGCGCGTCGCTTTGCAGAAGCAACATTCATGTCAGATGTTCGTGAGGAATTATCTAAGGTTCTAACAAGAACGCTTATTTTACAACCAACTGAAGACTCTATTGTACCGCTCGAAGTGGGTCATTATATTCGAAAACACATTCCGGATAGTGAACTAGTCATCATGGAGGCAAAAGGACATAATCCACACATCAGTCATCCTCAAGAAACAATGGAAGAGATTAAGCGTTTTATCGAAGAGGATAGGAGCGTATAAATTATGGACGAGCGGTTGGACTTATTGCCTTGCGGATATTTCGTCTTAACAAGTGACTGGGAGTTTGTTGAAATGAATAAGACGATGCGAGACGTACTACGCCTAGACAAAATGCCGCGACATATGCATGACGTGCTAACAGTCCCATCTAAAATCTATTTCCAAACCTACTTTGTGCCGTCCATTTCTGTGCACCATGAAATACGGGAAATGTATTTGAACTTTAAAGTAGATAAACGACCCCTCCCTGTACTAATGAATGTCAGTAAACGTAATGGATTGTATGAAGGGATTGTTGTCCAAATTAAAGTACGAGATGAATATGAGAATCAGTTATTGAAATCAAAAAAAGAAGCAGAGCAGATTCAACAACAGACAGATGAAGCGTACAATAAATTACTTGGATTGCTTGAGGAAGTGGAATACAAGCAACAGCAACTTCTGGCATTGAATGGAGAACTTCAGGAACTAGCTACTCTTGATGAATTGACAGGTCTTTATAATCGTCGTGTATTCCGAAGAAGTCTAGATGCTGCGATTGATCGTGCAACACTCTTTAAGACACGTTCATTCTCTTTATTACTGTTTGATATTGATCATTTCAAAACAGTCAATGATACATATGGTCATCAGGTAGGAGATGATGTACTGAGGGAATTAGCACGTAAATTGGAGCACAAAATTTATTCCCCTGACATGGTTGCTCGGGTTGGTGGAGAAGAGTTTGCAGTACTATTTGATGATCCAGATCATCAAAAGAACTGTGTGAGGGCAGAAGAACTTCGATGCCATATAGAGAACTCCGAATGGAATAGCATCGCGATAACCGTCAGTATGGGAATCACAAGTTTCCAAGAAGGCGACCAATCAAGGCATATTTACGGCAGAGCCGACGAAGCCCAGTATACTTCAAAACGTAACGGCAGAAATTGTTTAACACATATATAAAAAGACACTCCATACTGAAATGGTAGTGTCTTTTGTATAGTTTATTAATTTTGTTCAATTATAGGACGTTGGCGCGTCCGACTGAATAACATGAAAAAGCCGAGTGCAATCAGCACTATTACCATGAGAACCAAATACAGTTGCTGATAGCCAATAATCGGTATAAGTAATCCGAGTACATACGGACCAAAGCCAAAACCAAAGTCTAAGAAAATGAAGAACGTTGACGTAGCCACACCTAAACGCTCAGGTTTCACACCTTGTAAAGCAATAGCTTGTGCACATGATTGGAAGTTACCAAACCCAAGCCCAAGAATGCCACCTGCTAGAAGTAGCATCCAACCTGCATTTGCCCCGCTTAATAATAACAAACCACCTGCAAATAATAATAACGAAGGATAGACAACAAACTTGTTACCCTTTACATCCAATAACTTACCGGTATAGGGTCTCGATAGCAGTACAGCAATGGCGTATACTAAAAAGAAGAAACTAGCTGCACTGACTAAGTCGATTTCCTCGGCATAGAACGAAATGAATGAAAGCACACCAGGATAAGCAATAGCAGCTAACAACGTCACGAACGCGATCGGTAATGCTTGCACTTCCAATAATCCGCGAACTCCAAATTTCTTCGCTGTCGTCTCATTCTTTTTAGGCATGACAGCAGGTTTTTTCTTAACAAAAAAGAACATAGCCGCACAACTTATACTGATTGTCAGACAAAACATAAAGAGTATGTTGAAATGATAATGCTGACTTAAGAATATGCCTAAAAAAGGTCCCACTGCTGTAGCAAGAACTGTACTTAAACTAAAATACCCAATCCCTTCACCTCTACGTGAAGGTGGAAGCATTTGCGCTACCATCGTACCTGTTGCGGTAGAAGAAATACCAAGCCCAATTCCATGAAAAAATCGGTTCGCCATCAATAACGGTAAGTTTACTGCACCAAAATAAAAGAAAGATGCCAATACAGTGACTGACAATCCTATCAATAGAATATTTCGGCTTCCGATTTTTTCTATTAACCCACCTATGGCAAGGCGGGCAATTAATGTTCCAATGATGAAAATACCCGATACAAGACCTGCAACACTTGTTGATATACCATACTCTTTTACCGAATATGGCGCTATCGTAACTATAAGTAAATACATAACTAACATTAAAAAGAAGTTAATAATTGATGTAACAATAAAGTCCTTTGTCCATATTTTTTTATTATCCATTTAACCACTCTCTCATTTATGAAGATTCTTATTTGCTAATTGTAATATGCGAATTCCTGCTTCAAGATCTTCTTCACTTGCCCCTTTAAGTAAATCCTCATAAAACACTTCCAAATCAGCCATAATATTTGCTACTGTAACTTGTCCTTGTTCTGTCAGACCAATCCATTTTTCCCTACGATCTGTTCCCGGACGAATGCTTACTAAACCCATTTCCAATAGACGCTGGACAATTTTAGTGACACTTGGCTTTTCCACTTGCCTACGTATAGCAATTTCTGCTGATGTCATTTCACCGTCTATCCGTAATAGCTTCAGTATTCCCCATTGTGAGTGAAATAATTGATACGGAGCCAGTAAATTATTTAATCGATTCAACAATGGACGATAGAGTTGAACGTATTCTGCAAAAAACTGTTGTGATTGCTTCATAAATTTACACCTCTTATACATTTAGTTAGTCTGGCTAACCATTAATTTTATATTAAATCTTTTCTAATCGAAAGTAAAGCAATATCAAGATACTTAACGCAACCAATTTATACGGATATGATATGATAAAATAATATTCTCGCACCGTAATTCACTAACTGAGGGAATAAGTAACGAACAGGAGAGTGATACCCATTTGGAATAAGTATAAGAACGTACCTTTTGTCGTCAAAATCACAATTGGATTTATTGCGGGCACATTGCTCGGAATATTTTTTCACGAATACACGACTTTCCTGAAACCATTCGGAACATTGTTATTAAATTTACTCAGCTTGATTGCTATTCCTGTCATCTTCCTGACGGTTGTATTAGCTGTTAATCAAATGAATTTAGCCCAACTAGGGAAAATGGGCGGTAAATTAATTCTCTATTATACGGCAACTACAGCCGCCGCTGTATTAATCGGACTTTCTTTGGCGATGTGGATCAAACCAGGTAAAAACTTAACTTTACCAACTGACGCAGTAGTAGAGCCTCCACATGCACCTGGATTTTCAGAAATCCTATTGCAAATTGTGCCAAAGAACATCTTCGAAGCTTTTACGTCTGGAGATCTGATGGCCATTTTATTCGTAGCAGTCATCATTGGTATGGCCATGTCTTCTATGAAGTTTTCCAAAGATACGAAACTCGTTGAAATGGGCGATGTTCTTGATCATTTCTTTAACGCACTAAATACGATGTTCTATAAAATTCTTGAAGGTGTATTGTTATATGCTCCAATTGGTGTTTTCGCGATCAGTGCTACCGCATTTGGTGAGCAAGGATGGGAAACATTACTTGGATTGCTATCATTCGTCGGCGTTTTCTATCTTGGCGTTTTGATTCTCTGGTTGTTTGTCTACAGCGGGTTCCTAAAACTTTTCGGAAATCCAGTATTGCCTTTTTATCGTAATACGAAAGATGCCTACACAACGGCATTCTTCACTTCTAGCAGTATTGCGACGTTGCCAATTGCGATTGAATCTGCTAAAAAAGCGGGTGTCTCCGAGAATACAGCGAACTTCGCTTTACCACTAGGCGCAGTCTTTAATTCCGACGGTGGTGCATTGCGCATGGGTATTTCTCTCGTCTTCGCAGCGAATATTACGAACTTGAACTTATCTGCTGTAGATTTTATCGTCATCATCGCAATTGGAACTTTGCTTTCTATTGGAACGGCTGGCGTTCCTGCTGCCGGATTGGTTACGCTATCTGCAGTACTTACTATGTTCGGATTACCGCTCGAGATCGTCGCCCTGATTGCTGGAGTTGATGCATTGATTGGTATGGCGGGTACCGCTTCCAATGTCATGGGGGATATCGTCGGTGCCGCTGTGGTGGATAAGAAAACACCACGTAAGAAATTTGCATAAATCGCACTCTTGATCGAAGTTCGACTAGTGGCTATTCCTGAAACTGAACAAACACTAAAAGGCAAACCTCAATGTGAGGCTTGCCTTTTAGTGTTTACTTTATTATTGTGCAATAGCCTCCATTGAATTCACGATCATCTTTGCTGCATGCGCTCGCGTCGTGGATTGGTTTGGCATGAATTGCCCATTATCCCCTGTTGCGATATTCAATTGGTAAAGGCCTGCTATTGCCCACTGCGTGTCTTTTGAGAACTTCTTAATATCCGTAAATGGTGCAGCTACTGTTGGTGTGAAGGGCTTTCCAGTTGCTACTTCATACGCTCGGCTAAGCACTAATGCTAACTGTGCACGAGTAATGGGCTTGTTTGGCATGAAGTGACCATTTACTCCACTTACTAAACCATGATCATAAGCCGCTTGTATATCCGTCTTGGTGCTGTCCGCATAGTCTGCTAAATCAGTAAAAGTCCATTTTGTGCTTTTAGGCTCTAAATCCAACGCACGGACGATGATTGATGTAGCTTGTGCACGTGTCAGTGATTTTTCCGGTCGGAAAGTATGATCTGAATAGCCACTAACGATACCTTTCATTGCCGCCATTTCAATTACATCTTTAGCCCAGTGATCTGTAATATCTGTAAACATCACTGTTGGTCCTTTATCTATTGTGTAATTAGTAGTTAAGTTCTGCATACTCTTTTTGCCGTTCTGATTAACAGCTTGAACAGAGAAGTGATACTCTTTATTTGGCTCGAGATCTGTAATTTCATAAGATAATACAGGTGACAATACTTCGCCCACCATTTTATCCTCATTAAAGATTTGATACGTCGAGATCATACCCGTATCAATGACAGGTTTCCAATTTAGTTCTACCGTCGTCTCATCTTTAGCCGTGACAGTAAGTGTATCTTTAGCAAACCATGAATAGTTCTCCATCAATGATTTGTGAAAAGCCTCCATGACTACTTTATAGCCCGCTTGACTTAAATGAATATTTTCAGGATTAGGCAGGTACGTATAAGGATCTTCAGCGATTTTCTTCGATGTGTCTACAAACTGCGCTGTAGTGCCTGTCATACCTTTTTTAATCGCATCGTTTAACATTACGACAAGCTGATTTACTAATGGTTGATTTTGTGGACTCAAGTAAGGGAATGGATTGTAATAGCCCATTATATATACTTGTGCACTCGGGTTCAGTTGATAGATTTTAGCCAATATTTTTTGCGTGTTCATCCCGACTTTCATAATAGCTGCCTGTAATTCTTCCGAGTTGAATTGCGGCGTACCTTTGTCATCAAATGTAAACTTCGGCAACACGTCATTTGCACCAATTGTTAACGTAATGAGATGTGCTTCTTTAACAGATTGGTGAAGAGTAGCTGTTTTGTCGGAATGTCCGATTCCTACAATCGGCTTCGTGACGTCCATCTCAAAATCCTTCAAGACATCGTCTGTCTTATAGCCCGGGTACGAAAACCCTTTATTGCTTGCCTGTAACACTTCACTTTTAGCCAGTTCCTCCGCTAAAAAGTCTGTATAGCCTTTACCCAGTTCGTTATTTGGTGTAACACCTGCTGCTAATGAATCCCCTAGCGCTAAGTAGTTAATAGGAGTAATCCACGTAGGTGCTTTTTCAGTATCCGCAGCAGATGCTTGTAACGGCATAACAGCAATTTGCAAAACTAAGACAAATGCCATCAAAACATAGCTAATCGACTTTTTGGTCATTATACATACCACCTTTCCATTTTCAGATTATTGTAAATTTAATCATAATTGCTAGCTTGCCAGTCTGTCAAATTTTAGTACGGACGTCCCATAGTTCTGGAAAGAAGCGATGATCAAGCACAGATTTCAGATAGTGAACACCCGAAGATCCGCCTGTGCCTTGCTTAAAGCCGATAATGCGCTCGACTGTTTTCATATGCCTAAAACGCCATTGCTGATGGCTGTCTTCAATATCCACTAACTTTTCTGCCAATTGATATAAATCCCAATAACGATCTACATCACGGTACACTTCAAGCCATGCAGCTGCTACACTCGGATCTCCCTCATAAGTAATTGAAAAATCGCGTACTAGTAAGTCCTTATTGATAGCAAAGCCTGCACGTGCCAAAGCTTGGATCGCCACATCATAAATTCCCGGTGCCTCATACGCTTTCGCCAGTCGTTCTGATAGCTCGGAATCCTTTTCATAGATTTTAATGATTTGTGGTTGCTTATAACCTAAGGCAAACTCAATCAAACGGTTTTGATAGGATTGAAATCCGGAGGCCTTCCCTAAACTGTCGCGAAACTCCATATACTCGGCAGGCGTCAACGTAGCCAAAACATCCCACGCTTGAATTATCTGAGTCTGAACTTTTGAGACACGAGCTAGCATTTTGAACGCTTCCGGCAACTCATCTTGTTGAATCGATTCGATTGCTGTCTCTAACTCATGTAAAATCAGCTTCATCCACAATTCATTTACTTGATGGATAATGATGAACAGCATTTCGTCATGATGTCCGGACAGACGCTCTTGGCTCGATAGCACCTGATCTAAATGTAAATACTCTCCGTACGTCATCGATTCACGAAAATCGATGTGAATCCCCTTTTCCTTCATGACTGCAACCTCCTGACGACTGCACGGACAGGACTTCCATCCGCATCTTCCAATGCTAAAGGCAATGCAATCAACTCATAATTTCCTTCTTCCAACGAATGCAATACTAGATTCTCGATGATGATCACATCATTGCGATATAACGAATGATGACCTAGTAAATCTTTACTAGTCTCCGAATCAACAGATGGCGTATCTACACCGATTAGACGTACACCCCGTTCTTTCAATAAAGGTCCGACATCCTCCCCGATGACAGTGAAGTTCTCAGGAAATTTCGTGGGTGTAGGGTGGCTTCCCGTTTTCAATAAAAGTCGTTCTGCACCGTCGAAGTCAAATGGCTCCAAATCCGCGCGTGTCACACAACTAACCCCTGTCACGTCTACCAAACAAGCTTTGCCTATATACAAATCCACCGGCAACTCCAAGATTTTCAATCCATTATCATCATAATGAAAAGGAGCATCCGTATGCGTGCCGATATGCGTACTCATCGTTAATTTACCAATGTTGACCGAACCAGACTGCTCTTTCGAAATGGCTACTTCATAGCTAAACGGTGTGTCTCCTGGCCATTCCGCAATACGTTGATTCAATGGTTGTGTAATATCGATCCACTGATTCGTCATGCCACCACCCCGCGTTCATTCGGAAATTGTTTGTATATATCTTCTTGCATAATATTTTTGAGGACTTGTATCGTTTGCCAGACGTCTTCGAATGAATTATACAATGCAACAGGCGCTAATCGAATACCGTCAGGCGCACGAAAGTCTGGCACGACACCTTGTGCTTTCAACGCTTGACATATTCTTGCGGCTTCCTTGTGCTGTAGTAATAAGTGACCCCCACGTGAATCGTCTAGTGGGTTCCCAATACCAAACGAATACTCACCTAGTTCATTCTTTATGCAACTCAACATAAAGCTTGTGAGTTCCAATGACTTCTGACGAATTTCCTCCATTCCGATTTCCTCAAACATTTCGAGTGAACCGAGTAGCGGAGCCAGGCTCAATATATGCGGTGTTCCGATTTGGTATGCACCTGCATCTGTTGCAGGTGTCATCGTATGATGCATATCAAATTGCTTGTTCTTATCAGAGCCGAACCATCCTGCAAGCCCTGCTTCTTTACCGAAATGTCGTTCATTGACGAATAAACCGCCAACAGATCCAGGTCCGCCATTCAAGTGTTTATATGTACACCAAAAAGCAAAATCTACGTCCCATTCATGAAGTGCATGCGTTACGGATCCAACCGAATGGGATAAATCGAATCCAATCGGGATCCCTCTTTCTCTCGCCTCTCGCGTAAGCGTTTGCATATCTAGCACCTGACCACTGCGATATAAAACGGATGGCAGTACAATCAGCGCGACGTCTTCTGTCATTGCCCCAATGATTCGACTTTCATCTAACGTCAGGCCATCGTCACTTTTAACACGAATGAGATGCTCGTCGGGATCAAGCCCCTGTATACGAATCTGACTTTGTAACGCATAAATATCTGAAGGGAAATTCAATTCATCTGCTAGTATTTTCGTTCGTTTCCCCGAAGGTCGATAAAATGTGGAAATCATTTGATGTAAATTTGTCGTAGTAGAACCGGTCGCAATTACTTCAGACTTCTTTCCCCCGACTAGCGGTGCCATTCTTCCCCCTATTTGTTCTGTCATGTAATACCACGGATGCGTTCCTTCCGTCCAGCCGTCAATCGCAAGTGTTTTCCAAGTGTCTAACAGTTCGAATAGCTTCTTTTCTGCGCGCTTTGATAATAACCCAAGTGAATTACCATCCATATAGATTTTCTCTAGCGGTAAATAAAATTCCTCTCTGTAAGGCGCAAGTGAATCTTGCTGATCTAGTACTTTTGCATACTCTAGTGTAGTGGAGCTCATATACATTCTCCTTTCTATCTGTATATAAATAATACCATACTCGCATTCGATGTCTTCTGACTACTAGCATAACGTGTCCTATATTCTATGCTAGACTTTATTAAAAAGGAGGTTCTCACCACTATGGAAAAGTTTACTGAACAGGCCGTAGCCATTATTCAAGCAATTCCTCCGGGTAGGGTAATGACATACGGACAAGTAGCTGCAGAAGCCGGAAACCCTCGTGGCGCACGACAAATCTCACGTATTTTACATTCGATGAGTGCTAAATATGAATTACCTTGGCATCGCATCATCAATGCACAAGGTGGAATTTCGACTCCCGAAAATGCAGAAGGTAAAGGCGAGACGCAACGTGAGCGATTGATCGCCGAAGGGGTTCAATTTAATGCAAACGGCCGCGTCTCACTCGATACGTATCGCTGGCATCCCGACTAAATGGAAGTAGGTTACTGGGATATGAGCGGTTAGGACGTCGCTTTGAGCACTTCAGCAAGCCGATTGAGCGCTCTCGGCGATTGATAGAGCGCTTTCTCGGCCGCATGGAGCGGTTAAGGACGAACTATGATCACTTATAAGAAGTTATGAGCGCATAAGCTGATTTCCACTAAGCTCAACACAGAAAAACGCTTGGCATATTAGATGCCAAGCGTTTCGTCTATCTATACTTGTAATAAACTCAAAAACTTTTTCGTTCGCTCCTGCTTTGGATGATTGAAGAGCTCAGCTGGTGCACCTCGTTCAACGATGACACCATCATCAATAAAGATTACTTCATCAGCCACTTCCTTAGCGAACCTCATTTCATGTGTAACGACAGCCATTGTCATACCTTCATGTGCTAGATCCTTCATGACTCGAAGTACTTCTCCAACAAGTTCAGGGTCTAGAGCGGAAGTCGGCTCATCAAACAACATGACTTTCGGATCCATCGCAAGTGCCCGCGCAATCGCAACACGCTGCTGCTGACCGCCGGAAAGTTGGAAAGGATGCTTGTCCTTATGATCAGCCAGTCCTACTTTATCTAGTAGCAGTTCTGCCTTCTTCACGGCTTCCTTATGTGATAATCCTTTGACTGTAGTGAGTCCTTCCGTCACATTACCTGTTGTTGTCAGGTGCGGAAATAGGTTATAGCTCTGAAATACCATTCCCGTCAATCGTCGAAAAGCCCCGATAGCTTTTTTCGAAACTGATGAATTAAAGTCTAGCTTCTGGCCGTCTATAGACAGTACGCCACCATTTGGTGTTTCGAGCACATTCAAACAACGTAACAACGTGGATTTACCAGAACCTGATGGGCCGATAATTACGACCACTTTTCCTTGCTCGATTTCTAAGTCTACATTTTTCAGCACTTCTTGCGATCCGAAAGACTTTTTCAATCCTTGTATAGAAATCATGATAATCCCCCTGACTTACCGACAACACGATCAAGGCGTATTTCAATTCTACCTTGGATGATCGACAAGATGAAACAAATCACCCAATAAACAAGAGCTGCCATGATATAAACGAATAAAAACTCATAGTTCATAGAGGCAATTTCTTGCGCCCGTCTAAATGTCTCAGCTACTAAAATTGTAGCTGCGAGCGAAGTATCTTTCACCAGTCCAATAAAGGAATTTGAAAGAGGTGGTACGGAAACTCTGGCAGCTTGTGGCAAAACAATCTTCCGCAATGCTTGCGAGTAATTCATACCAATGGAATATGCTGCTTCCCACTGTCCTTTTGGAATAGACAATATAGCCGCTCGAATGATTTCCGAGGCATAGGCACCGACATTCAAGGAAAATCCTATGATGGCAGACGGGAAAGGGTCAATCGTAATACCAATTGTCGGTAGCCCGTAGAATATGATAAATAGTTGTACAAGCAAAGGTGTTCCTCGAATGATCGATACATACACCCGTGCGATTGCTCGCAATAATTTATTAGATGAAATTCTCGCTAATGCAGTAAAGATTGCAATGATCAATCCAATACTAAATGCGATGATTGCTAGGGGAATCGTATACTTGATAGCCCCTTCAATCAATGGCCCGATGGATGTTGATGCGATTTCTTGGAATCTCTGTATCCGTTCGGGACTTAGTGCAATCGTATTAAGATACATCTTCGCCGAACCATTTTTCGGAGATCTTCTTCAATGTACCGTCTTCACGCATCGCATCCAACGCTTTGTTTACTTCTTCTATTAAGTCTTCATTATTTTGTCTGAACAAAAAGGCGCTCTCTGATTGATTGTCTTCAGAGATTTCTTCTTCCTCAACTACTTTTATAGGTGCATCAGGTTTTTGTTTTAAGTAATCGAGTGCTGAAAGTTTATCATTGTACGTTCCATCTACTCGTTTTGAGATGACTAAGTCAACGCCCTGGTTAAATCCATCAATTTTTATGATTTCAGCACCATTAGCTTTTGCAAGTTCTCCATAGTTACTTGTTAATGTTTGCGCAGCTTTCTTTCCTTCCATTCCATCAAACGCGATATCTGCGTCTTCACGAACGACTAAGACTGAGTTCGAATGCGTATAGGCTTGAGAGAATTCATACTTCGCTTTGCGTTCTTCATTTACACCAACCTGGTTAGCAATCATGTCAAATCGTTTCGCATCTAATCCTGCGAAAACAGCATCCCACTGTGTTTCAAAAAACTTTGCTTCCACGCCTAAACGTTTAGCAACTTCTTGTGTAACTTCCACATCATACCCTGTGAGCTTTCCTGATTCATCATGAAAAGAGAAAGGTGCGTATGTTCCTTCTGTTCCTACGTTGAGCACTCCGTTTGCAAGAACTTCTTCTAGCAGACCGTCTTGCTCTGCCGGTTTTTCAGCGGAGTCGTTGGGCTTACTTTCTTCTTTACCACCACATGCTACCAATACAGCAGCCAATAAAACGATCATAAATGGTAGAAGTACTTTCTTCATCTATAAAACCCCACTATTCTTATAAGTATTTGTTGTTTAGAATCATAAAAGATTGTGCAGACTCTGTCAACATGTAAAGCTTGCATCATATGTTATTACACTATACAGAATCCAACGTCAAAACTAAATACTTCTGTCTTACGATAGTAAAATAATAATATGGCGCCCGATACGTTTCAAATGACTAAAGAAGGGGCATACAATCGCTATACTACTAACTTAGGGGTTGGATCGCATGGATCAAGGATCTGAAAATGCACGAAGGAAATTAAATAAAACATTAAAACCATCATGGGTGTTTGCTATCGCACTCGGCTCATCTGTTGGTTGGGGAGCGTTCATCTTACCAGGTGATTGGATTCAATCTTCAGGACCATTAGGCGCAGTCATCGGGTTAGGAATCGGTGCACTCGTGATGATGATCATCGCCTCCAGTTACGGTGTCATGATCAAGAAGTTTCCAGTTTCCGGAGGCGGATTTACATATGCTTTTATAGCAGCAGGCAAAATATGGGCGTTCATTTGCGGTTGGTTTTTGTCACTTGGATATATATCAATCGTTGCATTGAATGCTTCTGCACTCACTTTATTATTGAAGTTTTTAGCACCCGGATTTATGAAACAAGGGTTTCTATATAACGTCGCAGGTTGGGACGTGTACATACCGGAAATTATTGTCGCCAGTTTACTGATTTTAGCATTTGCGTTTATTAACACGACCGGAACAAGTATTTCAGGTCAAATTCAATTTTATTTCAGCGTCTTGCTTGTTGCCGGTGTCATCGTACTTGGTATCTTCACATTCGCTGGAGCTGAGCAACCGCTTGCCAATTTGCAACCATTGTTTAAAGGTAACCAGTCGATTATTACTTCTATACTTGTAGTATTGGCCATTGCACCATGGGCATACGTCGGATTCGATAATGTCCCACAAGCCGCGGAAGAATTCAACTTCTCTCCCCGTAAAGCAACTATGCTAATTGTTGCTTCCCTATTCACTTCTTTCATCATCTATGCCATCATGATCGGTTTAACTAGCTGGACATATCCCGCATCGGCTAATATTGGAAGCGGTGATTTATGGGTAACTGGTGATGTGGTCCGATCCGCATTAGGAGTTGGTGGATTAGCTGTGATGGCAGTAGCGATTGTCATGGGAATCTTCACTGGTTTGAATGGATTCTTCATGTCCTCGAGTCGTTTATTATTCTCTATGGCGCGCGCACGGGCATTACCGAACTTCTTCCGTGAGATGACGGCAAACCAAACGCCTAAATGGGGGATCTGGTTCGTAGCATTAATTACTTTGCCTACGCCATGGTTTGGTCGCCAAGCATTAACATGGATCGTTGATATGTCTTCTACAGGCGTATCCGTAGCCTACTTCTTCACTTGTCTCGCAGCATTTAAAGTACTGGCTTGGGGTAAAGAAGAAATAGGTCGCGAAATTGCACCTTTGAAAAAGTTTTTGGCATTACTAGGTATGGTGGCAAGCGGATCGTTCTTGGCATTACTACTTGTGCCAAATTCTCCAGCAGCACTTACAACGCCTTCTTACTTGTTATTGCTCGTCTGGGCGATCGTAGGTGTGATCTTCTACCTGTCTATACGTAAGCGCTACAACAGCCTGACGCAAGAAGAGACCGAGTACTATGTATTAGGTAAATCCATCGATTCAGAAGTAATGGATGCAGCGACTGTAGAACCAGATACCGATCTGCCCGTTCCAGAAGCTACTCGTTCATAAGCGTACTAAATAAAAGGACCGCCACAAGAATGCACTTCTTGTGGCGGTCCTTTATTTCGAGTAAAAAGCAGAGACGGTTGCGGTCTCTGCTTTTATTACGTCTAGTCTTATAGAAGTCCAATCCACTGCCAGTAAGTCGCACTGAGTAGCAAGATGAGCAAGTAACCAATAATTGTTAGCGGAACACCTGTCTTCAGGAAGTCCTTCACTGAGAAAGCACCCGTTCCATATGCCAACATGTTCTGTGGAGCACTGACAGGCAACAAGAATCCGAAACTGATGACGAACTGCTGAATCAAGACAAATCCGACTTCATTAACATCAAGTGAAATCGTTGTGGCCAATGCAATAAATATCGGGATCAGTGCAGATGACAAACTCGTCGCACTGGCAAACCCGAGGTGAATCAAAATATTAAACAGTGACAGCAAAGCAATGGTTGCGAGTAATGGCATCGTATCCAAGCCCATTGCGCCGAACACTTTATCAGACAGCCACTGTGCACCTGTTGTATCTAGTAATAGTGTACCCATTGAAATACCTACTGCGAAGACGACGATTGTCCCCCATGGAATCATTTGCTGGACAGTTTTCCAATCGAATACACCAATCTTCGGTGTTAGTAAAATTGCAATAGCGACAATGGTGACAGTCGTTGTATCAAATGGGTGTAATTTTTCTTCCGTTGCCCATAAGAAAAGTAATGAAACGGCAACGATAATCAAGCGAAGTTCGGAAGCTTTGATTTTGCCTAGTTCTTTTAATTGGCCTTGAATCAATTCCTTACCGCCTTCTACTACTTGTGTTTCCGGTTTAATAACCAGTTTCATGATGAAGAATAAAGCGATCGACATGAGAATAGACCATGGAGCTGCATACAAGAACCAAGAACTCCATGCGACGGATACACCAAACTCTTTCTCGATAAAGCCAAGTGCGACCATATTCTGTGCAGCACCGGTCTTAATACCAACGTTCCAGATCGAAACAGATTGAACAGCCGTAATGACGAGCAATGCTCCTAGTCGACTGTTTGTCGGCAATCCGAATGCAGCGACCATACCAAGCAAAATCGGCACGACCGCTCCGGCACGTGCGGTTGCACTTGGTACGAAGAACGCCAAGACAATCGATACGACGATGGAACCAAAGATAATAGCACCCGTCTTAACGCCAACTTTCGACAGAATGAAAAGTGCCAATCGTTTATGTAGATTGGTGGTCTGCATGGCGGTTGCAAGGAACAATGCAGCTGCAACCAACGCTACAGCAGGACTAGAGAATCCGGCCAATGCCATTCTCAAAGCGTTTTTCGTTCCAAGCAGTTCTTCAGGGTTTTCCATATTTGGAGCGAGTCCAAGAAGCACTGCAGCTAACCCAAGAATCATAGCCGCACTGACAGGATACGGGACGGCTTCAGTCACCCATAAGATTACCGCGAATGCTAGGATGGCTAGAGCTCTTTGTCCCACAACAGGTAGATCAGCAGGGTTAGGAAGTAAAACGATAGTTATGAGTGCAACGAAAGCCAGGAGTATCCATAGCCCTTTCAAATTACGTTTCTGCTTTTCTGGCTGAGGAGCTACTTCTTGTGTTGTTGTCACAAACATTCATCCCTTTCTATATGTAGTTATATTTTAATAATACCCTAAATATTTTACAAATAACTATGTACGCGAAATATGTTGGAAAACGAATGTACAAGGAAAACGACAGATTGCCGTTACACTGCGTTCTAGTCTGACACAGTGAACCAATTTGACGCTACATATACTCTGAACGCTTCACTTTTGCTTGCAAAATCCGTTCTTGGTATTATCATTCACACCATGACTTTCAATCCTCAGTACGTACTTACGTGCTATCGCTGAATCGTTAAGTTTGGATCAGAACTCGAACTTTATTCACTAAAAAACTGTCATCAGAGTTGGATCACTTCTAACAACAGCCGAATACTTGTAATACTATCTATTGCTCCACACCTTTCTACGTGGAGATAATCTGTCTATTCCTCTATTGACTTATCTTTCTGACGTGATAAAATTCAAAACGGTAACTATTTATATAAGTAAAGAGCAATCTATTATATAATGAATCAATATCTTCTATGTTTTATTCGCAACAGCAAAGAGACAGAGCGGAGTACTCCTTCGTCCTTTAAGGGGATGACAGGAGTTTTTCTACATTTACAGGAGGTCATGAGCATGTTTCCAATTAAGGCGATTCACTCGCCAACCGTTAAAGCGTCGGTCATACTGACTGTGCTAATCGTGGCGATGATCAGTGCTAGCATTATAGTATTTGATTCTGTACCACATGTACCTATTTTATTTGCTATTCTTTTATTATTTGGCTACGGATTATGGAAGAAAATTTCTTACAAAGAGTTGGAACGCGGTTTAGTGGAAGGTGCAAGTTCTGGTATGAGCGCGGTGTTCTTGTTCTTCTTCATCGGTGTTCTCGTGAGTAGCTGGATGATGGGTGGAACGATTCCAACCCTAATCTATGCAGGACTTCAAATTATTACACCTACGTTCTTCTATGCCATCGTGTTCATCGTCACAGCTATTATCGGCTTATCTGTCGGTAGTTCATTGACAACTGTCGCTACGATTGGTGTAGCGTTCATCAGTATGGCGCATATTTTAGAGCTTTCTTTGCCTATTGCGGCAGGTGCGATTGTCTCGGGCGCATTTTTTGGAGATAAGATGTCACCGTTGTCTGATACAACCAACTTAGCCTCTTCAATTGTCGGTGTAGACTTATTTGAACATATACGCAATATGGGATGGACAACATTTCCCGCGTTCTTCATCTCACTTATCTTATTTGGTGTGTTATCGCCCAATGTAACATCAAGTGATTTTACGACAATCGAGAAATACAGTGATGCACTAATCGGCACTAACTTAATACATTGGTATACGTTGATCCCTGTAGCCGTGCTGATCATTTTGACATTCGTCAAAGTACCAGCAATTTTGACACTGGCTGTCAGTGCATTGTCCGCCATTATCGTTGCCTATATTCATACATTTTATGGAGCGTCCGAAGTATTAAGTATCTTATTTAGTGGTTATGAAGGATCCACAGGCGTTGCAGTTGTGGATGAATTACTATCACGCAGTGACGGAATGGAAGGCATGATGTTCACGATCTCGCTTGTGTTGCTCGCTCTTAGTATGGGCGGCATGCTGTTTACGTTAGGTATCGTGCAGTGCTTACTTGCGAAAATCGAAAGTGCGTTACGTAAAGTGTCGTCAGTTATTTTGACGTCTGCACTTACTGCAATCGGCATCAACGTTTTGATTGGTGAACAGTATTTATCTATCTTATTAACCGGTCAAGCATTCCAATCTAGCTACGAAAAGGTTGGACTGGCAAATAAAAACTTGAGCCGTGTAATGGAAGATGCCGGGACCGTTATTAATCCCCTTGTTCCATGGAGTGTCGCAGGGATTTTCATCACGACTGTACTTGATGTTCCAACAATCGCTTATTTACCCTTTGCGTTCTTCTGCTTATTAAGCCCAATTTTGACTGTACTTTTTGGCTATTTAGGGAAGACGCTGACACGCATTTAATTAACGTTACGACATAATAATATCATCTTGCTGCTGGTCAAGTCGCCGGATTTCTTCTTCTAAAGCTGCACGTTTTCTTGCAAGTCGGTCCTGTATACGACGGACGTCTTGCATGACTGCGTGTAGCTTCTTTTTACCCTCTGTAATTCGTGTGTGGACCATCCAGTCAGAGAATATATTATCGAAAAACACATCTGTGAATGTAAAGATATCGTTTTTATTTACTTGGAATGAATCTGTCGCAGCATCTTGCACATCCATCAATTCCGTCTCATAATGACGTAGTGCTCGTTGTGCTTGATGAACATGATCATCTGAACTATTGATTTCGGAATACTTTAATGCGGAAACAAACATGCCTCCTCCTAAAAATGTATCCCACATCGAAATCCCTTCTGCTGAATCCAACTTCTTCATTGCACCTGCCAACGCGTATTCCGCCTTCTCCCCCGCTTCGAACGCTTCTCCTATTTCACGCAACATAGAATAGACACGTACACGATCGTCCGAAATCTTCTGGAGCGTTTGATTGGCTACAGAATCATTTAAACGAATCCATGACTCTTTTTCCTTCAAGAAGTATTCCCAATCCTCAGCAATATGCATATAGTCCGGTTTCTCCAGTTCATTACGCAAACCATCTACTTCTGCAGTCAGATCTAGTACGTTTTTTTCTGCTTCATTATATTGCAATTCAACTTCTGCGGCTTCTTCCATCTCCTTTTTCACCTTTTCATCCCATCTACCCGTCCACTCACTGATTTTGTTCGCAAATGAAAACTTGCCAAGCTTCACAACATCCTGCTGTTCTTTCGTCAACTGACGGTGAAGTTGATCACGTTTTTGTTTCATAGTGAGTAGCTTTTCGCTCGTCTGCTCTAAACGTTTCGTTAAACGTCGCTGATTCACTCGTTTTTCCTGTAGACTATTTTGTCGTTTCTGAATATCTTGCCGCATGTTAATCACTCCTTTCTTCATATACGAAGATGTATCAAATAAGGATTCATAGTTTTCATGCATATTATTTACTAATTATCTCATATTAAAGATAAACGTATGAAAGACGTGAGCATAATGGAATTCGATTCAATTTGGAAAGCGGTACTCATTATTGTGGCAGGCATTGTTCTGTTACATATTTCTGGCCGCAA
This sequence comes from Sporosarcina sp. P32b, assembly GCF_002743335.1. Classification (GTDB taxonomy): domain Bacteria; phylum Bacillota; class Bacilli; order Bacillales_A; family Planococcaceae; genus Sporosarcina. The sequence continues at coordinate 54,040 of NZ_PDZB01000019.1, forward strand.
GTCGATTTCACAAATGACAATTGGTCAAACCGTATTAATGATTGCGGTCGGTACATTACTGATTCAGCCTGTAGCAAGCAAGAATTTATGGCAAACCTTACTTCTTTCATTTATTTTAGTGCTGACACTTTTTTTGTTTGAACTATTGGCATTAAAGTGGAACTTTTTCGAAGGTGTTTTACGCGGAAGATCTAAAGTGGTGATTGAAAATGGCATCCTTAAAATATCTACTATGAAAAAACTACGCTTAACCGTGGATGAATTGGAAATGCATTTGCGACAAAGTGGGATTGAAAGAATAGATGATGTGAAATGGGCGACTATTGAAATGAGTGGACAGCTTGGTTATGTCTTAATTGATCGCAAGCAATATGCAACAAAGGAAGACATCGCTCGAATCCAGCTGACGTTAGAACAAATGAGCAATAAACTAGAACTTGATATTCCATTCACACCTAAAACTACGCCTATTACCAATAGTTCTAATCTGTTTACAGAAATAGAACGACCCACTCCAGTTCCTAAATCTCTTGAATAATAGTTTAATGCGCACGTTAAAAGGGGAAGTAACTAATAACAACTCCAAAATCGAGAGGAAGAAGCATATATGATAAGAGTTATAAAAAAATTAATAAAATGGGGAATGGTGTTATATCCTGTCGCAAAAACTGTAATGAATGAAAAGAAGAAAAAAGAGGCATATTCAGGCAGTAAAGGCCGTAGGTAAAACATAAACAACCGATACCAACTATTCGCTTGGCATCGGTTGTTTATATATTATAATGAAAAAGTAAAACTTATTTTACAAAACAGGTTTATTTCTCACTAAAATAAGTGTATACTAAGTGTGAGGATTTTTTTCTGACCTCTTTTTTCCTCACATTGTTTGATCACCAAACAAAAAGCTCCGGGTACATTCATTACCTATGGAGGAGAATTTAACACATGCATTGGTACAACAAATTGAAAGAGTATTTTCCAATTGAAGAGATGAAGTCACAGGAACATATGGAGACATTACTGAATGACAAAGGCAATGTCTACTATAAGGAAGAAGGGCCAAAGCACGTATTGATGTACGTGGAAACGGAGGACTTTGTTTTTGTAGACTATCTTTTCGTATCTTCAGCCGCACGTGGTGAAGGGTTAGGAAAAAAACTGCTGGATTCGTTGAAAACCAAGAATAAACCGATCTTACTGGAAGTTGAACCAGTAGACGAATCCGAACCAGATACTGAAAAACGACTGAAGTTCTATGCACGTGAAAAATTTACGCACGCACAGAAAATCGGCTATAACCGTCGTTCATTAGCTACTGGCGAACAGACTATCCTCGAAATTCTATACTGGGCACCCCCGCAGTCATCACAAGCGGATGAACAAGATGTATTCAACGCGATGAAAACAACCTACGAAGAAATTCACACCTACAAAGACCAAGATTTCTATGGAGATTCATACGATTCCACTGACAAAGTTCTGCAATATCAAGCGAAACCAAAAAAGAATATTTTAGAAGCTTTCGAATCAGTAAGCGTATGACGTGAAGCCGGTCTTTCATAGACCGGCTTTTTTGTGTACTAATACATAATATCTTGTTAGTTGACTCCCCTTCTAAATAATCGCCTAACAGTTGATTGAATCAACAATCGTTTAACCTTACACTGAATATATGAGAAAGGTGTGAGGATATGTTGCAAATAGGTACTGTGATTCTACAACAACGAAAGCGACTTCAAATTACTCAAGATATACTGGCTTCGTATTGCCAAGTATCGAAAGCCTCGGTGTCGAAATGGGAAAAAGGATTAAGCTACCCTGATATCACACTGTTACCGAAAATCGCTTCCTATTTCGAATTAACCGTCGATGAACTACTTGGCTATGAACGGCAACTTTCTAAAGAAGCCATCCAACATCACTACTATGAATTCGCATCCCGTTTTGGTAAAGAATCTTTTGAATCGGTTTTTATCGATGTAGAAGAACAAGTTAAGTTGTACTATCACGATCCTGCATTCCTACTACAGATGAGTATATTGCTGATCAATCATCATATGTTGAGCAGTGATAGTCCCTCTATTTTACAGAAAACCAATCATTTGTTGGAGCGCATTCGACAAGTAAGTGAAGATGTATGGATTTTACGTCAAGCAAACTCCTTACTGGCAACCATTTCACTTATGCAATCAAATCCTGAAACTACATTGGAATTATTAGACGGAGTGATTAAACCGAGTATCGGAGACGAGATTTTGCTGGCCACTGCTCACGAACAACTTGGTGATCAAGAAGAAGCGATGCGCGTCATCCAAGTTATGATGTATCAAAATGTTATTCAACTTGTCGGCAGTAGCCCACTCTATTTACGACTTTCCGCTTCCAATAAACAAGCATTTGATGAAACAATCCACCGAATCGAAGGATTAATTGAGTTATATTCAATGCAGGCACTTCATCCAAATGTGTGCTTACAATTTTATTTTAGCGTAGCACAATGTGCAGCCCTTTCATCTAACCGGTCGTTACTATATGCATACTTGAAAAAGTATGTGGATGTATGTGTTCATCATCTCTTTCCTCTTTCACTACGCGGTGATGAATACTTCGACTTGCTGGAAGGTTGGCTAAAACAATTGGATTTAGGCACACATGCACCGCGCAATAATGAAATCATTAAGCAATCCATCCTAGAGTCAATGGATGCGCCATTCTTTGATACATTTAAACAAGACGACGAGATGCAGGAGTTACGACAACGATTACGCTTTGGATTGGAGGGAAGCTCTTGAATAACGACATAGCTTTACTTATGGAATATCTACCGTTTTTAATTCCTCTTATTATTTTGCAACTGGGATTGGCCATTTTCTCGGCAATACATGTCATTCGCCATCCCCACTACCGCTTCGGCAACCAAGTCATGTGGCTGTTGATTGTGTTATTAATCCAATTTATCGGACCATTAATCTATTTCGTTTTTGGAAGAGGTGATCACAATGGTCGTACAAATTAATGGGGTGACGAAGCGTTTCGGAGATCATGAAGTATTAAAAGATATTCATCTTGATATTCCAGAGCATACCGTTTTCGGATTTGTCGGTGCAAACGGTTCCGGCAAAACGACCCTGATGAAATGCATGCTCGGCTTATTGCCACTCAATGCAGGTTCCATTACTATTGCAGGCCAATCTGTCACCTTTGGCGAGACCAAGTCCAATCAATATGTTGGATATTTACCCGACGTTCCTGAATTTTATCCATTCTATACTGCGACACAATATTTGGAGTTATGTGCAGTCATTACGAATATGACGAAAACAGAACGACAAGGACGGATCCACGAACTATTGGAATTGGTGGGATTAGCCGATACGACCTCACTCATTAGCACCTATTCAAGAGGAATGAAACAACGTCTAGGTATCGCCCAAGCACTTCTAAACCGCCCTAAATTATTGATTTGTGATGAGCCTACCTCCGCTTTGGATCCAGCTGGTCGCGCACAGATTCTTTCTATTTTACACAAGGCGAAAGAGGAAACCACTGTTTTCTTCTCCACACATATCGTTTCGGATGCTGAACAAATCTGTGATCACGTCGCGATGTTGCATGAAGGGACCATTATATTTCAGGATGAACTGGTCAATTTAAAACAACAAATGACAGGTCAATTCATTTTCACATTTACAATACCTGTAACAGAAGTACATGAACGTTTGAAAAACACCCCATTTAAAGTGAAGATTGATAGCGAGCAATTAGTTGTAAACTTACCTGATGAAAGTACTCAACTGGCTTTCATGCAAGAGCTCACTACCCAAAAGATTCTTATACAGTCGATGCAGCCTAAAACTCGTTTGCTTGAGCAACTCGTTTTGGAGGTGCTCGGATGAACCAGTGGCTTGGTTTTTTAAAGAAAGAATGGTTTGAAAGTGTCAAGACGTATAAATTAATGCTTGTCGTAGTCATTTTCTCAATTCTTGGGATACTAAATCCATTTACAGCAAAAATCACTCCGGTGGTATTCGAGAAATTCATGCCTGAGGGTACATTCGTCAATCTACCCGAACCTACTGCACTCGATTCTTGGCTACAGTTCTATAAAAACGTTCCACAGATGGGTCTAATCGTGTTTATTTTATTATTTAGTACGATGATGTCCAAGGAACTTGAAAAAGGTACCCTCTTGATTTTGCTATCGAAAGGTTTACGTCGCAATACCGTAATTACAGCAAAATTCTTTATGGCTCTTTGCTATTGGACACTAGCTATCACGCTATCATTCACCATCACCTATGCTTACACTGCTTATTATTGGGATCAAAGCCAACTGCAACACTTACTATTTGCGGCCAGTTGCCTGTATGTATTCGGTATACTCTTACTGGCGGTTACGTTATGGGGAAATACCTTATTCGCTACACCCTATGGTGGAACACTTGTCACTATATTAGTCGTGATAGCATTATTTATTGCAGCTATATTTCCTCAGTCCGCCAATTGGAATCCCCTTGAATTACTAACAGCTACGACACAGCTATTAACCGGTGAATTAACACCTTCAGACTTATGGATTCCTTACACTATTACTTTGTTTACAACCATTTTAGTCGTATGGCTGACTATATCCCATTTCAAAAGAAAACTACTTTGAAAGCGTTGACAATGAATGAAAAATCATGTAAATTACAAAAGGACGAACAATCCAATGATTTTATATGAAAACATTCGTTTATAGAGGTGGTTGTAATGGAAACCGTATTTGACTATGAAGATATTCAGCTAGTTCCAGCAAAATGTGTGGTAGAAAGCCGCTCTGAATGTGATACATCCGTTATGTTAGGTGGTCATACGTTCCGTTTACCCGTCGTTCCTGCCAATATGCAGACGATTATTGATGAAAAGATTGCGATTCAATTAGCAGAAGAAGGCTATTTCTATATTATGCATCGTTTCAAACCTGAAACGCGTATAGATTTTATTAAAGATATGCACGCCCGCGGTTTAATTGCTTCAATAAGTGTTGGGGTAAAAGAAGAAGAATATGGATTCGTTGAGCGACTTGCGATTGACGCACATGTTCCTGAATTCATCACAATCGATATTGCACACGGTCACTCCAATCAAGTGATCCGCATGATCCAGCACATCAAAAAGCATTTACCGATGAGCTTTGTCATTGCGGGTAATGTAGGCACACCTGAAGCTGTCCGTGAACTTGAAAACGCTGGTGCCGATGCGACAAAAGTCGGGATTGGGCCAGGTAAAGTCTGTATTACCAAGATTAAAACAGGATTTGGAACAGGTGGTTGGCAACTTGCGGCTGTTCGCTTATGCGCGAAAGCTGCTTCCAAACCAATCATTGCGGACGGCGGAATCCGTACACATGGCGACATCGCAAAATCTGTGCGCTTCGGTGCAAGTATGGTCATGGTAGGCTCTTTATTTGCCGGTCACGAAGAATCTCCTGGACAGACTGTGGAACAAGATGGTCTGTTGTATAAAGAATACTTTGGTTCAGCTTCTGAATTCCAAAAAGGTGAAAAGAAGAATGTAGAGGGCAAGAAAATGTTCGTGGAATATAAAGGTCCGTTGAAAGATACGTTGATTGAAATGGAACAAGATCTTCAGTCTGCTATCTCCTATTCAGGCGGCAAGACACTCAGTTCAATTCGCACTGTCGATTACGTTATTGTAAAGAACTCGATCTTCAATGGTGATAAAGTATTTTAATGAATTTCAACCGGTTAGAGATTGTTCTCTAACCGGTTTTTTATGTTGTAGTGTATTTATACTTAATATAGGAGTTATTGAGGTGCTTTTTAAGAATTATATCCAAACGAAACTGCAAACACCAACGAAAAAACGGACAAGGCAATGATGATTGAACAGATTATCGTTATGGTCAGGGTTAGACTTTTCGGCATATCAGTACGGTTTTTCCAAATAGCTATTAGTAAAAACACGCTGACTACTATAATGATTAGAAAAATAGAAAGGAGCATATAACGCTCTTTAATTAGAAACCATACATCCATTGCGTTTACTCCTCTTGGATAAATTTTAACTTAACAGGCTATTTCTCTAAAAGCATAGGTGAAAACTCTTTACATCAGGAAGAATTTGTAACGGGATAGTGGCTGAAACCCGTTGATCTGCGCTGCAGCTGGAACCTTATAAAACATTCAATATGATCACTAGTTTACAGTAAAATATAACGTTTTTCCACAACGGTCTGATCTGAATCACACAAAACCTCTTAAATTAACACGCCCCGCAGTTGTACTGGCTAGTTCTTCACCCGTAACTTGATATGTCCGATTTGGTTTATTCATAAATTCCTCAATTTAATTCCTTCCATCACTTTCAAGCCAACTGGTAATCATTCAATTTAATTGAGAATACAGGGGAAATCTTTACGTATACTATCGTTTACAGAAATAATATATTACGACTTTTCACTAGACTGAATCAATAAAATTGACAACTCCGCACAATTATATAATAATGATTATGTAATTAGAATTATTATATTCTATAACTCAAACATGTGACTGCATCAGTCATCAAAAACACTTTAGGAGGAATCATTCATGTCAATGATCGGAAAACAAATCGAAGAGTTTACAGCAAACGCGTACAACAGTGGTAACGGGGAATTCATCGAAGTAACCCAGGAAAACTTTAAGGGTAAATGGAGCGTAGTCTGCTTCTATCCGGCTGACTTTACATTTGTCTGCCCTACTGAACTCGAAGACCTTCAAAACCAATACGAAACATTGAAAGGCCTCGATACGGAAGTATACTCCGTTTCAACGGACACACACTTCACACACAAAGCATGGCACGACCACTCAGACGCCATCAGCAGTTTGCGCTACATCATGGTCGGTGACCCATCACAGAAAATCTCTCGCAGCTTCGACGTGCTAGATGAAGAAGCGGGTCTTGCACAACGCGGTACATTTATCATCGATCCGGACGGTGTCGTGCAGGCAGCAGAAATCAACGCAGACGGAATTGGCCGTGACGCAAGCGTTCTGGTCAATAAAATCAAAGCAGCACAATACGTTCGCAACAATCCGGGTGAAGTATGTCCGGCTAAATGGCAGGAAGGCAGCGAAACACTGAAGCCAAGCTTGGATCTTGTAGGAAAAATTTAAGGAGACGGTTTATATGTTAGATGCGAATATTAAAGCGCAGTTAGCCCAATATCTCGAGATGATGGAAAAGGAAGTCCAGCTGAAGATCAGCGCGGGCTCCGGAAAAGTAGCACAAGACATGCACGAGCTGGTGGATGAACTGGCCTCCATGTCTTCCCTCATCAAAGTAGAGAAAGCTGAATTGGAAAGAACGCCAAGCTTCAGCATCAACCGTCCTGGCGAAGATACCGGCATCGTATTTGCCGGTATTCCGCTAGGCCACGAATTCACCTCACTCGTCTTGGCTTTGCTACATGTAAGCGGCAGAGCGCCTAAAGTCGACGATCAGGTGATCGAGCAAGTGAAGAACATCGAAGGTACGCACCATTTCGAATCCTATATCAGCCTGAGCTGTCAGAACTGTCCGGAAGTCGTACAGGCGCTAAACATCATGAGCGTACTGAATCCGAATATCACGCATACGATGATCGACGGAGCAGCCTTTAAGGATGAAGTGGAAAGCAAAAACATCATGGCGGTTCCGACCGTGTACTTAAACGGCGAACCATTCACGAACGGCCGCAAAACAATCGAGGAAATCCTTGCGGAAATGGGAAGCGGCCTGGATGCATCCGACTTCGAAGACAAAGACCCATTTGACGTGCTCGTTGTCGGTGGAGGACCAGCCGGCGCAAGCGCAGCAATCTACGCTGCCCGCAAAGGGATTCGCACAGGCATCGTCGCTGATCGTTTCGGTGGTCAGATCTTGGATACCGCAGCAATTGAGAACTTCATCAGCGTCAATCGCACGGAAGGACCGAAGCTTGCGGCAAGCCTTGAAGAACACGTGAAGGAATACGATATCGATATCATGAACCTGCAGACAGCGAAACGTCTAGAGAAAAAGGATCTCATTGAAATCGAACTAGAAAACGGCGCAGTTCTCAAGAGCAAGACTGTGATCTTGTCGACGGGTGCGCGCTGGCGCAACATCGGCGTGCCAGGCGAAGCCGAATTCCGCAACAAAGGCGTTGCCTACTGTCCGCACTGCGACGGCCCTTTGTTTGAAGGCAAGGACGTGGCAGTAGTTGGCGGTGGAAACTCCGGTATCGAAGCAGCGATTGACCTGGCAGGTATCGCAAGTCATGTCACAGTGCTCGAGTTTGCATCAGAACTCAAAGCGGACGCGGTCTTGCAGGAACGCTTGAACAGCCTGCCGAACGCGAAGGTGTTGACGAACGTCCAAACGAAGGAAATCACCGGCACTGATAAAGTAAACGGCGTCACGTATACAGACCGTGATTCGGGTGAGGAACATCATATCGAACTGGACGGCATATTCATTCAGATCGGACTCGTGCCGAACACGGACTGGCTCGGTGATTCAGTCGAACGCAACCGTTTCGGTGAAATTATGATTGATAAAAGAGGCGCGACGAACGTACCCGGTGTATTTGCAGCGGGCGACTGCGCGGACGAGCCATACAAGCAGATCATTATCTCTATGGGCTCCGGCGCCACCGCTTCCCTCAGCGCGTTCGATTATCTCGTACGCAGTTAAGTGGAAGTCTACTAATGAAAAGATGCAGAAAGGCTATACGCCCTTCTGCATCTTTTTTTGCATTCCGCCCTTACGAATTAGCAGAAACCATGTTAAACAATCGCGCCCATAGATGGGATAACGGTTGGAACTCGTTGATCTGCGCTCCAGCCGGACGCGTTCTGGAGGGAGGGCGGTGAACCACACCCCTCCGCTTCGCTTCGCCGGGGTGTTTCACCTGTCCCTCTGATCCTCCCAGAGTCGCCGGCTTCCGCTCCGATCAACTAAGCGACTACAAATAAGCTTCTTCCACAATCGCGCCCGATTCCAGAATAACCAAGACTTCTTAATCGAAACTTACCCCTTCGGCATCACACCTCAATTTGAAAAAGTATTTAATACTTTCATGCTCACTTTCAATAGAGCTATTGAGTTTCT
>NZ_PDZB01000020.1 GCF_002743335.1 Sporosarcina sp. P32b
ACGTATCACCTTTCTCTTTGACTTGTTTCTCGACAATTCAAGTATAAAAGAAATTGGTGATCACGTGCATTTTTTTGTTCAATTGTTTGAGAACCCCAACATTTATTATAGAACCAAAAAACCGACTCTCTTTCGTTAGTGAAAGAGAGTCGGTTTGGAATGGTTATTAGTTTTGTACTGTCGCTTTTTGTTTTGCTTTTGCTTTCGCTTCAATACGTCGAGCATGCAAGATTGGCTCTGTATATCCACTCGGCTGTTCTGCTCCTTTAAAGATCAGGTCAGATGCAGCTTGGAACGCGATGGAATCATCATAGTTCGGTGCCATCGGCTGATACAATTCATCATCCGCGTTTTGCTGATCCACTACTTTTGCCATTCTCTCCAACGTTTCCTCTACTTGTTCTTTCGTACAAACGCCATGACGTAACCAGTTTGCAATGTGCTGACTCGAAATTCGTAATGTCGCACGGTCTTCCATTAATCCGACATCATTGATATCAGGAACTGTTGAACACCCTACTCCTTGGTCGATCCAGCGAACTACATAACCTAGGATTCCTTGTGCGTTGTTATCTAGTTCCGATTGTACTTCTTCAGCAGACCAGTCCGCATTAGGTGCCAATGGAATATCAAGGATACCATCGCGGTAATCAATTGAACTATCGATTCCGGCTTGCACTTCTTTAACATTTACTTCATGGTAATGCAATGCATGCAAAATGGCAGCTGTTGGTGATGGAACCCATGCAGTGCTCGCTCCCGCTTTTGGATGAGCGATTTTCTGTTCAAGCATCGCAGCCATTAAGTCAGGCATAGCCCACATTCCTTTACCAATTTGCGCGTGTCCAGGTAGACCCGCTCCTATTCCTACTGCCACGTTTGCAGATTCATAAGAAGATAGCCATTCAGATGTCTTCATATCCGCTTTGCGAATGACTGGGCCTGCTTCCATAGATGTATGGATTTCGTCACCTGTACGGTCAAGGAATCCAGTATTGATAAATGCAATACGCTCTTTCACTTCGTTAATTGCAGATTTCAGATTCAGTGACATTCTGCGCTCTTCATCCATAACCCCAATTTTAATCGTATTGCGCTCAACACCTAGTAGATCTTCAATACGATCAAATAGTTTGTTTGCAAATGCCGCCTCAGCTGGACTATGCATTTTCGGCTTTACGATGTAAATGGATTTGTGAAGCGAGTTTTTAAACTCTGCGTTTTCTTTAAAGTTATGCGTAGCAATCAAAGATGTAAGAACACCGTCCAAGATGCCTTCAGGTACTTCGTTGCCATTTTCGTCGAGGATCGCATTGTTAGTCATTAAGTGACCTACGTTACGTACGAACATTAATGAACGACCACGCAGCGTCAACTGCTTGCCATCACCAGTATACGTACGATCGGCATTTAGTTTTCTTGTAACTGTTTTACTACCGCGCTTGAATGTAGATTCCAAGTCACCCTTCATTAGACCAAGCCAGTTACGGTATACGCCAACTTTATCTTCAGCATCCACTGCGGCAATCGAATCTTCACAGTCCATCAACGTAGAAAGTGCCGCTTCAAGTACTAGATCTTTCACGCCCGCTTTATCACTTTTACCGATTGGATTATTCTTGTCGATTGCGATTTCGATATGCAACCCATTATTCACTAACAATACAGCAGTCGGCGCGTCTTCACTGCCGTTATATCCAACGAACTTGGACTCATCTTGCAATAGAGCTGTGTTACCGCTTTCAAGCGTCACTTGAAGTTTACCTTCTACAATTTTATAAGCTGTTACGTCTGCATGAGAACCCTCAGCTAAAGGTGCTGCTTGATCTAATAAGTTCTTCGCAAAATCAATAACCTTCTGTCCACGAATCGGATTGTATTGAACACCAGCTTCAGCACCCGCTTCATCACTAATTACATCCGATCCGTAAAGTGCATCGTATAGACTTCCCCATCTAGCATTCGCTGCATTTAATGCATAACGAGCATTATCAATCGGTACTACTAATTGTGAGCCTGCTTGGTTTGCGACTTCATTGTCAACGTTAGCTGTTGTCACTTTGAAGTCCTCAGGAACTGGCTCTAAATAGCCAATCTCTTGTAAAAACTCTTTATATTTAGCGAAATCAATCTCGCCTTTATTATTTTGGTGCCATTCGCTAATGGTCTTTTGCAATTCATCGCGTTTTTCTAATAGCGCTTTGTTTTCAGGAGCAAGTTCATGAATGAGCGAATCAAAGTTTGTCCAAAATTGTTCATTTTGAATTTCTAAGCCCGGAAGAACTTCTTCTTTAACGAAGTTATATAGTTCTGTTGCGACTTGCAATTTACCTACTTTTTCATAGTTTGTCATGGATAAAAGCCACCCCTTAATATTTTTTGCGCTATTCTGTTGTATAACATATAGCGATGAACACCTATCATCGTCTAGTATTCGGCAACACCCCATAGCCTGTCGATCAAAAATCGACACATAAAAGACCAATGACTTCTTCGATTGAAGACGTGTTAGTACATATCATACCTAAAGTCTAGTATACTTTCAACCGAATTGTGAAAATTTCCACATCATTGCTATTTGGATTTAATACGTGCTATTTTCAACAGTTATATAACAGTAGAGCTATTATTCCGTTTCATTATTTAAGTTCACTATTTTTTAAAAAAGTATCCTTGATTAAATTCTGTTAGCAAGTTGACACACTATTTTGCATGTGATAGCTTTAGAGACAATCATCTGAATTGAATAGTTTGAAAAGTAGGTGGAATGAAAATACTTTCATTTCTTAAAAGGGAATCCTTTTCTCGGAGCGGTCCCGCCACTGTGAAGACGCTGATGCGTCCAGCCAGACACCTGCCTATTTTTCATGACGCTTAATCCTACGGTGAATAGGGAAGTGTTAGACAGACGCAGTCTATAAACGCATGTTATTTATGGCATGTTATTTTATATGTACTCGCATTTCTAACATTTCCCCTAGAAATGTTTTTTTATTGCAAAAAAATTCAAGGGGGAAATTATCCATGGTAAAAAGCAGCATAGCGGGCTATCCCGTAATAGGTGAAAATCGTGAATGGAAACGAGCACTTGAGGCATTTTGGTCAAAGAAGATTTCAGAAGATGAGCTTCTTCAAACAACGAAAGAGATTCGCTTAGCGAACTTGAAGAAACAGCAAGATGCTGGGGTTGATGTCATTGCTGTAGGCGACTTTACATTGTACGATCGCGTACTGGATACGTCTGCGATGTTCGGAATTATTCCTTCACGGTATAACTGGAAAGGCGGACAAGTTTCTACTTCGACATACTTTTCGATGGCTCGTGGTAATGATGAGGCAGTCGCTTCCGAAATGACAAAATGGTTCAATACGAACTATCACTATATCGTGCCTGAATACGAAGGTCAGCGTTTTGAACTGACTGAAAACAAACCGCTAGCTGCTTATCGTGAAGCAAAGAAAGAACTAGGTATTGAAGGTAAACCTGTTCTACTTGGCCCCTATACATTACTTAAATTATCTAAAGGGTTTGAAGATAAAGATGTACCATCCATCATCCTACAACTGATTCCACTTTATCAAAGAGTACTAAAGGAATTACAGGATGAAGGTGTACAATGGGTTCAAATCGACGAGCCAATTCTATGTACATCGATTAGCTTAGATGAAATGAAGACCGTTACAGAAATTTATTCACAGCTGACGAAAAATCTGAATGGACTGAACATTCTTCTACAGACATATTTCGATTCAGTAGAACATTATACAGAAACAATCGCGTTACCAGTTGCAGCGATCGGTCTCGATTTCGTCCACGGACGCGAGAAAAATTTAGAATATCTGAAGCAATATGGTTTCCCTGGAGACAAAGTGCTTGCAGCAGGGATTATAGATGGACGAAACGTATGGCGATCAAATTTACATGAAAAACTAACATTGGCTGAAACTATCCATCAGCAAGTCTCACTTGATAAATTGTGGATTCAACCTTCATGTAGCTTGCTCCACTCACCTGTGACGACTCGCTCGGAACAGAAACTAGATCCAACTATCTTGAACGCATTAGCATTCGCCGACGAGAAGTTGCAAGAAATAAAAGCTATTCAAACAGCTCTACAATACGGAAAAGAAAAATTCACTAATGTATTTGAAAACAGTGAAGCAGCATTGACTGCATTTAACGCCCTTCCCGCACGCAATAATAAAGAAGTGCGTGAAGCGACTTCCGGAAGTCTACTCTCTGATAGTAAGCGGAATCTTCCTTTCGCGGAGCGTAAAGTAAAGCAACAGGAAAAATTCCAATTGCCGCTCCTTCCCACTACTACAATCGGTAGTTTCCCACAAACACCAGAAGTACGGGCTACACGGAATAAATGGAGAAAAGGCGAAATTACGAATCAGCAATACAAAGACTTCGTTCATGCTGAAATTAAAGAATGGATCGATATTCAAGAGGACTTGGGACTTGATGTCTTGGTGCATGGTGAATTTGAACGTACAGACATGGTGGAATATTTCGGTGAAAAGTTAGACGGCTTTGTCTTTACTGAAAAAGCATGGGTACAATCCTACGGTTCACGTTGTGTTAAGCCACCAATTATCTTTGGAGATGTTGCGTTCACGAAGCCAATGACTGTTGAAGAATCTGTTTACGCGAAATCTCTTACTGATCATGAAGTAAAAGGAATGCTTACGGGCCCTGTAACCATTTTAAATTGGTCATTCGTTCGTGATGACCTGTCCAGAGAAGAAGTAACAAACCAAATCGCACTTGCTTTGCGTAAGGAAATTGAAGCGCTTGAGGCAGCTGGTATTCATATGATTCAAGTCGACGAGCCAGCACTTCGCGAAGGTCTTCCATTGAAGAAAACTGAATGGAAACACTATCTAGATTGGGCTGTTAATGCATTCCGCGTATCTACTGCTTCAGTGGAGGATACGACGCAAGTTCATACGCATATGTGTTATTGTGATTTCAACGACTTTATCGAAGCGATTAGCGCACTGGATGCAGACGTAATCTCTATCGAAACTTCACGTAGTCACGGCGACTTGGTCGAGGCTTTCAATGAGTATCATTATGACAAAGGAATCGGTCTAGGCGTCTACGACATCCATAGCCCACGCGTCCCTGCAGTCGAAGAGATGACGGAAATTATCAACAAAGGTCTTGAAGTTCTCGAGCCTAACCAGTTCTGGATCAATCCGGATTGTGGTTTGAAGACGAGAAAGCGCGAGGAGACTGTTGCAGCATTGAAGAATATGGTGATTGCGACTGTACAGGCACGAGAAAAGTTAGGCGTAGTAGCGGTAAAATAACGAATTTAAGACAGTTCAAGAAATCAACACGATTTCTCGGACTGTCTTTTGTTCGTATCGAGATGGATATAGAACAACATGTATAGGAGTTCATGATGGGTTTTGCGCTACACAGGGACTAGTTAGAAGACCCCGCCACCCCCTTGCAATGTCAGTGGGTGATGTAAGTACCCTCACTTGGTAAGTAGGATTGAAACGGAACCTCGAGCTTCAATCCTTTCGTTGACACACTATGAATTTGAATTACACAGTATAAAAGAGGACGCCCCGTGAAGTAAAGTAACTTCCAGGACATCCTCTTTTCACTTTATTAATAATCAGTCAAACTGCTTCGTTAGATTTGCCATCTCAATAGCGGACACTGCTGCGTCCCAGCCTTTGTTCCCCGCCTTAGTCCCTGCACGTTCGATTGATTGCTCAATCGTATCCGTTGTGAGTACGCCGAAGATTACCGGGACACCCGATTGCATGCCAGCTTGTGAAACACCTTTTGCCACTTCATTACAAACAAAGTCAAAATGAGGAGTTGCACCACGAATGACCGTACCGAGCGTAATGACTGCATCATACTTTTTCGAATCCGCCATTTTCTTTGCAATCAATGAGATTTCGAATGCGCCTGGCACCCATGCTATGTCTACATCTGCCTCGTCTACACCATGACGTTTAAACGCGTCCTGTGCACCTGAAAGTAACTTCCCTGTGATGAATTCGTTAAACCGCCCTACGACGATGCCTACCTTTAAACCCGTACCTACTAAATGCCCTTCGAATAAATTACCCATTTTCATCTCTCCTCATAAAGTTAATAAATGACCTAGTTTTTCCGCCTTTGTGTGTAAATACTTTTCATTTGCTTCATTAAAAGGTAGCTGGATTGCAACGCGTTCCACTACTTCCAATTCATATCCTTTTAAACCAGCGATTTTCTTTGGATTATTCGTTAACAAACGCATTTGCGTAATACCAAGTTCCCGTAGAATTTGTGCACCGATACCGTAATCACGTAAATCAGCAGCAAACCCAAGTTTTTCATTCGCTTCTACCGTGTCATAGCCTTGTTCTTGCAGTTCATAGGCTTTTAGTTTATTGATCAAACCTATACCTCTGCCCTCTTGTCGCATATACAACAATACACCGCGCCCTTCTTCTTCAATTTGGGAAAGAGCAGCTTGCAGTTGTGGACCACAGTCACAACGGCATGATCCAAAAACGTCACCTGTTAAACATTCTGAATGAACTCTAACTAGGACCGGTTCTAGCGTCGTAACATCACCTTTTACTAATGCAACATGTTCTTTTCCTGTCAAGGTTTCGGTATAGCCAACCATACGGAACTCGCCATAATCTGTCGGCAACTTAATCTCTGCTTCACGAATGACTAATTGCTCTCGCTGTAGACGATAATGAATGAGGTCTTGAATGGTGATTAGTTTCAAATCTAGCTCTTGCGCCATCTGACGTAACTCCGGTACACGCGCCATCGTTCCGTCCTCACTCATGATTTCACAAATTACACCGGCCGACGCGCTGCCTGCCAATCGCGCCAAATCTACTGCAGCTTCAGTATGTCCTGTACGTTCTAGTACACCACCTGACTTCGCTACAAGTGGAAATATATGCCCCGGACGTTTGAATTCGCCTGCTGTTGCATTCGTTTCCATCATTTTTACGATTGTATCTGCTCGTTCAAATGCACTGATTCCGGTATGCGTAGAGTTGTGATCGACACTAATCGTAAACGCAGTACCATGTGAATCTGTATTATTATCGGTCATCATTTGCAAACCTAGTTGTCTTGCTTTTTGTTCTGTTACAGGAACACAAATCAAGCCTCGACCTTTTGTTGCCATGAAGTTGATAATTTCAGGCGTAACCTTGTCGGCCAACGCCACAAAATCCCCTTCATTTTCTCGATCTTCATCATCCACCACGATGACAACTTTACCTTGACGTAAATCTTCTAACGCATCTTCGATTGTATGAAACATCTTCATTCACTCCTTCACATAAATCCGTGTTGTTGTAAAAAGTCTTTCGACATCGTTTGATCTGTATCTAATCTTTTTCGCAACATGTTCTCAACATATTTAGCGAGCATATCGCATTCGAAATTGACTATATCCCCTACTTGCTTTTTCGCAATGACGGTCATTTCTTGTGAGTGCGGGATCAACGAAATCGTTATATCCGTATCTTTCACTTCGAAGATCGTCAATGAAGTACCATCCAATGCGATTGAGCCCTTATGTAATAAATAGGGATTATATCCTTGCGGTAAGGACAAGCGTATATATAACGCATTATCAACAGTTCGCTTTTTACGGATTGTGGCTATTCCATCTACATGTCCCGTGACAAAATGTCCACCCAATCTGCCATTTGCTGCGAGTGCTCGCTCTAGGTTCACAGGACTTCCCGTTGCTAATTTTCTTAAGGATGTAGAGGATACGGTTTCAGGCATAACGTCCGCCGCAAACCGGTCTTTTGAAAAGCTCTTTACCGTTAAACAGACACCATTGACCGCGATACTGTCTCCAACACTCACATCTGTCAATACAAGAGATGCAGCGATCGTTAGAGTCATAGATTGAGCACCAGGTTGTATTTGCTGAACTAAACCAATCTCTTCAATTATTCCTGTAAACACTGTTCAATCACTCTCTTTCAGTACAGCTGTGATTTTAATGTCCGGACCGATCATTTCCACACTTTTAAATGTTAACGGAAGAGCCTCACTCATCAATAGGGGGTCCAGTCCACTAATCGGTGTCAAAGATCCAATTCCACCTAGTAATTTGGGCGCTACGTAGCAAATGACTTTCTGCACAGCTCGCGCTTTTACGAATGAAGCATTAATAGCCGCCCCACCTTCTACGAGCAACGTCATGACATTACGTCTTCCTAGCTCTAGTAGAATATCTTCTACAATTAGTTGAGGTTTCTGCATTCGGATAATCTGGACATGCGGTTTCTTGAGTAACTTTTCACGTGATAATTCCGCATATTTTCCGCAAAAAATCCACGTCGGTGCTTCTGCATTTTGAATGATCTGGCTAGATTCCGGTGTTCGTAAAGATGTATCTAAAATAACTCGAATAGGATGTTGTCCACCTAGGGGCAGTCTGGTGGTGAGAAGAGGATTATCATGAAGAAGCGTTTGCACACCTACTAAAATTGCATCTTGCGTATGTCGAAGCTGATGGACATCGAGTCGTGCTTGCTCACTCGTCACCCACTTACTATCTCCTTTTGAAGTCGCAATCTTACCGTCTATCGTCATAGCTGTTTTCATTGTCACATGAGGTGTTTTGTTTTTGATAAAATGAACAAATGGTTCGTATAGTTTTTTTGCGCGTTCAACACAAACCGCCTCCGTTACCTCCACTCCTGCTCCACGAAGTTTTGCAATGCCTTTACCTGCGACAAGCGGATTTGGATCCGTTATCGCAACATAGACACGTTTGATACCCGCTTGAATAACGGCATCAGCACAAGGTGAAGTTTTACCAGTGTGTGAACAAGGTTCCAGCGTTACAAACAAATCAGCACCCGTTGCATTTGCTCCCGCCATATCAAGTGCGACTCGTTCTGCATGACGCTCTCCCGCTTGTAAATGTGCACCCATTCCAATAATTCGGCCATCTTTTACGATGACTGCACCTACCGGAGGGTTAGGAGAGGTTTGACCTGCCACATTTTCAGCGAGTTGCAAAGCCATTTCCATATAATTTTGATTCATTGAGCAACACTCCACTTACGGTATTCCTCTAGTGACAATTCTACATACAAAAAGCCCCGCAAAAGAGTATGCGGGGCTTGTAACCATGACTAAATAAACGTTATAAACAGTAATGAAAAATTCATTACATGTAGTATATACGCACTGTTCCTTCTCTCATCCAGACTTTAACTGTCGGCTTTGGAGTTTCACCAAATCCACCTTCTGCTTTAAATAAAGCATCCGGGTCACGGACTAAGAGCCTGTAAGCTCATCACCGTCGGTAGGGAATTACGCCCTGCCCCGAAGGAAACATATTCGATTAATTATGAGTCTAGCACATGTGATGACTAAATAACAACAGCTGAATAATTATTCAGATAAAAATACCCATTTGTCGACTGTAAATTGTTCCACTGCTTTCATGTTAGGAATATACCCTATACCATCTTCGGTCGGAACCGTAATATAACCTTCAGTAGCCACTACTTCTGGCGTAATAATATCTTGTTCCCAATAACGTGAAGACCCTGCTGTGTCGCCTGGCAACGTGAAATTAGGTAATGTCGTCAAGGCGATGTTTTGCGCTCGGCCAATACCCGATTCCAGCATGCCGCCACACCATACATCGATACCTTTTGTTGCACAATAATCATGGATTTTCTTCGCTTCTGATAAGCCACCCACTCTACCAATTTTCACATTAATAATTTTACAACTACCCAGTTCGATAGCTTTACGTGTATCTTCCAACGAATGAATACTCTCATCTAGACAGATAGGTGTCTTAATTTGTTTTTGCAGTGTTGCGTGATCAATAATATCATCCGAAGCGAGTGGTTGCTCAATCATCATCAAATTAAACTGGTCCAATTCTTTCAACAACTCTACATCCTCTAGCGTATATGCTGAGTTGGCATCCGCCATTAATGGTACATCAGGATAGGCTTGTCGAATGGCGCGAATCACCTCCACATCATACCCCGGTTTAATTTTCACTTTAATGCGCTTATATCCTTCTTCTATAAAGCTTGTAATATTGGCCAATAAATCTTCAACATTTTCTTCAATTCCAATGCTGATACCAACTTCAATACGTTGACGTTTCCCTCCGAGTGCTGCGGCGAGCGTCATATGGTGATGCTTCGCATATACATCCCATATCGCCCCTTCAATTGTTGCTTTAGCCATATTATTTTTGCGGATATGTCCAAATAAGCCACTTACTTCATCAGGATGTGTAATAGTTTTGCCAAGTACTGCTGGAATCAAGAAATCGCGCAGCATATGAATCGTAGTTTCGGTCGTCTCTTCACTATACCAAGGTGCCGTAAACGCGACAGACTCTCCCCACCCCTCATGACCATCCGCGTCTGCGACAGTCGCCAACAGAAAGTCTTTCTTCTGAATCGTTCCGAAACTTGTAGTAAACGGATGTTTCATCGTCATGTTCATTCTACGAAGTGTAACCGAATTAATTTTCATTGGATAAGCTCCTTTAATTTTGCAACGGAATAATGGATTTCTTGCAGAACCGATAGTATTGTACAGATTCTTCTGTTCTGCATACATCAATCAAAGCAAATCCTTCGCCACTCAGTTGCTGAAATATAGTTCTCGTCTTCATTCGCCATTCATAAGACAATTGCGGATTTTCTTTCTTGATCAATTGAATATGTTTAGGAACTGGTACTTCTATCGCTTCCGCCTGTAACCATTCATTCGTTTCCGGCAATTGCATGATCGGGTGCGCCTCATCACTCAAGCGAATTGGAAAGGGACGACTATACACTAGATTAGGTTGCCATTTCTCCAACACACGCGGACTATCAATCCACCAGGCAACTTGAAAACGATCAGTCGGCAAGCCTTTGTTTAACCCATCGTCCATTTTCCCATAGCAATCCACTATATAGTCATAACACACACCGTATAATTTTGAAGTATTCAAGTAGGCGTTGCGACTTTCAAGGGGGTCAAATGTCCAGACTATTAACCGATAGCCCATTTCGCGCGCAAGACGTAGTTGCTCTTCTTTTAACAACTTGCCAATACCTTTCATCTGAAATTCTTCATCAACCGCAAGCATATGAGAGCATAAATATATTTGGCCATTCGAATAACCTGCAAAACTATAAGAATAGCCGATCATTCGCTCCTCTAGAAACGCCCCAACAATCAATCCACCATTTTTGACCGCTGTAATAGTCTGATGGACAGGGATTGGTTCCATTCCCCAAATTTGTTTCTCAAGCATTTGCATGGAATGGATATCTTCGATAGCTGTCACTTTTCTGAGCTGTAAATCCTTCTTCATACTGTCACCTTCTATTTTTTTGATTGGAATGTTAATTCGATGGCAGTAGTCAGAATTTCAACTCCCGTTGCCAGCGCGTCTTGATTAAATGTCATGTCCGGATGGTGAAGTCCTGGTGTTAAGCCGCACCCCAAACCTAGCATTGCACTTTTAACGGTGGGCCGTTTGACAGAATAAAAATGGAAATCTTCCCCTCCAGGCGTGACAACGGTACGTGTAGTTTTCTCTTCACCCACCACTTTAGCAATCGCCTGATACAGTAGATCTTCCGCTTCAGTATTTACTTCCGCCGCGACCATTTCTGCCATTACTTCATAGTTGATTTCTACATCGTATTGTTTTTCTATCGCTTGAATTACTCGCTCTACCTTTTCGTATAATTCATCCATAACTTTATTTTCCTGTGCGCGTAAATCCAAACTGAATTTTGCATTTCCTGGTATAATATTTGCAGATTCGCCTCCCGCTTGGAACATCGTCATCTTCGCTGAATGAGAAACCATTGGATTACAATGAATAGACTGTAAACCTCCCACTAACGAAGCGCCAACCTCAATGGCATTCTTTCCTTGATGCGGTCTTGCGCCATGTGCTTCCGTTCCTTTTATTGTTCCACTAATCATTTTCGCTGCACCGTGACGCAGTGAGGCAGCGGAGCAACCGTCAGCCATTTCATCTGCAGCCCGTACATGAACGCCAAATAAGTAATCTATATCATCGATCAACCCTTGCTCAAGAACAGCTAGCGCACCTTTCCCTTTCTCTTCTGCAGGTTGGAAGAATACTTTTAATGTTCCTTTTTGAGGAATTCCACGTTCTTTAGCCATAAGCAACGCGCCAACTCCCATTGTCATATGTCCATCATGTCCGCATGAGTGATTCGCTCGATAGACACCGTCCACTTCTTGCCACAATGCATCTATATCTACACGTAATCCAACTACTGGCTTGCCTTCACCGATCGTCACATATAATCCCGTTATTCCGTCGAATACATGTACATTAAATCCTTCACGCTCAAGATATTCCTTCAAATATGCCGTTGTTTTTGTTTCTTTCCAACTCACTTCCGGATGACTATGCAAATGCGCAAACACTTCATCCAATTTCGGCTTCAGTAACTGTACTTGCTCATTCATTAAAGCGCCTCCCAAAATCTACTATTCATTGTTATATATTGAATTATTTAATCCTGACTTTTCAAACTTCTCAATAATTCTAACATAAAAAAGACTTCTCTTTCACGTTGTGTGAAAGGAAGTCTTTTTCGCATGGTTTAAAAAGTCCAAAGGATCATCATGCCAAATAATAACGTCATGTAATTGACTGAGTATAAGAACATGAAGTTAGCCCACTTATAATCATCTTTTGCATAGAACCCGTAGATACTAGCCGCAATATATCCAAGGTTCATCAATGTCGCGATGAAAATGAATGTAGTGCCGAACATCGTTAATAAAAAAGGTAACGGCAATAAACATAGTACATACACGAGCATTTGGCGTTTAGTAAAATTAAAGCCATAAACGACAGGCAACATCGCCACATTAGCCGCACTATAATCTTTGTACTTCTTCATAGCGATCGCAAATGTATGAGGCATTTGCCAAATAAATAGTATAGCAACCAAAACAATCGGTACAACATGATCCGCCGGCATTATAGCTGCCCACCCAATGAGAGGGGTAACTGCGCCTGACACACTACCAATGACCGTATTTAAAGTATATTTGCGTTTAGACCACATGGTATAGGGTATTACATACGTAAACCATCCGATAAATGCATAAATTGCCGCTTCTAATGTAGTGAATAATAATAATAACATTCCAATTCCCGATAATATCAAACCAATATTTAATACGGTTTTTAGAGCAAAATTACCTGTCACAGTCGGACGGTTTTTTGTTCTTTCCATCACCGTATCAATATCAGAATCAAACCAGTTATTCATTACAAGCGCACCTGCAACAAGAAAGGTGCTACCTATCATGGTTAGCAGAAACACACCCCAGTTACCGGTGAGTGTCATACCTGAAAAATATAGTGCCAACCAAAACCCCGTAAAAACCGGAAATATATTCGCGATGAGTACAGGTCCTTTAACTAATGATTTAATATCCGAGAAGAAGGTAGACGCCGAGCGGCTTTGAGTAGTACTCGAAACAATATGGGCTTCTTTCGTCATATGGGTCCGTTCTCCTTTTACGTTACATTTAAATATTTTTTCCATTCGTACATATAACTATATCATTTTCTTAAAAGCAAAATCAAAAAATCAGGACAATTCCTTATAAACTGTTACAAAGATTTGTCCGAAGTGCATAAATAAACATATTGTATGATAAATTTTCCTTTTTTATACACAGTCAGCATACTATAAATTATCATTTGTCTCCATTATTCGACAAAGCCCGACCCTATACCCCTTATAGGCTAGCACCTCCGTTCACCCACCATGATCCATCGAACACCGTTTACTTTTTTCATTACAAAACACAGCTAAACATCTCTTTAAAAGCGCATAAAATCAATAGTTTTCTAAATAATTAAATTGATATTAATTTAATTATCCTGTAAACTCGTTTAATAGTACCACGAGAAAAATGATGGTTTTTCCTTGATCTCTTGAACTATCTACACATTATATCTCATGTCTGATTTTAAGAGATTCGAGCAAAAAACAGCATTTCGTGATGAAAAAATATAAAAAAGAAAGGGTTTGATTTTTTGAGAAGGATTATGTTGTTTTTATCTGTCTTTACATTACTACTATTAACAGCGTGCGGTAATAGTGACAGCAAAGATTCAATTAGTACAATTAAACTGGCAGATGCAGGATGGGATAGTATTCGTATCCACAACGGCATTGCACAAATTATATTAGAAGAAGGCTATGGCTATGACACGGAGATAGTAAACGGTACTTCTTCTGCAACATTGCAAGCGTTGCAGCAAGGTGATCTACAAGTGTATACGGAAGTTTGGTCTGATAACTTGGGTGATGCGTATACAAACGCAATTGACAGCGGAGACATTGAATCCGTATCGACAAACTTCGACGATAACTCACAAGGCCTGTATGTTCCTACATACGTTATTAAAGGCGATCCAGAGCGCAATATTGAAGCAGTAGCTCCAGATTTAAAAACTATTAAAGACTTAGAAAAGTATCCCGAACTATTCAAAGATCCTGAAAACAAGGATAAAGGACGGATCATCGGTGCACCATCTAGCTGGATAATTAGTAAACACTTAGATGAAAAGCTAACTACTTATGGATTAAATGAAAAGTTTACGTATTTGGCTCCAGGTTCAGACTCATCTATCGTAGCGGACTTAGCTAGTGCATATAAAAAAGGTGAGCCTTGGGTTGGATATTACTGGTCCCCTACTTGGGTGACTGCAACATACGATTTAACTCTTCTTGAAGACGAGCCATTTGATCAAGAGGCTTGGGATAAAGACAAGTCTGGCGCATTCCCTCCGAATGATGTTTTCGTCAGCGTTCACAAAGACTTGAAAACACAGGCTCCTGAAGTAGTAGAGTTCTTAAGCAATTACGAAACTAGCAGTGCATTAACTGAAGAAGCATTAGAGTATATGGGCGATAATGAAGCGAGTCCAGAAGATACTGCAAAATGGTTCATGAAGGAAAATGAAGAACTTTGGACTTCATGGGTACCTGAAGATGTTGCTGAGAAAGTAAAAGCAGCACTGTAATACTTCATAGATTTACGGGGTGGACGCTTTCCGCTCCACCCTTTTTAATTTGCACTAATACTAAAAGTAGAGAAAGAGAGGGACAAGCTAGTACGTCCTAGCTTACTGCCTATGAATGAATTCCCTAACGTCAGAATACCTATAGGAGATTATGTGGAGAAGTTTATTGATTTTCTTGCAATGAACTTTGGTTGGTTATTTGATTTTATCTTCACTATTGCTTCCACTACTATCCGAACGATTGAAACCGCTTTACTCGCAACACCTTGGTGGGCCATTATGATTATTGTTTTCCTACTTGGTTGGTATTTAAATTCCATTTTAAATGGTATCATGTTTGCCGCCTTTATCTTTTTGATTGGTTCCTTTAATTTATGGGAAGATACGATGACAACAGTTGCTATTATCGTCATTTCTGTTGTTCTATCCCTAGCAATCGGTATTCCAGTCGGTATCTTGATGGCATTTAGTAAAACTTTCTCTGTCATCATGCGTCCTCTATTGGATGCTATGCAGACGATGCCTACTTTTGTCTACTTGATACCTGTAATATTCTTCTTCCCTCTTGGGAACGTTCCTGCAATTATTGCGACCATCATTTACGCCTTACCACCAGTTATCCGTCTAACAGAACTCGGTATTCGAAATGTTGATTCTGAAGTGATTGAGTCAGCAGAATCATTCGGTTCTTCTCGAAATCAAATGTTGATGAAAGTACAATTACCACAGGCACTGCCTACTATGATGGCAGGAATTAACCAAACCACGATGATGGCTTTATCCATGGCCGTTGTTGGTTCTATGGTTGGTGCTCACGGTTTGGGTGAACGTGTACTATTCTCGATTAACCAAATCAATATTTCACTAGGATTCGAAGCGGGTATCAGTATCGTGTTCTTAGCGATTATTATTGACCGTTTAACAAATGGAGTGGCAAACCGCCTACAAAGTACAGGGAGGAGATCAGCATGACCGTAAAACTTAAAGTAGAAAATGTCACTAAGATCTTTGGTCCTCGCCCTAAGAAAATCATTCCAATGATTGAAAAAGGGGCTTCTAAGCGGGAAATCCTTGAAAAGACTGGACATACTGTAGGTGTCTATAACGCCAATATGGAAATCATGGAAGGTGAAACTTTCGTAATTATGGGCCTATCCGGAAGTGGTAAATCAACACTGATCCGTTGCTTCAACTTATTAAACAAGCCTACGTCAGGCGCAATCTATGTAGATGGTGAGAATATTGTCAAATATAATAAAGAACAACTGAAATTCTTCCGTCAGAAGAAAATCGCAATGGTTTTCCAGCACTTTGGATTATTCAGCCATAGAACGGTTATAGAAAACATTGAATACGGTCTGGAAATCCGCGGTTTATCAAAAAGTGAACGCCGCGATATAGCACAAAAGCATATCGATACGGTTGGCCTGAAAGGATATGAAAATCAGTATCCTGATGAATTATCAGGCGGTATGCGTCAACGTGTAGGTATTGCCCGTGCTTTGACGAATGATCCTGATATTCTTTTAATGGACGAGCCATTCAGTGCGCTTGATCCGCTCATTCGCAGAGAGATGCAAATGGAACTTTTAGATATCCAGACACGCCTCCAAAAAACTATCATCTTCATCACGCATGATGTCAACGAAGCATTCCGTATCGGTGACCGCGTGGCGGTTATGAAGGATGGTCACGTAGAGCAAATCGGTACACCGGAAGAGTTGTTAGAAACACCCGCAAACGATTATATTATTGACTTTACTCGTGAAATTGACCGTTCGAAAGTGTTACAAGCAATGAATATTATGTCAAAACCATTAAGTGTCATGAACGGCAAAGATGGTTTGCATGTAGCGATTAAGAATATGGAAGAGCACGGCATTTCCAGTGTCTTCATTACAAATCGCGAACGACAGTTGCTTGGATTGGTAACAATTGACGGTGCGATCGAAGGTGTCAAAAACAAAAAAACATTAGAAGAAGTGATGACAACCGATGTATTGACCGCTACTCCGGAGGAATATGTTCAAGATATTATTCCACGTGTACTGGATTCTAAATATCCACTTGTCGTTATAGATGAAACGAACCGTATTGAAGGTATTATTTTACGGGTTCATGTACTCTCAAGCATTATTAGCAACTCCGCTGAAGAAGAGGAAGACGAGGAAATACTGATTACTCCTATTGAAACAGTTAATGTAACTAAATAACCAAAAGGGAAGAATGGGCTACTGCCCATTCTTCCCTTTTTTATTAATTCTTTCCGGAAACACCAGCACTTTCAAAGGTTGCCATTTCATTGACCATTAATACAGCTGATTGAATGATACTGAACGCAACTGCCGCCCCAGTGCCTTCTCCTAGACGCATAGACAAGGACAATATAGGTTCTTTTTCTAAGTATTGAAATGCTTTTTGGTGTCCAGGTTCCATCGATTGATGACCAAGCAACATATATCCAGCTGCGCCTTTGCTTATGGTCTCCGCTGCACAAGCTGCCGCAGTGGAGATAAAGCCATCTAAGATAATGGGAACGCGTTTAGAAGCTGCCGCAAGCATCGCCCCTACCATGGCTACCAACTCTAGACCGCCGACCTTACGTAGCACATCATAGCCGTCTAAAGGATTAGGTTGATGAAGAGCTAGTGCCTCCCGAACTACTTTAATTTTATGAAGATGTTGATCAGACGATATTCCTGTTCCGTAACCAACTAGTTCTGCTGGATCTAGTCCTGTTATAGCCGCCACTACAGCACTGCTTGTCGTTGTATTACCGATTCCAACTTCCCCTACTACTAGGCAATCCACACCTTTTTCAAACAATGCTATCGCTTCTTCATAGCCAATCGTCAGTGCCTTTTCCACTTCTTCCTGGGTCATCGCCTCGGTGCGTAAGAAGTTCTCTGACCCTTGTCGAATCTTCCGGTCTTTCACCGGTTCTGGAAATGAGTCCCCTATTACACCCACGTCAACCAATGAAAACTCTGCTTGTTGCTGTCTGCTGAATACATTGATTGCCGCGCCACCTACCGCCATATTCTCTACCATTTGACGTGTAACAAGTTGCGGAAATGCGGAAATCCCTTCTTCTACAATTCCGTGATCTGCTGCGAATACCACTACACCTAATTGATTAATGCTAGGTATTTTTCGACCTTGTATCTCAGCCAATGTAATCACAATTTCTTCAAGTTTCCCTAAACTTCCAACAGGTTTCGTCAGTGTATCTACATATGCCTTCGCTTCCACTCCAGCTGATGTGTTTAATGCAGGGATCGTATACTGTTTCAAGTGATGACCTTCTTTCTTAAATATGTATAAGTATTCTTCTAGTTCTCTTTTAAGTATATCAGTAGACTATAATGTGTATCCAATTAAATATCTAGTATGCAAAGAATGTCGTTTAAAGGTATACTGAAGTTAGCGGATATGGCACACATTACGCTAGTTACATTACTATCAGAAAAGGGGCGATCCACATGATTAGTGAAAAATTAGCACAAGCGTTGAATGAACAAATGAACAATGAATTCGCCGCAGCACAAACCTACTTATCCATGGCATCTTACTGTGAATATCGCAATTACAACGGATTTGCGCACTTCTTTCTACAACAAGTAGAAGAGGAGCGTCATCACGCAATGAAAATTTATACTTATTTGAATGATCGTGGGATTCGTGCGATTATTACAGAAACACCTGCACCAGCTACTTCTTTTGATAACTTAGTACACACGTTTGAAGTGGCATTATTACAAGAAAAAGAAGTAACAAAATCATTTTATCAAATCATGGATATGGCATGGGAAGAAAAAGAGCACGCAACGATTTCTTTCTTGAATTGGTTCCTTGACGAGCAAGTAGAAGAGGAAGCGACATTCGATAGACATATCGAGTATTTAAAGCGTATCCGTGAAGATAAAAACGCACTGTTCATATACGAGAAAGAAATTTCTACACGTTCATTCGAAGCCGAATAAAAAAACAGGCAAGTTAGCGGTCCATAGACCTCTTGCTTGCCTGTTCTATTTCCGTGATATGGTTCAAACACGTTTCACATATACACTGTTTGTGTAGTTCTTCTTTTGGTATTTGTCGAAACACTTCTTCCGGAAAGTGCTTCTTAGTACACCAGCAACGCTCATCACTCGCGATTGTAGTACCACACAAGTTATTCCCCCTGCAAATCGGACATTCGCTTTTCATATATTCCCCTTTCTACAACCGATGCTTGTCCAACTCGGCCGTATTTTTCTTCTCTAACTCTTCTACACGATCTTCTAATTCCTTATTTCGTTTCATACTTTCCATTGAATACAAACCTGCTAGTAAAGCGACCACAAATGTTGCGTAGTTAAACCACTCCATACATTCCGCCCCTTTTTACTTTTGTTTTTTCAAATATATTTCATATACTTTTTTCAATGTGTCAGGTGTGAGTTCCATATTATTTTCATACATGTATTTCACTGCAAAACCTAGCGCCACCGTCATAGATCCGGCCACACTTGCGGCAACGACCATTCCCGCACCTGGAATCACTTTAACAATTTGACGGAAAGCCGTTTTTCCAACATTCCCTACTATGGTTGCTATAATAAGCTCTTTGGCATGGTCTTTCGTAATCGGTTTTCCATATAATGTAGACAACTTCAACATGAGGCCCACTTGCAATGTTGTCAACGGGATAAAGTCAGCACCCGGAATGGGAACTGCTCCAATTGCAGCAGCTGATGCACCGGCTGCGAGAATCCATCGTTTGGCAATGGACGATTTATCAGCCATGTTTGCTGCGAGTAAAAGATCTTTATTGGTATCTTTTAATTGCTGAAGAATTTCTTTTTGCAGAAATTCCATTTGCTCCCCTGTCATTGACGAGATAGGAATAACTGGATAGGCAAACCCAGTATGCTCCAAAACATAGTTCAATAAACTCGGAATATCATCAGCTGCATCTATTTTATTTAGCACGAGAATGATTTTCTTGTTAAGCGTGGCTATTTTATTCAATGATTTTAGTTCCGTATCTGACAATACCGTACCCGCAGCATTCAAGAAGAAAAGAATCACATCTGCTTGATTATAAAATTTTAGCGTCTCATTTGAATGTTCTTGATAAATATCATCAAGTCCTGGTGTATCAACAAACAGTATATTATCTGTGTAATAAAATTTTTTAACTTCCTTCGTTTCCCCAGGTTGCGCTCCCACTTCCGCTACATCTTTTTGCATCAGACGGTTTAGTGTGGACGACTTCCCCGCATTGACGTCCCCTACCAATGCAATAAGGATTTCCTTTTTTAATTGCTCATTGATTAGATCAGATTCTTGTTTAAACACTTCATCAAATGATTCATCTGACATGAAATTCGGTGTTTTCATTGTAGCACTTCCCTCTGTTAAATTTGATTATTCTGACTACCTTATTGTGAAAAAGAGCATCAGTCATTCACTCTCTTTTGACTGATGCCCTACGCTATTTATCTAATTACTTAATAGTACGGTGAAATCAAGATATACACAAGTACTCCGGTGAAACTAACATATAACCAAATAGGCATCGTCCAGCGTGCAATTTTGCGGTGACGCGGGATCTCCATATTCCATGCTCTTGCGACACTTGTTAATGCTAATGGAACGATTGCAGCTGCTAGCACAATGTGTGAGAACAGGATGAAGTAATAGAATCCTGCTAAGAAACCACTACCGCCAAATGGTGTAGACTCCGATAAAAAGTGATATGCGACATACGTCACTAAAAATAGAGCGGTTGTGCTAAACGCTGCATAGATAAAGCGTTCATGCAGTTTGATATTCTTTTTCAAAATCGCCACTAATGCACAGACGAGAAATATGAAAGTGAAACTGTTAAATATGGCATTCAATAGAGGTAAGATTGTAATATCGAATGCTGTGAAATTCTCTACACCCGGCATGCCTGCCAAGATGCCAATTGCACCGATGAGAATGACCGAAATAATGATAATCGCCGGACGGTAATTCCGTTTTTTGAAATTTGCAGGCGGTGTTGTTTGATTCGTATAGTTCATCTAGTAGCACTCCTAATTCTATATTCATAACTACCTTATATCGTATCATACGTAACACGCTATGCAGGTCAAATTTGTGTCGATTTTTGAAATTGCTCATCTGCTTCTTCTCTGAATTCATCAATAACTTTTATAAACTTGGCAATAGTAGGTGTCAAATAGGAATCTGCACGTCGTACAAAAACCGTTTTAATTTGGCTGTATTTTGGCGGCAGATGATAGCAATAAACTAACCCCTGATCTAACAGGTGGGAAACTGTTGATCTTGGAACGAATGTCACACCTAATCCTGCTGCTACACTTCCAAGGATCGTCTCCAATGTTCCGAACTCCATCATTTTCGTTGGCTTAAATTGCTCATCTTCAAGCCATGACTCTAGGCGTGCCCGATAACCACAACCCTTTCTAAAACAAAGGATTGGCTCATCTTTAATATCGTCAATGGATTGGAACGGTTTACTCGAAAGTAGCACGAGCTCTTCTTCGAGCACATCATGTACAGCTAGGTCAGGATGCATCGTACCTTCCGATATGAAAGCCCCGTCAAGTTGATGGTGAAGAACCTTAAACTGCAACCCTTCTGTTACACCTGTCAATAATGAAATATCGACTTGTTTATATTTCTTATTATATCTCGATAAAATAATCGGCAATTTGATGACAGTTTCTACAGAGCCTAGCTCGAGCTTTCCTGAAGGCTCTTTGTCATTCTGCACAACTTTTCTCATTTCATTAGTTAGCGATAAAATTTTCTCACTATAGATGAGAAGACGTTTCCCCTCTGGCGTCAAGATCATCCCCCGGTTATGTCTATTAAACAATGGCGTCTTTAGTTCAGCTTCGAGCTTCTGTATACGGGATGTGATATTTGACTGTACATAGCTTAATTCTTTCGCTGCCGCCGTGATTGTTCCCTTCTCTGCGACCATCTGGAATATCTCTAAGTCTTTAAATTCCATAGTTAGCCTCCTAGTAAAGTACTGTTATTTATATGATATCAATAAAATTGATAGTAGTCATCATTATTATTCGTTTTACGTGATGTCCAATATGGTGTTTACTAGAGATAGTACTTCAAGGAGGTTGCGTCTGTTGAAAAATAAAATTATCTGGGGAGCGTTTCTATGCTTTATAGCCAGTGTGTCATGGGGTGCAATGTTCCCAGTTGCCAATAGCGCGTTCAAAAATATCGACCCATTTTATTTCACATTAATTCGTTACGTTTCGGTAACACTACTACTTGTCGGCATACTATGGTTTAAAGAAGGAAAGGAAGCTTTTCGATTTGAAAAGAGAGGCTTATCGCTTTGGTTCTTCGGAACGATGGCATTCGTTGTCTATAACCTCTTTATTTTCTGGGGGCAAGACTTAATGGGACAACCTGGAACAATGGTTGCGTCCATTTCAGAGGCTATGATGCCGATGATTTCTATTGTTATTGTATGGATGATTAGTAGACACAAACCGCATGGCTTCACGCTGACTTGTGTATTTACTGCATTTGTCGGTGTAATGCTCGTGATCACAAAAGGTGACTTACGCACCTTCTTCACAGCAACAGATGACATCGTCCCTTCATTACTGATCTTCATAGCGGTAATCGGCTGGGTCATTTATACAATGGGTGGAAATCGATTTAGTGAATGGTCCGCATTGCGTTATTCTACTTTGAGCTGTTTACTTGGTACATTAACTGCATGTATAGTGGTATTCTTCGTAACGTTGACAGGTTATATTTCTGTCCCAACTGTAGAAACATTACAAGTGGTAACACCGCACATGTTGTTTATGATTGTATTCCCAGGTATTATCGCGTTAGTAGGTTGGAATGTTGGCGTACGTATCTTGTCTCCATTAAATGGTTTGTTGTTTATCAATTTCGTGCCGGTGACCACACTGGTGATTTCCTATATACAAGGATATCAGTTAACTATTTTTGATTATATTGGTACGGTATTTATCATCGCGGCGCTATTAGGAAATAACATATTCCTTCGTATTCAGCAAAAACGCAAAGATGAAGCCCGTCAATATAAAAAACATAGTATGCAACCTAGTGTATAATTCTACGTTAGAAATCTACTATATTAATTGAAACATAAAAACAAAGACACATTCCAAAAGTTTGGAATGTGTCTTTGTTTATTTGATGCGAAACTTTAAATCCCATA
The DNA here is from genome assembly GCF_002743335.1 of Sporosarcina sp. P32b. Classification (GTDB taxonomy): domain Bacteria; phylum Bacillota; class Bacilli; order Bacillales_A; family Planococcaceae; genus Sporosarcina. Next base: position 23,305 of record NZ_PDZB01000020.1, read on the forward strand.
TTCGTTCTATCTAAAGGCACAATAATTTTCATAATAGTTCCCCTTGTGTTATTCATGAAATATTGGAACTTTTTATATTTATATCCTACTTTACTCATTCTATTTTTACAGTAGTATTTCCTCTTTAATATGATCATTTAAGTTGAGTTAATTGATTTATCTAACATAAGCTTTTACACTGTCAACACATGAAATAAGATAAACAGGAGTGAATGTATATGAAAAAATGGTGGCTTTTACCTGCACTCGCTGTATTTTTGGTTGCGTGCAGTAACGATCAGGAAGCAAAACCTGTAGAAGATAAAGACATCTCAGTTGATGAGATAGAGCCTGAGGAAGAATCAGCAGAACTTGAAGGTACTAAACCTGCCGACACTAAAGCTCCTCAGGAAGAAGCACCTGTAGAAGATGTGCCTGGTGAAGAACCAAAAGCCTCATACGAACCTTCTAATTCTAACTTGTTAGGACATGAAGAAGCTGAAGTGTTAGCAGAGCATATTCCGATGAATGAGTTAATAGCACAAGTGGAAGTGGATAATCAGAACAAACGTATCATCCTGTATGAAAATGAAAGCGGACAAAAGGTATATAAGAGTATCTTCATAAAAGAAGATAATTATTTAAAAGTTATTGATTTGAATGACGATAATATATTGTATGAAGGAAACTTGTAATATAGATGAAAAACGCACAGACATCAGTTGTCTGTGCGCTTTTTCATTTTAAATATCTTCTAGCTGAAACATACTCTGACTTATACGGTTCCACTGTCATTGGGATGATTTCCACAGTACGCTTAGGGTTTGGCGCATGGATCATTTGACCGTTCCCTGCGTACATCCCTACATGATGAATGATTCCTTTACCTTTATTATAAGCAAAGAACATTAAGTCACCGGGTTGTAGATCGTTTTTCTGTATTAACGTTCCGTTCAATGCTTGCACAGATGCATCACGCGGTATATCAATTCCATGCTGACGATAGACCGAGTATGTGAATCCGGAACAATCTAGGCCAAATCCTGAAGTACCTGCCCATAAATACGGTAATCCATCGAAGAGCTTGGCTGTATCCATGATTTGCTGGGTTGTAGGCTTTGGCATGACACCATCCGCTCCTACTATTTTCACTGAACTTTTATCCACGTACTTCACTCCGTCAGCAGGTGTCTGGACAGCAAGTTTATTATCCATAACATCCATGATCGGCAATGTCGTGTTGAAGCTAATTGAACGATGAGGTTGTTTACCGTTTTTATCCATCGTAAGTGTAGCTGATTTCGTCGTCACCATGGCTGTGTCGCATGTTGCATAGTTAGGATATACTGCCGTTAGATGATTCTTCGGCATCCATCCTGGGTAGCCTGCTGCGTTTTTTGGGGAGCTTTGATCTGTTACAACCACTTGAACCCAGTCCCCTTTTGTTTGCAGGACTTTAACTGTTTGACCATATAGTGCTTGGGTTTCTAATTTACCTACTAGCCATTGTTTTTCACGTAAACTCATTGTAGCAATCCATTTCGTGATATCAGGTGTTTTGTTTGTAGCATAAGCATCTACTGTTCGCGACTTTCCTGGCTCTTTCCAAAGTGTCGTAACAGGTACATTGACTGTTTGAACGGGAGTGTTATTCGGCTTGTAACAGGCAGGTTGCTCTCTGAAGTCCGGCTCAAGAATTCGTGCCAGAAATACTGCAAAGTGTCCACGAGTTAACGTTTGATTTGGCTTAAACGTGTTATCCAAATAACCTGTCGTAATGGCATTTACAGATAGTTTTTGTATGTCGGATAACCCCCAATACGTTGTAGGTACATCACGAAATCGATACGTCGATTTGCCTGTCAGATTGAATGCGCGAACGAATACCGCCGCCATCTGCCCACGTTTCAAATTACCATACGGTTGAAATTCTTTTTTCTCATTGCCCATGAAAATACCTTCATCAACCATTGTGGCAATGAGTGCGTAGTGTGGATGAGACAACTTTACATCCGACAGTTTTGCATCTGGTCTATTATCTACAGGGATTTTCAGCGCACGTTGGATCATACCTGAAGCTTCGAGGCGTGTGATCGGTTCGTTTACACGGTATTTAGTGTTTGGTTTTTCTATGATGATTTCTTTTTCAACTAGATAGTGTATTTCATCAGCTGCCGAGTGCTGAGGTCGCACATCTTGGAAGACGTTGGCAAGTGAGGTGGTGGGGATTGCATATAGGACCAGCATTATAGTTAGTGCTATTGCATATATCTGTTTCAAGTCTAGGACACTTCCATTCTTTTAGGTAGTTTTGCCTTAACTATACCTGAGCGATAATTCTTTGTATAGAAAGAATTCAAATAAGTGTAACTGAGCTTAACTTATACCCACGCAAAAAAAGAGATCTCCCTGAAGTGTTGAGACTTCATGGAGATCTTTTGTTTACTGAATAGCAGTTCGCAGACTACTTTAATTCAATTTGCTATTACGTTAATATATTCTTTAATATCGCTATCGCTTGGTCAATTTCTTCTTTTGAAACTGTCAGTGGTGGTAATAGACGGATGACATTCGTTCCCGCAGGTACAAGTAGTAATCCTTGTTTTTCGGCCTCTTGGATAAATGGAGCGATTTCTTTAGTTGAATGAACCCCAACTAATAAACCTTTTCCGCGAATCGAATACTTATCTTTTGGAAGTTCTGACTGAAGTTGTTGCTTCAGATACGTAGATTTTTCTTGAACATCCTTTAAGAATGCAGGATCAAATATATGATCGACTACTGTTTGAGCAACTGAAACGGCTAAAGGATTTCCACCAAAAGTTGTACCATGTGTACCAGGTCCGAATGTATGGAACAGCTCTTCACCAGCTAGCAATGCACCAATAGGGAAGCCGCCACCAAGGCCTTTAGCCAATGAGACGATATTAGGTTTTAGTGCAGTTTGCTCGTAGGCATAACGTGTTCCTGTCCGTCCAATCCCTGTCTGTACTTCATCGATAATGAGAAGGATATTATGTTCATTACATGCAGCCATAACCGCTTCAGCGAAAGCCGGTTCGATAGTGTTAACTCCACCTTCCGCTTGGATGACTTCCAGCATGATAGCAGCCACGTTATCGTTAGTCGCTTGTTTCAAAGCTTCGACATCATTAAATGGCAACGCTTCAAAACTTTCAAGCATCGGACCAAATCCTTGTTGAATTTTATCCTGCCCCGTGGCAGCCATCGCGCCAAAAGTCCGCCCATGGAATGACTGTTTAAACGATAAAATATGGTGCTTGCCTGTATGTTTACGCGCTAATTTAATCGCCGCTTCATTCGCTTCGGCACCACTGTTACAAAACAATGCATAGGATAGATCCGTACCTTTTGTTAATGATTCAGCTAGTTTTTCCTGTTCTGGACTTTCAAATAGATTGGAAGTATGCCATAGCTTTTCGCTTTGTTCTTGCAATGCCTTAACGATTGCAGGATGAGCATGTCCTAAACTGACGACCGCGATGCCGCTAGTAAAGTCTAAATAATCCTTCCCTTTATCGTCTGTCACTACGGTCCCCTGTCCTTTTACGAGATGTACCGCACGTCTTGCGTAGTTATTGAATAAATACGTCACACAATTGCCTCCTCATTGGTAATGACCGTGCCTTTTAATTCCTGACAGACGATTTGTACAGATGGAATACCCGCTTCTAGACAATCAATTGCCGCCATGACTTTCGGAATCATTCCTCCGTAGATATCTTCTGTTTTAATCCAGCCATAAATAGCTTGCGGTTGCACTTCTGTCTGGGGCTGATCTTGAATCCGGATTCCAGATGTATCTGTCACCAATAATAAACTTTCGGCTTCGACAGCTAATGCTATTCGACTTGCGACTGTATCCGCGTTAACGTTCAATGGATCTCCAGATACGGTTGCACCGATACACGAAATAACTGGAATTATTCCTGCATCCAAAAGCGTATCTACAACTTCTGTTTTAACGGTTTTAATCTCTCCCACATAACCATACGTTTCAAAATCAAGTACATCACACGTAAATAAGTTCGCATCGAATCCACTTAATCCAACCGCTTTGACCCCTTCGCTATTGAAGCGATGAACGAGCGCTGGATTCACTTGGCCAATTATGATCGACTGGACGATGTCGATTGCTTCAGCACACGTAACACGGAACCCTTTAACAACAGTCGAAGTGACTCCACGATTTTCAAGCTCTTGATTAATGTTTGGTCCCCCACCATGAACAATAATTACTTGAACACCATCTTGCTGTAATTTTTTCACACCCTGGAAAAAATTATCACTCAATTCGTCTAGCATACTGCCACCTAGTTTAATAACCTGTCTTTTACGTACGATATGTTGCGTTGATTTGGACGTAGTCATAAGTAAGATCGCACCCCCATGCCATTCCTTGACCAGCTCCCTGGTTTAGTTCTATTGCAAATTTCACTTCATGCTGTTTAAGATAAATCAACAATTTCTCTTCTGAAAATGGAATAGGTTCCCCACCTTCTACTACTACTGTATCGCCGATATAGATTTTGATATCTTCAGGATCTATTGTGGCACCGCTATATCCGATGGCTGCAATAATTCTTCCCCAGTTGGCGTCACAACCAAATACCGCCGTCTTGACAAGCGGTGAGCCTACTACAGATTTTGCGATTTGACGTGCTTGTTCATCCGAAACTGCACCTGTCACTTTCGCTTCGATCAATTTAGTAGCACCTTCCCCATCTTTAGCAATCATTTTCGCTAAATCACGTGATACAGCATGCAATGCATCGACGAAAGATTGCCATTCGGGATGATCTGGAGTTAATGAGTGGTTACCCGCTAGTCCGTTTGCCATAACAAGTACCATATCATTCGTTGATGTATCACCATCTACCGTAATAGAGTTGAATGTCACATCTGTAATTTCTTTTAACGCTGTTTGTAAATGTTCAGATTCGATATTGGCATCGGTTGTGATGAAGCCAAGCATTGTCGCCATATTCGGTTCAATCATTCCTGAACCTTTTGCAACACCCGCTACCACGACTTCACGATCATCGATCACCGTTGCATAGGCAGTATTTTTCGTTACGGTATCTGTAGTTAAAATCGCTTGTGAAAATTGAATGGAACCTTCTAATGTGTCCATCGGTTGAAGCTTTTCAATACCGGATAGTAAAGGGACCATATTCATTTGTTCACCGATCACACCTGTAGAAGCAATGCCTACAAGATTGGAATCGATTCCTAAGTGCACAGCGGTTTTTTGTTGCATAGTCATTGCATCTTGCATACCTTGCTTACCTGTACATGCATTCGCGTTACCGGAGTTTATGACAATCGCCTGCATCTTTTGCGTTTCATATACGACTTTTTTTGTGACTTGAAGTGGAGCCGCTTGGATTACATTCGTTGTGAAGACACCCGCAACACTCGCTGGGACTTCGCTGACTAGTAGAGCCAAATCATTTTTCTTATGTTTTAGCCCACAGTGGATGCCGACTGCCTTGAATCCTTTTGGTGAGATAATATTTTTACGCGAGATGCGCTTCATGCTTTCGATGGTTTCCATAGTAGTGCTCCCCTCAATTCTTGTGTTCAAATTAATAGTTCAAATCCATAATGGAATAATATCGATCCCTGTTTTTTCAGGTAGACCATATTGAATATTCATATTTTGTATAGCTTGTCCAGCGGCGCCTTTCACCACATTATCAATGACTGCTATAATCGTTGCTTGATTCGTTCGTGGATCCACCTTGACATGGATATCGCAATAGTTGGAGCCATACACCTGTTTCGTACTGACCTTTTGTACGTCTGTCAAAATACGAACGAACGGACTATCTTTATATGTTTCATGCAAGCAACTTCTAAGCTGTTCTTCCGTAACTTGTCCATTCACTTCCGCATAGCTCGTCGTCATGATACCTCTTGTCATAGGAACAAGATGCGTTGTGAACGTAATAGGTTTAGGTTGATCAGCAAATATATTCATTGCCTGTTCAATTTCCGGTATATGCTGATGTTGATGAATCTTATATATAGAGAAATTTTCATTCGTTTCACTGAAATGGGTCGCTTGGCTTGGCTTGTTGCCTGCACCAGATATACCACTTTTTGCATCAATAATTAATCGGCTACCGTCAATTAAATTATTTTTCAATAACGGCAGTAAAGATAGAAGAACCGCTGTCGGGTAACATCCTGGGTTCGCAATTATTTCTGCATCCGCAATGTCCGGTTTATTCCATTCTGGAAGTCCGTATACACTTTTCTCCAAGTGTTCAAGTAGTGGTGCATCCTTTTGATACCACTGCTCAAAAGCCGCTTGATCTTTCAGTCTAAAATCTCCCGATAAGTCGATCAATTTAGCACCTGCTCCCACCAATGGAGGAAGTAACGTAGTTGTAACGCCAGCTGGTGTACTGAAAAAAACTGTGTCCAACTTGCTAATATGTTCAGGTTCTATAGCCTTCATCGGCTGATCGTGAATATTCACAAGATGTGGATATTTTTGAGAAAAGACCGTTCCCACTTCTGAGGAAGTGAATAAATCTATCTGTTCAATTTCCGGATGGTTTTGCAGCAACCGTATCAACTCTAGGCCACCATATCCAGACGCTCCTACGATTCCAACCTTCAACGCCCTCACCTCTTTATTCATTAAAGACAAGTATACGGATGTATAATTATAAAGTCAACTGTATTTTTATTTATTGACAGTCTATTTATAAATTCTCTTTTCGTTCTTATATAGAAAATCTATAACTTCCTCTTCACTATATGTTATTATTATGGAGAGTATAATATGATCAAATGAATAAGAAACTTTCAGGAGGCTATTATGGTAGACTTATTAAAATTATCCGGTAAAAACATTGTGATTATGGGTGTGGCAAATGAACGTAGTATTGGTTGGGGAGTCGCAAAAGCATTATTCTCCGTTGGTGCGAATGTCATTTTTACATACCGTAAAGATCGCTCTCGTGATAAATTAGAAAAAGCTTTAGCTAAAAGTGAATTTACAGCCACACAAATTGTACAGTGTGATGTGAATAGTGATGAGAGCATAGAGCAAGCTTTCAAATCGATTGGCGAACACGTTGGTGTTATTCATGGCGTAGTTCACTCCATCGCATTTGCACATCAACAAGACTTGCATAATCCATTCGTGGAAACGACTCGTGAAGGATATGCATTCGCACAAGATTCTAGTGCATATTCATTGGTAGCGGCAGCACGTGAAGCCCGTCATTATATGACAGAAGGTGGAGCGATCATTACGATGAGTTATTTAGGAGCGGAACGAGTTCTTGAAGGCTATAACGTAATGGGTGTTGCAAAAGCAGCTCTTGAAGCTTCTGTACGCTACTTAGCATCTGAGCTAGGTGAACAAAATATCCGTGTCAATGCAATCTCTGCCGGAGCGGTTCGTACATTGTCCGCAAAAGGTGTTCCTTCCTTTAATACCATCCTTAGTCAAATTGAGGAACGCGCGCCACTAAAACGTAATGTCAAACCTGAAGAAGTTTCAGATATGACTGTGGCGATGCTAAGTAGTTTATCGAGTGGTGTGACAGGTGAAGTTATCTATGTAGATGCTGGCTACCACATTATGGGGTAATCTTATTAAGGATTCTCTTAGGAGAATCCTTTTTTATGAGCTCTTTCCACAAAAATACAATTAATTATCGAAATACATACACTTTTCAAAGTACTTCAGGAGGAATTTCAAATGAATAGATTTACCAAATTCGATACGTTCAAATTGGGGCTGACGATGTTTGCTCTCTTTTTTGGTGCTGGAAATATGATTTTCCCACCGCTGCTAGGTCAACTAGCAGGAACACAAACATGGATCACGCTGGCTGGTTTTTTAATTACAGGAGTCGGCCTTCCCTATCTTGGCATAATTGCAGTCACTATGAGTGGCAATCAATTAAATGATTTAGCTGGAAAAGCATCACCTGTATTCGCCATGATATTTCCATTAGTTATATATTTAGCACTTGGACCGTTCTTCGGTGTTCCGCGTACAGCGACTGTTTCATTCGAAATAGCCGTTTCACCATTTGTACCGGATTCGTATTCTAGGTTAGCATTGGTGCTCTTCTCCATTATATTTTTTGCGGTGACGATTTGGCTCTCATTTAAGCCGAATAAAATAGTCGATCGCTTCGGAAGTATTTTAACTCCGATATTGCTAGCTATCGTAACGTTCATTGTCGTGACGGGTATTATTAATCCCGTAGGCAAAGCGGGCGTGCCACAAGGATCTTATGCAGAAGATTATTTTTACAAAGGATTTATTGAAGGATACGGAACAATGGACGCAATGGCAGCGCTAGTCTTCGCTATTATCGTCATTAATGCCGTGAAGGCGAAAGGTATTACAGATAGAAAAGCGATTACTTCCATTACGATGAAAGCAGGATCTATCGCAGTTATCGGGCTGAGTTTCGTCTATGCTGGATTAGCCTATTTAGGGATGACAAGCCGCTCTGTAGCGGAAGGCGCAACGAACGGCGGAGATATTTTAGCAAAACTTGCGTATGCCTTGATGGGTAATAACGGTTTATACTTACTTGGGCTTGCAGTAACACTAGCTTGCTTAACGACTTCGGTTGGATTGACGACTGCAAGTGCTACCTATCTTTCTAAAATCGCTCCTAAGATTTCTTATAAAGCGTTCGTCTTTATTATTTGTTTGTTTTCTACGATAGTCGCGAATGTCGGCCTCACGCAGTTGCTTGCAGTGATGATTCCAGTACTAGGTGGAGTATATCCTCTAGCCATTGTCTTAATTACCTTTAGATTGTTACACCCGTTATTTAAAGGCTATCATGAAGTATATAATTACGGTTTACTAGCAGCAGGTCTTATTGGATTCTTTGATGTGTTACGAGCATTCAATATCGATCTGGTACCGGTTACATATATATTGGAATTCTTACCTTTATATGAGCAAGGCGTTGGATGGATGTTGCCTGCAGTTATGTTTGGTGCAATAGGTTTTATTGTCGCTTCCATTCAAGGTAAGCCTCGCGTTGAATAGTAAAAAGCCTGCAGACATTCCGCAGGCTTTTTATATGCTTATTACATTTCTTTCATCAATCCCTTATTCCCTTTTGTAATAATGGATTCATAATCGATGTATTCGTAGATGTCTTCTTCCATGTGGTCGCTGAAGTTTTTGAGTTCGCCTACTGTCAGGTCCTCGATCGCTTTATTTTCCTGTTCACAATAAATGATGATTTTACCGACGATTTCATGCGCGTCGCGGAATGGCGTACCTTTTGCGACTAAATAGTCCGCTACTTCTGTCGCATTCAAGAATCCACCTTTAATTGCAGCTTTCATATGCTCTGCATTGACTTGTAGAGTGTCGATCATTTTAGACATAATTTCTAAGCAGTCAAGAACAGTATCCAATGCATCAAAGAATTGTTCTTTGTCTTCCTGCATGTCTTTATTATATGTTAATGGCAAACCCTTTAACGTCGTCAGTAAAGCGAATAAAGAACCATAAACTCGGCCAGTTTTACCACGGATCAGTTCTGCCGCATCTGGATTTTTCTTCTGAGGCATTATACTACTTCCTGTTGAGTAAGCATCTGAAATCGTGATAAAGCGGAACTCTTGGCTACTCCAAAGAATAAGCTCTTCACTCAATCTACTCATGTGCATCATGATTAACGAGAAGTCGGACATCAATTCTATTAAATAGTCACGATCGCTGACACCGTCTAGAAAGTTATCTACCGGCTTATCGAACCCTAGTAATGAGGTCGTCACTTGGCGATCAATATCATGCGTCGTACCGGCAAGTGCACCACAGCCAAGTGGATTTTCATTCAAAATCTCGGCCGCATTTTGCACACGTTTTTTATCGCGTTTGAACATTTGTGCATAAGCACCTAGATGATGTCCGAAAGTGACGACCTGCGCGCGTTGCAAATGTGTGTAGCCCGGCATAATAACGTTGTTTGCTCTTCCCTTTGCTTCAAGTGAATCAATTAAGACTTGCAGCGCATCCATGACGACAGAAGTTTGATTTCTAGCATACTGTCTCATATCGACTGCTACTTGATCGTTTCGGCTGCGGGCTGTATGCAATTTCTTACCCGTCTCCCCTACTCGCTCTGTGAGATTCATTTCAATAAACGAATGAATATCTTCATAATTGCCTTCGATTTGCAATTCACCCGATTCGATATCCGCCAAAATCGACTGCAAACCATCCACTAGCAATTCACCTTCTTCAGGTGACAATAAATCTGAATGAACTTGCATCGTTACGTGTGCGATACTACCTGCGATATCCTCTCTATATAAACGATAATCAACAGGTAAAGAGCTATTAAATTTCTCCATGATTTCATCTGCTTTACTACTAAAACGACCGCCCCAAAGCTTCATTATTCATCAAACCTCTCAATTCGTATTTTTATACGTATCATTGTATAGAAATTATGTTCATCATGATCTTGTATCTTTTCTATTCTTTTATTTTGACACAGTAGACGACATTTTTCTACTCTGAGTGATGTAGTACATTCTTGCATAAACCGTATAGCTATGGGATAATGATTGAACTACAAATGAATGAGTGATGACAATGAGAAACTTTGTCCCAATCCAACAATTAAAATCATGTATGACCTCGCCCAAATTAAGCGAGGTTTTTTTGTTGCTTCGAGGAAACACTGTTAGAGGAGGGAAACATTTATGACCATTCAAGTACGTGAGCATTCCACTTCTGCGATTATGGCTATCTGGATCAGTTTATTGAGTAATGTGATCTTGACTATATTAAAACTGGTCGTCGGATTTGTTTTCAGAAGTCCGGTTTTACTTGCGGATGGCTTTCACAACGCAGGTGATGTGGTAGCTTCTGCAGCCGCACTGACTTCCATGCAAATTTCAAAACGTCCTGCTGATGAAGATCATCCATATGGACACGGCAAAGCGGAAGTCATTGGTTCAAGCATAGTCGCTATTATTTTAGGGTTAGCTGCAATCTATATTGCTTTCGAAGCGATCATGGCATTATTTGAAGATCCTGCAACAGCAAGTAGGATCGCCTTACTCACCGCGTTCGTGTCATTAATTTGGAAGTATATACTCTATATTTATACAATACGTATAGGTAAAGCAGAAAACAGTAAAGGGCTAATTGCGACGGCATATGACCACTTAGCTGATGTTTATGCTTCACTTGCTGCAGTAGTAGGTATTGGACTTGCTTTAATCGGAGATGCTTACGAATGGCCGCTACTCACGTATGGAGATCCCATCGCGGGTATTATTGTCTCTATTCTGGTCTTTAAAATCGCTATGGAGATCGGTAAAGAAAGTATTGATATATTGATGGAAAAAAGCGTCTGTGATGAGCGTTTAATCGCGTTTGAAGAATTGATTCATTCCATTCCGGAAGTAAAACGAATTGATCGCTTGCGCGCAAGAGAACATGGACATTATGTATTGGTTGATATTCGAATCGGTATTAATGGTGATTTGACGATACAAGAAGGCCATATTATCTCGAGTAGATTACGTAATTTGATCATGGCGAAAAATGAAGACGTGGATGAAGTATTAATTCACTTAAATCCGTGGTATCCCGAAAAACAATCCGGTATACTTACTAACGAGGAGTGAATAAAATGAGTACAGTAACAATCAAAACAATAGAAGTATGTGTAAAGGAAACAGAGGAAACCGTACGCTTTGCAGATGAGCGTTTTTTACAAGAACCCATCTCTTATTTGAAATCTAATATAGCTGAATTTCTTTTTGTCGAGTCCCCTGACTTCGATGAGATCAAAGTGGATTCGCTGGCACTTGAAGTAGATGACATGTTCAAAACGTATATGGCATTATTTGGTTTGCAAGGTAAGAAAAAAGAAGGCGAAACTATTCGTACATTTATTGAGGAAAAACTTCAGCATAATCTACATGGCTTTAGTATTTCTTTTTCCGACAATGAAGGCTTCTGGGAATTAAATATTCCGCTTGATTCTCTCAAAGGGTTTGATGAGACGATGCCTATTCAAGATGCACTACAACTTCTGTTTGAAGTACTTGGCGATTTGCATAAAATGAGAGCAAATAACTAATGGCTTCGCAATTTATATATACGTATATTCGGCACCGCGATGAAAAGGAATTATGTCGAATGGAAATGCGAGCGTTTTTCGGTTATGACGTAGAAGACAACGTGATTATAAGTGATATTGGCGTTGATCCGTCACGAAGCCCGTTCATACAAACTCGACTCGAAATCTTACTGGATGCAGACAGTTTAGAAATGCTGGCAGACAAAGCTTCTAAGCTGGAGACCGATCAATTATTTAAGACCGTCTGCTTGAATGATATGACGCTATCAACGACAGCTAAAATTGGTCATGACACGCGTCGTGAAATTGAGCGTACGATTGGATTGCAGATCAAAGGCGAGCCTGAACTTGACCATCCTGAAGTATTCATTGGGATTATGCAATTAGACGGTCGTTGGTACGCAGGAAATGTGCTTTACAGTTCTTCTGACTGGCATGTTCACCAGCAGAAGCCCCATATGTATTCCACTGCGCTTGGTACACGTCTCGCTAGAGCTGCCGTCAATATTGCAGTACCGCACCCTGAAGGGAAACGCGTCATCGATCCTTGCTGTGGGATCGGCACTGTCCTTGTTGAAGCATTATCTATGGGAATCCCTATTGAAGGTCGCGATATTAATCCGCTTGTCGTCTATGGCTCAAGGAAAAACATCGACTACTTCAATTTAGAAGGCAATGTCACAATAGGTCCAATTGCTGAAGTTGACGAAGAATACGATGTGGCTATTATCGATATGCCGTATAATTTATTTACGCATATTACAGCAGATGGCCAACTCGAAATTTTGAAAGAAGCTCGACGTTTTGCCAAAAGCTGTTTAATTATTACGATTGAAAATATGGATGAAATGCTCGAAATTGCTGGATTTGAGATAGCGGATCGTTGCCTTGCACATAAAGGTACGTTTTCGCGTGAAGTTGTCCTATGTAAATAATGAAAGACGAGTGAGTTTTTCTCTCACTCGTCTTTTTCATTGTGTATAACTATTTTCTGAAATATGATAAAGACAGATTGGAGGTACGATTATGAAACGTTTTATATCAGCAATTATAGCCGTTATCTTATTCGCAATTATTTATTCAGCCATTTCCTATGTACCTGAATCACAGCGCGAACCGAATACCTATTATTTTGGGTACGCTGAAACAATGGTATTTGTCATGTTATACGCAGGGCCTATCTTTTTACTGATTGGAATTCCGCTATCTATCATGATTGATAAATTAATGAAAAATAAAAAGTCGCAGTATGTAAAGAAGCTAGTTTTCTATTCAGTGGCTGGTCTTCTAATTGGTGCATTATTCCCTCTGATTCTACTGCCCGGACTGAATTCCGTGTCGCTGATTGTCTTATATGCCGGTATTGGTCTCATGGCAGCAAATATTTATTTTCACACATTACTCTTATTGCCTCCACGTAATAACATTTCAATAAATAAGGAGACATAATACGATTCGTTTACGTATACAAAAACAGTAAAGAAAATGCAATAGTTTCTACTGACTTGGATATCCTACTTATATTTTTTATTGGAAGAGTGTGAATTTTGTAAAATAGGGGAAACAAAAGTATCAGAGCATTTATTTATCACGTCATTCTTTTTTACAGTGAGCTCTTATTACTATCCAAGGAGTGAAGTCTATGTTTATTAGTATTATGAAGCTTTTGAGTGTCCTCTATCTATGGACATGGTTCGTCTGGCCGTTCGTTTTTGTTATTTCTATAATTTATGCGATTAAGGAGCTCGTGCAGGAAGAACCTGCATTTATGAAGCCGGCCATTATTGCGTCGGTATCCTTGCTAATCATCCTCTCAGGAATCGCATCCCCTGCTTTGTTTTTATGAGTCTTTGAAAAGAAGCGATCGAAGTTATGGTTTTATGACTTCGATCACTTTTTTGTTCTTATTTTTTGATATGGAAAATGTGCATCAACTGGAGTTTCCATCCCCACGCAAACACTATTTAGTGCTCCTCTTCCAATACTCCCAACCAACACAAAAAAAGGATGCCCAGTTAGGACATCCTTTTAAATAGTACTTATTTAGTCAATGACACCGTATAATCCGCAAGCAAACGTGCTCCGTAGCCCGTTGCTGACTTCGTATAATACCCCTTTGACTTCTGCTTATCCATAACGCCGGCCATGTCGACATGCAACCAGTTGTTCTTCGGTGCGAACTTACGCAAGAAGAGACCAGCTGTGATCGAACCTGCCACAGTTAGAGAACTCATATTGTTGCAATCTGCATAGGCGCTATCAAGTGTTTCTTCATACTCATCAATTAAAGGAAGTGGCCAAACGAAGTCACCGTTTTGATCGCCAATTTTCTTCATTTTATTAGACAACTCTTCATCACCAAACACTCCGCCTACTTCCGTACCAAGCGCTGCCACAACTGCGCCAGTCAATGTAGCGATATCCACAGTGTAGTCTGCGTTTAATTCACCTGCGCGAATCAATCCGTCTGCTAAAATCAAACGGCCTTCTGCATCGGTATTACCGACTTGTACGCTAATACCATTCTTGTATTGAATCACTTCGCCCGGCATAACAGCATCAGGTCCAGGTGTATTCTCAACCATTGGAATCAGCACGACGACATTCACTTTGGCATCTGAATGAGCTAGAAGTGATAAAGCACCGCTTACAGCAGCTGATCCGCCCATATCCATACGCATATCACTGTCATCACGTCCGCCTTTCAAGCTAATACCGCCTGAATCATACGTTACGCCTTTTCCGACAAGAGCAACAAGTGGTTTTGATGCATCCGTCTGCAAAGTCATCTCTACGAATGAAGGCTCATATTTACTACCGCGGCATACCGTTAATACACCATTCATTTCGCGTTCTTCAATTTCTTTTTTACCAAGAACATCGACTTTCACTTTTGTCCCTTTGAAATGATCTTTTAATACTTCTGGGTATGTCTCTGGATTGAGCACATCGGAAAGTTCATTCATTAAGTCACGAGAAAATGCCATAGCTGCTGCACGCACTTCTCCTGATTTGACTGCGGCTTTGTCTGCGCCTTTAACATCTAACGTAGTGACAGGATCCGCTTTTTTAGATTGATAGCGGTCAAAGTTATAGGCACCAAGATGCCATCCTTCGACGAAAGCTGTGACTGCTTCATCTTGAGACGACCACTTATGTCCTAGCTGATCTGCTTGAATCGAAGCAGAATCTACTTTTTGTGCCGCAAGACTGCGAGAAATTTCACCTGCAATACTGCGAATTGCATCTGCTGTTTTCCATTCTTTATCTTTTATAACGACTAACTGTTTTCCATCATGTACAAACGTGGAAAATCCTCCAGCTTGATTGTCGACAAATTGTTTCACCAACAGGTTCTTCGTTATTTGTGCATCAGTTGCGAATAAAATTTCTACATTAATTTTCATAGTCATAATAGCTCCCTTCACTATTTCGGTTTCCTAAATAGTTTATCACTTTTTACCTGATAGCGCTAAGAAGAGAGTTGCCAGCGGTCCTAAAAACAAAGAAAGTATAAACCAGTTCAATCCACTTCTATTTTTCCCTTGAGCTAATACTGCATTAATTAAAGCTAACGTGCCCCATCCTACGAAATATCCTTCATTCATTTTTCATCACTCCGTTATCTAGTTGTATAGTATGTATACGATATACCTAACAGGTTGGTTTCATTTGTAGCTTTTAACGCAAAAAAAGGAACATCCATGATGTCCCTAGTGTTTCTCATAGCTTTATTAGCTCCCTATTGATGTAGGGGCACTATCATCAGTCGCATTTTTGAAATTCTGATTACCGACTTTTGCTCGTACTTCTTCTTCTGTTAACGGCGGTGGAATTTCGTGTTCTGCCAACTCTCTGCTTTCAAGTGGAATTTCAATGTTCTCCATGGCAGCATTCTTCGCATCCATTTCGCGCCCATATTGCTCACGTTGCTCTGCAGTCGTTTGTTGTTCTTTTGATAAATCAGCCATTTCATCACCTCAATCGTACATTTTTACTTATCTTTCCCGTTATTTGTTATACTAAACCTATTAAGTGTAGCGGAAGGAGAGGTACTACGTGATAACGATTTTAGTAGATGCGGATGGCTGTCCAGTAATCAATGAAACGATTGCGATTGCTAAAGAGTACGACCTACCTTGTGTGTTAATATGTGACACTGCACATGAAATGCACCGGGAAGGCGCAGAAACGATTACTGTTTCCAAAGGTGCCGACGCAGTCGATTTTGTATTGGTGAACCGCATAAAAAAAGGCGATATCGTCGTAACTCAAGACTATGGATTGGCCGCTATGGCGTTGGCAAAACAAGGTTTGCCACTTGATCAGAATGGCAGATGGTACACAAATGACAATATCGATCAATTACTAGCGGCACGTCATAAAGCTCAGAAAATCCGCCGAGCAGGAGGTCGTTTGCGAGGTCCCAAAAAACGAACTGCTGAACAAAATGAAGGATTCATTATTAGTTTGCGTGAATTATGTAAAACCATTCAACCTTAAATTAGTCCATATTATACAACAAGAGATCGCAAAGATTACTTGCGATCTCTTGTTGTATAATCTTTACGGCTTTACGAGAATAACTAAAACATCAGAGTCTTCTACTGCTTGTAAACTATGTCTTTCTAACGGTACCATATGCAAAACATTATCTGGTGTTACATCCACCGGCTCGCCTTCCACTATGAACCGTACCTTTCCTTTACGCACGATGATGAATACTTCTTTATTCGCATCATGCTCAGCTACTTCCTCTCCTGTACGCAATTGAATATTCATAAAAGTTGCATTGTCGACATTCGCTACTTTCTCCACATGCTTTTTCTTTTCAGACAGTTGATTTTTTGTATCAATCAATTTCATTAGTCTTCTCCCCTTTCAGAATTTCTTGCATAATCAGTTCATACGACTTCAGTTTATCATGAAAGTTATATGTAATAGAAACGAGCATGATTTCTTGTGCTCCAAAATCTTGCGCTATTTGTTCCAACTGCCTACGGGCTGATTCTGGTGTCCCTACAATCATCCGCTCACGGTTTAATTGAACCAACTCCCGTTCCAGTTGACTATATGGATATGCTGCTGCTTGTTCTGGTGAAGGTGTACCCTCTACTTTCATTCCTTGCTGTTGCATAATCATTAACAGATCCAATGAAGACGCAATCCAGTCTGCCTTTTCTTCCGTCTCTGCACAAAACAAAAATACCGCTACTGCTTGCTTTGGTGAAGACGTAAACGCAGAAGCTTGAAAATGCTCTCGATAAAACTTCGCTGCTTCCCTGCCCCCTTCACTATTGATGAATTGTGCAAACATATAAGGTAAACCTTTTTGAGCCGCTAAACTCGCTGACTCTTTGCTTGTGCCTAACATCCAGACGGGTGGTGCATTATTTGTGAGTGGGGTTGCTTTCAATCCTTCATATCGATGATCTTTAGGCAATGTATCGTGAAGATACATGTGTAGGTCATCAATTTGTTGAGGATATTGATCACGATTTAGATATTCACCGTTGTTAAGAGCATAAGTTGCTCGAGGCATTCCCGCTGGTGCACGCCCTATACCCGCATCAATTCTCCCAGGAAACAGAGCTTCTAACACTTTGAAGTTTTCCGCCACCTTATAAGGGGAATAGTGAGGTAGCATGACACCGCCTGAACCAATTCGGATAGTCGAAGTGACTGTAGCCAAATGCGCCATCAGAATTTCAGGGGATGAACCTGCTAGAGTTGGAGCATCGTGATGTTCAGAGACCCAAAAGCGGCTATAGCCTAATTCTTCGGCTTTCTTCGCCAAGCAGGTAGTTTGCTGAAAAGCTTCATGAGCATCGCTGCCGGATGTAATGGGAGATTGATCTAATATACTTAATTGTATCTTCAAGACAAGTCCTCCTCTTCTTTTGCATATAGTCTACAAGAAGCCACGGCATAATTCACTGCTCGCGCTCGCCATCAATTTAAATGGAGGTTACCCTATGCCAATCATCCAATCAGTTAGTACAGTTAGCCCACCTGTTGATTTGCCACAGGAAGAAGCTATGACATTTGCACGCTCTTTATTTTCGGATTCATTTAAAGATATCGACCGCTTATTGAAAGTGTTCCAAAACGGCGAAATTGATTCACGACAAGTATGTATGCCGTTAGAATGGTACGCGGAGCCACATGATTTTGAAACGAAAAACAACTTATATATTCAGCATGCTGTTGCACTTGGTAAACAGGCAGTCGAGCAATGCCTCAACAATACGACAACACTTGAGCGCTCAGTGAATGCAGCTGAAATAGATGCGATATTCTTTGTTTCAAGTAGCGGAATTGCCACACCAAGTATCGATGCCCGTCTTATTAATCAATTACCATTTCGACATGATATTAAACGTATTCCTATTTGGGGTCTGGGTTGCGCAGGTGGTGCTTCAGGTATGAGTCGTGCTTTTGATTACTGTAAAGCCTATCCTGAATCGAATGTTCTCGTTCTCGCTATAGAGCTTTGCAGCTTAACGTTTCAACGAGACGATGTATCAAAAAGCAACTTGGTCGGTGTATCGTTATTCTCTGATGGTGTAGCTTGCGCACTTGTTTCTGGAGAACAGTCTACCGTTAAAAGCCTACGTCCGATGCCCCATATCCGTGCTACTTCTTCACGTTTCATGCCTGATTCAGAGGATGTGATGGGCTGGGACATTAAAAATGATGGTTTGCATGTTGTATTTTCAAAGAGTATTCCAAACGTCATTAAAAGTTGGTTAGGACCATTTGTTCATCAATTCGTGGAAGAACATGATCTTTCAATGGAGGATGTACAGCATTTTGTTGCCCATCCAGGCGGTAAAAAAGTATTAGATGCCTATCAAAAAGCACTGGATATGGATCAAGAGCAAACCGCTACGTCGAAAAAGATACTGCAATATCATGGAAACATGTCGTCTCCTACTGTGCTCTATGTACTCAAGGATTTTATTGAGCAACAGCCTGCCGAAGGAGAATTCGGTTTAATGGCAGCACTTGGTCCAGGTTTCTGCGGTGAATTATTGTTGTTGGAGTGGCAGTAAGATGGGCAGGCTTTTCCTGTTCGTTTTTATCATCGTCGTCGTTCAACGCTTAGTCGAATTGGTCGTCGCTAATCGTAACGAGAAGTGGATCCGCAATCGAGGCGCAATAGAAATCGGCGCGTCTCATTATAAATGGATGGTTTTGATGCATACCGCATTTTTCATTTCCTTGCTAGTCGAAGTCCTTGTATTCGATCGCCCACTATCGCCCGTCTGGGGGATCTTACTTGCAATTTTCCTATTGATGCAAGTACTGCGTGTCTGGTGTCTATCGTCGTTAGGAAAGTTCTGGAACACTAAAATTCTCATACTACCTGGAGCGAACGTACAGAAAAAAGGACCTTACCGTTGGATTCGTCACCCCAATTATGTCATTGTAACAACCGAACTAATTGTATTGCCTTTACTATTCAGTGCGTACTTCACGGCGGGACTGTTTCTATTGCTGAATATCTGGATGTTGTCTGTCCGGATTCCTACTGAAGAACGTGCACTACGAGAACTGACAAATTATAATGAAGTGTTTTGATGAAAAAAGAATGAAGACAAATCCTGGATAACGAGGACTTGTCTTCATTCTTATTATTTTTTTCATTCACGTTTGCCTATAAGCACACTTAGGTAGTTGATCGTAAGTGTCACATAGCATCAAGGTGCCATGCTAGTTATTTAGTTTTTATTTTATTCACAAGCTCGTCCGTCTTTATTGCCGTCCATCTGTTCTTTATATGCCGGATGGCCTTTTTTAACGCCTTGCGGGTATACTTTACGAAGCTCTGTACAGTTCTTGAAGTCTTGGGTTTCGCCATATACAGGAATCTTCACAGAATCTGCAGGATATTTCTCACTGTCAAAACCTCGGTCAGTTGTATAGTCTTCCAACGTCCAAATTCCGATACCCGACTTCTTCGCTTGTTGCTCCGCTTTTTCAAATGCATCTAGATGCCGTGTATTAGGTGGATACACATAAGCGACTCTCGCTAATCCTTCTTTCAATAACTGTTCTTGCACACTCTTTCCGTCTATGTAAATATACGCCAATAATCTGCCGTATTTATCATATTTCCCGCCAACATCAAACTCAATTTCGAGCTGACCTTTTTGCAGCAGTTCCTGATTACGAACCTTTGCTTGTTGTCCATACGGCTGCTTGCCAAGACGTGGATGATTCGTTTCTGGTGTATCAATTAATAAATATCGTACATTTTCTTCCTTACCTTCATACATAATCTTAATCGTATCGCCGTCAATTGTTTTCACTAATTCAACAGGAATCAAACCTTGACGACTCGGCTCTTGTTCCTCGTCTTCAAACAGTTCAGGGAAATATATGGCGAAAACCGCAATCCCTACTGCTATTAAGAATGAATTGATCATTTTCTTACGTTTATTATGTGTTGTTTTTTGCGTTGTTTTGTTATTCATTAAGACCTCTTTTCTATAAGCTTAAACCTAAAAAGGCTAAGCCTATTCCTACTATGAACGTGACAAGTGTATAACCAACGGCTTGGAGTTTTTGACCTTTAGTCCAGTACGTCCAAATCTCTTTCATTAATGTAGAGTAGGTCGTTAAAGCACCTGCTACGCCAGTTGCTAAAAATAATGTCCAACCGATTGAAAGGTTTGAACCTATAATCCAACCGATGAAGAAACTGCCTATAGAATTAACGACTAGTGTTCCATAGGGGAAACGGTCACGATTGAGCTTGGCAGATACTTCGAAACGCAAAAGTGCTCCTATAAATCCACCACACCCCACTGCTATGAGATGCCAGATCATGACGATCGCCTCCTAGCAAATGAAAAACCAATCGCCGCCATAGCTAATCCACCTACTAGACTACTACCTACGTAGACACCCGCAAGTACAAAAAATCCGTCACGTAGCAATTCAACCGTTTCTACACTGACTGCGGAAAATGTCGTGAATGCGCCGAGGAATCCTGTAGTTATTATCGTCACTGCTAATGCGGTGAGACTTCCTCCAAGACGAGCACGTTCCACTATATAGCAAAGTACAAACGTACCGACCATGTTTACTAAGAAAGTTGCGACAGGAAAAGAACCACTGACGATCAACAACTGACCGATCAGCAGCCTTGTGCTCGCTCCAAAAGCCCCAGCCACACCTATGTACAGACGCTTTCTCATATGTTCACGACCTTATTTCATTCGATAATATATCCGAGTGAATGAAGTACATTATTGATGAATGATTGTGTATATAAATAAACCCCTTCACGCTCTGGTGCTTGGATCACATCATGCTCAACATCTCTCCATCGCTTCCATTGTAGTTCAGATAAATTTTGAGCAAATGCCCACTTACGTGTGTAATCGGTATTCGTAATTTGATCGGCTTCTCCCGTATGAAGTAATAACGGCACATCTTGAATAATTAAATCTGGTTGCAAGACCGATTTCATAAGGGTCTGTAATTCACGGTACCAGCCGCCTGTCACTATCGGAACATACATTGGATCTTCAGCGTATTGCTCTAAGAATTCGGGATTACGCGATAAAAGTTCAGGCGTAATTTCATGATCCAAAGTCATCGATTGAGACCATTTTGTAAACATTTTCGCCCGTATTGGTGGATGATGTTCCAAGTGTAGCCAAGGTGATGTACAGATCACTCCCGCACATTCGATACGTTCCATCTGTAATAACCGAAGTAGGAATGTAGCTCCTAAACCATGACCAAATAAAAATACGGGTAAATTATCATCTAAGCCGCTTCGGATCATTTTCTTGATAAATCTGCGGTAATCCTTAAATGCTTCTGCATGTACCTCGACACTTTCTTTACCGTGGCCAGGTAAATCTCCCGCTACAACGTGAAAACCATCACGTTGAAATTTCTGTATAAGCCATTCATATCTTCTATGATGTTCATAGGCATTATGTACGAGAACAATCACACCTTTTGCCTTACCTTCTGCTTCCCATTTCCACAAAGTTATCACTCCTTATTTAGCTATCTTATTCTATCTATTTCATTCTTATGTTTCACAAAAACTAAATGTTTGTTACGATAAATTATACATGATTATTTAGAAAAGAGGAGATTTGATTGATCTATCCATACGAAGGTAAATTACCAGAGATTGACCCATCCGTCTATGTTGCAGACTACGTAACGATTTCAGGAGATGTAACGATAGGACCCGAATCATCTATATGGTTCAACACCGTTATACGCGGGGATGTATCGCCTACTATTATTGGACGCAAAGTAAATATCCAAGATTTCTGTTGTCTACATCAAAGCCCCAAGTTTCCATTAATTCTCGAAGATAACGTGACGATCGGCCACAAAGTAATGCTTCATAGCTGCACAATTAAAACCGGTGCACTCGTTGGCATGGGCGCCACCGTGCTCGATGGGGCTGAGGTTGGTGAAGGTGCATTCATCGGCGCTGGCAGCTTGGTAACCCCAGGCAAGAAGATCCCACCTAATACATTAGCACTCGGCTCTCCTGCTCGTGTCGTTCGTGATTTGACTGATGAAGATCGGGCAGATATGACAAGAATCGTCAATGACTATGCACGTAAGGGTCAATTATATAAAGCGTTGCAAGGTTAATCGAGGCGCCCGTGACTAGCGGGTGCCTTGTTAGCTCCATCCCTGTGTCCGATACACACTCCATTAACATATCATAGATTAACAGACGATTCGCATGGCCCGCCTTTTAGAATGATAAGAACTTTACTTGACCTAATCTAATCAGTTACAGGTTTTCACTGTATATATGACTTAAGTTCGACTCGAAATGTTTCTACTACGTAAAAAATCAGTAGTTTAAATTTTTTCAGAAACAAAAAAGCAGCCCAAGAGCTGCTTTTTTGTTGAACTTATTTCCAGCCTACTTCATTCATCAATTCTACAGCTTTCGGATTATACTTTCCGTAATCTGCGAAGTCCACTTTTTGTGGTGTGAATGTACCCCATTCAGCCATTACTTCTGGTAATTTTGCTTCTTCGTTCACTGGGTACTCAAAGTTTTCTTCAGAGACTTGTTCTTGTGCTTCCGCAGTCGTTAAGTACTCGATTAACTTCACTGCATTTTCTTTGTTTTTACTATGCTTAATTAAGCCAGCACCACTGATATTAATATGTGTTCCTGTCGTTTCTTGGTTCGGGAAGAATACGCCGATCTGGTCGAACACTTTAACATCTTCCGGTTCGTCTGAAGCAGACATATGACCTACGTAGTAACTATTCATAATCGCTACGTCACCAACACCTGCAACGATGGCACGCGCTTGGTCGCGGTCTCCACCTTCAGGTTCACGTGCTAAGTTATCTGCAATTCCTTGCGCCCATTCCTTAGCTTTTTCTTCGCCATCAATTGCGATCAATGATGCCACCAACGATTGGTTATACAAGCTGTCGGATGAACGAACAAGTAATTTGTCTTTCCACTTGTCTGTTGCAAGATCTTCATAAGTTGATAATTCTTCAGGCTTCACACGATCTTTTGAATAGACAATCACACGTGCACGAGTAGATAATCCAATCCACTGATTGTCTGTGTCGCGAAGCTCTGCTGGTACTGTTTTATCGATTTCTTCAGATTCAACGGGTTGCAAAAGACCTTCCTCTTTTGCTGTGTTCAAGATTCCGCCATCTACTGTGATGAATAAATCAGCAGATGTATTTTGTCCTTCACGCTTTAGACGCTCTATCAATTCTGGCGCTTTTGCTTCGATCACATTTACTTTAATGCCTGTCTTCTCTGTGAAATCTTCGTAAAGAACTGCGTCTACGTCATAATGTCTAGCCGTATAGACGTTCACTTCTCCACCCGTTTTCTCATCTTCTGTTGCATCTGTTGTATCTTCAACAGGAGTATCTTCTTTTGCTGGTTCGTCCTTCTGTTTCCCTTGATCGGAACTAGAGCTACAAGCGCCTAAAACTGCGGCAAGCATCAATAGTGCGACTGCCCATAAAAACTTCTTCAAATTGATTTCTCTCCTTGTTTTCTCATCTACATTGCCTATCTCTACGCTTTAATGAGAATCGTTTTCAGTGTTAAAGAAATTGTAATACAATTCCGAGTATAAGTCTAGTATTCGTTTTCTTTTATTACTGTAGATAAAATAAGAGTATCGGAATCCCTTCCGACACTCTCTATTACCGCATTATACAGTTATTGATTCTTTGTCTGAACCAACATATGTTGCACAATCAATATAGATTGTTCGATCACAAATTGCGTCCACATCTGCTTGATCATGTGATACAAACAAACATGTAATATTTGCTTTTCGCAAGATATCTCGAACTTCCATTCGAATCAACGACTTTAAATTTGTATCCAGATTACTGAATGGCTCATCCATTAACAGGATAGAAGGTGAAGGCGCCAAAGCTCTTGCCAATGCTACACGTTGCTGTTGTCCCCCACTAAGTTCATGAGGATAGCGTTTGGCGAAATCTTGCAATTGAACGAGTTCCAACATCTCATCTAAACGCTTCTTTTTCTCTGAACGCTTCATTTTATGCAGGCCAAAGCAAATGTTTTCACTTACTGTCAGATGTGGAAACAGTGCATAGTTCTGAAACACCATTCCCACACCGCGTTTTTCTGCCTCAATATATGTCTTATCTCCTACAATCAGTCTGCCGTCCAATTCGATACTACCCGCCGTAGGATCTTCTAAGCCCGCAAGTAAACGCAGCAAGGTACTTTTTCCGCTACCGCTCGCACCTACAATTCCTACGATTCCCCCTTTTTCAATTGAAAATGAAAAGCGATCAATGACAGGCGGCTGTTTTTTTGAATACCGAAATGATAAATTTTGAATGTCTACGAACATAGTTTTCACTTCTCCTCAAATTTTAAAATAATAATCACCGACAAGATGCTTAAACAAATTAATAACAAGGAGGATGGTGCTGCTTCATAAATTCGTTCATCAATCGCATATTGATACGTCCGTGTCGCCAGCGTATCAAAGTTAAATGGACGCAATAATAAAGTCAGAGGCAATTCCTTCATAATTTCAAGGAATGCTAGCGCAAAGCCAATTAAGATTGAACCGCGTAATAATGGAAACTCTACTTTCCAAAAGGTGTATGTCAAACTACGTCCTAGTAGGAATGAAGCTTCACGATAAGATGGTGGCACTTTTGTATAACCAGACTCTATTGAGTTGAATCCTTGTGCCATAAACCGAATCACGTATCCCGTGATCAGCATGGCAATCGACATACTTAATACAAGTGTGCCCGATTCTACACCAAACAACTTTGGATAAATAAATGCCAGTTTCTCATCTAACGTAATAAATAACGCCAGCACACCTATTGCGACGACTGCTCCCGGTACCGCATAACCGGACGTCATAATACGCGCTAGTAAATTAGACGAAGCCGATGGATACAAGTTAATCGTACGAGCAGCCAAGATTGCAAAGAAGCTAATAATTAATGCACCGATGAAAGCGGCAAGTAAACTATTGGTTATTAAGCTGATGAAGTCCGAGCGCCATACTTTTTCATATGTTTTTAGTGACCAATAGATCAGTTGAACAAAAGGAATTAAAAAGGCACTCAAGAAAATAGTAAAACAAGAAAGGAATGCTAGCCAAGCAGTCCATCCACGTAACTTTTTGCGTGCGAGTGGTCTGCTTTGTGTCACGTTCGTATCATACTTCCGACCTTTGCGTAAAAAACGCTCGAGCATGAAAATCCCTAATATAATGACGAGCAACCAAGCAGCCAAACGCATAGCTGCATTGATATCATACATTCCGAACCACGTTTGAAAAATTGCAGTGGATATCGTTCGTACACCAAAGAAACTGGCTACTCCATAATCACTTAACACTTCAAAGATGACTAGCATCGATCCTGCAATGATAGCAGGTCGT
Source organism: Sporosarcina sp. P32b (assembly GCF_002743335.1). Classification (GTDB taxonomy): domain Bacteria; phylum Bacillota; class Bacilli; order Bacillales_A; family Planococcaceae; genus Sporosarcina. The sequence goes on from NZ_PDZB01000020.1 coordinate 49,346, forward strand.
GCAATAGGCAGTCCCAAACGGAAGAACATTTGGAAGCCATTCAATCCAAGAGTTTTAGCACTCTCAATATACGATGCGCTTTGTTTTTCAAAATAATTGAGCGCAATCATATAGACATACGGGTAGAGAAATAACGTGAGGACAAAAATTGCTCCACGCAATGACATGATCTCGATTGTGCCAGGTGTGAATTGATAATCAAAATGATTGCGAAAAAACGATTGGATGACACCAGTATAGCTTGTCATCGTACTGTATGTGTAGGCCGCTATATAAGGTGGTATAGCTAACGGTATAATCAATAGCCATTTAAACTGTTTACGAAATGGAAATTCATAGGCTGCAATGATCCAAGCCAGTATCAATCCGATGGTCGTCGAAAGGAATCCGACAGAACCAACTAAAATAACTGACCCTTTTATATAATCAGCAAGCAAAAATTCTTTAATATGTTCCCAGTTTTCGCCTGTCGGCTGGAAGAAACTTAATACCACATAGGCGACGGGCATAATAATGATAAGTGCGCCAAGCATTGTAATGATGAACCAGCTATTTGCACGACGACGAATCTCTCTTAGCCATACAGATGTTTTCATATACATAAACCAACTTTACTACGCACTATGGCGGTTATGATGTACTTTAATTATGACTTACATAATGAAAGTCACTCTCAAGTATATACAATATCTCTGTGCTTTCCAATGTTTTCACAAGAATTCAACAAATCTCTACTGTTTATGTTCTAATCAATAAAATGAAATATATAGAGGGATTACACCGCTACTATTTTCACTGGAAGATCCTTGTATTTAAAAATGAAGACAAACTCTTTTTACGGAGTTTGTCTTCATGCAAAATAATATAGTGGGAATTTATAATTGATTGTCTAACCTAAGCTAGTTTCTCATTTTCTTTTCTAAAGAAACCAAAGATCCCTACTGTTTGTACGATATTAGTAAAGGCTTGCGGATCTGTTTCATTAATAATCCGCTCCAAATCGTATAGTTCATATCTTGTGATGACAACATACAGCATATTCTTATCTTCTTTCGAGTAAGCACCTTTAGCAGGTAGTATTGTGATTCCACGTACCATTTGACGATGGATTGCTTGTTGAAGATCGTCTGCGTGCCGTGTAATAATCATCGCGGTTACTTTTTCATGTCGCGTATGAATCATGTCTATTACTGACGTCGTTACATATAACGCAACCATTGTGTACAGTGCGTTTTCCGGTTCATATAGAATGCCTGCGAATACGATAAGTATACCGTTTAGCAGGAGAAAGTATATACCGATTGGTTTATCTTGCATACGTGATAGAATCATTGCAACAATGTCCATTCCGCCGGTAGATGCACCTAGCTTCAAAGATATCCCTACACCAACCCCTGCTAGCACTCCACCGAATACCGCATTCAGCATAATGTCGTCTGACATAGAACGCAATGGCAATAATTCAAGAAATAGTGTAGTGAACGCAACGGATAAAATACTATAAATTGTGAAACCTTTCCCTACTTTAAACCAACCAAGAATAAAGACTGGTATGTTGAAAAGTAATAATAAAATACCTGTACTAATGGTCATATCCAAGTGGTCCTTTAGAACACTTGATACTAACTGGGCTGCACCCGCAAACCCACTCGCATAGACATTTGCATTGATAAGAAAGAAATTTAATGATAGAGCCATAAGTAGCGATCCTAAAATTACAACCGTCACCCGTTTTGCTTCAATGAAAAACATAGCGACCTCCTATGGTAAATAACAATTTAATGCACGAACTAGATTATATCTATTCTTCCCTCATAATGGTACCCCTAAGCGTCATTTAACATAAAAATAGCCACTAAAAATGCAATTATCCTCCTTACCATTCTTACTATGCCACCGATCCGCCACCTGTTCTACTGTCACTACCATTCACAAATATCACGTCTACCGGAATAAATAATGAATCAATTGATGAATTTACGTCAGGTTTGATGCGTCTTCGATTTATTTCGTCATCAGACAAAATAAGCTTCCGAACTACTATTTCTGTCATTCAATGTCGTATATGATAACATCCACACATTATTCTTTCACTAGTGTGAATCTACTATAAATCACAAGTCCCTATTACACTACCAAAACAAAATTAAATAATTAGTTGAACGGTTCGAAAGTTTCAACTATGGATTATACGGTTTAATTCGGAAAAATATCGGCTATATTTAGAGGGGGAATCAAGGAGGAAATGTACGATGAAAACAAACAAAAGGGTATGTGAGTCAAAACGAGACAAAATGATTGAAGAACTCGTTTCAAAAGGGGTATTTAAAATTGATGGGAAACAACTGTACGAATTACCGCTTCAATTATTAATGAAAGAATACGAAGCATTCGGTCAAACCGATATTCAAATGTAATGAAAAATGAGACGTACCCAATTGGGCACGTCTCATTTTTATTTATGCTTCTATAGCTGAAACTTTAGACTTTCTTAAAATCTTAAACAAAATGATGAGTAAAACCGTGATGCCTAGCGCAATTCCTATCACGGAATACTGGAAACGAATTGTCGGAGAGCCTGCTATTGCTGCAATTCCGTCCAATATTAAAGGTGAACTAAATTGTCCAATGAAAATCGAACTCGATACGATTGCAATCACGCGGTCACTATGAAGAGGATTAACTAGGCTGAGCGCTTTAACGTTGATCAATGGGAACAAAATCCCTTGGCCAAAACCAATTACGCATGTACAAGCTAAAATTAGTGGGACAGAATGACTTAAAGCCAAACCAGTGAATGCAATACTCATTAAGAATATACTGATCGGCATAATATACGATTTCAGGATATCTTGTAGCTGAATCAAAGTTAGGCTAGTAATCATTCCCCCTACAGTTGTAAAGGATATCACTGTACCTGCCAATGCGGAGCCACCTATATTGCTTTGCTCTAGGTAGAGTGCCATATTCGTTGCAACCGAATAGTAAACTAACATAATACCTGCAGAAGCTGCTGCATATCCAAATACAGTCAATGGCATTTTCCGTTTCTCTACACTCTTATCTTGTTTAACCGGTGTATCTTTCGGTAAGAATATAAAGACCAGAATGAAAATCACGACACCCATTAAATACACATTAAACGGAGCTCTCCAACTGATAGCTGCTAAGTAACCTGCTAGCATCATAGTGATGATTCCACCAAAGTTACTGAATGCAGAATTATACCCCATCATCTTCACTTGTTCACGGCCTCTAAAATGATCACTAATTAACGTAATCCCAAGCGGCATGACTAAGCCGACACCAGCTCCTAGCACGAATCGAAAGGCTAGTAACATTTCAATCGTATTGGTAAACTGTGCGCCTACCCCTGCCAAGACATATATGAATAAGCCGATTAGAGCAACAGTCCGTTTCGGTATCCTTGACGTTAACCAACTAGAGATGAATGTAAATGGAATGATCAATAATGAAGGTGCCGTTAATATCAATTTGATAAATACGGGACTGGCCTCTGGGAAGTTTGCGGCAATCAATCCAAGGGCTGGAGATATAGCGGCTCCTGCCATAACCGTGGCCATCGAGATGGATATGATCGTTGGTTTCAACATGCGGTTCATTGGTCATCCCCCTGTTCTGGATGACGTTTTAGTTGGCGTAATACTTTTTCAGCTGATACTTTAATAGGTGAAATCTTACGAGCATTTGTTAATAATAAGCCATGCACTAATGATAAATGATACACGGCTAATTCTTCTGCATCTCCTTCAATAAACTCCTCAGCAATTTGTCCTTTAATAATAATATGTTCAATTCTTTCGACCATGAATCGATATTTTTCCACAATTTCTTCTTTCACTTCTTGTGTTAAATAATCAGAATACAAAGCTTGCATGATCAGGATATGGCGGTGTACTCCATCACGTAATGAACCAGAATGAGTTGCTTCAGTAAGCCATTCCAATTGCTTTAAAGGACTGTTATGTTTTTCCTCCGCTTGATCCACTGTATCAATGAGTACAGTTAGTAACTCAAGAATCACCGTGACGTATAGGTCCTCTTTTGATTTGAAGTAGTGATAAAACAAGCCATGACTTTGTTCAGCTTTGTTTGTAATGTCACTAATTTTTGTTGCTGCATATCCTTTCGTACCAAATAATACGATAGCGGCTTCTTTTAAATCATGTTGCCGAGTATCGCGAATCTCTTGAATCTTTTCATTCTTTCGGGGTGACATAAAGGGTTTTCAACTCACTTCTTTTTATTGATTGACTCACGAGTCAATGTTGACCAGTTTACTGTCCTGTTGGGTTTTTGTCAACTCCCAAAAAAAGTAGCGCAAGAGTAACTTGGAGAAATGTGTTGGATTTTAACCAAGCTTTATTCAATAGCGAATTTTGCAAAATAAAAACTGAAGAACAAACACCAATTGGGTTAGTCCTTCAGTCTTATATAAAATGTATTAACTATCAACGGTGTAATCTTTTTTCAACATCTTCTACAATATCTTGTACAGAGTTGCCTTCAATACTCACCACAGGAAAGTCGAATTGGTCGATATTGACATCGCTCAATGCACGTACAACGCCCATGTCATAGCCACTTAAATTTTCATCACTTGCGAACATCTTCACTTCATGACCCTTTTCCTCTAATGCTTGTTTCACATCTTCAAATGGTATTTCTACTGCAATTTTCGCCATACTCTATTCCTCCTTAGTCCTTACTTGATTTCGCTAATACTTTATAATTTCCCCACTGTCAGTTAAGTTAAACATGGCTTCTTACGGAATGCATTTATATTTGGTAATAACTAGACGATTCATTTTGTAAGAAGTGGGTATTTTACTATTACAGCCTTAGAGTCATTATATGAAATAGATTTTATAAAGGGAGTAGACGTGATTATGTTTGGGTTATCGGATCTCATTGGCTTGGTTATTTCTAGTTTCATCATTTTACCTGTCGTGACTTTTCTGCGAGAGGCAGGATATTTTGTTATCAGTGGATTATTCGGTGTGAAAAACGCCAGACTTACTATTGGTTCGGGACCCAGGTTATTTCAATTGGGCGTTTTAGATATACGTAAGTATTATCATGTCAACAGCTGGTTTTCCTTCGATTCAGTCAAAAGAAAAAGTAATTTTGCTTATATATGTATTTATGCCGGACCTATCTTAATTAACGTAGTAGTAGCTGTCACGATGAATGCTTTGATCGCAAATGGATTCTTTGAAGACTCCAAGACATTCTGGAATCGCTTTATTTTCTACGCATTCTATTTTGTACTATACGACTCTATTCCGATGAAAACCGTAAATGGCAAACCGAATAACGGTATGATCATTTATGAACTTCTACGATATGGCAAACGTGTCGATTTCAATGAAGAACCCATTATTCCGGGGACTACAGAAGCAGATGAAATGTATCAGGAAGAAGTCGAGAAAATTGAGAAAATAGAAGAAGAGATAAAAGAAGAAATTATACAAAATGACGGCATTCCACCCGACAAGAAAGGATGAACTGAGATGATTGTACGTGAACATGAGAAGTCATTTATCTTCGTACAACAACATCATCATGGACACCTAGCTGAAGAATTAATGAAACATTGGAAAAAGGATATGTTTCCTGATGATCAATGGCGCCCTTCTGTACTAACCGCCATTAGGAACCACGACATCGGCTGGTCTCCTTTTGACGAACAACCTTTTTGGAATGATGCGACGTCTGCACCTTTTCAATTCACCGACTTCCCTCTTCTCCCTAAAACCGTCCTTTATCGTCAAGGTATCGATGAGGTGGAAAAGATAGATCTTTACGCAGCTATGCTTTGCAGTTTTCATTATGAACAGTTTATACAAAGCAGTAACGAGAAAGCAGCACACCTTTTTATCGAGGGCGAACAAAGTCGTAGAGAACGGTTGTCTAGAGAAGTCGAGGGTTTTACTAAAGAATTATTCGAAAAACATTACGCTTTGCTGCAGCTTGGGGATAATTTTTCTTTATATTGTTGTGTGAATGATTCTGGGGTCGACAAAGCGGATGAGCATGCATTTTTTCGTAACGGCATTCCTTCCTCGAGTATTTTCCATTCATTACCGATAGAACGAATTGGGATATACTTTGCAGATCAACACACTATTAAGGTAGAGGATTACCCATTTTGCTGTTCGTTTGATGTGGAAGTGAAGCAAAAGAACGTGTTGAAACAAGATATTAAGGATAAAGGATTGCAAGTAGCTTATGAAGAGGCGGACTACGAAGTAATTTCTTTTCACATTTCACCTGCACCCAAATAAAAAGTGCAGAAAGAGGTAATAACTCCCCTTTCTGCACTTCATGACTTTATTGTTTCACGCGTACTTTACTAGCAAGTTCTTTCAACGCTTCCACTTTATCTGTCTGCTCCCATGGCAATTCGATATCAGTGCGGCCAAAGTGACCGTATGCTGCTGTTTGTTTGTAGATTGGACGACGTAGGTCAAGCATTTTGATGATTCCTGCCGGACGAAGGTCAAACAATTCACGTACGAACTCCACTAATTGCGTTTCCGATAGTTTACCCGTGTCAAATGTGTTGATTGAGATAGAAACCGGGCTCGCTACTCCAATAGCATAGGCCAACTGAACTTCACAGTGCTCAGCTAATCCTGCTGCGACAATGTTCTTTGCAACATAACGTGCTGCATAAGAAGCGGAACGGTCTACTTTTGTTGCGTCTTTCCCTGAGAATGCACCACCGCCATGACGGGCATATCCACCGTACGTATCGACGATAATTTTACGTCCAGTCAGACCGGAGTCTCCTTGAGGTCCACCCACAACAAAGCTGCCAGTAGGGTTAATGAAGTATTTAGTCTGCTCGTCCAACAAGTTTTTTGGAACTACTGCATCAATAACAACTTTCTTTATATCCTTCTCAATTTGCTCGAGTGTTGCCTCAGGATGATGTTGTGTGGAAATAACGATTGTGTCAATTCGCACAGGATTATTATCTTGATCGTATTCTACTGTTACTTGCGTTTTTCCATCAGGACGTAAATAAGAAATCAGTTCTTCTTTACGAGCTTGTGCCAGGCGTTGTGCCAATCTATGGGATAAACTGATAGGTAAAGGCATTAATTCCGGCGTTTCATTACATGCATATCCAAACATTAGACCTTGGTCTCCTGCACCGATTGCATCTAATTCTTCATCAGACATAGAACCTTCGCGTGCTTCGAGTGCCACGTTAACACTTGCAGCGATTTCAGGTGATTGTTCATCAATGGAAGTAAGTACAGCGGACGTTTCGTAATCAAAGCCGTATTTTGCACGAACATAGCCAATTTCCTTAACCGTATCGCGAACAACTTTTGGAATATCCACATACGTTGTCGTAGTGATTTCTCCCATTACTAATACGAGTCCAGTCGTAATACTCGTTTCACATGCCACACGCGCATTTGGATCTTCCGTTAGGATCGCATCTAAAATTGCGTCTGAAATTTGGTCGCACATCTTGTCAGGATGGCCTTCTGTAACTGATTCTGATGTAAACAGTCGACGGTTTGTCATTTTGTTTCCCCCTATATTAAGCATCATGATACGGTACTCTCATAAGTCCCTGGTAAAGTTCCACGCCTAGACGTCAAGCATATACCATAAGGATTCAGGGCTAGACAATATAAAAAGCCCTCTACTCATATTCAATCCATGAGTAAAAGGCAAAATTTCACGCGCAGCACCTTTCACTCTTATCGTCCAAGGAATTAAACCTTGCTTCAGGTTTGGCACCTTCGCGTTAGACTTACGTCTATTGCAGGTTGCCGGGTTTCACAGGGCCTGTACCCTCCACCAACTCGGGATAAGAGTATCCGTTCATGTCACATCGTATTAAAAAGTTTGGATTTTGTCAAATTATTTATCCTAAATCACTTGAGTTTTCCATTAGTATAGATTAATATTCTTAATGTGTTATACTATTTACGAATTAGGATATTCTCATCAAGATAAAAATAAATCGACTACGCAAAGGACGGTATGTAAACATGATATCTGCAAAAATTGATGATAGTTTAAAAAGTCTTCTTAGTGGAAGCAACGTGACGATCCAAGCGTCTGTGGCGGAATTAACAGAAAAAGCAGTAGCAAGAAACGAAGCTAAACTTTCTGCTGATGGTGCAATCACTGCACGTACAGGTAAATATACAGGACGCTCACCTAAGGACAAATTCATCGTTGAAGATGCAGTGTCTAAGGATAAAGTAGATTGGGGTAGTACGAACAGTCCGATTTCAGAAGAGATCTTTGATTCATTATACACGAAAGTCATCGATCATTTGAAGGAAAAAGATGAACTCTTTGTATTTAAAGGGTTTGCAGGAGCAGATAAAGACTCTCAATTGTCTATCCAAGTAATTAATGAATTAGCTTGGCAAAATCTGTTTGTTCACCAACTATTCATCCGTCCAACCAAAGAAGAATTAAAAGCACATGAATCGCAATTCACTATTTTGGCTGCCCCTTCATTCAAAGCGGATCCAAAAGTGGATGGCACAAACTCTGAAACGTTCATCATTGTTTCGCTTGAAAAGCGAATTGTCTTGATCGGTGGAACAGAGTATGCTGGAGAAATGAAAAAGTCTATTTTCTCCGTTATGAACTTCTTGCTTCCTGAGCAAGATATTCTATCCATGCACTGTTCAGCAAACGTTGGAGAAGAAGGCGATGTCGCTCTATTCTTCGGTCTTTCTGGAACAGGTAAAACTACGCTTTCAGCAGATGCTAACCGTAAACTTATTGGAGATGATGAGCATGGCTGGTCTGATAATGGCGTATTTAACATTGAAGGTGGATGTTACGCAAAATGTATCAACCTTTCTGCCGAAAAAGAACCTGAAATTTTCGGAGCAATCCGTTTCGGTGCTGTTTTAGAAAACGTTGTATTGGATGAAGTAACGCGCATTCCAGATTATGATGATAAATCACTAACAGAAAATACACGTGCTGCTTATCCAATCGAAAATATCGATAATATTGTGACACCGTCTGTTGCGGGTCACCCGAAGAACATCATCTTCCTTACGGCTGATGCTTCCGGCGTATTGCCTCCGATCTCGATTCTTACAAAAGAACAGGCAATGTACCACTTCTTGAGCGGTTTCACTTCCAAACTTGCTGGAACTGAACGTGGAATTACTGCTCCTGAACCAACATTCTCGACTTGCTTCGGTTCACCGTTCTTACCACTTCCTGCAGCAACATATGCAGAGATGCTTGGAAAGAAAATCGATGAGCACGGTTCAAAAGTATTCCTTGTGAATACAGGTTGGACTGGCGGAATTTACGGTGTAGGTTCACGTATGAACTTGGGCTACACACGTTCAATGGTACGCGCTGCAATCGCTGGTAAATTGGATAATGTAGAAACAAAGAAGAACGAAATCTTCGGATTGAACATGCCGCTTGAAATCGAAGGTGTACCGAGTAATGTTCTACACCCTCGTTATGCTTGGGAAGATCCGAACGAATACGATAAAGAAGCAAATCGCTTAGCTGATGCTTTCCGTGAGAACTTCAAGAAATTCTCACATGTTTCAGAAGACATCGCAATCAAAGGCGGACCTCCTGTCATTAAATAATGTTATATGAAAGAGGCTGACCAGGAATTCCTGATCAGCCTCTTTTTTGGTTTTAATTTTCTTATGGCATTGGGTGTATGGCAGTTTGGCTAGTTGTTTTAATCGTCGAAGTGTTGTCGGATTACGCTGTTAAGAGTGCGCAATAAGCGGCATGGGGTTGTGGTTCTTGCACGTTCATTTTCTTTTTCCTGTTTGATCAGTAGTTTGTGGTTTAGCTGCCTATGTAAGCGGTAAGTCCATTGTCCCCACTTCGGCGCTGGTGGATGGCTTTCGCGAGGAGCCAGAGACAGGAAGTTCGCCTGTCTTTGTCTCTTCGCTACGCCTACCACAGCAGGCGCCTTCGTTGGAGTGGGTGTAGGGCAGTTCGAGTAGTTGTTTTTACTCGTTAAAGTGCTGCCGGTTTACGTTTCTGTTAGTGTGCGTAATAAGCGACACTGAGTTGTGGTTCTTGCACGTGCTTATTCTCTTCCTGTTTGATCAGTAGTTTGTGGTTTAGCTGACAGTGTAAGTGGCAAGTCCATTGTCCCCACTACGGCGCTGGTGGATGGCTTTCGCGAGGAGCCATAGACAGGAAGTTCGCCTGTCTTTGTCTCATCGCT
>NZ_PDZB01000003.1 GCF_002743335.1 Sporosarcina sp. P32b
TATCGGCTGGGCTGCTCGCTCAAAGTGTCACGCTATCCGCTCTATCGGCTGGGCTGCTCGCTCAAAGTGTCGTGCTATCCGCTCTATCAGCTGGGCTGCTCGCTCAATGTGTCGTGCTGTCCGCTCTATCGGCCGGGCTGCTCGCTCAAAGTGTCGTGCTATCCGCTCTATCGGCGGGGCTGCTCGCTCAAAGTGTCACGCTATCCGCTCTATCGGCTGGGCTGCTCGCTCAAAGTGTCGTGCTATCCGCTCTATCGGCTGGGCTAAGCGCTCAAAGTGTCGTGCTGTCCGCTCTATCGGCTGGGCTGCTCGCTCAAAGTGTCGTGCTATCCGCTCTATCGGCTGGGCTAAGCGCTCAATGTGTCATGCTATCCGCTCTATCGGCTGGGCTGCTCGCTCAAAGTGTCGTGCTATCCGCTCTATCGGCGGGGCTAAGCGCTCAAAGTGTCGTGCTATCCGCTCTATCGGCTGGGCTGCTCGCTCAATGTGTCACGCTATCCGCTCTATCGGCGGGGCTAAGCGCTCAATGTGTCGTGCTATCCGCTCTATCGGCCGGGCTAAGCGCTCAATGTGTCGTGCTGTCCGCTCTATCGGCTGGGCTAAGCGCTCAATGTGTCGTGCTGTCCGCTCTATCGACCGGGCTGCTCGCTCAATGTGACGTGCTATCCTCTCTATCAACCGGGCTGCTCGCTCAATGTGTCACGCTATCCGCTCTATCGGCGGGGTTAAGCGCTCAATGTATCACGCTATCCGCTCTATAAAACGATCCAACCGCTCATAAGACAATTCAAAGTTACTCCAATAATCCAGCATTCATCCCGGCCAGACGTCCTGTTACAAGCGCTGCGGTAATATTATAGCCGCCCGTGTATCCATGAATATCCAATATCTCTCCACAGAAAAACAAACCGATTTTCTTACGTGAAGCCATCGTCTTTGGCTCCACTTCTTTTACTGAAACACCGCCACCTGTAACGAACGCCTTCTCGATCGGTTGTGTCCCTGTAATATGGACGGGGAACGTCTTCAGAAGTTTGGCGAGTGTTCGTATAGCTTCACGTTTAATATCTATGCCGATTTCAGTTTCTTCGATTTCTGCTTTCTTCAATAAAAACAGCAACCACCGTTCAGGCACGAGACCTTTCAATGAAGTTTTCACTTGTTTTTTCGGTTCATCCTTTAAAATCTTCGCAATCGTCTGCGTTAATTGTTCTTCATGTTGATCAGGTATTGAATCAATTTGTAGTAAGACAGGCTGCTTGCCGTTCTTCATCTGCTCTTTGACAACATATTGACTACAACGTAAAATCGCAGGACCACTTAATCCGAAATGGGTGAAGAGCATGTCCATGTGATGTGTCACAAGTGTTTTTCCTTTTTTATTTAATACGGATACTTTGACGTCGCGTAACGCAAGGCCTTGTAAATCTTTTGAGACGATAAATGGCTCGCGTGACAGTAACGGCACTTCTGTCGGATACAATGTCGTTACGGTATGACCCGCTCGTTCAGCCCAAGGGTATCCATCTCCTGTGCTACCTGTTTGTGGAACGGCTTTGCCTCCGACGGCAACGACGACTGCGTGTGCGCGTACTTCTTCACCGTCTTCTAACCGAACGCCTAGGATCTTTTCGTCATCCATTAATAATTTTTGTACTCGGCTTTCCAAGCGTATTTCCACGCCTAGTTCATCCATCTGATTCAAGAGCGCGTTTACGACATCTTTTGACTTATTGGAAACAGGGAACATCCGTCCGTGATCTTCTTCTTTTAAAGGCACGCCAAGGCCTTCGAAGTAGTGAATGATATCCTGGTTGTTAAAGACAGAGAACGGGCCATATAAAAACTTTCCGTTTCCTGGTATATGTTTAATAATTTCTTCTTGAGAAAGTCGATTTGTTACGTTACAGCGACCGCCGCCTGAAATGGCTAGTTTATTGCCGAGCTTCCGTCCTTTTTCAATTAATAGAACGCGCTTTTTTTGTTCGGCTGCTGCAATGGAGGCCATTAAACCTGAAGGACCGCCACCAATTACGATTACATCATACATTGTAGAACCACTCTTTCATTTCATTTTGTCTCTCATTATACACCATATGGGCATGGTTGCTTTTTGATTTGGACTTTAGATAAAGATTGTGCAAAAGCGTGTCGAGGGGTAAACTATACAAGAATCTCTTTAGGAATGGAAGGAATCAATTATGGCATCGAATTTATTGAAAGGCACAGCCATTTTAACGATTGGCTTATTTTTATCGAAGGCACTCGGTTTGCTTTATGTAATTCCGTTTTACGCAATCGTTGGAGAAAAGAGTGTCGGTCTCTATCAATACGCATACATACCGTATAATCTAGCGCTGGCGGTCGCGGTATCCGGGGCACCGCTCGCCATATCGAAGTTTGTTTCTAAATACAATGCGTTAGGCGATTATGCGACCGGACGGAAGTTGATGAAATCGGGTATGGTCGTCATGTCTGTAACAGGCTTGCTGTCGTTTCTTGCGTTGTTTTTCCTTGCGACTCCGATCGCGGAACTTGTCATCAAGGACGAGGAACAGATTTTCACAGTTCAAGATATTGCGACTGTTATTCGCTGGGTCAGTTTTGCCTTGCTTGCGGTACCGTTACTTAGTATCGCTCGAGGGTTTTTGCAAGGTTATCAAAAATTCGAACCTACATCTGTCTCTCAATTAATTGAACAGATCGTACGGATCATCGTTGTGCTCGTTGGAGCGTTCGTGGTCGTCAATGTACTGGATCTATCCCCACGAATCGCTGTACAGTTTGCAGTGTTTGCTGCGTTTATTGGAGCGCTTGCTGGTTTATGGAGTCTCTACTATTACTGGAAAAAGTATCAGGATGAATTCGATTATTTGTTATCGAATAGTCCACCGGCGAGTTCGGTTTCCTTGAAACAAATTTATACGGAAGTCCTTGCGTACGTATTGCCGTTTGTATTGGTCGGAACGATTAATCCAATCTATCAATTCGTCGATATGATTACATTTAACGGCGCTATGAAATCAATCGGACTTTCCAGTGTCTCTGATTTATATTTAACAAAACTGAACTTTTTAACACATAAGATTGTGATGATACCTGTGATGGTCGCGACAGGATTTTCGATGGCGCTGATCTCTATTATCACGAAGGATTACACATCTAACAATCAAAAGGGCATCACACGTTCACTCGATCAGACGTATCAAATTATGTTGTTCTTGACGATTCCAATGGTTATTGGATTGATTGTCTTAAACAATGAAGTCTATCAATTCTTGTATGAGTATGATGTGGCGGGAGCAAGCGTCTTAGCTGCCTACGCACCGGTTGCGATTTTATTTGCGATGTTCACGGTAACGGCTGCAATCTTACAAGGAATCGATCATCATAAATGGATCGTCTTCACTTCATTGCTCGGGTTGTTAGTGAAAATGCTGATCAATATTCCACTGATTAAACTGTTTGAAGTGAACGGCGCAATCATAGCCACCGCAATTGGCTACTCGGTAGCAGTATGTATCAACTTGTTCGTTATCAAAAGAGCATTGAATTATAAATCTGAAATGGTCATTAGACGCTTGTTCTTGATTTTGGCTTTCAACGCAGTGATGTTTGCAGGTGTTTGGCTGACGAATAAAGGCTTGAACATGGCGCACATTCCAGTAGGACGTTGGCAAGCATTATTGTATGTCATGATTGGATCAGGTGTGGGAATGGTGATTTATGGATTCCTGGCTTTCAAATCAGGACTTGCACAACAATTATTTGGAGATCGTCTGACACGTATAATGAGACGTATCGGGTTTGGAGGCTAATAGATGAGGTTAGATAAATTATTATCGAATACAGGTTATGGTTCACGTAAAGAAGTTCGGCAGTTGTTGAAAAAAGGAATGATCCGGGTGAATGGGGCAGTGGAAAAAGATCCTGCACAGCACGTGGATCCGGATGCAGACGCGATTTCATTGCTAGGTGAAGAAGTCATCTATAGGGAATTCATCTACTTGATGATGCATAAACCGCCTGGCGTGTTATCTGCGACAGAAGATAACCGGGATCAAACAGTCGTGGATTTACTTGGAAGTGAAGAACGTCATTTCGAACCGTTTCCGGTAGGTCGTTTGGATAAAGACACAGAAGGGTTATTGTTGCTGACGAACGATGGGAAGCTTGCACATAATCTGTTGTCACCGAAGAAAGAAGTGCCGAAAACGTATTATGCGAAAGTGGCGGGAGTTGTAACGGAAGAAGATACTGAAGCTTTTGCGCGCGGTGTAATTTTAGATGATGCCTACGAAACAAAGCCGGGCATTTTACACATAATACATTCTGCCGAAGAGTCGGAGATTGAACTGACGATTACAGAAGGAAAGTTTCATCAAGTGAAACGGATGTTTGAAGCGGTAGGAAAAAAAGTGGTATATTTGAAACGTTTAACGATGGGGCCGCTTGTTTTGGACCCAGATTTGGAATTAGGGGAATACCGCGAGTTAACAGAAGAAGAATTGCTGCAATTAAAAGAAGTAGATCGTTCCAAGCAAAAAGGCTGATGCAAAAGCGTCAGCCTTTTTGCTTTGTACACTTGTATATAGGAGGCTAAATCAGGAAGGTAATTTCACTTTCTTGGACGTCGTCGTCCATTCGCCGCGGACTGAGCTCTTAATCAATTCATTGTACTCCAGAACGTTTAAGTCACGTTGTGCCGTGCGTGATGAAATGTTGAATTCATCTGCCACGTCCTCCGTTGTTACTTTTCCGTTATCCCGAATGAACAGATAGACATCTTTGATACGAATTAACATGCGATCGGTAGCTGGGTTCATCTAAGAAACCACTCCTTCATCTTCATATTTTCACGCCAACATTGCAAAAGAAGACTGTTGGGGTATTCTCTGACATTACCTTTCCTGAATCGCTCCTTATATCTAAGTTATGCCAGAATAGTATGTGAATGATTCTGACAATAGTAGTATAACGTATTTTATGTAAAAGCGCACATGTTTTCGCTTATACTTTTGAATTAATTAGAATAAATAGATTACTAGTTACCTAGTTAGCATTAGTTTTGAAATGATTAAAAAAATGGTCTTCACTCTATTAAGGTCTAATTGATTTTATTCCATAAACATGTGAAAATAGAAAAAGAGGAAACTGGCAGTAGTTTGGCTTGAGGTTTCATAATAGAAGGGTGGCGGTTGTGTGATCTTTTTCAAAGATGGGGAATTCCTAACAGAAGATAAACTGAATGTGTCCGTGAATGATCGTGGCTATGTATTTGGCGATGGAGTCTATGAAGTAATTAAAGTGTATGACGGTGCTTTGTACACGGCGAAAGAACATTTGGAGAGATTACTTGAGAGTGCTGAAAAAATCCGCGTAAGCATGTCATATACACTTGATGAGTTACTGGAAATCGTACAAAAGCTTCAGTCCGATAATCAAATATCTGTTGGACATATTTACATACAAGTCACACGCGGTGTGGCGCCACGTGCACATCATTTCCCGGAAGACAGTGTTCCTGTCATGATTGGCTATGCTGTAGAAAATGCACGTCCGTTAGAAATCCTTCAACAAGGTGCGGCTATGAAGTCTGTTGAAGATATGCGTTGGCTTCGTTGCGATATAAAAAGTTTAAATTTACTTGGCAATGTAATGGCGAAACAAGAGGCATTTGATCACGGATGTCAAGAAGCATTGTTTGTTCGAGACGGCTTAGTACGTGAAGGTTCATCTTCTAATGCATTTGGTATTAAAGACGGAATCCTTTATACACATCCTGCCAATAATTTTATTTTGAACGGAATTACTCGTCGTGTTGTTTTACAGATTGCAGAGAATTTAGCGATTCCGGTTAAAGAGGAAGAATTCACATTGTTGCAAGCGCTAGATATGGATGAGTTTTTCTATACGTCGACGAATGCTGAAATTACACCGGTTGTAACAATAGATCAGCAACCTATTGGACAAGGAGTTCCTGGGCCGTTGACGAGAAAGTTGCAAACAGCATTTGAGGCGCAAATTCCGAAGTTGGTGGCTGCTGGTCATAATGAGGAAAGAGAATTAAATGGCCCAGCTAGTTAAACTCGCGGATTATATTTCCCGGTACGAGAATGACTTAACTCGCTATCCGACACAATTCATCCGTCTGAAACGCTATCAGTGGAAACGTATCAAAAACCAATGGGAGCATGGTGTTGATTTATATGCGGAACAAGCGGCTACTTTTCCTGAGGATGTACAAGTGCCTTCGAAATGGTATACGTTATTATTCAAGAAATGGCGTAAGCAAGCAGATGTGGAATTGACAGATGAGGCGGCTGTTTCCGAGGAAGCAGTAGAAGATCGTGAGAATGATAGGAGTTTTTCGGCTTCGATTTCGGGTCAACCTTCGAATATTGAACAGTTAAAGAAAGCTTATCGTGATCAATTGTTTCAATTCCAATTAAAGTGGGCGAGTTCTACATTGTATGACCGGTCTCGTGTAGATCCAAAGTATTTCTCTGACCCCTTATTGAAGCAGCTACTACTGCGTTTACCTGATAGCTTTTTGTTGTTATATTATCCAATCGTCAAAGTCAGTAAGGCACCTGTTGAGTTGGATATCATTTTATTGGCACCTACTACATGCTATTGCATCACGGTGCTCGAAGATGAAAGAATGGCCGCGTACATAGGTAGTGGCGAAAGGTTTTGGCTGAAGAAGTTCGGTGAGGAAGAAGTGAAAGTACTGAATCCTACTATCGCGCTTAGTAGGATGGAGAAAGTGGTTTCATCATTTTTCAGAGCGGCGAAAGTGGAGATCCCGATCAAGAAGCTGATAGTTTCTAGAAACGGCTATATTGATTATCCCGGAACTCCATTTGAAGTGACAACGATTGATCGCAAAACATATGAACAATGGCTGACCAAGTTATGCAGTAATCCGAGTCCGATGAAGCATACGCAATTTAAAGCGGCACAAGCGATTTTGGATCATGCACAAACTACAGCGATGAGTCGATTGTTTGATGCAGAAGAAATTGTGGATGAGCAATAGAATAGAAATTACAGAAAAAGTGAGAGTGTACTGATTATGCGTTTACGAAATAAGCCATGGGCTAAAGATTTCATGGCAGAGCATCCGGATGTATTGATTTTGGATCCGGAAGGTAAGAAAAATCGTTGGACTGAAGAGTTTGGAAACGATGCGCCAATTCATATTGAAGTAGGTACGGGTAAAGGGCAATTTGTTATTGGAATGGCATTGGCTAATCCAGAGATTAACTATATTGGCATCGAACACTTTGATAATGTGATTGTGTCCGCGTTAGAGAAAACAATTGAAGCGAAAAAGCCTTCAAATCTTCGTTTGATGCGTGTCAATGGAGAAGAGTTAGCTTCCATTTTCGCGGAATCAGAAATTGATCGTGTCTATTTAAACTTTTCTGATCCATGGCCAAAAGATCGCCATGAAAAGCGTCGTTTGACACATCCAAACTTTTTGGCGAAATATGAAGGTGTTTTGAAGGCCAATGGAGAAGTGCACTTTAAGACAGATAATCGTTCGCTGTTTGAATATTCTCTTGTCTCCATGACGGACTATGGAATGAAATTACAATCCGTTTCACTCGATTTACATGCAAATATGCCAGAGGATAATGTGTTAACCGAATATGAAGAAAAGTTCTCAAGTAAAGGTCAACCAATTTATCGTTTGGAAGCACAATATCAGAGCTGATTCTGGTGAGATAGAAAGCTGTTGGACGTTGTACTTTTCTGCTGGATCTTTAGAGTTCCGTGGAAAAGTACAACGTCAATACAACAGTTACTAAAGGATGTAGGGAGGAATTTTTTTGGATCAACTAACTTTTCATGATATGAAACTAACATGGCTAGACGGTGGCGTGAACTATTTAGACGGTGGTGCGATGTTCGGTGTCGTTCCGAAGGCTCTATGGTCAAGGCGCTATGAAGCAGATGAAAATAATGTGATTGAATTACGAACAGACCCAATCCTCATTCAATACCAAGGGACAAACTATTTAATTGATTCAGGTATCGGTAAAGGTAAGTTGGACGACAAGAAAAAGCGTAACTTAGGTGTACGGGCCGAAACACGCGTAGAGGAAAGTTTAGAAGAACTCGGTATGACACCGGATGATATCGATGTTGTGTTAATGTCTCATCTTCATAATGATCACGCGGCAGGTTTGACGCAGTGGGAAAACGATGAGCTTGTGTCGGTATTTAAGAATGCCAAGATCTACACATCGCAAGTCGAGTGGGATGAAATGAGAGAGCCAAATATCCGCTCACGAAATACGTATTGGAAAGAAAACTGGGAACCGATTCAAGATCAGGTTACGACGTTTGAAGAAGAGATTGAAGTGGTGCCAGGCATTAAGATGATTCATACGGGCGGTCATAGTGACGGTCATTGTGTGATTAAGCTGGAGCAAGAAGGCGAGACGCTGATTCATATGGCGGATATTATGCCGACGCATGCGCATACGAATCCTTTATGGGTACTTGCGTATGATGATTATCCGATGGACTCGATTTTTGCAAAAGAGCGCTTGATGAAGGAAGCGCTTCCAAATAACTATGGTTTTATTTTCTATCATGATGCGGTGTATCGCATGGCGAAGTTTAGTGAAGATGGCAAGACGATTGTGGATAGCTTGCCACGTACTCGGTGAGGGTTAAGTTTAAGTGCAAGTTCAAGTGATTTAGTAAGGGGAGTGCGCAGTTGATCGATGTTCCAGGCCGACGCTTTCCCATTATCCATTGAACGCCACTTCCGCTAGCTCCGAAGTGGCGTTCAATGTACTCTCCACTCCCATTGCTAGTCAAACTACAAACTGCATGTAGTGCTCGAATCGAAAATGCTCTCAATAGACCACCATATACTGCCACTTCTTACTTACAAAGAATGAAACGCAATACAACTCGCACTTAAAATTGACTCAAACAAAAAAAGAGGCTATCGCAAGAAGTAGATACTTCTCGGATAGCCTCTTTACGTATATTTGATTATTGATTACTGACGAACTAGCTCTACGACAGTGCCTGTTTTCGCATCTGCTGCGAATTCGAATTGCTCG
Organism: Sporosarcina sp. P32b; assembly: GCF_002743335.1. Classification (GTDB taxonomy): domain Bacteria; phylum Bacillota; class Bacilli; order Bacillales_A; family Planococcaceae; genus Sporosarcina. The sequence continues at coordinate 9,090 of NZ_PDZB01000003.1, forward strand.
AGCTTGCCGTCTTTCATGCGTGAAACGCCACCACGGTAAACATCCATAGAAATTACGTGGTTTGTGAAAGGTTCTGGTTTCATAACGATCCAAGAACCATCGATTGGTCCTTCTTCTTTAAATGCGTCTTTTACTTTTTTCAATACGTTGTCAGCAGGTACTTCTTCATTGTAACGATTAAATGCCTCATTCACTACTACGCCTGCAGCAACTCCGGTTAAAATTCCAGCTAAAAAGTCTTTTACTCTCATGGCTAATTGCAGCCTCCTTCGCAAATCTTTTCTTATAGTGTAACATAGTTTAAAAGTGCATGGCGATTCAAAAGTGTTTTCGACTTTGTAAATCGGTAGAATATGGCACTTTTGTGTAAAGCAAATGCTTAACCTAATTAGTATTCATCTGTTTGGTATGTGGATATAATACATATAGACAATAAAAGAAGTGAGGGATTTAGATGAAAAAAGAAACGTTAGAACTATTTCGTACATTGACTGAACTTCCGGGCGCACCTGGTAATGAATACCGTGTCCGGGCTTTTATGCGTGAGCAGTTAGCACAGAACTCGGATGAGATTATTCAAGATGGTCTGGGTGGCGTGTTTGGTGTTCGGCACGGAAAAGAAGACCAGCCGAAAATTATGGTTGCGGGACATATGGATGAAGTCGGCTTCATGGTAACAGGTATTACGGATAACGGGATGCTTCGTTTTCAGCCTTTAGGTGGCTGGTGGAACCAAGTGCTACTTGCACAACGAGTCCAGATCATCACAGAAGATGCAGATATCCCAGGCGTCATTGGCTCTATTCCGCCGCATTTATTGAGTGACGCAGAGCGCAGCAAACCAATGGATATCAAAAACATGCTGATTGACGTCGGTGCTGACGATAAAGCGGACGCTGAAAGTTTCGGCATTCGTCCTGGTCAGCAAATCTTGCCGATATGTCCATTCACACCGATGGCTAATCCGAAAAAAATTATGGCCAAAGCATGGGATAATCGCTATGGTTGCGGACTCGCAGTGGAGCTATTGCAAGAAGTGAAGAATGACACGTTGCCGAATACATTGTATTCAGGTGCAACGGTTATGGAAGAAGTTGGGTTGCGTGGTGCGCAAACGGCAGCACGTATGATAGATCCAGATTTATTCTTCGCACTCGATGCGAGTCCTGCAAATGATGCAAGTGGCAATAAAAATGAATTCGGTCAGTTAGGTCAAGGAACGTTGTTGCGCATTATGGACCGCTCGATGGTCACACACCGTGGTATGCGCGAATTCATTCTAGACACTGCTGAAACTCACAATATACCGTATCAATACTTTGTCTCCCAAGGCGGTACGGATGCAGGGCAAGTCCATATCGCGAATGACGGCGTGCCAAGTGCTGTCATCGGAATTTGTTCTCGCTACATCCATACTGCGGCTTCCATTATCCACACAGATGATTATGCAGCAGCGAAAGAATTAATTACAAAATTAGTAAAAGCATGTGATAAAACGACTGTGGAAACGATTAAACAAAACTGCTAAACGACTAGAAATGAAATGAGGGTGCTGAATGAAATTTGTTCTTGGCTCTGAAAATCAGGCGAAAAAACGTGCGGTAGTTCGAGTCGTTGAGCGCTATATGGAGAACAGTATCATTTCTTCAGCGCCCGTTCCGTCGGGCGTCCGCGCGCAACCGATGAGTGAAGAGGAAACTCGGCAAGGGGCTATCAATCGTTCAATCGCTGCAGCACACCATGCTTTTGGTATCGGTTTGGAAGGTGGTGTCCATATGATTGGTGACACGATGTACCTCTGTAATTGGGGCGCCCTCACTACACCGGAAGGCAAAACGTTTACTGCTGCGGGCGCACAAATCCCTTTACCTGAGGACTTGGCCAATGAAGTTCTTCGCGGCAAAGAGCTAGGTGATGCGGTCGATGCCTATTTTACAAAGCAAAATATCCGAATGTCTGAAGGGGCTATGGGTATGTTAACGGCACAACTCGTTCCAAGGGATGCGTTATTTGAACATATCATGCAATTATTGATCGGCCAGCTCTTGTATAGCACGTCACTACAGAGCTGACGATTGCAATAGCGTCGGGGTGCGATTAGAATAGGACTGATAGAAAATTGAACGAAAGTAGAGAAGGGGGGAACCTGAATGTTGCGAAGTGGAAAGGTTTTCTTGCTGTTGCTACTAGCTGTCGTATTGGTAGGCTGTAATCAGAAGGTGGAAGTCCGTACTGACGATGCATTTGTTTCAGCGAAAAAAGTATTCGAACTTAATAGTAAAAAAGCGAATCAAACGGTGGGCGATATTGAATTCTATAAACCGCCAACTCTACGAATAGATAAAGAATCAGTTTCACAAAAGATTGTTTTAACTAAACGAAATGATTCATTTTATCTAACCGTTAATCCGAATGAAAAGAAAAACAGTCAAGTGTATTATGATGTTCTATTGACGGATGAACCGGATCATTTAGTAGGTGCACAAACATTTTCTAAAGATGATGCATTTGGCTTCGTTGCGGTTATTCAAAAAGGTGAGAAGCAAGTAGAGTTAATTGCAAACGTAGGTGGAGCGAAAGTAGAAACTGTCACGAATGAAGAAAACACGGACGCTTATTTAGAAAAGATGATGGAAATTGCTCGTTCGGCTCAGCATAACGATCAGTAAGTAACTTAGAGTAGTGAAGGAGAGGGTTAACGAATGGAAGCTGCAGATTTGGTAGAAGAACTAAAGAAACGCTTACCTAAAGAGAACTTTGATTGGCAATTTGACCGACAGGCGGACAAGTTGCGGATTGTCCACCATACTCTTCATAAAGGTATGGATATTTCATTACCTGAAATTTTATCCAAGTATGAGCAGAAAAAAGATCGTGCAATTGATGAAGTGGTGTATACCATTCAAGAAACATTTCGCGCTATGGAGCAAGAACAAGAAAAAGGCTTCGCAGGAGAAAATACAATCTATCCTGTCATCCGTTCGACTTCATTCCCAACAGAAAGTTCTGCGGGACAACCTTTCTTAACGAAAGATCATACAGCTGAAACACGGATTTTCTATGCGTTAGATCTAGGGAATACGTATCGCTTGATTGATCATGGGATGTTGGCCGATATGCAGATGACAGAACAAGAAATACAGGAAATCGCAATGTTTAAAGTGAAGACGTTACCGACTGCTTATAAACAAGATATCGTTTCCGATAATATTTTCTACTTTATCAGCAACAACGATGGCTATGATGCGAGCAGAATATTAAATCAGCCATTCATGAAAGAAATGGAACAGAAAATTGAAGGTCATATGGTCGTTTCCGTTCCGCATCAAGATGTGTTAATTATCGGAGACATCCGAAATGAAACGGGCTATGACGTCGTGGCACAAATTGCTATGCAGTTTTTCACAACAGGAGCTGTTCCTGTTACGTCTCTGTCATTCATTTATGAAGATGGTAAACTAGAACCTATTTTCATTATGGCGAAAAATAGATTAGCAAGAAGGGATAAGAAAAAATGAACATATTTTATAATCCAGAAGGTGTTGGCGATGTATTGTTCGTTCAACTTACAACAGAAAGACCTACAGCAATTACTGCTGAAAGAAAAAACAATGTTACATTGATCAAAAATGAAGAAACGGGAACTGTAGTTGCGTTCAATTTATTTGATGCATCCAGTTATTTCCCTGTTTCAGCAGTTGGTCAAGTGGAACTGACAGAAGAGCTTGGCGAACAACTACAAACAGCATTAAAGACAAATGACATCGATTTAGAATTGGAATTGGATTTCACGCCAAAGTTCGTTGTCGGCTATGTTGCTGAAAAAGAAAAGCATCCAAACGCAGATAAGTTGAACGTTTGCCAGGTAGACGTAGGGGAAGAAACATTGCAAATCGTTTGTGGCGCTGCCAATGTGGAAGCTGGACAGAAGGTTGTTGTAGCAAAAGTAGGGGCTGTAATGCCTTCAGGTATGATCATTCGTGATGCGGAACTTCGCGGAGTAGCTTCATCAGGTATGATCTGTTCTGCTACAGAACTTGATCTACAAGACGCACCTGAAGCAAAGGGAATCCTCGTATTAGAAGACGATCGAAAAGTCGGGGAAGCTTTCAAAGCGTAAGTTGTAAATATATCCATAGAAAAAAAGCTTTTGCACAAGCCTCATTAAGCTTGTAGCAAAAGCTTTTTTGTATTATTGTTACAAAGGGTTACAAATCATCATTTTATACAGAAAGAACATAGAACTGTTTGATTTCCTTATAGGTAACCTGTTAAAATGAAATGATTGATATGAAAAGAGTGATATATTTGAGCTGGCTACGGAATATGAAGAGACGCCTTCAGCAAATGCAAGAAGGCTCTGAAAAAGAGAACCCATTATATGAACAATCAACTACTGAAAATAACATGGAAAAAAATAATGAAAACCAAAACCAAAATCAAAATCAAATTAAAAACCAAAATCTAAACGAAGATCTTGATGAAAATAAAAAAACAAACTTTCGATTTCCGATAGTTTCTGACTATGAAATTTATGGATGGGAACCACAAATCCATCATGATGAATATACAAAAGATTATTTACAAGAAGAAGCAGCGACACAAGAAGATGCATATGAAATACTTCCTTTGGAACAGAATGAACGTTGGCCAGGTCGTTATGAGCGAGGTGGAAATGTCTACCGTGCAGAAGCAAAACGAGATTTTGCTCACATCATTCCACCTACATCAAGTCCACTACCTCTTCCATTTTCCGGAAGAAAGCATGACCGTACATTGCACGCGGAGCCGCAACGAATTGAACCCTATGAATCACGACGTCCTGAACTAGAGGAACCGTATCAGCCGAAGGAAGAACCCGTGAAGGTTGAGAAGCCGAAGAAATTTAGAAAGCCGTTTACACCTACTCATGTTCCTTCACCTATCTACGGATTGAACACTAGTTCTCCAATCAGTGAGGCTATGGAGTCGGTCATAGAAAAGAAAGATACGAAAGATCAAGTGTTGCATGATCAATTAGAAGATCATGATGATGAATTGCCATTGTCCTTGATTTCCAATCAACAACCTAATGAAACACCATTATTTGCTAGTTCATCAGAAAAAAGACAGTCTGAAGTGTTTTCAGCGCCAGAACAAGCGCAAGAAGTAGAAGCACCTAAATCAGAAGTATCTGAAGAAGCTACGCAACTAGTAGAACAGACTGAAGAAATACCGATGATAGAAGAAGAATCACCAGAAGTAGCTGAACACGACTTAGTGCAAGATGAAACCGAAGAAACTGAAGAAACTGAAGAAACAAGTGAAGAGTTAGAAGAAGTACCAGTAACAACGGTAGAACGAGAGGAATCGCAGGAAGTCTCTGCCCAAACGGAAGATGTAGAGCGTCCTCTATCGGTAACGGAAGTTGAAACAGAAGTAGAAAAGCATGAGGATGTTGAAGCTGAAATCGAAGAAATTGTAGTAGATTCAGAAGCGCCAGTGACTGTTACGATTGAAAAAGAAGTAGAAGTAGAAGTAGAAGTAGAAGTAGAAGTAGAAGAAGAGGTAGAAGAAGAGGTAAAAGAAGAGATAGAAGAGGAAATAGAAGAAGTAGAATCCGAAATGGATGAAATAGAAGAACAAGCGCAACCAGTTAAAAAAGAAAAAGTCGTACCATTTAATGTGTTGATGCTTAAATCCGATAAAGAAAAATTAGCAGCAAGAGTAGAAGAGTTAATTGCAGCTAATGCAGCAAAGAAAGAAGTAGTAGTGGAAGAGCCAGTTGAAATAGAAGCGGATCATATGAATCGCGAAGTGGCGGAACCATCCGAAGCGGTAGGGGATATACAACTGGTAGAGCAAGAACTACAGAAGAATAGTATAGAACCAAGCGTGGAAGAACCAAGCTCCATCGAAGAGCCGCAATCCATTGCGGTAGAATCTTATGTCGAAGTAACCGAGACTGTGTCGACGACTTCTGAAACGATTGTAGAAGAGCCTGAAGAGGAAATAATCGAAGAAGAACCACCACATTACGGATTCCCGACGATGCAGTATTTAGCACCACCGGAGGAAGAAATCATTGATGAAGAGTGGCTTGCGTCGCAGTCCGCGACGTTAGAAGAAACTCTTTCTCACTTTGCTGTAAAGGCGACTGTCGTGCAAGCTGTACAAGGACCTGCAGTTACGATGTTTGAGTTAACGGTAATGCAGGGGACGAAAGTAAGTAAAATTCGAAATCTTACCGACGACTTAAAATTGGCTTTGGCTGCTAGAGATATTCGTATCCAGGCACCGATTCCAGGTACAAGTATGATTGGTATTGAAATCCCAAATCGCAAAACACGTGCTGTTCGAATTTCAGAGGTTATTGATAGTGATTCCTTTATGAACTCAGACTCGCCCTTAGAGGCTGTACTTGGACTGAGTTTGACTGGTGAGCCGCAAACACTTGACCTACGCAAGATGCCACACGGAATGATTGCGGGTGCAACAGGCTCCGGTAAATCCGTCTGCATCAACTCTATACTGATCAGTTTGCTATATAAAGCTTCGCATCATGATCTGAAACTATTGCTCATTGATCCGAAGATGGTAGAACTAGCACCATATAATGGGATTCCTCACTTGTTGAGTCCCGTTATTACGGATGTAAAAGCGGCGACTGCAGCGTTGAAATGGGCAGTTAATGAGATGGAAAGACGCTATGAACTGTTCGCGCATTCCGGCGTACGTAATATTGAACGCTATAACGAAATGGTCATGGAATCACGTCGTTTCTCTTTAAAAATGCCTTATATCGTAGTAGTGATTGACGAGTTAGCAGATTTAATGATGATGGCACCTGCAGATGTTGAAGTGTCCATCAGCCGAATCACACAAAAAGCTAGAGCGTGTGGTATTCATTTAATCATCGCAACACAGCGACCTTCTGTTGATGTCATCACGGGAACGATCAAAGCCAACATTCCAACTCGCATAGCATTTGCTGTATCCTCACAAGTGGATTCTAGAACGATTTTAGACACAGTAGGTGCAGATCGTTTACTTGGTAAAGGGGATATGTTGTATTTAGGCAATGGCCAATCGGCTCCTGTCCGTCTTCAGGGGACATTTGTCACGGATGATGAAATCGAGCGTATAATAGAACATGTTCGTAATGAAGCAGAACCGAATTACTTATTCGGCCAAGATGATTTGCTGGCGGCCGCTGTCCGAGAAGAGGAATCGGATCCGTTATTTGAGCAAGCTTGCAACTTTGTCATCGAGCAGGGGAGTGCATCTACCTCGTCATTACAGCGCCATTTCAGCATCGGCTACAACCGGGCGGCAAAGTTAATCGACCGAATGGAAGCAAATCAATTTATATCTGAGCAAAGAGGAAGCAGAGCGCGCGACGTCTTTTTGACTGAACAAGCATTTGAAAGCTTCATGAAATAATAAATCCAAAGTTCGTATCCAAAGGTTTGTGCGAACGCGTGGTATACTATGACAGGAAATAATCTTCTGGTCTACTATTGGACAATTGAAGATAAAAAGTGGGATGAAAGAATTCCCGGGAGGTTTCAATATGACATTGTTACATTTTACTGGTATAAAAGGATCGGGAATGAGTTCCCTTGCCCAGTTGCTGCATGACTCTTCTTATACAGTTCAAGGTTCTGACGTGGAAAAATACTTTTTCACAGAAGATCCCTTACATGAAAGAAATATAAAAGTACTTCCATTTGACGAGAATAATATTCAGCCGGGCATGAAAGTGATTGCGGGAAACGCATTTAAAGATGATCATCCTGAATTACTGCGGGCAAAAGAACTGGGTGTAGAGGTTATTCGTTATCATGAATTCCTTGGTGACTATATGGAACAATTTACTTCCATTGGTGTGACGGGGACGCATGGTAAAACATCTACAACGGGTTTGCTTTCACATGTATTGGGTGGCTTTGCGCCAACATCTTATTTAATTGGAGACGGTACAGGTAAAGGTGTCAAGAATGCGGAGAATTTTGTATTTGAAGCATGTGAATACAAACGTCACTTTTTGGCATACCATCCAGACTATGCAATCATGACGAATATTGATTTTGATCATCCGGATTATTTCACAAGTTTGGACGATATCTTGGATGCTTTCGGAGAGATGGCGAGTCAAGTGAAGAAGGCATTAATCGCTTGCGGTGATGATGATAATCTTCAGAAACTCCAATGTCAGGTTCCGATTGTTTATTACGGCTTGGATCCATCCAATGATTTCTACGCAGCGAATATTGAAAAAGATCAAAATGGCTGCTCATTTGATGTATTCATCCGAAATGAATTCTATTATCGTTTCACAATTACATTAACAGGCGACCATGCCATTCGAAATGCGTTGAGTGTTATTACGCTTTGTCATTATGAAAATATTCCAGCTGAAATTGTAAATGAACGCTTTGCGACGTTTACCGGTGTGAAAAGACGTTTTACTGTCTTGGAATTAGATGACCGCGTCATTGTGGATGACTATGCGCATCATCCAACTGAAATCCGTGCGACATTGGATTCCGCACGTCAAAAATATCCGAACCGTGAAGTGATTGCGGTGTTCCAACCGCATACCTTCAGCAGAACTGCTGCGATGTTAGATCAATTTGCAGAAGCTCTGTCTGAGGCAGATCATGTGTACTTATGTGATATTTTCGGATCTGCAAGAGAGCAAGTCGGAAGTTTAACCATTCAAGACTTGATTGATAAAATCCCGAACTCCCAACATTTGAAAATAGAAGATATGTCAGATTTAGAAGCACATCACAATGCGGTAATCTTATTTATGGGAGCCGGAGATATCCAATTATATTTAAAACAATTCAAATCAGATATTACGAAAGAAGAAACAGCCTAATCTTTTATGAGAAGGCTGTTTCTCTTTTTTTTTTTTAGAATTTATTGGTTTCAATAAAGGATATCACCTAGTTATGTCGAACAGGAGTAATAGGACGAAAAGTTTAGAAACTCTGAAAGAGGGGTAAAGTTTTCGTAAGAATATGCTCTAGGAGGATAACGTAAGTGATCAATTTACTTTACGTTGCAGCAGTAATTGCAGCAATCGCATTTCTTATTCTTTGTGTAAGTCTAGCTATGACACTGGGGTCGTTAAAGACATCTTTACAAAGTGTCTCGCATACAGTAGATGACTTATCAAAGCAATTAGAGGGAGTGACTACAGAAAGTACACAGCTTCTTCAAAAAACCAATCAGCTGGCCGAAGATTTACAAGGAAAAGCGGACAAGCTGAACACTGTGGTGGATGCGGTAAAGGGAGTAGGCGACTCAGTGAACACGCTCAATCAATCCGTTCATCGGATCTCGAGTTCAGTAACTACCCAAGCCGAACAAAACAGTGACAAAATCGCGCAAGTAGTACAATGGGGAACCGTTGCATTTGGTCTATATGATCAAGTAAAGGAACGGCAACCTAAAAAGTCCGCTGGTTGGACGGTATACAAATCGCGCTCCTAGTACAAGCATTTTCCTTTAAAACATACAAAAATAGTGAATTCACAGGAGGAAGAAAAATGACAGAAAACAAACCGAACTACAACGACAATCAAGGTAACTACTCAAACACTTATGGACAGCCACAATATCCGGCGAACTACTCATACCGTTCTACAAATGATCTGTATGACGAAGATAGCAGCGGTACAGGAAGCTTCATTGCCGGCGCAATCATTGGTGGGGTAATCGGAGCGGCAACTGCATTGTTCTTGGCACCGAAGACTGGCCGTGAAATGCGTGAAGATTTAACTACACAAGCTTCACAATTTAAAGACAAGAGTATTGAATTAAGCTCAACAGCAAAAGATAAAGCGGTAGAGCTATCAAGCACAGCGAAAGATAAAGCAGCCGAGTTATCAAGTGCAGCAAAAGATTACACAGCTGACTTCACGGATACGGCAAAAGAAAAAACTACAGCTTTCACTACAGCTGCAAAAGAGAAAACTTCTGAGTTGTCACATAGCTTACAAGAGCAATCAGGACAACTAGTAGACAAAGTGAAAACTGCTACATCAAAAGCTAAAGTTCCAATGGATGATGGTACAGTATCATCTGAAGGTGAAGAAGCAACTGATTATAAAAGTGCAAAAGAAAACAATGAAAAATCTGGAGAGCTTTCAAAAGTAAAAGATTCTTCAAACAAAAATGAAGATCAAGTTAAAGCTGACAAATCTTCAAACAAAAACAATACCAATACCAATGACAACAAATCTCCTAAAGCAGATGCTTCAGCTAAAAAGGATACGAATCAGTCTAAAGCGAACAACTCAACTTCAAACAACAACAACAACAAAATCCATTCAAAATAATAGTGAAAACCTTCCTTCACGGGAAGGTTTTTTCTATGCGTACTAGTAAATGAAACGAGTAATAGAAAAAGCTACGCCATGCGATTTCCGCAAGGCGTAGCTTTTATTCAAATATAATCTCTAGTTGATCTCCGCCGAATATCAATTCATTGAAGCGAATGGATTCGCCATTACGCATTAATCGATAGGCGGCCGTAGATTGAGAGGGTAATGAAAAATCAGTGAATGAAAATATGTCACTGAATAGTATAGGCGAATTGGATAACGATTTGAATTCAACCTGATCGTTACATTGTACTTGGTAGTCAAGGTTCGCCAGTTGTCCGTTTACATAAGCGGCAGTACGTGGTTTTTTGATCACCACGGGTTCTTCATTGAATGTAACATCGGCGCGCTCTTCTAGAACGATATCTAAATCCCTTGCTATTTCCTTTAAGGAAAGGGAGGCAGGTTGCAGCGTTTCAATGATATCGTTCGCGCAAATCTCATATTGGTCTGATACTTCTTGTCCGTTTGCAATGTAGACGGTCTCACGCTTCCTCAGACGGTGGGGGGTTCCGTTCCATGTAACAGTGAACGAATCTGTTCCCGGACTTACATGAGAGGTTATCGCATCTCGTATTCTATTCGCTGCATTCACTGTCAGTTCTTCTCGATCAGCAATCTCCGTATCCATTGTCACAGTCTTTCCATTGAGTAAAATTTCACCTATAACCGTCCGTGTCACTCCGTCTAGCTGATAATGAATAGGTTCAGGCGCCTCTACCAAGTCCCTGACTGTCGCTGAGGCGTCTGTACCGTCTTTGCCGAACAATAGCTCAACATGGTCTTGGTTACCTACCCGATCCTTCGTGCCTGCTTCAGCGCCGTTTAACAGGATGGTCGTAGGTGAGCCGTGCTCGCCAGGAAGTGTTCTCCATTGTCCGTTTACTTTTACGGTTAGTGCGAGTCCAGGTCTACCGTATAACTGACGGGCAGTAATGCGGGCCGCGAGTAGCGTGTCACCTACAGTAAGCTCTTTTAATTCGAATAATCGAATGGACTGCTCGTTGACGGTTAGGGAAATATAATGAATCGGCGCTCTTTGCGCTGCGATCGCAATACCGATTGGTGTAACGAGTGCAGGAGAAGCTTCGATATGATCAGCGAGTGTAACCCCTGAGAGTGCGTCGAGACTTCGAATGGCTACCCGATTTTCCGGAAGATCTAGTTGCATACTCACTTCTTTTGTCAGTGTAGGCGTTAACCCTCCACCTCCGACAATCATGACGGCTTGTGGAGAGGAGTTGTGATTCAAGCGTTTGATTTCATTGGCGATGGATAACGCGAGATGTTTCACTGACGGTCTAATGACATCGATCACTTCTTGTGAAGGTATTTCTTGTTCGAATCCTAAAATATCTTGAACCGTCAAGATCTCTTGATCATAGATTTGACGTTTCAATTGTTCAGCTAAAGGAAAATCGAGCAAGTAATGTGAACTTAGTGCTTCGGTCATTTCGTCTCCCGCCACAGGTACCATTCCATAAGCCGACACGGTGTTTTCTCTAACAATGGCAATATCTGATGTGCCAGCGCCAATATCAACTAATGCGATGTTCAATCTTCTCATAGAAGGAGGAACGAGTACATGAATAGCTGCGATCGGTTCAAGCGTTAGAGCTTCCATTTCTAAATCGGCACGCTGTAAGGCGGCGAGTAAGGATTCCACCACTACACGTGGTAAAAATGTAGCAATGACTTCTACAGTCGCTGATTTCCCGGTTTGATCTATCAAACTGCCAATCTTTTCGTCTTGCAATTTATAATATAGCACCGAATAACCTACGCAATAATAGTGGTCATCCTCTTGCGATTGATGAGCGGCTAGTAATTTTTCCTGTGCATGTTGGACAGCTAATAATTCCAATCGGTTAATATCCTCATTTGATACCAAAGTACGATCTGAAATATCTACCGTCACAGTTCCTTCTGCTGTTTTCAATGAACGACCAGCTGCCGCAACACTGACATGTTTCAGAGGACCATGAGTTTGTTCCAATTGTTCTTTAATTTCTTGAATAATAGACGCCACGCTTAAAATATTATGTATTTGTCCATCAATCATCGATCGCTCTTTATGTTCTTTAGAAATCAAGTCTACAATATGGAATGAATCGTTATGTTCTTCCAGTATAATGCCCACAACGGAGCGAGTCCCGATATCAAGAGCGAATAACTTAGTAACCAGGATTTCCAACCTCTTTTCAAGTTTTTTCTATGTGAAAATAGTGAATATTTATTTATTCGATGAAATTGCGTGACTTTTCTATGAGTATTCATTATACTAGGTCTATTATATAAAAATGTACCATAGATTCCGGTGTTAGCAAAGGAAGATATGTACGGGGAGGAGACAGGTATTATGAGCAAGCAAGATTTAGGTGAGTTGAGAGGTACTATTGATCAGTTGAACTTAGATATACTTAAATTGATCAACGAACGTACAGGCGTTATCCAAGAAATTGGTAAGTTAAAAGAAAAGCAAGGTGTTAATAGATATGATCCGGTTCGCGAACGCGAGATGCTCAACGTCTTAAAGAAGGCAAACATTGGTCCTTTACCAGACGGTATCCTTGAACAGGTATTTAAATCTATTTTCATGTCAGCACTTGAAGTACAGCAAGATGAGCAGAAGAATGCATTGCTCGTATCCCGTACTAGAAAACCTGAAGACACGATTGTTGATGTAAACGGCCATAAAATCGGAGACGGACATCCATCTTTCGTATTTGGACCTTGTGCAGTAGAATCTTACGAGCAGGTTTTGGCAGTTGCCAAGTCAATCAAAGCAAAAGGATTAACGATGATTCGTGGAGGAGCTTACAAGCCACGTACATCTCCATATGATTTCCAAGGTTTAGGCCTGGAAGGTTTAAAAATTCTAAAGCGAGTTGCGGATGAAACTGGACTTTCTATCGTCACAGAAATCATTACACCGTCACACTTGGAGGAAGCACTCGAATATATCGATGTAATCCAAATCGGTGCACGTAATATGCAGAACTTCGAATTGCTGAAAGAAGCTGGAATGGTCAATAAGCCAGTACTTCTAAAGCGTGGAATGTCTGCAACGATTTCTGAGTTCGTCAATGCAGCTGAATATATTATATCTAAAGGTAATACGGAGATTATGCTATGTGAGCGAGGAATTCGTACATATGAGACGGCAACTCGAAACACGCTGGACATCTCTGCTGTTCCCATCTTGAAGCAAGAAACGCACTTACCGGTATTCGTGGACGTTACACACTCCACTGGCCGTAAAGATTTATTGCTTCCGACAGCGAAAGCAGCAATTGCAGTAGGAGCAGACGGCGTTATGGCAGAGGTTCATCCGGATCCAGCCGTAGCATTATCGGATTCAGCGCAGCAAATGGATATTGAGCAGTTTGACAAGTTCTACGAAGAGATTACTCGCTTCATGAACACACACCAAACGATCTAAAACATCCAACACCGATCCTTTATTCGTAAAGGTCGGTGTTTTTCTGTATAGAATGACGGAATTCTGCACAGAAAAACACAAAAGTCCAGTAGAACACGGTATACTAGTAAAGAATAAAGACAGGAGGAGCAAAAATGGCGATCACTATTTACGATGTAGCAAGAGAAGCGAACGTATCGATGGCAACGGTTTCACGTGTAGTGAACGGCAATCAAAACGTGAAGCCGGCGACTCGCAAAAAAGTATTGGACTGTATTGAACGATTGGGATACCGGCCAAACGCCGTCGCTCGTGGACTAGCTAGTAAGCGTACTACGACGATCGGAGTAATTGTCCCGGATATGTCCAAGAGTTACTACGCAGAGCTATCCAGAGGGATTGCAGACGTGGCCACGATGTATGAGTACAATATTATCATCTCAAATTCCGACAAAAGTACCTCTCGAGAGGTTGAGTTGTTTGAAGATCATTTAGGTAAGCAAGTAGATGGACTGATCTTCATGAGTGATTCTATTTCACCTGAAGTACGTAAAGAAATGAAAACAGCGAACGTTCCAATCGTCTTGGCAGGGACGTTGGATTTTGAAAACAACTTACCCTCTGTCAATATTGATCATGAACAAGCCGCATATGAAGTAACAAAGAAGTTAATCGACAATGGCCACAAGCGTATTGCATTTGTTTCGGGACCGTTTACGCGTGACATTAATCGTGTGTGCAAGCGTGTTGGGTATATTCGTGCGTTGGAAGAAGCGGGGATGATGATCGATGAGTCATTGATCGTGGAAACCGACAATACGTATGATGATGCTTACGAAAGCTGGAATGTGCTAGGTAAGTTGTCTGACCGTCCAACGGCTGTCATGACGAGCAGTGACGAAGTTGCAATTGGTATTATGAATGGTGTGCGTGATGAGAATCTTAGAATACCTGAGGATTTAGAGATTATTTGTTTCCAGCACTCTATTCTTGCGCGTATTGTTCGTCCGCAGCTGACTGCGATTGTGGTGCCATTGTATGACTTAGGTGCCGTATCGATGCGTTTGTTGACGAAGTTGATGAATAAGGAAGAAGTAGAAGAGACCGAAGTTGTTTTACCTTATTATTTGGAAGAGCGGCAGTCGGTTAAGAAGTAAGGTAGGAGTTGCTCCCTGCGACGAAGAGTAACTGGTATTGTGTTCAGAACTTTGAGCACTACTACCTTATTTTTAAAAACATCAAGATAAAAAAGCAACTTATCTTCGCGATAAGTTGCTTTTTATTATGCTTTTCGAATGACGTGCAACGCTCTCGTTAGCATTTGCTCGTTTTTTTCATTGATGTCATGTTTACGAGGAACTGGCTCGTATAGGTCCTCAGGGTCTTCCCACGTCTCAATAAGAGGAACAGGGGATTCAGGTTGCCATTTGTTTAGCCAGGCTTCTGGCAGGCGTCCGGTTGGTGTTGGGATGTCCTTCATAGTCAGCCATAAGTGAGACCATGCGCGCGGTACTACGCGCCATATATCGTATCCACCACCGCCTATTGCAATCCACTTCCCATCACAGAATTCTTCTGCGAGTTCTTTTGCTAGTTTCGGAATTTCTTCATAAATCTTCATGGTGCTATACAGATGCGTTAATGGATCGAAGTAGTGCGCATCTGCTCCATTTTGGGTAAGAATAACGTCTGGCTTGAAGTGTTCTGCTACTTCCCGCAAGGCAGTTTTATAGATATGTAGGAATGATTCATCTTCCGTAAATGCGTCGATAGGGAAGTTGAATGACGTGCCATAACCTGCGCCATTGCCTCGTTCAGTTACATTACCTGTACCAGGGAACAAGTAGCGACCTGTTTCATGGATAGAGAATGTACAGACATTTGGATCATCGTAAAACGTCCATTGCACGCCGTCGCCATGGTGCGCATCGGTATCTACGTATAATACGCGAGCGCCATATTTTTGCTGTAAGTATTTGATAGCTACGGAACTATCATTGTAAATACAAAAGCCAGAAGCTTTCCCTTGGAATCCGTGATGCAAGCCGCCGCCGAGGTTCAGTGCGTATCTGGAACGGCCTTCCATTACTTCTTCAATTGCTGTAAGAGTACCACCGACGAGCAATGCACTCGCTTCATGCATGCCAGTGAAGAATGGTGTATCTTCCGTACCGATTCCGTATATACTACCGATGTTTTCGCTAACATCACCTTTACTCGCTTTTTTCACGATTTCGATATACTTTGCGTCATGAGCCAGAAGCAATTCTTCGTCTGTGGCTGTGCGCGGAATCACGATTTCTTCAGGTTTGATCGTATTCATGTCATCTAATAAATCTTTTGTCAAAATGATTCGCTTCTGATTAAACGGGTGGGTATCCGAAAATTCATAGTTTAGTTGGTCGGGAGAAAAGATAAAACTCGCTTGTTTTTTCATACGCCCATCTCCGGTTCACTTGGCCAAAGAACTTCGAATCCTTGCTCTTTTAATCCTTCGATGATCGGAAGAGGATTCATTCGTTTGATGCGGATCGCTAGAATTTTGTACTCTTCATTATCTTGATAAGGATAAACCAGTACACTTAGCACATTCGTATTGTGGTCGTGAAATACTTTAGATGCTTCATATAAAATACCAGGCGTGTTTGGAACGCGAATTTGAATATGCGAACTTGGCTGATTGGCACCTGTTAATTCAATATAGTTATAGAGTAAATCTGTTTTAGTAAGAATTCCGACTAGCTGATAATTAGAAACGATTGGTAAACAACCGATTTCATACGTATAAAACATTAACGCAGCTTCTTCCGCAAAGTCTCGCGGATGTCCAATCAATAAGTCGGTTTTCATAATTTTATCAAGTGTTGTTTCATAAAGTGAAGGTTCCAATCTCTCTGAAATGCTGGAAGGAGAGGCTTCTTTGACGTCACGATCTGTAACTAGTCCTTCTATCCGCCCATCTTTCACAATAGGGATGTGGCGGATTCGTTTTTCCTTCATCAGTTGTACCGCATCTGCAATCGTATGCGTAGAATTAAGCGTAATCACATCTGTTTTCATAATGTCCTGTATTAGCATGATCATTCCTCACTTTCAGTAATTAACACGATTTTTGAAACGCACACGATCAAAACGCTCGATGGATTCTTGATCGACTCGTTTTCCAATTCTCGCCATTAGTGCATTTGCGGGATGGGAGCTAACTTCTGGATCATCGGTTGAGAAGAATTCCATGCCACCTGCACGCATCATTTTCTCCATCATTTTACGATACTCCCATACTGTCAACCCAGTTCCTTTCAAATCCCAATGCCAATAATATTCGGTTGTAATAATAATATAATCTTCCACCGCATCATCGAGCATCGATAATTCCAGTAAAGATTTGCCGATGCGTGCACCACGATAGGCAGCAACTACTTCAACGGCACCTAGTTCAATTAAATTATCCATGTTTGCTTCATACCAGCGTTCGAGTGGATCGGGATATAGATAGGTAACGTACCCAACGACCATATTATCGATTCTCGCTACATTGATTCGACCTTCAGGAAACGCAGCGATTTTCACCAATGCTTCTTGTTGTTGTTTAGATGGACGGAATGCTTTTAGTCCTTCGTGAAATTCGAACGCCGCCAATCGCTCTGGTGAAACGGGCCCTTCAATGACCAGTTCCCCTTCGTCATGCGGAAATGATCTGGAAAAGTAGGTCTTTTTATGTTCCACACAGTTCACCTCTTCCTAATATTTCTATCCATTGTACGCTCAAGTACTAGCTGTAAGTTCGGCACGTGTTGCTCTTTGTTAAGTATACAATTGATAGGGTGGAAAAGTATATTATTATCATTAAAATCACTGAATTGTCGGTAATTAGTACCGAGTAGTAAAAAGTGTGGAAAGTAATGAAGAGGGGGAGTTTCATTACTTTCCACACATTTTTTACAGACAAAAAAAGCCGGATTACAATTTCACATTGTAATCCGGCTTGTGCGTTATTCTTTTGCTGCAGGAGCTGCATCTGGCTTTGGTTCAGGTGTAGCTTCCGGCTTTGCTTCTGGTTTTGGTTCTGGTTTAGATTCGGGTGTAGCTTCTGGTTTCGAATCTGGTTTTGATTCAGCATCTGTTTCCGGTTTTGCATCCGGTTTCGTTTCTGGATTAGTTCCTGGTTTTGTTCCAGAATTCGTATCTGATTTCGGTTCTGCTTTTGGTGCAGGTGCAGCATTTGTTACCGTGTTTGAAGGCCCTGATAGTTGGCCGGTAATATCAACTGCGCGCACATAGTAAGAACCATATCCGACTTTATACGATCTAGAAGCTCCGTCATGAACCGTACCGATTCTAGCACCGTTCTGATAAATGTAATAACCAATTACATCATTTGAAGAGGAGCCGGTCCATGTAAGAACTGAACCATTTTGTCCTGCCGATACGGCTGCAGGTGGTACATTGTCAGCAGGGAATGTGCCGCCTGCGACACTGCTTGAATAACTGCCACGACCTGCAAGTAGTTTAGAAGCATCTCCACCTAAACGTCCAAGCATCCGCTTTCCATATTCAGAAGTTACGCCAACGCCGCCAGACGTGACAAATTCACGAGGAGTAGAAGCTAACGCCTGATATAGTTTTCCATTTACTCGAACAGCCGCTGATGAAACGATACTGTCATCCGCTTTTGATGGAACCATCTTTTTCGAATTAAATAAATCTGATCGAACGAGTCCTGCTGATGAACATGCAGCAGAAGGAGCGAGTCCTGAAATGCCACAGAATGAACGTGTGACAACACCGTTAGGGCGCTTAAAGGTATCTCTTGCTTTAATCGTTTCTGGTATCACGGTATTGGCTGTATTCATCAATTGTCCGTACAATCGTGCTGTCCGTTCTGATGGATGCATTTGACCACTGTTGTAGCCGTGATATAACGGTGTAGTACGCTTTTTATAGCCCATCCAAACACCCAACGAAACGTTTGGATTATAGCCGACTAGCCAGGCATCTCCATATTTCTGGGATGTACCAGTTTTTGCAGCCAAATCCGGTCGGAAGTTCATCAAACCAGGTAATCTAGCAGCCGTACCATTTCCTTTTAATACATCACGCATCATATCTGTGATGATATAAGAAGTTTCTGGACTGAATACTTCCACTGGTTCAGCTTTGTGTTCAAATACGACATTGCCTTTCATATCTTCAATCCGTTCAATCATATATGATTGAATAAATTGTCCGCCATTGGCAAATGTAGCATATGCATTTGTATTTTCTTCTACAGATACATCCATAGTACCTAATGCTGCAGAAAGACCACTACCTGCTCGATCTGTAGCATTTTTGAATTTCATTTTCTTAAGAAAATCAATCGGGTTTCTATCTATTATCTGATCATATAGACGTACAGTAGATACGTTTTGTGAGCGAGCCAGTGATTCGCGTGCGGGCAATACTCCAAGCTCTCGGTCGAAGTAGTTGGCTGGAGAATATCCATCTCTACCTATAAACTTCACATCCACTACCGGACTACCTGCACCAATCACACCATATTCAATGGCAGGTGCGTATACAAGTAAAGGTTTCATGGAGGATCCATTCTCTCGAAAAGCTTGCGTAGAGTGATTCATTGCTTCCAGTTCGTAATCACGACCACCGACGAATGAGAGTATTTGACCTGTATGGTTTTCGATCATCATCGCCCCCACTTGAACAGGATTTTGTTTCGTAATCGTTTTGCCTGATTCGTCATCTACTGTTTCGGATGTATACGTATATCCGTAGTACTGGAAGCTGTCAGCCACTTCATTCATTTTGTCATACAGCTCTTTGTTGATCGTAGAGAAGATACGATAGCCGTCTGTTCGCATGGAACGGTCTGCCATGATTTCGTATTTTTCTTTGATCTTGGAATCACCTTCAAAACGGTCCGCGTCGATGCCATCTTTTTCAGCTAATACTTTAGCTAAAATTTCGATGGTACGATTTTGAATTTCTTGTGTGACATACGGATAACGTTCCGTCGCACGGCGTGAAGGTTGTCTGAAGTCTTTCGTTACATCGTAAGCCTTTGCTTCCTTCCATTCTGCGTCCGTAATATAACCTGCATCACGCATTCTGAACAATACCGTTTTCATTCGGTTAACACCGTACATAAGTTTTTCCCGTTCTTTAATCCCTTGATTTTTACTGTAGAAGGGCGTGTATGTATAAGGTGCTTGTGGAATACCCGCAATATATGCAGCTTGCGGCAAACTTAAATCAGCGGCTTTAATGCCGAAGATACCGCGTGCGGCTGTTTCGATACCTGCGATATTCTGTCCCGAAACATCACGGCCATAAGGAATGATATTCAGGTAAGCTTCGAGAATTTCATCTTTCGTCATGAAGTGCTCCAAACGCATAGCTAGCAAGATTTCTTTGGCTTTACGTTCATACGATACTTCATTCGTTAGAATCTGGTTTTTGACTAACTGCTGTGTGAGTGTCGATCCACCCGTTTGACTGTCTGAGTTTGTAACATCTTGGAACACGCCACGGAATATCGCTTTTGGCACGACACCTTTGTGTTCTTCAAAGTATTCATCCTCAGTAGCAAGCACAGCGTCCAGTGCATACTGTGAAACTTTATCTAGCGTAATTTGTCGGCGCTCGATGTCCGAGTTGATCTTGCCTAGATAAATACTGTCTGCAAAGAACATTTCAGATGTTTCTTCGTAATTAAACACCTGGTCTCGAAGTTCTTCTTTCGTACGTAACGGTTCTTTCGCAACGAGAGAAGCGAAATAGCCTGCACCAACTGAACTCGCAAATACGGCCCCAATGACGGCGAAGATAATGAGTAAAATAAACAAGTTCCAAAGTACGCCGGTACCGATGCGAAGTTTTTTGGCCCAAGGCTCTTTTTTCGCTTGTTCAAACTTATCTTCAAGTTGCTTAATTCTATTATTCTTTTCGTTATTCAAAGTTTTTCTCCCCCCAAAAATCTTTCTCATTATATCACAGATTCAAAAGGAAATATGCATTAATTGTTGACTTTCATTGGAAGATAGGTAAAATTGAACTCATACGAAATTACATGTCGAAGAAACCGAAGTAGTGGTAGTGAGTTCCGTCCTAGAGAGACAGCGGTTGGTGGAAGCTGTTCGGTGCACTATACATGAATTACAGTTTTGGAGTGTACGTTTTGCGCAACGTTACTAGCGCCTCAAAGCCGGAGAGTGTTTACTCTCAAGCCGGGTGGTACCGCGTTATGAATTACTCAACTAACGTCCCTGCATGATCATTTATTGATCGTGTGGGGACTTTTTATGTTGAAAATAGGAGGAAATAAAAAATGTCGAATGAATTAATGGATGATTTACGTTGGAGAGGTTTGCTATACCAGCAGACGAATGAAGAAGGACTTGAAAAGCTTCTAACAGACGAGAAAATTTCTCTATACTGTGGGGTAGACCCAACAGCAGATAGTATGCACATCGGTCATATCGTACCGTTGCTGACACTGCGTCGCTTCCAGTTACACGGACATCAACCGATTCTATTGATCGGTGGCGCTACAGGGATGATCGGGGATCCATCTGGACGCTCTGAAGAACGCCAATTGCAGACGACAGATCAAGTAGACGACAATGTTCGCGGAATCAAAAAGCAACTAGAAATGATCTTTGATTTCCAAACAGAAAATGGTGCGAAACTTGTAAATAATAATGACTGGATCGGTTCCATGTCATTAATCGAATTCTTGCGTGACTACGGTAAATTGCTAAGCGTCAATTACATGCTAGCAAAAGATAATGTGGCGTCTCGTCTAGATCAAGGGATTTCGTTCACGGAATTCTCGTACATGTTGATGCAAGGTGCAGACTTTAATCACTTATTTGATAACCACAACTGCCGTGTGCAAATCGGTGGATCCGATCAGTGGGGGAATATTACGACAGGTCTAGAAGTCATCCGCAAAATGCATGACGAAGAAGTACAAGCATACGGATTTACAATTCCGTTAGTAACGAAAGCGGATGGCACGAAATTCGGTAAATCTGCTGGCGGTGCAGTATGGCTTGATGCGAAGAAAACTTCTCCATATGAGTTTTACCAATTCTGGATTAACGCAGCAGACGCGGACGTTGTGAAATATTTGAAAATCTTCACATTCCTAAGCCGTGAAGAAATTGAAGCACTTGAAGTATCCGTACAAGAAGAGCCACACTTACGTAAAGCACAGAAGACGTTGGCAGAAGAAATGACGCGCCTAGTTCACGGTCAAGACGCACTAGATCAAGCACTACGTATTTCTGCAGCACTATTTAGCGGTGACTTAAAAGCATTAACAGCTACTGAAATGAAAGATGCGTTTAAAGACGTACCGACTGTAGAAATGGAAAAAGTGGATCAAAATATCGTCGATTTCATTGTACAAGCGGGTGTATCTCCATCGAAACGTCAAGCGCGTGAAGACGTAACTAACGGTGCCATTTCCTTCAATGGAGAGCGCATTACAGATACGGCATTCACGGTAGGGGCAGAGCAACGCTTGGAAGACGCATTCACTATTGTGAGACGTGGGAAAAAGAAATATAGTATGGTGAAGTTTGTTTAACTGGGAGATCATAAATTGAAAAAAGAGTATATGATGTACGCGATGACGTTAGGTTTAATAGGCGACGCGATTAATGAAATGATCGATGCGGTGGAAGAGGATAGCCCAGAAGGTGTTAAACGCGCCGCTAAGCGATTTACTACTGTAACGACAACCATTAAAGAAGAAACGCCACCAAACATTTTCGCGATTGAGCATCAAGAACTGGTTGAAGCCTTTACACTGTGGAATGTAGCGAACAAGCAAGCGACCGCTATGCGATCTGAAAACATCGTGGAAGCTGCATCAGCCGCTTTAGATAAGCATGAAGGTTTCCTAGTGAGTATCATGGATCGAATTTATGATACGTTACGTAATTAATAGTGGATGAAAAGGCATCTCTTCGGAGGTGTCTTTTTATGTTGGAAATAGTAATTCTGTTGATATAGGGAAGGGAATATAAGTGAAATAACGAATTTTAGTAAAAGTACCTATGTGGTAAAACAGCTATAACTGATTACCTCATAGGCACTCTACTTTATTGTGTGCTTATTGTATTAACATTTTTTTGATGATGCGAATGTCTGTATCGTGATCATTAACAAGGCGTTGAGTCATGTGCATTTCATCTAATTTTTCTGTATTCCGTGAGACGTTTTCGGTTAAAGCGTCAATTTTCTCATCAGTCGAAATGGAGCGTGCATCAAGTTCAAATATAGCCTGTTTCATAAATCTTTGTTCTTCTTTAATGGAAGCAACATCCGACTTGAGTAAAGAGACGTCCGTTTTTAGTAAAGAGACATCAGTTTTTAATGAAGAAATATCAGGTTTTAGAGAAGAGAAATCGGTTTTTAAAGAAGAAAACTCATCTTTAATATCTTTTTTAAAGACGGATAAATCCTGTTCCATGTTCGTCATTTTATTAACCATAAGTTCTAGAAGTTCTCGATCCGTCATATAATACCTCCTCATAGTTTTTTTGTATGTGTTTTTTAATAGATATCTAAATTAAATTTGCTTATTGTATATTTGATGTCTATCATATCATGTTTTAAACAATTTGTACAGAACGTATATTCGTGTCTGGTATATTTCTATCGGAGTTATTTGAGTGATGACAACCCTAAACGTTCAAGAAAGCACAAAAACTTAGCGCTCACATCCTCAACTTAAAAGGGTTTTCCTTCTCTATGTCGAATACTGTAGATAGAGGGAAGTGAGAAGTTTGAAAAAATACAGAGTACATTACCACTTTGCAGGTGCTGAAAGTATTGTCAGAATCGTTGAAGCGGAAGATCAAGAAGATGCGTTAGGGATGGCGACAAGTTCCCGAAGCAATGATATTGTTTTTACAGATAGTAAAGGAACGTTATATTGTTTCTTTTATAGAGACGTAAAATATGTTTCAATTGTAGAAGACAGATCATAAACAACAGAAGTATAAAACTTTTGTGAAATAGTAATTCGGAGCGTCCTTTCTTGGGACGTTCTTTTTTATATATTTTTTAATTCCTAATAAAGAAGATTTGCTTCCATGCATCATATAATAAAAAACCACATGTACATATAGCTTTTTAGCACGTTTCAAAATGGTACGACGGATGTTTCATTTTGAAACGAAGGTGCGTATCAATGTGAAACGACACATCGTATCATATTGGTACGGCCTATAACCAAAGAACTTAAGAACTAAAGAATAAAGATATTGTCGAGAAGCATCTCGACGTCGAGTATTTCTCGATTCCTTTTCGGCTGAGAAAACTTTTTACACCTAGTATCCTTTTTGCTTCTCAGCTCTATATAGTGTGCAAAGCTAACCTGGTGGTATTTTGTAACTTGAAGTCACAATCTACGTCTACGTTTAAAAGGAGTGGAGAATTATGACAAAAAGAATGCTGCTACTTCCTGTTTTATTATTGCTGACAGCTTGCTCTATCAACCCATCCTCGCAGAACACGATTATTGACTGGGTAGATTTTGTGAAATGGAATGATGCGACGTATGAAGCGAACTATGAAATGAACGAGCTTGAAAAGGACTGGGAAACTGCTGAAGAAGTAGGAGAAGTGAAGTATATGTTGGATGGCCATGCAAGTGCCAATCATCAGTCGAAAAATGGAGATGCTGCTTACTTGCCGAAAGGGACGAAATTATTCGCAATGAAAGGATATGATCCGGCATTTCAAATTATAGCGGACGGTAAGGTATACGAAGTCACTGAATCGGATACGGCTGAAACAGTTGGAGATTTTTTAGATATAGAAGGGAAGGTACAGCGAGTCATTTTACAAAGCGAGCAAGATTTATCGTTCATTGGGGAATTTTCGGATGAGCATGCAGAGCAGCTGATTGAAGAGTTGCTGATCATGCCGTATGAACCGGATAGAAGAGCGACGGAAGGAAAGCGAGTGTTTTTTGGAATTGAGCTAGTAGACGGGACTATGACCCGATCGCTTTATTGGCCGGAGACGGGTTATGTTCATTATGGTGGTGTGGCTTCTCAAACGATTAAAGACATATTTGAGGCTGAGATGGATAAGTATGATTACTGAAGAAAATTGATAAATATAAAATAGGGTGAAGTGCAATCATGATTTTTTAAACAAATTATGAAAGTTTGATATGCAGGTACTCTATATAAATAGATAACACCTTGGTCAAAGGAGATATTACTGAAAAAGGGAATTAAGATACAATTGCATATACTACACCGAAAGAAGCATCTACAAAGTAAAATGTGTTTTTATAAGAAAAAGAGCCATTCAAGGCTCTAGTGATATTCTTTAGATTTCTTTAGACACTCTTCAAAATGCAATACGATATCGTTAAAGGAAAACTCGTTTTCTTCGATGTTGTATACAATGATGTTTGTATCGCTATCGTATCTCTTATTGAAAACCGGCTTTACATGGTTATTCTGGATTAAAGCCTTAGCAAGTTCAACTGCCAACCTTTTATTACCATCCAAATAAAACACCTCCTAAGTGATTATATTTGAATGAATAAGAGAATATGAAAGACGTACGATTGTTGGGGGGTACGACGGAAGCATATAAGGAACTTGTGTCGTAAAAGTTACTTGTGTAAGAAAAAATATGGATGTTCTCACGAATATGAGAGTTTTACACACAGGTATCTATTAGTGATTCGGAGCCTAGTATCTTTGTTAAATGTGAATGGTTAAGGTCATTTAGCACGATGGAGATTATTGTGTTCTTCAACATAAGTAAAAGTATGAGACTCTAAAAAACTTTGAATTGTGTCGGGACCGGGTAAGTTTATTAATCAGGATTCTGCTCATATATTAAGGCAAAAGTTTAGAAAATCATCTCCAAAGCGTGATACTGAAATCATTTTGCTAACAGGGCTACTACCAATTCTGGTTTCTGCAAGATAAGAAGACTGTAATAAACCTAGCATCTCCAATCTTGATAATGCTGCTATTGAATATGCAGAATTAGTATCTGAATAATCTATTTCGTAGTCGGGATACTCTTTGGATTTACTAAGTAAAACCTGAAATTCTAGAATAGTAATAGAAGATAAAGTGTCTAAAAGTATCTGTCGTTTATCATAATTTTGTTTCGTGGTGGAATTTTGCAATAGGCTTATGAAGAAGTTTTTTAGATAAATTCTTTTTTTCTCAGAAGATTCTCTTTCAACTTGCTCATTAAGTCTTTCGATCAAAGCTATTAGTCAGTCTTCATCGTGGTCTTGAATAGATAGAATCTTATTGTCAAATTTTGATATTTGATCGGAAACTTCTTGATAAAATGATTCTAATCGTTTAAAACGCTTTGTTTGCTTTACGGAAAAATAAGAAGTGGCTAATGCTCCACCAACGTAAGGAATTAGCTGCAGGACTGATTCAACTGTGACCTCTAACTTTTCCCGTCCGGTAAGTTTATCAGTCATGACTTCATCTCGCTTTTTAAAGACATTGTCGCATATAGGTAGTGCTTATTAATAGGTAAAGAATGAAAGATTTTACGAACCTAAATTGCAATGATTTGACGTGAAATGAATCCAACTGTTCCTTCTACACTAGCCTTATCTTTTGGCTTTCTAACTCGACTGGGCACAATGATTGTGCGATAGTAATCTGCCAGTTCACGATAGGATTCATTTAGGAGAGGCTCTATTCGTCGGGCTTTAATTACTCCTGTTTTTAAATTGTCAGGCACCAAAGTTTCTGGCACCCCATCAAAATATTCATACGCTCGAATATGAGCAGACAACCAATTGGGCGACTTCATATCCAGAAATGCCTCTGCGTAGCTGAATTGGCTGTAAGGCAAGGTCGCTATAAATACATAAGCAGGAATGCGTTCCCCAGTAAAACGATCGGTTACATGCAAGGTGGTGCCTGCCCAATCTACTTCCATGATTTTACCTGGCTTTCTGCGGATAGGCATGGTCAATTTATACTTTCTCGCATATTTCCCATACTGTTCGCAAAACGTTCTATAAGCGTAAGGTATTTTCCCAACCTCACGTGCCTCTACCGCATACTCATGATGCAATAAGGCCAGAGTGACATTCTTTTTTTGCAGTTCTTTATGCACCTTCTCCCACTGAATAGGGAAGTATCCCTTTTCACTTGCCTGCTTCTCGGGAAAGAGAAGCTCCTCCAACCATTGATTGGTCGTCGTGTCGTTCAAGCTTGCTAAGTCGTGTTCCTTGGCGCGCTGAACGACCTCAGAAACCGTATTTCGAGAATGGCCAGTGCTAGAACTAATGGTGCGCTGACTGATTCCGTCAAAATACAATTCGAGTATTTTACGACAATTAACCACAAAAAAACCTCCTGTTTAATAAAATTGTCATGCTTGTACGCATGCAATTTTAATTATACAGAAGGTGATTTAATTAGTAGGGCGGCCCTCATGTCCGCATTCACCGGCTCAATCGTCCGCACTGGGGGGCTCAAAACTCCGCAGAGGTGGCTCAATTCACATGCAATAATCAGAAGCGACTTTCAGTTCTTTGAATGAGTGGCCATAAACTAGTAAAACCATTTAAGGAGTATTTCCTAAGCTGTCTGCAATAGTTTGCAAAGGGGGGCGTTGACTAATTAAAATCGTGGCATATGTATGACGTAATCCGTGCGGTGTGATTTTCTTCAAATGTTTCAAGCATAAGGAATGGATGAGGGGATGACAGAAGTGTATGTAGCTGACGGTTTGATTTTTATTACCGCGTATGTATTTGGATTTATCAAAGGTAAGCAGTAGACACAAACTATCGAGAAGAGATTGCACTGGAACGTGTTTTAGATGTCAGTTGTGGTTGTCGTTTGTTTTGGTTCGACAATCAAAATGACGATGCGATTGATATGGATAAAAGAGTAGTTTCAGAAAAAACTATGCGATGGAAGAAAGCTAGAAGTAAATCCAGAAATAATTGCAGATTTTCGTGATGTGAAATTTGCGGATGAATCACGGTAGATGGTCATATTTGATCCTCCACATTTGATTAAGGCGGACGAGAATTCATGGTTGGGTAAGAAAAAGAAATACGGAATTTTAGAAGAGACTTAGTCAAATTACATTCGGTAGAGTTTCGAAGAATGTATGAGAGTTTTAAAACCAAACAGAACACTTATTTTCAAACAGAATGAAGATCAGATAAAGCTCCGAGATATTTAAAAGTGATAGATTATAAGCTGCTGTTTGGAAACAGAAGAAGCAAAACATACTGGTTTGTTTTCATGAAAGATTGAGGAACATTCCAAAAAAAAACGCATAAAAAGACCGTTATTCATCTCTGAAAAAATCGGTCAAGTTTTATCTTGTTAATATTTTTTATTATTACTAATTTGGTGTAAGGAGAGAGAGGAAGTTACTCCACCCAAACTTACAGCAATCACCTATCTTTATATCCTTTTTGCAACTATCAGAAAAATCGAATTAAATAATTCGAAAGCAGGCCACTGATAACTAGCACCAACATATCTAACACCAATATATCTAACATATACTCAACTAATTTCTTCATTTGCATCACTCCGACAATTCATATTGTCGGTGATTGGTCTTACTATTATATGAAACCCCTGTGTTTTTATACGTGAAAAATAGATTAAAGGAGATTTTTAAAAAAAGACAGGATCTCTCCCGTCATGGCTGACATTATTGTATCACGTGGAGGGGTCCTGGTAAATATAGAAAATTTGTCGATTGATGGGCAAGGAAGATTAGAAATTGATATAATGGCATTACTAATGACCTGTGTTGTGGTGATTTCGGAGGGGGTTGCTAAGTTACGAGAATTACGAGAGCATGGTGAATATAAGAATATAGACGCACTAGGAGAATGTCAGAGGGATGCGGAGGGAAGAGGAGGAAGAGCTTTGAAGGAATGGAATATAGAGAGAGTAATGCTCTACATAACCATTTTTATACTAGTTGGCATACAGACCTTTCTAATATTTTGGATAACCAATCCTTTTAAAAAACTGTCGTTAAAAGAAACGTTAGAGGTATCGTCGGACTTTGTTGTTATATTAGGAGTGTTTTTTACAATTATAACAATTGTATTGGCTAAAAAGAGTCTTGAATCAGGTGTTTATCAACTAGAAGAAATGAGAAAACAAAGATTCCATTCGCAAGAGCCTGAGCTGTTTTT
Source organism: Sporosarcina sp. P32b (assembly GCF_002743335.1). Taxonomy (GTDB): domain Bacteria; phylum Bacillota; class Bacilli; order Bacillales_A; family Planococcaceae; genus Sporosarcina. Next base: position 38,083 of record NZ_PDZB01000003.1, read on the forward strand.
AGAACCTAAATCTTTTGAGGTGAATTATCAAAATCAAAATATTATATTTCACGCACCATGGAAAAGTAATGATTTGGAATTTGATGAAAAAAACGCAGTACGCTTAGTAATATCCAATATAGGTAAAGGGGTAGCAAAAAATATAAAAATCAAACTATTTTTCGAAGATGACTACTTTAATCGGATAATGCAAATTGATTATGTCGAAGTCTTTGATATGAAGATGATAGAAATGGAAAATGAAACCATGTTATTTCAGTACAAACATGGTGACAAACGTAAAGGCGTATCAATGAAAAGTTATTATGTCGAAGAAAAACAACGTATATTTCATCATTATGTTAGACCAGAAAACAATTTCGAAGTTTTATTGGATAGATATATGTTCGAGATTTTAAATATGCATTTATTTTTAAACGCAGCTAACTTTCTTGATGCAGGAAATATTTTTGATGCGAAATTTAAATTGGAATTAACCTACCGAGATTCCTTTGATAACGAATATTCAAAGGAAATAGATGTAATATTTCCCATTAGTTCTGTAGGAGCACAGCTAATAGACTTTCCTTACGGGATGGATGTTGAATTTCAACTTCAAACATATGACAAAACAAGCCATAAAAAATATTATAAGAATAGTTAGTAATTCGCACTGACCAACCAAAGAACAACATTTGATTGTAGCATTGCGCTGCGTCATTTGTTGTCCATTATGCAATTGGTGAATATCGAATTATAACTAACAGAGGGGAGTATGGCGGATATGGAGGGAATAGGGGTAGGAGTTTTGAGGAAAAGAGATAACTTTTATATTTATTTTAGTATTTTTTCTCTCATATTCATTTTGATATTAGTTTATTTTTTCTACGAAAAGAGGTATTGTCTATCGGATTTCCTAGATGTGAAAACAATATTTCAAGTAATCGGAACAGTGTTCGGTGCCTACTTTGGTGCCAAAGTAGCTGGTAAGTATGCGATAGACTCTGCAGAAAAAATAATATTCGAGGAAAAAAACAATCGTTCAGAATTGTTTAAGAAAACCATAATCATGGACGATATAGAAATATATTCTGAGCTTTTAAGCCAAGCGAACGGTATATATGTAAATAAGAAAAGCAAATACGAAAAGTTTTTTATATGGGGTTTCAAGGAGGTATATAGTAACTACAAAACTGTAGAGTTGAATATAATCCCGTTAACCTATTTAAAAAGTTATAAGGAATTTGAGTTTAGTATAAATAATTTAAATTCTTTAGTTAAACAAATCGATTCTAAAAGTTACTTTGTTTCACCGGATGAATCTCCGGATGAAGCATTTGAAAAAGTTTACGAGAGATTAAATGAATCCAGAACTGACATGGAAAACCGGTTAACAGATTTGAAAAGAGAATTAGGAATAGATAACTATTAATATAAGTCCCCTTGGCCAACCCGAGGACGACATTTGATTGCAGCACTGCGCTGCGTCATTTGTTGTCCTCTTTTTTATTTTAAAAAAGAAGAGGTGAAAAAAATTTGATTTCATCATTATTGTTCTATCGATTCTTGCACTTGTTTCCTCGATCTTTGTATTGCTATCCACTCTTCATCGCTAAGTGTTATCACTTTTGAGTAATGCTTAAAGTATTTCCTTGTTGAAGCATATGGATTCTTTCTAAGAGTCTTAATAGCAAATTTGATGTCAACAATAAAAGTTTTTGTGGCCGGATGAACTAACGTTTCAAATCTCTTAAAACTATTTGCTGGAACAAGACCGTAATTCGAATCTAAAGGGTTGAAATGAGATATTGTATTTTCCATTTCGTTTATTGCGAGTAATTGATCACTCTGAAATTCAGGACGAATAGCATATTTATAAAATCCGGGAAGTAGATCCTTTGTGAGTCCATCATACAGTGAAATATCAAAAAAACCAATATCCTTCGGAGACATATTTATTATCTTAACGACTATAAACACTGATGTGGTTTGATTCGGAAATACGAGCTCTTTATCAAAGTTTTCAACTCTATCAATTAACCCTAGATTTTCAATAGTAACATCTAACCTTTTTCTGTTTATCCATAGGGTGAAAAAAGAAATGAATAATGATACACAAGAAATCAATAATGCAATAACTTTTACATCCAATAAAAACGTAAACAAATGAATTCATCCTTTTCAAATATAATTATCAATTTTTCTCGTCGTTACAATTATTTTACACAAAAATGATGTTTTAGCACACAGAGAGGGACTCAAATGGTTCGAAGTCGTACTAGGCTGAGTTAAAGTGATACTAATTCTGTTCAAAGTAATTCAAAAAACAACAAAACGGTGCAAATAAGAGGGAAAACGAAAATTTAACGATAGGGAACTGGCTGATTTAATGGGAGTTAATCGAGACACATACAGGCGTGGATCAAGTGGAGCAATTCGGAGAAAATAAAAGGGGGAATCGGCATGACAGAAAAGCAAATCTAGCAGATTTTAAAGGACTATCACTGGATGATTAATTCGGTAAAGGTGATGCTTGAGAATCTACAAGATGCAGGCGGTAAATTAATTGCACAATATGGAATTGAAGCGGCTATGCCGAAAGCTCAAGGTGGATCTAGTGACACTGTTTACACAGAAGTAGTCAGACAGTCTAAACAATTCAAAACGATTGAGGGATTTGAAAACAAAATCATACTGATTCAGAAACATATTCACGGGATTCAAGACGTGCGAGAGAAGGAAGTATTGCATTGGATTTTTAGAGGGGGAAAGTGTACTCATGGATTGCTAGACATATGGGATTATTACATACACATATCAAACGATTGTTTTCTTCTATCGCGAAGCAATTGGTTCAGGATGTTCAAAACGTTCAAAAGTGCATATAGTTCAGTAGTTTGCATATGGAGAGAAAATTTTTATAGTCTGAGGTGGGGTGGGGGTTGCAATCCACTAACTATAAACCTTAAGACCTTCCCTGTACATAATGTGTAATGAAATAGAGGATTACCAACTTCCATGGCGAAGAATATCGATAGGGGGGTGAGTGGATGAGAAAAGCAATTATGAAAAATCCTGAAGACTCATTGGAAAAAGTGGCTAATTCAACTTTTGCAGTAAAGGTACACCACAAAGGTCAAGACCATCCAGTGAAAATCGAAATAAACAATTATACTTACGCTGACGTTTTTGATGCAATATTGGAGCGGTATAATCATGACTTGGATTATATTGATAAGTTAACAATTGAAGTTGTTCGATGAATGGCATCTCTTCGGAGGTGCTTTTTCTATGCCTAAAAATAAAGGAATGACATCATGGAAAAAGTTACTTTCAACGCACATATCACTAATATGCATATATTCGTAGGTGATCCGTACTCTAGCATGACTATAGATTACGAAGTCAATGCAGAGATATACAGTAAACTACAAGACATGTTGATGGAAGGTAAGCGTCTAGAAATTACGATACATGAGAAATAATAGTGTTGTATAGTTTAGGTTTGAACTTATCAGGCGTCCTTGCGAGGGTGTCTTCTTTATTACAAACAAACGAAGTGACTAACATAATAGGGTGTTGAAAATTAATGGATTACGAGGAGGCGGAAGTGATGTAAATGACAAATTGGGAAGAGATTCAAAGAGATTGGGAAACATCGAAGATTACGCTGACTGCATTAGCAGAAAAGCATGATGTGAAACTAGGAACATTGAAAAGTAGAAAAAGTCGTGAAGCTTGGGTAAAAGGTTCATCCAAGAAAGATGCAACTATAAATAAAAAGGTTGCAACCCCGTCGAAAAGGATGCAACCGAAAAAGAAGGATAAAGAGCCTGTTGTTGAGTCGGATAACCTGACTGATAAAGGAGTCGCTTTTTTAGTTGTTCAAATATGGCAAGTGTCTTAATTCTCTACCAAACTTTCCTCGTAACAATATTTATACAATTCCCCAGCTACATAACAATCATGCAAAGCTTCGTGAGATGATAAATGATTCAGTTTTAAAAAACTTTTTAATGTTTCCAATTTATGGTTTTTAGTAAAATCTATATGTCTACGCGACAATGGAAGAGTATCAATTGCTCGGAATTTACGATATTCGATATGATTAATCTGCATTTGCGCTAACAAAAATTTCATGTCGAACGTTGCGTTATGAGCAATAATTACATCATCACCGATAAAATTAATTAACTTCGGCAAAACTTTTTCTATCGTTGGAGAGTCGATTACGTCAACATTTTTAATTCCGTTTATTTTTGTAATAAAGTCAGGAATCGGAATTAATGGGTTTACAAATGTAACAAACTCATCTGTTTTCTCTAAATCTCGATACCTCACGGCTGCTACTTGTATAATACTATCGTTTTCAGCAGAAAGACCTGTTGTCTCAAAATCTAAAACCGTGTAGTCTTTCACCAGTTTCCTCGCTTTTGTGTACTCATAATTAATATCAACAGAATTCTGTTCAACTATTTTAGGCGATTTAGAAATCTCCACATTTTTTTGTAATATTGGTTCCTCTTTTTGTGATATTTGTTCCTCGTAAGGAAGCTTGTGGTTTAGCGGTAAATTATTTTTTTTATTGATAATCATTCTCTTGATTTCTTTTCGTATTCTTAATATACAAAATATCAAGGCTGGAAATAAAGAAAGATATCCTGTTAACGACGCTAATATGAAGCAAGTTAAAATTAACCAAAATGACTCGTACCACTTTACTTTCCCAACATACATAGTAAATACCTCCTTTATGTTAGTTCTATGGTACTGCATTCTTTGCACTTTGGCTATACTAAGACGAAAAACATAAATAACTTAAATTAGTCATCTACTTTAAAACTTACGTCCGTCTACCAAAACAAAATGCGCTTCATATTTAGCCCCTAATGATTCCGCAATTTCCACAAGTTCATTCTCACTAAAATTATCTCGTTTTAATTTGTTGGATATGTTCGACTGCGAGGTACCAAGCATTTCAGCGAGTTTTGCAGCAGTCACATCCCGCTCAACCATTAATAATTTGATTTTCTTCGCCATTCCCATAATCGTAACCCCACCTTTTTATTATTTATTATTACTATTATAACTTATATATTCACCTAAATTAAATAATTATTCACTTTTAAGTATATTTACATTTACTTGTTCGCTTTTTAGTTGTATATTTTTATTAAAAAGTGAATTAATTTCAATAAAAAGTGAAAAAACAAGGTGAAGACAATGGCGTTCGAATATTTAGCACAGTACAAAACATTTGTATCAGTAACAGAAATGGACAAGAGTGTTGAAGACCATATTTCTGCACACTATTTTTATCTAACTGAATCAGAGCGTGCCATCGTTTTTGCTATCGCTACACGTTCCTTAATGTATCCAGGAGCATCACACTTAAAAGCTTCCACAATTGCAGAATCATTGGAGATCAGCACGAAGACAGTCTACCGCGGCGTTAAGAAGTTGGCTGAATTAGGTATCATCGAAAAGGTACCAGGCGCGAAACTTAACAGGATAAAAGGTGCCAGCATTTATATAATACTCCCATCTGTCCCGTCGGAAGTGTCTCAACGAGGGACAGACGATGAAGTTAGTAACGACGCTGTTAGACTTCCACAATCTGAAACTCAATCTTTTAATTCTTTTAATCTTTTAAGTTCTAAACAAGCAAATAATATTATAAGAGGTGGCGAGCAATTAGCATTAGAATCTGAAAACAAAAAAGCATTCATGAATGAGTGGCAAGTAATGTTGTACGACTTATTCTATTCACTACCATTGAAAAATGAATTGAAGGCTCAGCTGCATAAATTTGTATTGGCAACTGAAATAAATAATGTGAAAGATTTTGTTCGTGCTAAGGATGTTTTGTTTAATATCATAAAGGATATTAACAGTGGAGTGCTTACAGTTATCCAGCACGTTACGCGCCGTGTTTGTGGGAGCGCATCAAAAGGCAAATGAGCGACTGGAAAAGACGTCATATAAATCTTCAGCTGTGGAAGACAATGCGCCAAAAGTAAAGCTAGTACCGTTCTATAATTAGTTGATTGAGCGTGAGGGAAATTGTGTTCATTCTATTAAGACTAAACCATTAATTGAGGATTGGTTATTGTGGTAAATAAAAAGACCACTAAAAAATAGAGTGATCCATAAATAATCGGTATATTAGCCGCCTATGTTGTTTTTTTTATTAGTCCTAACTTAGCCCCAAACTAGCCGGAACTATATACTTTAACGTGCATTATTATACTTACATGAATAAATGGAAAAAAAGCCCGAAACCCTGAATTAACAAGGTTTCTAAGGCTTTTAATACTACTGTTTGCAATGCAAACTTATTAACGAGAGTAGAATTCAACGATCAATGCTTCGTTGATTTCAGCAGCTAATTCGCCGCGCTCTGGAAGGCGTACGAATGTACCTTTTTTCGTATCTTTATCGAAAGTTACGAAATCTGGAACGAAGTTGTTCACTTCTAGTGCTTCTTCGATAGCAGTCAAGTTTTGAGATTTCTCACGAAGAGAGATTTCAGAACCAGTTTTTACTGCGAATGAAGGGATGTCAACGCGCTTGCCGTCTACCAAGATGTGACCGTGGTTGACTAGCTGACGAGCTGCACGACGAGTGCGTGCAAGACCCATGCGGTACACAACGTTATCCAAGCGAGCTTCAAGAAGGATCATGAAGTTTTCACCGTGAATACCTTGCATTTTACCAGCTTTGTTGAAAAGTGTGCGGAATTGACGTTCGTTCACTCCGTACATAAAGCGTAGTTTTTGTTTTTCTTGTAATTGCATTCCGTATTCGGAAAGTTTTTTACGTTGGTTTGGACCGTGTTGTCCTGGTGCGTATGGACGCTTTTCAATTTCTTTACCAGTGCCTGTTAGTGAGATACCTAAACGGCGTGACAGTTTCCAAGATGGACCTGTATATCGAGCCATGAGAGACTCCTCCTCTGTTGGTTTTATTTTGTTGTAAAATAAGACCAGATATGTTCAATCCATCTGCCATTCTATAATCTTGCAACTTCGCCCCTGCAGCCTCGAGGTTACGTGGTGCACCTTTAAAAAGGAATAGACTGGACAAAATAGAACACATAACTGCTGCGAATATTTTACACAAAGCATAGCATACCAATTTATTGACTATTGGTCAAGCATTTCATTTTTGGAAGTTGAATTAGAGGATTTCACTTCACTTTACAAAAAGGCAGAAGATATAGCTCTTTCGTTTTTCAAACAATCGATGTACACTAGACTAAAGCGCTTTCATAATAATTTGAATACGTTATAACAAGGAGGAATCAGCATGAAAAAGAATAACAACTGGCATAAAGAGACGGCCATGATTCATGAAGGATATGACAGCAAAGATCATCAAGGAAGTCTGGCTGTGCCACTGTATCAAACCTCAACGTATGTATTTGATTCGGCTGAACAAGGAGAGCGGCGTTTTGCTGGTGAAGAAGCGGGGAATATTTATTCTCGTTTAGGAAATCCGACGGTCGCTGTGCTTGAAGAACGTATTGCCAAGATGGAAGAGGGCGCTGCGGGACTTGCATTTGCATCCGGTATGGCAGCGGTCAGTGCAGTGCTCGTTCATTTAACAAAAGCCAATGATCATGTGATTTGCTCTCGCGGAATTTATGGTTGCACATTCGGATTCTTAAAAATATTAGAAGAGAAGTATAATATTACGCATGATTTAATTTCCATGAAGACAGAACAAGAGATTGAAAAAGCGGTGAAGCCTGAGACTACATGTATATATGTAGAAACGCCAATCAATCCGACAATGGAGCTAGTTGATCTCGAAGCTGTAGTCAATGTAGCGAAGCGTCATAATTTGAAAGTGGTAGTGGACAATACATTTTGCTCGCCCTACATCCAAACACCCTTAACATTTGGCGTAGATTATGTGTTGCATAGCGCGACGAAATACATTAATGGGCACGGTGACGTGATCGCAGGGCTGCTCGTAGGTAAAGATGCAGACGACATGGCCAAACTTCGTGGTACAGTGCAAAAAGATTTCGGTGGTATCATTTCACCATTCGATGCGTGGCTGTTGTTGCGTGGGATTAAAACATTGCCTATTCGAATGGATCGACATTCGGCCAATGCTAAGATTATTTTTGACTATTTACAGAAGCATCCGAAAGTAGAAGAAGTATTTTATCCGTTTGACGATCAGCATCCGCAGTATGCGATTGCGAAGAAGCAGATGAAAACGGGTGGAGGATTGATTTCCTTTACGATTAAAGGTGGAAAAGAGGATGCGCAGAAGTTGTTGAATCATTTATCGCTCATCAAGTTGGCGGTTAGTCTAGGGGACGCAGAGACGCTCATGCAGCACCCAGCGACGATGACACACTCAGCTGTGCCGAAAGAAGATCGGGAGAAGATGGGCGTGTCGGATACGTTATTACGCTTATCTGTAGGTTTAGAGCATATGGATGACATCATGGCAGACTTAGATCAAGCGTTTGAAGCCATTTGAATTGAAAAAAGCGAGCGTCCCATATCGGGGAGCTCGCTTTTTGTAATAGGATCTCTAATGTTACGTTTGACAACGATTATATGTGTTGATTTATATAGCATGTAGATTCTGATTGGACCTCTTTTGCCGCGGTCGTGTTCTACTGGTTGTTTCCCTTAAGCAACGCAAACCCTACCTACTTTTGCGTCCTTGCGACCCTATAGTCGCGCCAGTGATGAATAAGTGTTCCGAATAAACATCTGCAGAACGCCTTTTCTTAATGTCAGATCTGTTATCAATCCCAAACAATAACTATACAGGAAATGTAATTGTTTGTCAAGGACATTCTACACTACCGAAATCGTATAGTTTACAAACAAGTGAAGAGGGAACAAGTAAAATAGAGCCTGTTGTTGTATACAGGAAATTATTATTGGAGGGATTAGGATGAACGTAGAGATTGTAAACGAATTTCCCCATGAGTTTTTGATGGAGCAAGCGGAGACATGTATTTCCATTTATCAGCCGACCCACCGGTATCGACCTGAAAATCAACAAGACCCGATCAGATTTAAAAACTTATTACAGAAAGTGCATGAAGAGTTATCTAAAAAACACTCGGCGAATGAAGTGAAGAGTCTATTGGCTCCGCTAGAGAAACTAGAAGGCGAGCGTCCATTCTGGGCACACGCAGGAGATGGACTGGCCTTATTTGCGACGAAAGATCGCATCATAGCCTATCGACTGCAACGTCCTGTCCCTGAATTGGCGATTGTGTCAGATAGTTTCCATATTAAACCGCTTATTCGCGTATTCCAATCTGCAGACCGCTATCATTTACTTGGCGTCAATAGACAAGAGTTCAAACTTTTTGAAGGGAATCGCTATGGTATAGAGGAAGTAGAGATCCCTGAGGAATTGGCGAAAACGAAGGACGAAGCAATTGGCGATCAAGTGACGGAGTCCTATTTAGGTACTGGTAACGCGGGTGGAGCTTCTGGAACTGCGATGATGCATGGACATGGCGGTAAAAAAGATGAAATCGATATCGATATTGAACGTTATTTCCGATACGTCGATCGAACGGTGGCAGAACATTACTCTAAACCGATGGATCTTCCTTTATATTTAGTAACACTTTCTGAATATCAGACGCAGTTCAAAGAGCTTAGCCATAATCCACACTTGCAAGCGGAGGGAATTAAGTCCGATTTCGATGCTTTGAGTTTAGAACAATTACGTAAACAAGCATGGGAATTAGTAGAGCCGACGTATTTGCAGAAAACAAAAGATTTAGTAGAGAACTTTGAAAATGCCAAAGCGAGCGATCAAGGTTCTGGAAACATCGAAGAAATTGCTAAAGCGGCTAGTGAGGACCGTATTAGACGACTTGTATTGGAAGACGGTTTTCAGTACCCAGGTAAAATCAATCTAGAAACGGGAGAAATTCAGACGAACAATCTGGAAGAATCCACAGTGGATGATGTACTGGACGACTTAGCAGAAACCGTCTTTAAAACGGGAGGAGAAGTCGTAGTTCTTCCGAAAGAACGGATGCCTGTTGAAACGGGTGCAGCTGCAATTTATAGATGGTAAGAAAAAATCCGGCCTAGAGAATTCTCTAGGCCGGATTTTGCTGTCATTTTTCTTGTTCCAGTATTTCTTTAGCTGCAGTCAACGCAGTTTGTACACGTGGAAATCCAACATACGGAATGAGTTGCATCATACTTTCTACGATTTCCGTTGTAGTTAAACCCACCGTCAATCCACGCTTTACATGCGTTTGAATTTGTGTAGTTGCTCCTTGTGTGACGAGTGAAGCGAGAGTTACCAATTGTCTTTGTTTACTGTCGAGTCCTGGACGTGAATAAATCTCACCATACGCGAACTCCACTATGTACTTCCGTAAATCCGGAGCCAGTTCTTTTAATGCATCAGCTGTCATCATGCGTTCGGCTTCTTCTTCACTCACATATTCCCTGATTTTGACTAAACCTGCTTCAATACGTTCTGTTGACAATGAAATAGCCCCCTATTTTTTATTTAAATATAAAGAAAGTATAGCATATTCCGACTATTACGTTGTTTTTCTTTCTAAAAATTACGTAGTTCTTATCAGTTTAAAACAGAATAATGGTTCTAAGGATGTGAAATTCAACATTATTGTTTAAGGAGTGTCGAGAATAGGTATAGATGAATAGAACAAAAAAACAAAACAAGTATATGTGGAGGTTATGATAAAATGGATAAGTTTTTCCTAGAGAACGCAGTGCAAGCTAAAAAGAAGATTGAAGAATTGGTGACACAAGGCTATACGCATGATGAGATTTATGTTTTCGCACATAGTGAAGATCGTGAAGACAAAATTTCAGACGCATTAGATTCAGAGCAAGTAGGTATGGCGGAGATGGGCTTCCTTGAAACAATGAAGAACATGTTCACATCTCGCGGTGATACATTGCGCGCGCAGATGGAAGCTGTAGGTCTTTCAAAGGCAGAAGCTGAAGAAGGCGAAAGCGAACTAGACAAAGGTAGACTATTATTAGTTGCAAAAAAATAAGATAGTCAACAAACCGGTCAAAGGATTCCGTTCCTTTGACCGGTTTTATTTTTGTATACATAACGAGTAGAACAGTTTCTCTATCACTTACTTCTCTTCAGTAGCAATGGCCGCGTAATAAGCATCTACAGGAATGAACAACCCGACTTTCCCGTGCGTCTCCTCATCTAACGTAGCAAACACAATGCCAATCACTTTACCTTTTTCATTAATAACTGGACTCCCACTATTACCTCTATAAACAGGTGCCTTGATCATGACGACCGGAATATCCCAATCGGCTAGCTGTTTGTAGTCAATTGTGTGACCTTTATTTGCTATTCCTGAAAAGCTCAAAGGATTTCCGATAAACGTAATGGGCTCGTGATCATAAAAGGTCGTTTCTTCCGCTAAAGTTAAGTGAGGAAGATTCGTTCCGTTCACTTCAAGTACCGCAAGATCGATGTCTGGAAACACTTTTGTGACATCTGCGGTAAATCGTTCGCCTTTAGGGAAAGAGACGATCATGGATTCATTTCCTTCTACTACATGATAATTCGTAATAATCGTACCTTGTTCATTAATAGAAAAACCTGTACCTTTAGTATTTTCTGTAGCTACGACAACTACTGCTTCTTTATATTCGGCTATTTGTGGATCTGAAGATAACTCTGACGATGCTTTTAGAAACTCCAATGCTGGAATGGAGTATATCTGAAAGACAATGGCGAACGTGCTAAGAGCTAAAGTAGTTGCCATGATCCAGAACATCCACTTAGGGAAAGGACGATAGGTGCGTCGGACATTTTTTTCAGCAGCTGCTTTTTCTAATGCTTCCCGCTGTGCTTCGAGTACGAGATCTTGTAGTTCATCATCATCCAAATCTTCTTGATACGGATCTTTGCTATCCACTGGTCCCACCTCTTTCTCGTACATAGTTTACCAGATAATGAATGCAAAGAAAGCTAACCGAGTTTTCGTTATAAGAAGACTTATACGAGGTTTAAGAAGTCAGAAAATATAGTTAAAAAGAATCTATTCTATGCTATACTATATATGAAGATAAAGAACTACATAGATGGAGGTGGAAATATGACCAGATCCATTACAACGCAAGCTGAAACGGTAGGAGAGGCGATTAATGAAGCGCTTGAAATTCTGCAATTGACGATGGACGAAGTTCACATCCATGTAAAACGGCCTGCGGGCACATCGATGTTTGGACTGAAAAGAATCTTAGCAGAAGTAACAATTAGTGAAAAGGAAAAATCAAATAGTAAACAGCAAGAGCCAGAAGAAATTCCTGCGGGTGTCCGTATTCGCAATGGACGTTTAGAAGCCCGATTCGGTAAACAAACCTACCCGATTATTGTGCCTTCACTTGGAGTCGAACTGCTGATCAACGGAATCCAATGTACAGATCGGACCGTCTTATTACCGACAGATAGCATGGAGTGTGAGGCAGTTACCGAAGAAGTGAGTGCTCAACTCGTCATACAACTGAATGACGACCAGATGATTGCGACTGCCATAGTGACTCCTGGGAAAAGAATCACACGTACATTGGAGAATACGTCTTGGGAACAAGTTCTCAAAATCCAGGCAACCGAAAAAGTAGATGTAAGCAATGAGTTGACAACCGATTTATTAGTAGAAGAACTGCATGCAATAGGGGTTGATACTTCGTATATGTCTATGAATGGTATTCTGCAAGCCGTGAATACGCAGGAGTACGCAGAGTTTGTTGTCGCCCAAGGAGTTTCTCCTATTGAAAGCCAGGATGCTCGGCTCGACATTCATTTGAATTTCAAAAAACAAGAAGATGATGATCATGAAGCACCCATTGATTTCCGCGAACATAACTTTATTCCGACTGTGAAAGCCGGTCAGCTGATTGCTACATATATCCCAGCGGTGCAAGGGGTCAGCGGCATGAATGTTCTAGGGAAAACGTATAAAGTGAAACCGCCCAAAGATATTATTATCCGTCCTGGTACTACTGTAGATAGTGTACTGCATAAGCTATATGCGAAAATTGATGGAAGGCCAGTTATTGAGTGGCGGGGGAAGCTGGCTAAGATTTATGTGAATCGGGAATATCGGCATGCTGCAGATATGAGCTTGGAAAGTGGCAATATTCATTTCGAGGGAGATGTATGGGTTGGTGGGAGTGTTCATCCATCGATGTCTATTGCAGCTTCAGGGTTGATCACGATTATGAGGAATTGCACAAAGGCCTCCATTCGCGGAACCAAGTCTGTATGCATTCAAGGTAGTATTTTTTCATCCACTGTCACAGTAGGTGTAGAGGAAAAGGTTATTACGATGATGGTCAATGATTTGAAAGAAGTTCTCGCTTACTTACGCAATATCGATTCAGCACTTGTTCAAATCTTTGCATTACGTGGCGAGAAACCTGAAGAAGTAGCGCCCTTTATATTGAAACAAGTCATTCATTTATTATTGGAGCAAAAGTATGCGGAGTTCACAGAAATGAATCGACACTTTATCCAATTAGTGAAAAATCAAACGAAACGACTGGATCAAGAGTGGCTAGATCTGGCTGACCGTTTGTATCAGTTATTTGTCGACCCGCTGAGAGAAGAACAAACGAATATTTTGTATTTACGTAAATTGATTAAGGAAGCCAATCAATTAATAGAAATGTATAGCGAAGACATTCGTCCAGAATCCGTATTACAAGCTGCCTTCGCATTAAATAGTATTTTATATAGTAATGGAGATATCCATATCCGCTCGAAAGGTGTCTATAATTGTTCCATCACGGCGCTCCATGATATTACGATTAAAGGAGTGTGTCGTGGCGGCGAAGTCATTGCAGGTAGGAATATTGAATTGGATGAAACCGGCTCAAGTGCTGGCGTGAAGACATTCATTCAGACGAATGAAGAAGGGATCATACAAATTACAAAAGCGCATCCTGGGACATTGATTCAAATCGGTTTGCAACGTCATGAATTCTTGCAGATTCGTCAGCAAGTCACAGCAAAATTAAATGAGGATGGTCTTTTATCCATTTTATAAATGAATTGTTCGCAGAATTTGTAAGAAAAGAATATGAAAATACAAGAATTTCTCTTGAAATATCCTAGGATGTGATAAAAAGTTCGTTGTTTTTTAAAAAAGATGTGAATAGAAGACGAAAATGCTTTAAACATGTTACGATATACTATAATATCTAAAGTAGTCACTTTATGCGCGAAGTGTGGGATAGGGGGATCATAGTGAGATGATATACGTCATCATTCCATTAGTTATCATCATTGTTTTAACAGTGATGGCATTTCTGTCTAGGCGAAAGCATATACAAGAAATCAGTGAAATGGAACAAGAAAAATTACAAATTCAAAACGAGCCAATATTCGAAGAAATGACGAAAGTAAAGCAGTTGAACATGACCGGCGAAACAGAAGAAATGTTCGAGAGATGGCGCAATAATTGGACAGAAGTAGTAGATGATCGCCTTCATAATGTAGATATGCTTTTACTGGATGCTGAAGGGCAAGTGGATCGTTTCCGCTTTAAGAAAGCAACGGAAACAGAAAAACAAATCCGCGAAATCTTGAACGAATGTGAAAAAGAAATGCGAACGATCTTGCAGGAACTAAACGAACTGATTGGCAGTGAAGAAAGAAATCGGTTCGAAATAGAAACGGTAAAAGAACACCACCGTGCCGCGCGCAAAAAGATCTTAGCTCATCAGTACGCATTTGGACCAGCAGTGGAGCCTTTAGAAAAAGAGTGGGAATCCTTCAATCCAAGATTTGAAGAATACGATGCTCTTATTGAAAATGGTAACTACTTACAAGCGCGTGAAATTGTCATTGTACTAGGTGCAAAAGAAGAACACTTTTCGTTTTTACTTGATGAGATTCCTGCATTACTTAATGAGCTGCAGACGAAAATCCCAGCGGCTTTGCGAGAATTGCGTAAAGGAATTATCGAAATGGAAGGTCAAGAGTATTACTTAGGACACTTGAAAATGCCTTCACGTTTCGACAAGATCGAACAGCAAATTGCGGATCTTCGACAGTTATTAGCGCGTTTGGATGTGGAAGAAGTAGCAGCGGAAGTGAATGAAATTCATGATGAAATCGAATCGTTCTACGACGTATTGGAAGAGGAAGTTAGTTCCCGTCATTACGTAGATGAGCATTTGGATCAAATGTTGGATCTGTTTGAAGAACTTCAATATGCGATTCCAGATACGATCGAAGAAGTGAAATTCGTTCAACAAAGTTACCGTCTTGATGAAAATGAAGTCGTTATTCCACAAATGGCATTGCAAAAGTTGAACGCATTGGCGAAACGAATTGAAATATTCATCGAACGTCAAGATGCCAAAAACTTGGCTTACTCCGCTCAACAAATTGAGTTGCAAGAGCTAGTGGAAGAATTGGATTCAATTTCTGAAGCACATGCTAAGTTCAGTAACCGTATCAAAAATCTTCGCATTGACGAAAATCTGGTACGCTCCCGTATTGTGACACTTGCACAACAACTTCAAATTGCGGATCGTAATTTACACCGTGCCAATATCCCGGGAATTCCGGATGATATGGAAGTACAGCTTGAAGAAGCGGACGAACAAATATTTATTGTGAAACAAAGTTTGGAAGAAGTGCCACTTAATATGGCATTGGTTGAATCATATGTTCAAAAAGCAGATACAGTAGTTACAGATGTTTGTGCGAAAGCTGCAGACATGATTGAAAACGCGTTGCTTGTTGAACGAATCATCCAATACGGTAACCGTTACCGTGCGTCTCATCCGGAAGTTCACACTAAATTGTTGAAAGCTGAAGAGTCCTTCATGCAATGTCGCTACTTGAGAGCATTGGAAGAAGCAGGTACTGCGGTTGAAGAAGTGGAACCAGGAGCTTTGAAAAAAATTCAAGGCATGATTCAAGTGAAAGTATAACTATATTCCGACAAAGCCACCGGTTTTCCGGTGGCTTTGTTTCGCTCATTCATATAGAAAGGAGAGGATTACTTATGTATTTTGATCATAGCGCCACAACTAAGCCAGATGAAAGAGTTCTTCGCACCTTTATGGATGCATCTACGTCGTATTTTGCCAATCCCGCATCTCTTCATGCGGAAGGAAAACGTACAGAGAAGTTATTAGAACGTGCGCGCACTCAACTGCTGGCAACGATCGGACTAGGCCTGACAGAAGGAATTTTCACTTCAGGCGGAACAGAATCCAATAATCTTGCCATACTAGGTTATGTATACGCCAATCAACATAAAGGTCGTCATCTACTCACGACAAGTATTGAACATCCTTCTGTATTGAATGTTTTTCAAGAACTGGAAAAGCAGAACTTCACTGTGGATTATTTAGCTGTAGATGAAGAAGGAAGAATTTCATTGGACGAACTCCAAGAAAAGTTGCAAAGAGATACGATTTTAGTTAGTATCATGCATGTTAACAATGAAATAGGGACACTTCAGCCGATTGAAGAATGTGCAAAAATCATCCATTCTTCTTCACGCGCCATGTTCCATTCTGATTGTGTGCAGAGCTTTGGGAAATTTCCGCTTACTGATTTCACGGAGGGACCTGATCTTGTTTCATTATCCGCTCATAAAATTTATGGAATTAAAAATAGTGGGTTTTTAGCTTATCGTAAAAATATTCGACTGCAACCAATGGTCTTTGGAGGCGGGCAAGAACATAAATTGCGCAGTGGAACCGTTTCGGTACCGCATGCGGCAGCACTTGCGAAAGCTGCTCGTTTACTCGTCGAAGAAGTGGATATGCAGGAGTTCCAACAATGGCGGAATGATCTGGTCGAGTTCTTCTCGGAAATAGATGAATGCAAAGTATTGGCGCCAAACGCAAGTGCCCCGTATATACTATCCGTCGCATTTGCACATATTACAGGAGAAATTGCGATTAATTTCCTACAACAACAAGGATTGATCGTCTCGACTTCCAGTGCGTGTTCGTCAAAGAATTCGGATGTAAGCCATGTGATTGAAGCGATTCATGTACCTCAAGAGTTCGAAAAAGGTGTTATCAGAATTAGCTTAGGTAAGAGTCAAACAATAGAAGAAATCGAACAATTGAAAGTAGCGGTTCGACAATTAGTCGAGCTGATTAGAAAAGGAGTGGGGAAATGAACTGGAATACCATTTTAATTCGATATGGTGAAATGTCGCTTAAAGGGAAAAATAAGAGTAAATTTATCCGTAAACTGAAAGCGAATATAAAGGCAGCTTTGTCCGATTTAGGAACAGTTACGATGCGTGCAGAACGTGACCGGATGTTCATTTATACAGAAAAACCTGAAGAACTGGATCGTGCAGTGGAAATATTACCGTCGATTTTTGGCATTCAATCATTCAGTCCGATTGTGATTTGTGAACCTACATTAGAAGACATCAAAGAAACTTCATTAAAAGTTCTTGGTAAAACGGAGACTGCTGGCAAGACGTTTAAAGTAGATGTTAAACGTGCAGACAAACGTTTCCCACTCAATACAGGAGAATTGCAACAAGAATTAGGCGGTCACGTATTAAGAGTGTTCCCTGATTTAATTGTTCAAATGAAGAAGCCTGAAATTTTATTATATGTAGAGATCCAGCACGAAGCAGCTTATATCTCTTCACACACCTATAAAGGTGCAGGTGGCATGCCAGTTGGCTCTAATGGCCACTCGTTACTGTTGTTATCGGGAGGAATAGACAGTCCAGTTGCAGGCTATATGATGATGAAACGCGGTGTGTCTTTTGATGCCATTCACTTTGCTAGTCCACCGTTCACAAGTGATTTAGCGATAGAGAAAGTAGAAGACATTGTCAGACAGCTAACAAAATTCGGGGCAGTTATTCGCTTGCACGTCATTCCGTTTACCGAGTTGCAGCAAACGATTGTGAAACAAGTTCCAAGCAATTTGTCCATGACGACTACAAGAAGAATGATGATGAAAGTTGCCGAACAAGTACGTAAAGACACGAATACTCTTGGTTTGATCACAGGTGACAGCCTTGGACAAGTAGCGAGTCAGACACTCGAGAGTTTAACAACTATTAACGAAGTGACGAATACACCGATTTTGCGTCCGCTGATCGCAATGGACAAATTAGAAATCATTGAGATCGCGCAAAAAATTGGTACATACGATATTTCCATACGTCCATACGACGATTGCTGTACCGTATTCACACCACCGAGCAATAAAACGAAGCCGCAAGTGGAAAAAGTTGCGTACTACGAAAGCTTCCAGGAGTTTGACGACATGGTAGCAGAAGTAGCTAGTCAACGGGTTACGACGATCCCGAGCAAACAAACAGAAGAAGATTTCGAAGACTTGTTGTAAGAAAAAATTACCTATCACCTTCCTTGCATGATATTTTGAAAAATGACCATTCTAATGTCACAAGGAGGTGAACGACATGCCAAACAACAACAACTCGAACCAATTGTTAGTTCCCGGAGTACAACAAGCTCTTAACCAGATGAAGGAAGAAATTGCTTCTGAATTTGGAGTACAACTTGGACCAGACTCAACATCGCGTGCCAACGGATCCGTCGGCGGAGAAATTACAAAGCGATTAGTGCGTCAGGCTCAGTCACAAATGAACGGTTATACTAAGTAAATCGTAAGACACGGGATGCCTCAGAAGCCATAGCGCTTCTTGGGGCATCTTTTTTAACTGCTTTAAGTTCAAGGTCAAAGTGGGACAGATTTTGTAAGTTTAAAGTGAGTACGAGGGGATGGATATGGATCGCGTATTGGCGTTAGTATGTGATCGGTTGTTGTGTTTTAAACTTTTTTGTTACAAGATCAAATTCAAGTAACCACAATCCCAACTTCAATGCACAATGAAAAGTATTACCTGCTTACATTGCAGGGATTTATACGCAGGAAAGTGTCCCCTCCGGAGCATAAATACCCTCGGGTTTTCCCGTTAAGCCTTTCCTCTTCCTTCATTCCTTCACCATGTTAAAAGAACTCATACTATACCTTTCCAAAGAGTAAAATGGAAAAAAGTATATAATGTTTTGAAATTTCGCCATTCTATTTGTATACTTGTAGTATTACATAAAAGGGGGAATGGAAATGAACCGAGAAGAACTACTTGCGCCAGCTCGTTACAATATTGTTTCGGAATTCGAAAAGTATGCAACGGGTGATGGTAGAAAAGCATTAATTTATGTAGATGCGCAAAATCAAGAACACGAAGTAACATACGATGAACTCATCCTAGCCGCTAACCGTACAGCGAACGTGCTGACATCGACTGGCTTGAAAAAAGGGGATGTAGTGCTAGTCATGGTACCGCGTATGATTGAAGCGTATGTGACATATATTGCTGCACTAAAGGCAGGACTTGTTGTGATCCCTAGTTCTGAAATGCTTCGTTCCTCCGAAATTGAATATCGAATTGAGCACAGTAACGCAAAAGCAATTATTGCATTTGACGCGTTCACCGATCAACTGGAACATGTAGAAAATCTAGATAAAGTGACAGTTTATATTATCGGGGAAGCAAAAGAAGGGGAAGTATCCCTGACTGAGCAAGAAAAAAATGCATCGTCCGAATTTACAGCTTGTGATACCGCTAGTGATGATATGGCGTTTCTATCGTATACGTCTGGAACGACAGGCAAACCTAAAGGTGTAGTGCATACACATGGTTGGGGATACGCGCACTTGCGAACCACTGCACCGAACTGGTTAGGGATTGAAGAACATGACATTGTGTGGGCTACAGCGGCACCAGGCTGGCAGAAGTGGATTTGGACACCATTCTTATCTGTTCTAGGAAGCGGTGCGATAGGTTTCGTTTATAGTGGCAAATTCAACGTAGACAAATATTTGCAATTCTTGGATGACTATCAAGTGAGTGTTCTATGTTGTACGCCGACTGAATACCGATTTATCGCAAAAGCGGAGAATTTGGACAAGTTTTCATTAGCTTCTCTAAAAAGTGCCGTCTCAGCAGGAGAGCCATTAAATCGTGGAATCATTGATATTTTTGAGAAACAGTTCTCGCTTTCTGTACGAGATGGCTATGGGCAAACAGAGAACACGCTGCTAGTCGGTACGATGATTGGAATGGAACCACGTCCTGGATCAATGGGCAAACCAACACCAGGGAATATCGTCGATGTCATTACTGATGAAGGAAAACCGGCAGACGTAGGTGTAGTGGGAGATATTGCGGTTCATAAATCAACGCCAGCACTTTTCCAAGAATATTTAAATGATCCAGAACGCACGAGAATGCAATTTAGAGGGGATTATTATATTACGGGTGACCGTGCTAAAAAAGATGAAGACGGCTATTTCTGGTTTGAGGGCCGAGGCGATGATATCATTGTGAGCTCAGGTTATACGATTGGACCTTTCGAAGTGGAAGATGCGTTGATCAAGCATCCTGCAGTTCGTGAGTGCGCAGTAGTAGCAAGCCCTGATCCTGAACGCGGAAATATCGTCAAGGCGTTTGTTGTCTTGCGTGACAATGCGACAGAATCAACTGAAAAACTTGTAAAAGAGTTGCAAAACCATGTCAAAGAACTGACGGCACCTTATAAATATCCACGTAAGATTGAGTTTTTAGAAGAGTTGCCAAAAACATCTTCAGGAAAAATCATGCGTGTTGAATTGCGCAAAAAAGAACAAAATCAAAATTGACGTTGTCGTAAGGCTATAAAAAGGACTGTCAAGAGTCGTTTTGTACCGACATTTGACAGTCCTTTTCATTTTATTTTAAAAGAACGTACGTTGGACTTTCTCGAAGAATGAGTTATCTAGAAGTTTAGCGGTGCGAATGACTTTATTGCTGAGTCGCGCTTCTACTTTTTCTACTTGTTTAATACCGAGTGCTTCGTTATCTGCTGCAATGGAAGGGAATTCATTGCCTTCTTGTTGGATATTGAGCGTCAACGTTCGTTCATTGCTTAGGATGAACGACGTGCCGAGTGTGCGGTAGCGATTATTATTAACTGATGCGAGTTCTGTCACTTGGAAAGAAGGAAGTCGCGGATCAATTACGGCGCCCTTAACGGATTTATTATACGCCGTACTGCCAGTTGGCGTAGAGATGATCATGCCGTCGCCAAGAAACGTTTCGAACAATAAATCATCGATGTAAATATCCATGACAAATGTACGGATGATTGTGGAACGTATGCTGAATTCATTCAGGCAGAAGAACGGGTTCTGCTGATTGATCGTTACTTCGAGAAGTGGATAATGACGTTCTTCAATTGTGGATTGCTGTAAAGTTTCTGTTAGGCGACTGATATCATCGTATTTGAAATCACAATATACACCGTGTGCTCCTTTTACAGATGTTCCGAGATATAGAACATCCTGACGGAAATCCGTTTTACGAACCGCTTGAAGGAATGTGCCGTCACTGCCGATACTAATGACTACGGTCGCTTCGGTATGGTCTTCAGTTAATTTGAAGCCTTCGTTTTTAAGGCGTTGGGCAATGAAATGTTTTTTATGTACGGTGTCTTCATCCAAACGGCTGAAGAGAAAGATAGTATGTAGGGAATTCATTTGAATCATCTCCTTATTCAGTTAATAGAATAAGTGTAGCATGAATGAAACATTTGGACGATGAGGAACGTATAGGTAGATGTGGACAAAGGAGGAACTTTAATTATGAATGCAAAAAGATGGATTGCCGTAGCGGTAACTGCCACATTGATTATTGTGTCGGTAGGTATTAACGCGATGTCATGGGTTTTCACGAGAGATTGGAACAGTTTCGTCAATGAAATCAATTTAATGGAGACGCAAGTGCAAGAAACAGTAGTAGAAGAAGGAAGTGTCAATGAGCGAATTGCGGTATTGACAGTAGATGGCGTCATTCAAGATGTTGGGGAAGCTACAATTTTCAGTGGAGCAGAGTACAACCACAAGCAGTTCTTGACACAGTTGAATGAATTATCGAATGACGACACGGTGAAAGGAATTGTCCTTTCTGTCAACTCACCAGGTGGCGGTGTATTGGAGTCATCTGATATTTATGATGCGATTACAGAAATTCAGGAATCGAAAGAAATTCCAGTCTACGTGGCGATGGGCGGTATGGCGGCTTCAGGAGGCTATTATATTTCAGCTCCTGCCGATAAAATTTATGTTCATCCTGAAACATTGACTGGTTCGATTGGTGTCATTATGCAATCGATTAACTACGGAAAATTGGCTGAGAAATACGGTGTGGAATTCCCGACGATCAAGTCTGGACCATATAAAGACATGATGAGCCCGACACGTGACATGAAACCTGAAGAACGTGCAATGCTACAGGAAATGATTGATGATTCGTATAAACGCTTCGTTGATATTATTGTAGAGGGACGCGGTATGTCTGAAGCAGCTGTCCGTAAAGTAGCGGATGGACGTGTCATGAATGGTCGTCAAGCGATTGAAGCGGGACTTGCGGATGATTATGGTAAGCTACCAAGTGTTATTTCTGCAATGAAAGAAGATTATCACTTAGAAAAAGCAGAAGTATTCGAATATGGAATGCCTACTAATTTGAAAGCGATTCTGTCCATGAAAGCGCATGATGTATTCAATGGAGATGTCGAATCACAAATTATGAAAAAATTACTGACTGAAAATACAGCACCACGCATGATGTATTTATACGGTGAATAACAAGGAGGGAAACGATAATGACGAATGAACTGCTAGATACGCAACCAACCGTGCGACTTGAACAGACGCTCGTGCCAAAGTATGCAGGCTTCTGGATCAGACTGTGGGCATTTTTAATCGACATGCTGATTCTTTCGGCTGTTAGCGGCATCTTTGTCAAGCCGGTGTTCCGCGTGCTCGATATTGCGATCACCAAGCCCTCTGCCTTTTTATTCAGCCCGTATAAAGTGACAGCACTTGTCTTGTTATTGTTGTATTTTATCTTGATGACGAAAATAGCGGGGCAAACTATAGGGAAAATGATTATGGGCATTCGAGTGATGAAAACAAACGGCGAGAAGTTAAGCTTTAGTTCCGTTATCTTTAGAGAAGGTTTCGGCCGTTTCATTTCACAAATGCTATGGATTCCGTATTTGCTAGTGTTGTTCTTACCACAAAAGAAAGCACTTCATGATGTTTTCGCTGACACGGTTGTGGTTCATGAACGAACATTTGAGAGAAAAGAAGTACAGAAAATCATTCACCCTGAACACCATCAGTTGCATGATGACCCTACAGTTTAGTACACTAGCTTAAAAGGAGTGGTTAGTTATGGTACAAGTTACATTCAAAGATAATCCGATTCATCTATTAGGTTCAGAGGTGAAAGTAGGAGATCAGGCACCAAGCTTCACAGTGCTTGCGAATGATTTGAATCCTGTTACACTTGACGATTCAAAAGGTAAAGTACGTTTGATCAGTGTTGTGCCTTCTGTTGATACAGGTGTATGTTCCATCCAGACTAAGCGTTTCAACGACGAAGCAACTTCACTCGGTGAGGATGTGGAAGTCATGACGATTTCTTGCGATCTTCCGTTTGCACAAGGGCGTTGGAAAGAAAATGAGAACGTAGAGAATTTACACTTATATTCCGATCATCGTGATCTTTCATTCGGTAAAGCGTTTGGTACGGCGATTGAGGAATTACGATTATTGACTCGTTCTATCTTCGTTGTCGATCGTGATGACAAAGTCACATATGTTGAATATGTGAGTGAAGCGACAGACCACCCAGATTATGATGCAGCAATCAAAGCAGTAAAAGAATTGAATTAATTAAAAAACCCACCTGAACAAGAGGTGGGTTTCTTCTTGGAGGAATTTCAAATGAACAACATGGAAAAAGTTTTTACGTATTACGACAATCATGCGGCGGCTACTGAAGGATTGTATTTGGAT
Organism: Sporosarcina sp. P32b; assembly: GCF_002743335.1. Taxonomy (GTDB): domain Bacteria; phylum Bacillota; class Bacilli; order Bacillales_A; family Planococcaceae; genus Sporosarcina. The sequence continues at coordinate 61,954 of NZ_PDZB01000003.1, forward strand.
GCGGTGTTGGAAGCTAGTGAAAAGTGGCTCGATCAACCGTCAGCGGTAGACTTACAAGATCCAGATAAAGAGGAAATTCGTAAAGGCATTCAACTAGCCTTATTAAAAGGATTGAAGCAGTCCACACAAGCTCATCACCAAATGACTCCTGATACAATTGGCTTTTTGATGGGCTATCTAGTCAATAAATTACTAGACTCAACTCAGCCCGTCACGTTATTGGATCCCGCAGCAGGAACAGGGAACTTGTTGTTTACAGTATTGAATCAATACAAAGGTTCCGCTTCTGCCAGTGCAGTTGAAATCGATGATGTGTTGATCCAAATTGCTGTGGCGACAGCCAATTTATTGGAGTTGCCGGTATCATTTTATTTACAAGACGCGCTTCGTCCGTTACCTATTGATGTAGTCGATGCGGTAGTGAGTGACTTACCTGTAGGCTATTATCCTGACGATGAAGTCGCTTTGGATTATGAACTAATGGCACCTGAAGGCCATGCATTCTCTCATTATTTATATATTGAGCAATCTATGCGCTACGTGAAGCCGGGTGGTTATGGATTATTCATCGTTCCTTCGAAGTTGTTGACTGCTGAAGGGGCAGAACCCATTTTGAATTTTGTCAAAGAACATAAATTATTGAGAGGCTTGCTTGAATTGCCTTCTTCATTATTTGCGGATCAGCGTTTCGCGAAAAGTATTTTATTATTACAACAACCGCCAAATGAAAACTTTGTCTTGCCGGACGTATTGTTAGCGAAAATACCTGAGCTTGGCAATACAACCGCTATGCAAAAGTTCTTCGATAAACTTAGTGCATGGATGGATGAAGAAGAGGAGGAGTGACGAAAAGTCACTTCTCTTCTTTTTTAATTCGTGCATATATTAGCGGAAAGATAGTACAGATCCATGAATTCCATTGCTTTTAAAATTGTTAGATACTATAATAAATTCAAACGTTCTACGACGTAATTATTTTAAGGGGTGGGTATTTATGCCGAAGATTTTGTCGATAAATGCAGGCAGTTCTTCTTTGAAGTTTCAATTGATTGAAATGACGAACGAAGAAGAAATTACTAAGGGGTTATTCGAGCGAATTGGTTTAGAAAAATCGGTTTTCACAATGGCAACTGCCGAAAAGAAAATCGAAAAAGTAGTAGATGTTACAGATCACTCGATGGCAGTTGAGATGCTTTTGGAGCACTTACTCAGTGAGGGAGTCGTTTCATCCTATGATGAGATTGACGGAATCGGTCACCGTGTTGTTCATGGGGGAGAACTTTATAGTGACTCAGTATTAATTACAGATGAAGTGGTCGAGAGACTTGAAGAAATTTCAAGCTTCGCACCTTTGCATAATCCAGCAAACATTGTAGGAATTAAAGCTTTTGAGAAAGCGCTGCCAAACACACCTTCAGTTGCAATCTTTGATACAGCATTTCACCAGACGATGCCTGAAAAAGCATTTTTGTATGCGTTACCATATGAATACTATGAAAAATACGGGATTCGTAAATACGGTTTCCACGGGACGAGCCATAAATACGTAACGGAGCGTGCTGCAAAGATTTTGAATAGACCACTTGAAGATACACGTCTAATCTCTTGTCACTTAGGTAACGGCGCGAGTATCGCAGCAGTTAAAGGTGGTAAGTCAGTAGACACGTCTATGGGCTTCACTCCGTTAGCAGGAGTAATTATGGGCACGCGGTCAGGTAATATTGATCCGGCTCTTATTCCGTATATGATGGAGCGTACGAATGAATCAGCTGAAGAAGTCGTCAACACGTTAAATAAAAAATCAGGACTACTTGGAATCAGTGGATTTTCAAGTGACTTGCGCGATATTACGGAAGCTGCAGAACAAGGCAACCACCGTGCGCAATTGGCTCTGGACGTCTTCACAGATCGTATCCACCAACACATCGGTCAATACGCAGCTGGAATGGGTGGAGTGGATGCAATCATCTTCACAGCAGGGATTGGCGAGAATAGTGCAATCGTTCGTGAAAAAGTAATGAACGGATTGGAATTCATGGGTGTCTACTTTGACCCAAGCCTTAACAACATCCGCGGTGAAGAAGCATATATCAGCTTCCCGCATTCACCAGTCAAAGTACTGATCATCCCAACAAACGAAGAAATCATGCTAGCGCGCGACACTGTGCGCATCGCGGAAATTCCAGTACCAGTAGAAGCAGAGAAAGTAGCAGTTAAATAAATCACACAAAATCCCGACCGTCAGAATTCTGACAGTCGGGATTTTTTAAGAAATCGTAAAAGCATTACTTGAAACGTTGAACAACGGCGTCTACCGCCAACTCTTGATAGGCAAGAATAAAAAAGACTGCCACAAGAAATCGAATGAACGACTCCTTGGACAGTCTGTAGTTACTCATTAGCCTTGTAGATGTTCCGGTGTACGTACAACTAGTACATCACATTTCGCAGAACGCACGATATTCTCGGAAACACTTCCGATTAAGAAACGTTCTACACGGTTTAGACCTGTAGCACCACAGATAATTAAATCTGCATTAAGTTTCTTAGCGATATCGCGTGGGATCAACGTCTTAGGAGAACCGTATTCTACGTGGATCTCCACATTTGCAACGCCCGCTGCGACAGCTTCATTACGATAATCGGTTAACAACTCTTCAGCGTATTTCTGCGCACGCTCAGCGATTGAACGATCATACGCTTCAACTGCTGCGTAAGAACGTGTATCAATAATATTGATCAAGTGAAGAGTTGCGTCGTTACGATCTGCAATGGCGATCGCTTTCTTGAAAGCCCATTTCGCCTCATCTGAACCATCCACGGCTACGATGATGTCTTTGTAAGTAAGTGCCATAATTACCACTCCATCCTTAAAATTAAATTCTTTCTACACTATTCTTATTCTACGTAGTTTTATGATAGTCCTTCTTTTTTTGTCGAAATGTTTTATCAAAATTTAGAAAATGAAGTTTGTATGGAATAACGTTGAAAAAAAGAGGTAAATCTAGCTATTTTCTGATAAGATTAAATAGTCATGAATCGACAATGAGATAATGAAAAATGAATGAAAAGAAATTACAATTCTAGGAGGATTTTGCATGCGTATTGGTGTTCCAAAAGAGATTAAAAATAATGAGAACCGAGTGGCAATAGCCCCTTCAAGTGTACTAACTCTACTAAACGCTGGTCATGAAGTATTAATTGAAAAAGGTGCTGGAATCGGTTCGAGTTTCCAGGATGAAGAGTATCAAGAAGCAGGCGCGACAATCGTAGATTCTGCCGCTGAAGTATGGGAAGCGGATATGGTACTGAAAGTTAAAGAACCTGCAGAGTCAGAATATCAGTATTTCCGTGAAGGATTAATTCTATTTGCGTATCTTCATTTAGCACCAGAGTTAAAGTTAACACAAGAATTGCTTAATAAAAAAGTAACAGCAATTGCTTATGAAACAGTTCAACTTCCTGGCGGTGGCTTACCTCTACTAGCACCAATGAGTGAAGTAGCGGGCCGTATGGCAACGCAAATCGGCGCACAGTACTTGGAAAAAACGAAAGGCGGCAAAGGGATTTTGCTTGCTGGAGTACCGGGTGTATCACGTGGGAAAATCACCATCATTGGTGGTGGACAAGCTGGTACAAATGCTGCACGTGTGGCAATCGGAATCGGTGCACACGTAACGATCTTGGATCTATCGGTTGAGCGTGTACGTCAGCTTGATGAGATTTTCGGAGAGCATATTCAAACATTAGTATCCAATCCGTTTAACATCGCTAAAGCAGTAAAAGATGCAGATTTGGTAATCGGTTGTGTTCTGATTCCAGGTGCAAAAGCGCCAACTCTCGTAACAGAAGAAATGGTGAAATCCATGGGCCCTGGCTCTGTAGTCATTGATATTGCGATTGATCAAGGTGGGATTTTCGAGACATCGGACCGCGTTACAACACACGACGACCCAACGTATACGAAACACGGTGTTATTCACTACGCAGTAGCGAACATGCCAGGTGCAGTTCCACAAACATCTACCATGGCACTGACAAACGTGACGATCCCTTATGCTCTTCAAATCGCTAACAAAGGCGTCAAAAAGGCATGTACAGACAACGAAGCACTACGTAAAGGAATTAACACACTAGCTGGAAAAATAACATACAAAGCAGTAGCAGAAGCGCAAGAGCTGGATCACGTAAACATTGAAGAAGCACTAGAAACAATCTAAACTAAAAAAGACCACTACATAAAGTAGCGGTCTAGGACTGAAGACAAACCCCTGCATTGGAGTTTGTCTTCAGTTTTTTTCTCTTCATCTTGCTTATTCTGCGATAATCTTCAATTCTTTAGGGAACTTCGTTAACACTTCGACACCATCTTTGGTTACATACAGATCATCCTCAATCCGCACACCCGTGATTGCTGGATCATATATACCTGGCTCAATGGTGAAGACCATACCTTCTTGAAGTGGCATATCATTCGTGCCTGTTAAAGAAGGGAACTCATGAACAGAAATACCAAGACCGTGTCCAATACGGTGCGGGAACAATTTTCCGTATCCTGCTTCTTCAATGATGGACCGTGCCGCATGATCAACTTCCCGAGCTAATGTGCCAGGACGTACTACATCAATAGCTGCTTGTTGTGCTTTCTTGACCGTCTCATAAATTTTACGCTTTTCTTCTGTAGGCTCGCCAAAGGCAATCGTACGCGTGATGTCAGAGCAGTAACCTTTATACACAACACCTAGATCAAATAAGATGAAATCCCCTTTTTCAATTCTCTTATCTCCTGGAATACCATGAGGTGAAGCGGTTTTTGTACCGGAAACGATAATGGTATCGAATGACATCTTCTCTGCACCTTTTTGTTTCACAGCCTGTTCTACAGCTTGAACTATTTCTAGTTCGGTTTTTCCTTCTGCGATTTCATTGCAACCTACTTCAATTGCATAATCTGCCAATTCAGCTGCTTTACGTAAATGCTGAAGTTCCACATCATTTTTGATTAGACGATTATTTGCCAGTATATCATCCAGCTTTGCGAATTGTAGGGCAGGGAAACGCTCTTGCAGTATTTCGAATCGATCAACAGTTAGATGTTCTTTTTCAATTGCGAGCAATGAACATGTAGAAATCCGTTCCGTTATGGCTTCATCTAAAAATTTGAACGCATTATCTGTATCCTTATAGCCGATAGCATCATACTGCCAACCAATTGCTTTTACATCGGCCACTTCCATAGCTGGACAAATAATAAATGGGTCCGCTTCTTTGAAAACAACTACAGCTAGTAACCGCTCGTGGGGATCGCTTCGGAAATCAGTCAGATAAAATATATTATCTGGATTCGTTATGAGTGCGGCATCAATATTATGTTTCTCTAAGAAATCTTGTACTTTTTGAATGTTCGTCAAATTATTTCCTCCTCCGTTTTGGTTAGTATAACAAATAAGAGGGTTTTAAGCTGTTTTGCAGAAGGTATAGAGAGAGTAGGTAATTAAAAAGAGGAGTGTGATCGTTGTGAAAATCTCATACCATGGTCATTCGATCGTAAAAATTGAGACAAAAGGAAAGACGATATTAATCGATCCTTTCATTACAGGCAATAAATTAACAGATCTACACGCGGAAGAGGAAAAACCGGACGTGATTTTACTAACGCACGGACATAATGACCATGTAGGCGATACGATGGATATTGCTAAAAGGGAAGACATACTAGTCGTAGCACCGAATGAATTAGCCGTATACCTTGGATTCCAAGGATTGAACACGCATGGAATGAACATTGGTGGAGCAAAAGAGTTTGATTTTGGTACCGTGAAATATACACAGGCATTCCATAGTTCTTCCTATACAACGGAAGATAATGAGATTATATATACAGGTATGCCAGCGGGGTTACTATTGACGATAGAAGATAAAGTAATCTATCATGCAGGGGATACTTCGCTGTTTAGTGATATGAAGCTGTATGGGGAAGATGGAATTGATGTGGCGTTCTTACCGATTGGTGATAATTTCACGATGGGTCCTAAAGATGCCGCAAAAGCAGTCGAGTTGCTGAAACCGAAGCTAACTGTTCCGGTTCATTTCAATACTTTCCCACCAATCGAAGTGGATCCTGAAGACTTCAAGTCACTCGTAACGAATTATGAAGTGAGAATAATGGAACCAGGGGAATCAATCGAACTGTAAAATGTGAAATGAAAAATTACGGTCTAAGGCGCATTGTTCGTGTCTTAGACCGTTTTTTTTATGGTTTTATGGTATGATTATCAAAAAGCCGAAACCTTAAACTAGGTCGAAGAAAAAGGTGAAATCATGTCAACTAAACACGAGCAGATTTTGCGTTATATCGAAAGCTTGGCCGTGGGAGAAAAGATCTCCGTCCGCCAAGTTGCGAAAGTATTGGAAGTCAGTGATGGAACCGCTTACCGAGCGATAAAAGAAGCGGAAAATCAAAAACTGGTGAATACTATTGAACGTGTAGGTACAATCCGAATTGAGAAAAAGAAAAAAGAAAATATTGAACGCTTAACATTCGCGGAAGTCATCAACATTGTAGATGGCGTCGTGCTGGGTGGACGGGATGGATTACATAAAACATTAACGAAATTTGTAGTGGGAGCCATGCAACTTGAAGATATGATCCGCTATATCGATGCAGGCAGTTTATTGATTGTAGGAAATCGTTTGAAAGCGCATGAAATTGCGATTAAAGCGGGGGCAGCTGTACTTGTTACGGGTGGCTTCGATGCGACAGATGAAGTGAAGCAGCTAGCAGATGAAATGAATTTGCCTGTGATTTCAACAAGTTACGATACTTTCACAGTAGCGACTATGCTAAACCGAGCGATTTATGATCAGTTGATTGAAAAAGAAATTTTGCTTGTTGAGGATATTTTAACGCCACTGGCCAGTACAGTGACATTATCTCCTGAGGATTCAGTCGACCAATTTTACGAAGTCAATCATCAAACATCGCACTCAGCCTACCCTGTAGTAAAATCTGATGGCACATTAGTAGGGATTATTACGTCCCGCGATGTTGTGAGCAACCCCGATGTAGAAACTATTGGGAAAGTTATGACGCCAGGGCCAATCACTGTAAACGGAAAAATGAGTGTGGCATCAGCAGGACACAGTATGATTTGGGAAGGTATTGATTTAATGCCTGTCGTTAATGATGCTGGAGTCCTCGAAGGGATCATCAGTCGTCAGGATGTCCTAAAAGCATTGCAAATGACGCAACGTCAACCGCAACAAGGGGAAACCATTGACGACATTGTCAAAAACCAAATGAAAGCCATTGCGAATTCACCTGAAAAAATCGAGTTCGCTGTGGTGCCGCAGATGACCAATCAATTTGGTTCATTGTCTTACGGAGCGATGTTGACGATTCTGACGGAAGCAGGCAGTCGTACGATTAAGCTTCAAAAACGCGGCGAAAGTGTGCCTGAGAATGTGACAATCTATTTCATCAAACAAGTGCAACTTGGCGCAACGGTAACAGTGGAGCCAAAAATTATTCACTTGAGTCGCCGATTCATCAAACTGGAAATCGAATTAACGTCAAACGACGGAATTGTAGCGAAAGCTATGGGAACTTTCCAGCTTTTTGAGAAATAAAAAAGCTGACGTCAATTGACATCAGCTTTGTTTAGTTCACGTTCTTCAGCTACAAACTGCTTATAATGTTTCTGAGCATTAAAGTTAAATATGGCCACATATCCACCGAATAAAATGAATATAGCTGACACGATATAGGTTAGTACGCCATCAAATATGAGCAATTGATTAATTCCGAAGAAGATCAATAGGGCACCAAGTGCTGTGCCGGCCAAACTTGCATACATCTTTTTACGGATGGGAAACATATGGCTTGTGCGGAATTGTCGTGTTTTGAAAACAAAATAGAATACGCCTGAAGCGACGATACCAAATACAAAAATAAAATTAACCATTTCCATCAAAAAAGCCTCCAATACATACAAAATAACCTACTACCTAACAGTAGAGGTTCATTATATATTGTAGCGGCTTTTACTGGGAAATGCGAATACTTGTACAGGAACCTGGGGGAATATACATGAAACGACAAATCATTGACACAATTGAAAAATACGAAAAAATCATCATCCATCGTCACGTCCGACCGGATCCAGATGCATATGGATCACAAATGGGGTTGAAAGCACTTATTGAAAAGAACTATCCCCAAAAACAAGTACTTGCAGCAGGAACACATGATGAATTATTAGGCTATTTAGGGGAACCAAATACAGTGACTGAAGCTGATTACGAAGGAGCTCTCGTCATCGTCACCGATACAGCGAACACGGATCGCATTGACGGATCATTTTACAACAAAGGTTCATTTTTATTGAAAATCGATCATCACCCGAACGAAGATCCATATGGCGATGAGCGATGGGTGAATACAGATGCAAGTTCTTGTTCAGAAATGATCTATACACTGTATGAAGAAGGTCAAGCGTCATACGGTTGGGAAATGTCTCCGGAAGCGGCACGTTTTTTATTCGCAGGAATTGTGGGAGATACAGGCCGCTTTATGTTCCCGAGCACAACGGAAAAAACATTTGAAGTTGCCAGCTCATTGATCAAGCAACCTTTTGATCGCACGAAATTATTCGCGGGAATGTATGAGATGGATCGTAAAATCTTGCATTTGCAAGGATATATCTACCAAAACTTTACGATTGATGAAAATGGTGCGGCGTATATTAAATTAACTCAAGACATTTTGGAACAGTTCGATGTCACAGTGTCTGAGACGTCTCAACTAGTAGGGTCACTTGGAGATGTGAAAGGAATTTGTGCATGGATTATCTTTATTGAAGAGAAAAATCAAATCCGTGTCCGCCTACGTTCGAAAGGTCCAGTCATCAATACGTTAGCGATGCAGCATAATGGTGGCGGTCATCCATTAGCCTCAGGCGCTTCCGCATACTCATGGACAGAAGTAGATGAAATTATCGTCAAACTGCAAGAACTTTGCAGAAACTATTAAGCAGAGCTGAGGGATTGAAATGAACCTGATGTATCCGCAAATCGTAACGGGCGCAGACTTATTGCGTGGAATTGTAAAGTTAGATGAACTGGCTCCTCTTTTGCAAAAAAGAGGGGCTTCTTCTGCTGCGATCGTCAACAGTAAATTATATGGTGTTCGATCATTTAGTAAAATGTTAGTGAAATACGGTATCCGACCGGTAATTGGTTTGTCCGTTATGTTAGAAATCGAAGATCATGAAGTGCTTTTATATATATATGCACAAGATGAAATAGGTTTTTCCAATCTAATGAAAATGAGCAGCGCCATTTCGACACGTGAAGAAGAAAACTTACCGCTTAACTGGCTTCAAGCCTATAGAGAAGGGTGCATCATCATATGTGCGATGACGGATTCTTCATGGGCGAACGCGCGTAACCTCCATGTATTACAGTTGCTGATGGAGAAAGTTTCTAGCTCTTCTACATTTATCGGGATTAGCCGGCCGGGTGGAGGGGCACACACCGACGAAGAGGCAATCATTCAATTGAGTAAAGAAAGTCAATTGTCCATAGCGGCTTGTCAGGAAACACGCTTTCTCTACAAAGAAGACTTTCAAGCGTATGAAGTCGCAACAGCTATTCGTAAAGGCTATAAATTGAATGATTCAAAAAAGCCACCCAATCGTTATCGACAAGCGTATTTGCCTGAACAACAAGAACTTTCGGATTGGTTCACGGATTATCCAGAATGGTTACAAACAACGGAAAACATTTTGAATTCCTGTGACGTAGCTATCCAGAAAGAAGATTTTTTACTTCCGAAGTTTCCTGTAGTAGATGGCAAAGTACCTATTGATTTGCTGGAAGAAAATTGCCAGACAGGATTGCAACAACGCTTTCAGACGTTATCTCCAGAATACGAAGAACGGCTGCGCTATGAATTATCGATTATAGAACAGATGGGCTTTACAGATTACTTCTTAATAGTGGAAGACTATGTGCGTTATGCGAAAACAGAGGGAATCCTAGTTGGTCCGGGACGAGGGTCTTCAGCAGGCTCTTTAGTCGCGTTTGCACTGGGTATCACAGAAGTAGATCCCATTAAATACGGCTTATTATTTGAACGCTTCTTGAATCCGGAGCGAGTGACGATGCCCGATATCGATATCGATTTTGCCGACCATCGCAGAACAGAAGTGGTAAATTATGTGGCAGATACATACGGTAAACAATATGTCGCACAGATCATCACATTCGGTACACTTTCAACGAAAGCCGTTGCTCGAAATGTGGCCAGAGTGTTGGATTTCACACCTGAAGAAGTTCGATTCATGTCCAATGAATTGAATAGTGGACAGTCATTTAAGGAAACCATCAAGCAGTCCAAGAAATTACGTGACTGGATTCAAGTAGAGCCGCGAAGAGAGATGTGGCAACAAGCTGCTGAACGTTTAGAAGACTTACCGAGAAATGCATCCACGCATGCTGCGGGTGTTGTACTTGCCGCGAAACCGCTTGTTCATTATGTCCCATTGCAAATTGGATCGGATGAAGTCTTCCTAACGCAGTGGGCGATGAAAGATGTAGAAGAAGTCGGTTTATTGAAGATGGACTTCCTTGGATTGCGAAACTTAACATTACTCGATAGAATTCGTGCCATGATTCAATACAATAAAAAACAGGTTATTGACTTCGAACAGATCCCACTCACTGACCAAGCAACCTACAAACTATTTAAAGCAGGAGATACAACAGGAATTTTCCAGTTCGAATCACCAGGCATGCGTCGCGCCCTACGAACGATACAGCCAGATAACTTTAAAGATATTTACTCAGTCAATGCGTTGTATCGTCCAGGCCCTATGGAGTTTATTCCGCTGTATAGCCGTCGGAAAAATGGACAAGAGCCGACTGTTTATGACATTCCGGAGCTCGAACCTATTCTAGCTGAAACGTACGGCATCATTATCTATCAAGAACAGATTATGAAAATCGCGGTGAATATTGCGGGCTTCACTATGGCGGAAGCCGATCTTCTGAGACGAGCCATTAGTAAGAAGAATCAGCAAGTGCTAGAGGAAGAAAGACAGCACTTTATTGCCGGAGCACGTAAAAAAGGATTTGATCAAGTGAAGGCAAACAACGTCTATAACTTGATCGTTAAATTCGCAGATTACGGATTTCCAAAAAGCCATGCTGTGGCGTATTCACTGATTTCGTATCGCTTGGCATTTTTTAAAGCCAATGAACCGACATATTTTTACGCCGCGTTTTTATCTTCTTTAACAGGAAGTAAAGATAAGATGATGGAAGTGATCCGTGAAATGAAAGCAAAAGGTATTCCAATACTACCCCCATCTGTCACGAAAAGCCGCTATTCACATACAGTGGAAGGACATGCGATTCGTCTGGGTTTAGGTGCTATAAAAGGTGTCAATTTCGCCTTCTACCAGCAATTGGCTACTGCCCGTGAAAAGGGGAGTTGGTCTTCTATGTTTGACATGGCCCTCTCACTAGGAGCGGATCATTTTACAGAGAAAGCGATCATCCCGTTAATTAAAGCAGGTGCGCTTGACGATTTTAATGAAAGGCGTTCAGTGCTCCTTGCTTCCATAGATGCCGCTCAATCCCATGCGCTCTTCATAGGGGATGATGCATTAAGCGATCAGTTTCAATTTAATTCGCAACCGAAATATACACCGGGTGGCACAATGGATCAAATGACTATGCTTGGTTTTGAACATGATACATTAGGATTTTATTTGTCTGAGCATCCTGTAGAACAATTGAAGCGGAATGCATCCAGTCAAATACCAGCCATTGCGTCTCTATTTTCTTTGCGTCAAGGTACCAAAGTGGACTGTATGGGGATTATTTTGTCAATCAGACGAATTCGTACTAAAAAAGGTGAGGCTATGGCGTTTCTTACGTTACAGGATGAGACTGAAGAAATTTCCTGTACCGTATTTCCGAAACAATATGCACAGATTAGCGTCCAATTAAAAGAGGAAGCATTTGTTCAAATTTCAGGAAGCATTGATTTCCGAAATCAATCCGTTCAACTCATAGTAGAACAGTTATTGCCGCTTAGTTTCTCAGGAGAATGAAAAATGATTAAGAAAATACTAGTACAGTCCTCCATGGTCCGTCATGACGCAATCTGCGTCACGATGGACCATGCTTCGACTTTTCGGCAAGCGAGCGTTCAGTCAGTGAGAAAAATGACGAAATAAAAACACTTGTAATTTTACGATATTGCTTTACGTAGTGCTGACTTTTTTGTATGCTTGTATGCAGGGTGGTCAGACCACTCTGCTGAAGGTATGAAAAAGGAGTTCTCCTCATGCAAAATTCACAATCATCATCCAAGCGTTTTTTGGATATTATCGGAGAACTACAATCACTGATTAGCGAACAAAAAATCGAATATGGCGATAGGTTACCATCTGAACGTCACCTGGCAGAAAAGCTGCAAGTAAGTAGAACAGCGGTACGCGAGGCGTTACGAAGTATGGAATTGCTAGGTCTCATTGAGACGAGGCGAGGCGAAGGAACATTCCTATCCGATTTCAAAAAACATCAGTTAGTAGAAGTTCTCTCGACGTTTATTATGCAGCAAGCACGGTCCATCCAAGATGTAGTTGAAACCAGGATGATCCATGAGCGAGCAGCAATCACAACGATCACTGAAAATGAAGAATTCCGCATGCTTCCCGTTTGGGTTGGTATGCAAAGTAAGTTGATAGATGGAGAGTCAGTGTTTTTGCGTGAAGATATGGTGCGCGAAACCATTGTCGCTACTGAAAATCGACTGTCCTTGAAAATTTGGTTTTTATTGAAACAATATAGCGGCGTTTCTTTTGATGTAGCCATTGAGGCTGTTGAAGAAATAGCTATAGTGCATGAACTGCTGGATGAAATGATGGCAGGTAATACGGAAAAAGCCTTAATTTGTTATGAAAAATGGATGAATCAAGTTGAGGGAGAAAGAAGGGAAATGGAATGAGTATTAAAGAATTATTTAAAAAGAAACCAAAAGTTGACCAACATACAATGCCTTCTGCCAAGAGTAAAGCAGACGTGCCAGAAGGAATTATGACGAAATGTCCGGAGTGTAAGCACGTAATTTTGACGAAGGACTTGTTGAAGAATGATAAAGTTTGTCCATCTTGCCAACATCATTATAAAATGACGGCTCAAGAACGAATTGATCATTTATTTGACGACAATAGTTTTGAATCAATGGATGATCATTTGAAAACAGAGAATCCACTTGATTTCCCTTCGTATACAGAAAAAGTAGAAGCGGATGCCAAAGCGACAGGTTTGAATGAAGCGGTTCTGACGGGTGTCGGAAAGATTCAAGGTTCACAAGTCGCTGTTGCGGTCATGGATGCACATTTCCGTATGGGCTCTATGGGTTCGGTTGTTGGCGAAAAGATTACGAGAGCTGTAGAAAAAGCTACTGAATTAGGTATACCTATGATGATCTTTTCAGCAAGTGGTGGTGCCCGTATGCAAGAAGGCGTCATCAGTCTAATGCAAATGGCTAAAGTGAGTGTAGCTCTTGAAAGACATGCTAACAAAGGCTTATTGTATATTTCCATCATGACCTACCCAACCACAGGTGGCGTATCGGCGAGCTTTGCCTCCGTTGGTGATATTAACCTAGCGGAACCAAAAGCTTTGATTGGGTTTGCGGGACGTCGTGTAATTGAACAAACCGTACGTGAAAAACTGCCTGAAGATTTCCAAACAGCAGAGTTTTTATTGAATCACGGTCAATTAGACGCGGTCGTCCATCGCAATGAAATGCCAGAAGTGATGAGTAAAATCTTGAAGCTTCACGCGCAAAAGGGGGCCGTACTTGTATGAGTAAAACACTTGCATTTGAAGAACCAATCGTCAAACTACGTGAAAAAATTAATGAACTAGAAGAGTATACGGCAGTCAATGATGTAGATCTTTCATCTGAAATCGTCAATTTGAAAAATCGTCTAGCTAAGTTGGAGACGGATATCTATGAAAGTATGGAGCCTTGGGATCGTGTACAAGTTGCACGACATCCTGAACGACCGACGACAATGGATTATATTAATCGGTTGTTCGAAGATTTTATCGAATTTCATGGAGATCGCAACTTCGGAGACGATGAAGCCATCATCGGCGGAATCGCTTCATTTGAAGAAACACCTATTACAATCATAGGACATCAGCGCGGAAAAGACACCAAAGAAAATGTCAAAAGAAACTTTGGTATGCCGCATCCTGAAGGATACCGCAAAGCGCTTCGCCTCATGAAGCAAGCAGAAAAATTCAATCGTCCTATTATTTGTTTCATTGATACTAAAGGCGCGTATCCTGGTAAAGCAGCAGAGGAACGTGGCCAGAGTGAGGCAATTGCTCGTAATTTAGTTGAAATGGCTGGTTTGAAAGTGCCTGTAATCTCCATCGTCATAGGAGAGGGAGGTAGTGGAGGTGCATTGGCTCTAGGTGTAGCCAACCATATCCATATGCTCGAAAACTCCACGTACTCAGTAATTTCTCCTGAAGGAGCAGCGTCTATTTTGTGGAAGGATCCATCACTTGCTAAACAGGCGGCGGAAGCGATGAAGATCACTGCACCCGATTTGAAAGAAATGAATATTATTGATGAAATCATTCCGGAAGTACTTGGCGGAGCACATCGCGATGCAAACAAACAGTCGCTAGAGATTCGTTCTACACTACGTAGTTCATTGCAAACGTTATGCAAATTGACATCAGATGAATTGATTGATAATCGATATACTAAATTCCGGAATATTGGCGTCTTTTCGGAATAAAAGATGCGGGCAACCGCGTCTTTTGCTCGTACATACAAGTCATGATTAAAGGATGGGATCGACATGAAAAAAATTGCGGTCTTAACAAGCGGTGGCGACGCGCCAGGAATGAATGCGGCCATTCGTTCCGTAGTCAGGAAAGCCCTTTTTGAAGGGGTAGAAGTTTCGGGTGTGTTTAATGGCTATCAAGGATTGATTGATGGAAGAATCGAGCAATTTCAACTTGGTTCTGTTGGAGATATCATTCAGCGTGGGGGAACAATATTGCGATCTGCAAGATGTCCGGAGTTCATGACGGAAGAAGGTCGTGCCAAAGCGATGGAGCAAATCAAACTTCATGCTATTGAAGGGTTAGTTGTTATTGGTGGAGATGGGTCATTCAAGGGAGCGAATGAGTTAGTTAAATTGGGTGTTCCTTGTGCTTGTGTACCTGCTACAATTGATAACGATATTACCGGAACGGAATTTACGATCGGCTTTGATACGGCATTGAATACAGTAGTCGAAGTCATCGATAAAATCCGGGATACTGCGACATCACATGAGCGCTCATTTATTATTGAAGTAATGGGGCGTGACGCGGGTGATTTAGCGTTGTGGGCGGGTCTTGGTGGCGGTGCGGAATCAATTATACTGCCCGAGAAGCCGTTTGACGTCAACTCTATTGTAGATCGCCTCAAGAGCAGTACGAGTCGTGGTAAAAAACATAGTATTATCGTACTCGCTGAAGGGATGATGTCTGCTACACAACTAGCAGCTATTTTGAAGGAAGAAGCGGGTGTCGAAACCCGTGTGTCCATTTTAGGACATATGCAGCGAGGTGGCTCGCCATCTGCACGTGACCGGGTAATTGCCAGTCAATACGGGGCAAGAGCTGTTGAAACATTATTGTCTGGAAAGAAAAGTTCTGCTGTTGGTATGAGAAATCATAAAGTGGTAGACTATAATTTAGAAGAAGTCTTTATAAAACGAGAACAGTTGGACTTGTCATTATTAGATTTGGCAGAAACATTATCTATCTAATTAGTCAGAGTCGACATGACGCAGAGGAGCGATAAGTAGTGAGAAAGACAAAAATTGTGTGTACAATCGGCCCGGCAAGTGAATCATATGAAGGACTACTTGAGCTGATTGATGCAGGGATGAACGTAGCACGTCTAAACTTCTCCCATGGTACTCAAGAAGAACATAAAGTACGTATTGAAAGAATCCGCAAAGCGGCAGCTGAAAAAGAAAAAGTGGTAGGCATTCTACTCGACACAAAAGGTCCTGAAATTCGGACGCACAAAATGAAAGACGGCCAAATCGAATTGGTACGAGGACAAGCAGTTGATATCGCAATGCAAGAAGTGCTTGGTACTGCTGAAACTTTTTCTGTTACCTACGAAAAGTTAATTCATGATGTTGACCGTGGTTCATTTGTCCTTTTAGATGACGGATTAATCGAACTTGAAGTAACAGGTAAAGATACGGATAAAGGGTTGATCCACACAAAAGTGATCAACGCAGGTCCTTTAAAAGATAACAAAGGTGTCAACGTTCCAAATGTTTCTGTTCAATTACCAGGAATTACGGATAAAGACAAAGAAGATATTTTGTTTGGTATTGAACAAGGCGTTGATTTTATCGCGGCTTCATTTGTACGTCGTGCATCTGACGTCATTCAAATCCGTGAACTACTTGAAAATAATGATGGTGGACATATCCATATCGTGCCGAAGATTGAAAATCAAGAAGGTGTCGACAATCTAGATGAAATCCTTCAATTATCTGACGGTCTGATGGTTGCTCGTGGAGATTTAGGAGTAGAAATCCCAGCTGAAGAAGTGCCTTTGGTACAAAAAACGATGATTCGTAAATGTAACCAATACGGTAAGCCGGTTATCACAGCAACTCAAATGTTGGATTCTATGCAAAGAAATCCACGCCCTACACGTGCAGAGGCAAGTGATGTAGCCAACGCGATTTTGGACGGTTCAGATGCTGTCATGCTTTCAGGTGAAACGGCTGCAGGAATGTATCCGGTTGAATCTGTAAAGGTGATGTGTAAAATTGCTTTATCTACTGAAGAATCCATGGACTTCCATTCTGTCGTTTCCACAAGAACGAGAGAAAAAGAAGGGAATCTGACTGAGGCAATTGGACAAGCAGCTGCTTATACAGCCCTAAACTTGAACGTCAAGGCGATTTTAGCCCCAACTGAAAGTGGTCAAACTGCTACGATGATCGCGAAATACCGTCCAGGTGTTCCAATTATTGCGGTTACTCGTTCTGAAGTAATTTCTAACAAGCTGACACTTGTTTGGGGAGTGTATCCGATTGTTGGGAAGAAAGCACTCGACATCGATGGAATTCTTCAAGAATCCGTCGAAGAAAGTGTCAAGCATCAATACGTAACGCACGGTGATGTAGTCATCATTACGGCGGGTGTACCGGTTGGTAAAGCAGGTACAACGAACTTGATGAAATTACATGTAATCGGTGATTTAATCGGTCGTGGACAAGGCATCGGCAAAAACATTGCCTTTGGTAAAGCGAAAATCATCAAGAATTCACAAGAAGCATTGACACAAATTAAAGAAGGCGACATCATGGTTACGCATTCTACAGACCGTGATATGTTTGCAGCGCTTGAGCGATGTGCAGGGATCATTACTGAAACAGGCGGACTGACTAGTCACGCAGCAGTGGTTGGTTTGAGCCTTGGTATACCTGTGATCGTCGGTGCTGAAAATATTACATCTGTTATTAAAAATGGCAGTGACATTACAATGGACGCAGCGAGTGGCGTAATCTACAACGGTCACGCAAAAGTATTGTAAAAACATACAGACCGCTTCTCATTAAGAGATAGCGGTCTTTTTTGGAGGTTACTATATGAAGTGGTTAGCAGCATTATTTATTATTGTACCGACTGCGGAACTGGCTGTATTAATGGTTTCAGGTAAAACACTCGGTATCATGCCTACAATTTTGATTATTATCGCAACAGGAATTGGTGGCGCTTATCTTGCGAAGAAACAAGGACTTCGTGCATGGCGTGATTTACAGTACCGTATGGCCAATAAAGAAACTCCTGGTAAAGCATTAGTGGATAGCGTCTGTATTTTACTAGGTGGTTTATTATTACTCATGCCTGGTTTTATCACTGACATAGTAGGATTATTATTATTGTTCAGCGGTCCGCGTAAACTATTGTACCCATTTATCGTCAAGTGGATTTACAATAAAATCCGTAATGGTCAAATCCGAGTTATGTAAATGTAGGATTTTCTTTGACTTTCAACGCGATAAATAGGAAGAATGGTAAAAACATAATGCCATACAAACCGAATAAATAGACAGCGCAAGCGGTAATAACAAAGGAATGTACGGTACGTAATTTAAACGCATGTGCCCACAGAATGGATTCAATCATCTGCCTGCACACTAGTAAAATGATGTACAAAACTAATAAGCCGATTGCCGATTGCATGTCATCAATATAGAAGGAAAAGGCAATCATCGGTAAAAACACCAGACCGATGCCAAGGAACGGAATACTATCGACTAATGAAATTAAAAACGCTTTAGTTAAGAAAGACTCGAAATCAAGCAACCAAAAACCGGCTGCCATTAGAATAAACGTCATGAAAAATAGTCGAATCTGAACAGAAAAGAAATGTCCCATCAAATGGCTTGACCTATCAAAAATCCTGCGTGCTACCTGTCTGAAGTTTTTAGGGAAGTATACTAAAAACCAAAAGCGATTGGTAGCACTTTCACGTAAAGCGAAGAAATACGCGATAATAAATAAAAATGTACTAAAGATCTGCTGGAACGTTTTTTGTAGTAAACTAATAATCCCTTCCATCGCTTCATGACTGACTTGAATAAATTGTTCTGCGGCCGCGTGTAAATTCCAGCCTTTACTATCCATCATTTCGATAATTACACCTAATTGATCTTCCATTGTCCAAATGACAGAAATCAATCCATTGATTGATAGGAATAGGAAGGTGTATACTAAAGAAGTAAGCACCCCCATTATGAGTAAAGCAGCTAAAAAAGCCGGCAGTTTTGTAAGGGCAATTAAGGAATTCATGAGCGGAGCAGTGAAGAAAGCGAAAACTATCGCAAATCCTACAGGTGGGATCACGATAAGGAAAATCACGATTAATATAGCTGGTAACCATTGACGGGCATAGGTTTGGAAGCGCTTGGAGTCAAAGGATATCATGCGGATTTGTCCATTCCTTTCGAGTAATAATAAATAAAAAACATCTTAACCATTCACAAAACCGTTTAAGTTGCTTATAATGGACTTTGTAAGCGTTTTAGATAAAAATATAATTAGCAGGTGGTCATCGTTCTGCACTCCGCTTCAGGGAGATGACCAAACTGGGAAGAAGGAGCGAATATCATGACAGCAACAAAAGGTTTGGAAGGTATCGTGGCAGCACAAACTCAAATCAGTTCCATTATCGATGACACTCTTACATATGTAGGATACGGCATCGATGATTTGGCAGAAAATGCTAGTTTTGAAGAAGTAGTTTACCTACTTTGGCACAAACGTTTGCCAAACGAAAAGGAACTAGCTGAATTGAAACAGCAGTTAGAAGATAACGCAGAAATTCCACAAGGGGTTCTTGATCACTTCAAAACGTACCCAATCGACAAAGTGCATCCAATGGCGGCACTTCGTACAGCTATCTCGCTTCTAGGATTATACGATGAAAAAGCGGAAGATATGTCACCAGAAGAAAACTACAAAAAAGCAGTGAAGCTTCAAGCTAAAGTTGCAACTGTAGTTACTGCATTTGCACGTATCAGAAAAGGACAAGAGCCAGTAGCACCTAAAAAAGGTTTAAGCTATGCGGCAAACTTCCTTTACATGCTTTCTGGGGAAGAGCCTGCTGATATTGCTGAAGAAGCATTCAACAAAGCACTTGTACTACATGCAGACCATGAATTGAACGCATCTACGTTCACAGCACGCGTATGTGTAGCTACTCTATCTGATATGTATTCTGGTGTTACTGCAGCAATCGGCGCTCTAAAAGGCCCATTACACGGCGGTGCAAACGAAGCGGTTATGAATATGCTAATGGAAATCGGCGATGAAGATAAGGTCGATTCATATATTCGTGAAAAGTTAGCTAACAAAGAAAAAATCATGGGCTTCGGACACCGTGTATACCGTCAAGGTGATCCACGTGCGAAGCACTTACGTGAAATGTCTAAGCGATTGACTACTCTTCGCGGTGAAGAAAAGTGGTACAATATGTCTGAACAAATCGAAGCAATTGTCACTGGAGAAAAGAAATTGCCTCCAAATGTTGATTTCTACTCCGCTTCGGTATATCATTCATTAGACATCGATCATGATATTTTCACACCTATTTTTGCTGTTTCTCGTTTTTCAGGATGGATTGCTCATATCCTGGAACAATACGAAAACAACCGCTTGATCCGCCCACGTGCAGAGTACGTTGGACCAGGCATGCAGAAGTATGTTCCAATCAATGAACGATAAAAAAAAGTAAATTCGTGGGGCGGTATCTCGTATACCGGCCCACTGATTTTGAACTCAGGAGGATATCAATAATGGCTAATGATGGAAAGATTACAGTAACTAACGGTGTTTTAAACGTCCCAGATCACGCAACGATTCCTTTCATTATAGGCGATGGCACAGGTCCGGATATTTGGCATGCAGCTTCACGCGTAATCGAAGCAGCTGTTGAAAAAGCTTATGACGGAAAAAAGAAGATTAATTGGTTAGAAGTTCTTGCAGGAGAAAAGGCATTCAACGAAACTGGTGACTGGCTTCCAAAAGAAACTCTAGACACAATTGAAGAATATCTAATTGCGATTAAAGGGCCACTTACTACGCCGATTGGTGGAGGATTCCGTTCATTGAACGTAGCACTACGTCAAGAACTAGATCTTTACACTTGCTTGCGTCCGGTTCGTTATTTCGAAGGAGTACCTTCACCCGTGAAACGTCCTGAGGATTGTGACATGGTTATTTTCCGTGAGAACACGGAAGATATCTATGCTGGGATCGAGTACCAAAAAGGTTCTGACGAAGCGAAAAAATTAGTTAACTTCCTTCAAACTGAATTAGGTGTTAAAAATATTCGTTTCCCTGAAACTTCCGGTCTTGGAATCAAACCAATTTCAGAAGACGGTACGAAGCGTTTAGTACGTTCTGCATTGAACTATACAATTGAAGAAGGACGCAAGTCTCTAACAATTGTACACAAAGGTAACATCATGAAGTTCACAGAAGGCGCATTCGCAAGCTGGGCTTACGAGTTAGCTGAAGAAGAATTCGGCGACAAAGTATTCACATGGAGACAATATGATCGTATTAAAGACGCTGAAGGAACAGATGCTGCAAACAAAGCACAATCTGATGCAGAAGCAGCTGGCAAAATCATCGTTAAAGATGCAATTGCTGATATCTTCTTGCAACAAATCCTTACACGTCCTAAAGAGTTTGACGTAGTAGCTACAATGAACTTGAACGGAGACTATATTTCTGATGCACTTGCTGCACAAGTAGGCGGAATCGGAATTGCTCCGGGAGCGAACATTAACTACGAAACAGGTCATGCTATCTTTGAAGCTACTCATGGTACAGCACCTAAGTATGCAGGATTGGATAAAGTTAACCCTTCATCCCTATTGCTATCAGGCGTTATGATGCTTCAACACCTTGGCTGGACTGAAGCGGCTGATCTAATCACTGCTTCTATCGAAAAGTCTATCGCATCTAAAGTAGTGACATACGACTTCGCACGTCTAATGGACAATGCAGAAGAAGTAAGCACTTCTGGATTCGCAGATGCACTAATCAAAAACCTATAAGCATTAACGAAAGAGGGGGATGAGAATCCCCCTCTTTTCTACTAATTTGTTCTGAAAAAGGAGAGTTTTGCATGTCATTGAAGCGTAAAAAAGTATCGGTTATCGGATCTGGTTTTACTGGAGCAACAACTGCATTCCTTTTAGCTCAAAAAGAATTATGTGATGTCGTCATCGTAGATATTCCACCTATGGAAAATCCGACGAAGGGCAAAGCGTTAGACATGTTGGAAGCTGGTCCGGTTCAAGGGTTTGATGCCAACATCATCGGTACATCCAATTACGAGGATACAAAAGATTCTGATGTAGTTGTCATTACCGCAGGGATTGCGCGTAAACCTGGAATGAGCCGCGACGACTTAGTACAGACAAATCAAAAAGTAATGAAATCCGTAACAGCTGAAATTATAAAGTATTCTCCTGATACGAAGATTATCGTTCTGACAAATCCAGTGGACGCCATGACGTATACGGTATACAAAGCATCCGAATTCCCTAAAGAACGTGTTATCGGTCAGTCAGGTGTACTGGATACAGCCCGTTTCCGGACGTTTGTCGCACAAGAATTGAATCTATCAGTGAAAGATGTAACAGGATTCGTTCTGGGTGGTCATGGAGATGATATGGTGCCTCTAGTGCGTTACTCAACTGCTGGCGGTGTACCTTTAGAAAACTTGATCTCTGCTGGTCGTCTAGAAGAAATTGTAGAACGTACACGTAAAGGCGGAGCTGAAATCGTCAATCTGCTAGGCAATGGATCTGCATATTATGCGCCAGCTGCTGCATTGGTTGAAATGACAGAAGCTATTTTGAAAGACCAAAAACGTGTATTACCATCTATTGCGTTCTTAGAAGGCGAATACGGTATGAACGGGATTTATTTAGGAGTGCCGACGGTTTTAGGTGCTGGCGGTATCGAAAGAATTATAGAGCTTGAATTAACGGACGATGAGAAAATGGGGCTTCAAAAGTCCGCTGACTCTGTACGTACAGTAATGAGTGTTCTAGCGTGAAATTATAGGTGAAAGATCGGACAGCTATCTAGCCGTCCGATCTTTTTTCTTGTTAGCTCGATTTTTCATGCACGGATTGTTATAATTTAATTATTGAAGTAATTTTCAGCTTTTTCATTGATGACTGTAGAAATATAGGAGGGGTTTATTTGTTGAAAAGTAGACGGAAATTGATAGGAAAAGATATTACAGAATTAGAAATCGGCGAGAGGCTGCACTTGACCGAGAAAATTGAAGATAAAGACTTAATGCTGTACCTTGGATTGACGAATGATGCCAATCCGCTTTATCTACAACATGATTACGCAGCGGAGACGATATATGGACAGCCCATTGTTCCGCCCATCATGTTGACGGGGATCGTGACAGCAGCTATTTCAAAACATATGCCTGGACCAGGCGCGCACATAATTAATCAGCAACTGCATTTTCCTAAACCTGTCTATCATTACTCAATTGTTGAATTCGTTCTGGAAGTGACGAAGCTTGAAATTCAGTCGAACCAAGTAACCATCCAAGTAGACGCGACGGATCAAGAAGGAGAACGAATTATGAGTGGGGAAGTAGTGGTTATCGCCCCGCAAAAGTTACCTGTCAAACTTGCACAAACAAAGGAAGCCGCGGATGGGAATTAAACAACAAAAGATTTTGATTGTGGAAGATGAACTGTCTATACAAAAACTGCTTGAATTCACATTGCAACAAGCGGACTATAAAACAGTACTCGCAAATGATGGAGAAGAAGCCGTGGAGAAAGTTTTAGATGAACAGCCTGATTTGATTATCCTGGATTTAATGTTGCCCAAAATAGACGGATTAGAAGTTTGCCGTATGCTGAGAAAAGAGGATATTGAAACGCCTATTATCATGTTGACTGCTAAAGGAGAAGAGATGGATAAAATCGTTGGCCTAGAAATGGGTGCCGATGATTATATGACCAAGCCTTTTAGTCCACGTGAAGTGGCGGCAAGAGTTCGTGCGGTTCTTAGGCGTACAGGTGAGCGCAACCATATGAAGGAAAAGAAATTGGTTGCTGGGCAGTTGACAGTGTATCCTGAGCGCTTAGAAGTCTATTTAGACGAGAAACCATTAGAATTTACACCGAAAGAATTTGAGTTGCTTGTTTATTTCATGAAGCATCCGAATCGAGTGTTCTCTCGTGATCAGTTGCTACAAGCGGTGTGGAATTACGATTTTGCAGGAGATTCAAGAATTGTTGATGTGCACGTGAGTCATTTGCGCGATAAAATCGAAGAAAATACGAGGAAGCCGCGCTATATTAAAACGATGAGAGGCGTCGGTTACAAGTTCGGGGAGCAAAACTAGATGAAGTACTATTACAGAAGAATTTTAACAGCATCTGCAGTCATTTTATCTATTTTACTAATTGTGCTAGGAATTATCTTAGGACAATTTTTTCATTTGTTTGGAGAAAATGTGGATGCGACCATACAACAAACCTATTGGGTCTACTTACTGTTTACGCTAGTTTTAGTATTTGTTGTCATGATGTTTGTTATGGCAAAAATTCTTCAACAGTATGTTAAGCCGATTGATCACTTCACAGGTGTTGTGCATCAATTGGCACAGGGGAATTATTTGGCGCGTGCGCATAATGAAGACAGTGAAATCAATCATCAACTAACGAATTCCATTAATCAAGTCGCACAAAAATTACAAGGTAACTCTTCACTTCGCGCAATGGAACAAGAGCGTTTAAAAACATTGGTCAGCAGCATTGGTAGCAGTCTATTAATGTTTGGAAGACAAGGTGCAGTGAACTTGGTGAACCGCGTGTTTGAAGAAACATTCCATCGCAATGGAGAAGAGTTGATGGGGAAAACGTTTAAAGATATCGGTTTGCCTTCAGATATTGAAAAAGAAATTGAAACGATATTTTTAACTGAAGAAGTGCGTACATTTCAATCTGAAGTATTACTTCCAGAAGGTATTTGTCATTTAGAAGTGTACGGTGCTCCTGTAATAGGTGAAAACGGTAACTGGCTTGGAATCGTTATCATTATGCACGACATTACAGAATTGGTTCGTCTTGAACAAATACGGAAGGATTTCGTGGCGAATGTGTCTCATGAATTAAAAACACCTGTGACGTCAATTAAAGGTTTTTCAGAAATGTTGCTAGATGGCGCGGTGGAAGATCCTGTGATGAAACGTGAATTCCTGGAGATTATGTATAAAGAAAGTAATCGTCTGCAATTATTGATTGAAGATTTATTGCGCTTGTCCAGTATGGAACGTGGAAGTTTTGAAATTATACGAACACCGGTTGATGTAGTGGAAGTAGTCGAACAGTCCATCAAAATCGTTCAAGCAAGAGTTCAGGAAAAAGATATGCGAATCGATTTGCAAATGCCAGGACAACTAATCATACCTGCAGATCATGATCGATTAGTGCAAGTGATGGTGAACTTATTGAATAATGCCATTGCCTACTCGCAAGAAGAAACGGTTGTGACGGTTTCTGTAGAAGAAATTGAAGAGTACGTAGAAATTACGGTTCGTGACCAAGGGATTGGTATTATGTCTTCAGAGCTACCGCGTCTCTTTGAACGTTTTTACCGCGTAGATCGTGCTAGAAGCAGGGAGTCAGGCGGCACAGGATTAGGTCTTGCGATTGTGAAACACATTGCTGAAGCGCATCATGGCACCGTCACAGTGGACAGTGAAGTGGGTGTTGGCACGGTTTTCCGTATTCAGTTACCTACACATGAATAAATGTAGTAAAGAAATTGAAACTTACTAGACTACTGTTCCGTACAGTAGTCATACATAGAAAAGGGGGAACAGATATGAGCACAAAAAGAATCCTGGTGACACTCGGTTTGTTTATCACCGGATTAGTACTTTTATTGATCGTCTTTACCACGTGGTACACAGTAGACGAATCTGAACAAGCTGTCGTCATTTCGTTCGGGCAAGCTGGCGCACCTGTGACGGACTCAGGTCTACATTTTAAATTACCTTGGCCGATTCAGAAGACAGAGATTTTATCGAAGGAAACGTATAGTATCCATTTCGGTTACAAGCAAGACAAGTCGGGGGAAATCGTAGATAAGGAAACGAAGATGATTACGGGGGATGAATACATCGTTCTGACCGATTTGACAGTGCAGTGGCGTATTGTCGATCCAAAGAAGTATTTATTTAATGCGGAAGATCCTATTGAGATCTTAAGGGATGCGGCATCTGCATCTATTCGTTCTGTCATCGGTAGTTCCACAATCGATGCGGCTTTAACGGATGGAAAAGCCGAAATCGAAGCGAAGACACGTGATTTATTGACTAGTTTAGTAGAGAAATATGATATCGGTGTCGCGGTACAAGGCGTAAAGCTACAAGACGTTGAATTACCGAACGCAGAAGTACGTGCAGCATTTACCGCAGTAACGGATGCGCGTGAAACGAAAAACACGAAGATTAACGAAGCGAAAAAATATGAGAACCAGAGAACGAAAGAAGCAATCGGTGAACGTGACGCGATCAAATCCCAAGCGCAAGGGAAAAAGACGGCACGTATAGAACAAGCACGTGGTGACGTGGCGGTATTCAGCGATTTATATAATGAATACGCAAAAAGTAAAGATATCACTCGCGAGCGTTTGATCATTGAGACGCTAGAACAAGTTTTACCTAAAGCGAACCTTTACATCATGAACGATAGCGGAGAAACGATGAAGTATTTACCACTCCAACAATTGCAAAAAGATCAGCCGCCTGTAACGGAAGAAAAGGATAAGTCAGCTGAAAAAGGAGGGAAAGCTTCATGAGTAACGAACAAAACCCTTTCAAGAAGATAGAAGAGGCCCTCAAGAAAATGGGGGAAACTGATCAAAAAAGAAGTGCGCAGAAGCCAGGACCGGAATCAGATCCTAAAGTTACACAGATGCGACCGAAAAAAGCGTTTGATATGAAAAAGTATACGAAACTCATTATCTCGCTAACAGTAGTTTTTGCGATTCTCGTTATTCTGTTATCTAACTTATTTATCGTAAAAGAGAATGAGTATCGTGTCGTTCGTCAGTTTGGTGAGATCACACGGATTATCGAAAAACCTGGTATCAATATGAAAATACCATTCATTCAAAGTGTAAGTACATTGCCGAAAAACCGAATGACTTCTAATGTGTCAGAAGCTGAAATCAATACAAAAGATAAGAAGCGGATCATCATTGACAACTATGCAATATGGCATATTACTGATCCTGCGAAAATGATTTCGAACGCACGTAATATCGTCAATGCGGAAGCGAGAATGGAAGAATTTATTTATTCTGTTGTCCGTAATGAAATGGGACGTCTTGATTATGTCAATGTCGTCAATGACGAAGATTCTTCTCGCGGAAGCTTGAATGATGATGTCACGGCCAAAGTAAATAAGTTCTTGGACGACGGAAATTATGGAATTAAAGTAGTGGATGTCCGTATGAAGCGTATTGATTTACCTGAAGAAAACGAACAATCTATCTACACACGGATGATTTCAGAACGTGATTCGACTGCGCAATCATACCTGTCAGAAGGGGATGCAGAAAAGCAGAAGATTGAAGCGGAAACAGATCGTGAAGTGCAGGAAATGTTAGCAAAAGCGAAAAAAGAAGCAGCGATTGTCACTGCGCAAGGTGAAGCGGAAGCTGCAAAAATCTATAATAATGCGTATGCAAAAGATCCTGAATTCTACAAACTGTATAGAACACTTCAGTCTTATACGAAAGTCGTGGATGACGAAACGATGATCATCCTTCCAGCAGATTCTCCATATGCCAAGCTATTAACCGGCAATATCGAGTAATCATAAGTGCGTCATTTTCATTCGAGTTGCCAAACGTGGTAAACTAGATGAAAATGACGTTTTTTTATAGTGACGAACATGAAGGAGTGGGATGAATTTTGACGAAAAAGAAAGTCGTCTTATTGGATGGTAACAGCTTAGCCTATCGTGCATTTTTCGCTTTACCTTTATTAACGAATGAAAAAGGTGTTCATACAAACGCGGTATATGGTTTTACTATGATGTTAGAGACCATCTTAGCGAATGAAAAACCGACGCATGTGATCGTAGCTTGGGATGCAGGCAAAACAACTTTCCGCCACAGTACGTATACAGAATACAAAGGCGGACGTCAAAAAACTCCACCAGAGCTATCGGAGCAGTTCCCGTATATTCGTAAACTAATTGAAGCATTCGGCATTACGCAATATGAACTCGATTTATATGAAGCTGATGATATTATCGGGACGTTGAGCAGAGAGTGCAGTGATGCGGAAGCAGAAGTCGTCATCATTTCGGGAGATAAAGATTTAACACAACTTGCGAATGATCAGACGACCGTATGTATTACTAGAAAAGGCATTACCGATCTTGAAAAATATACACCAGCACACATCGAAGAGAAATATGGTATTGCACCATTGCAGATCATCGACATGAAAGGTTTGATGGGCGATGCATCCGACAATATCCCAGGTGTACCTGGAATTGGTGAAAAAACAGCACTGAAATTATTGAAGGAATATGGTTCAGTAGAAGCTGTCTATGAATCGATCGATCAAATCACAGCAAAGAAAATGAAAGAAAATCTCGTGAACAATAAAGACCAAGCGTTCATGAGTAAAGAACTTGCAACAATTGAAGTTCACGCACCGATTACGGTGTCATTGAATGATTTGGACTTTGTTGGACGTAACGAAGAAGAAGTTATACAACTATATAAAGAATTACAATTTAAATCATTGCTTGAAAAGATGGATGTATCTGTCGAAGTTCAACCACTAGAAGAAATCGCTGTTCACACAGTGGAGGAAATTACTTCCGAGATGTTGACGGATACGATGTCTGTGCATGTCGAAATCGATGGAGATAATTATTTATCTCAAGATATTTTAGGTATAGGTCTGTCGAATGAAACAGATACGTATTTCATTTCTACGGAATTAGCTACATCGTCTGACCTCTTTAAAAACTGGATTGCAGACCATGCAACGCGTAAATATGTTTCAGATTCTAAATCAGCCTATGCAGCGATTGCACGACTTGGCATGGAGCTAAATGGTGCAGAATTCGATCTTATGCTGGCGGCGTACATCGTCAATCCTTCATTCTCAACAAATGAAGTCTCAGAAATTGCTCGTTCATTTGGCTACCATGGGGTAGAAAGTGATGAAGCGGTCTATGGCAAAGGAGCTAAACGGACTGTACCAGCACCTGAACAACTGGCTAATCATACAGCGAGAAAAGCACATGCGGTATGGGAGTTGTATCCTGTAGTCTCGAAACAGTTGGAGGAAAATGAACAGCAAGACCTGTTCCATGACCTAGAATTACCGTTAGCAAAGATTCTCGGAAAAATGGAAGTAACCGGTGTGAAAACGGACGTAGATGTGCTGAAAACGATAGGCGAGCAGTTATCGGAACGTCTGGCAGTCATCGAAAAGACGATCTATGAAATGGCTGGCGAGAAATTCAATATTAATTCGCCTAAACAACTCGGCGTCATTTTATTTGAGAAAATCGGATTAACTCCTATTAAGAAAACGAAGACGGGTTACTCGACAGCTGCGGATGTGTTAGAGAAGCTCGAAAGCGAACATGAAATCATTCAACACATTTTACTATACAGACAGCTCGGCAAATTAAATTCCACATATATTGAAGGACTAACGAAAGAAATTCATGAAGACGGAAAAATCCATACACGTTTCCAGCAAGCCTTAACACAGACGGGAAGATTGAGCTCGATCAATCCCAACTTGCAAAATATCCCGATCCGTTTGGAAGAAGGACGCAAAATACGTGCAGCATTCATTCCATCTGAAACAGAATGGATTATGTTTGCGGCCGACTATTCACAAATTGAATTGCGTGTACTGGCACATATTTCGCAAGATGAAAAATTGATTGAAGCATTCCGTCAAGGTGCGGATATTCATACGAAAACCGCCATGGATGTGTTTGGTGTGAAGCAAGAAGAAGTCGATAGCAATATGCGTCGCGCTGCAAAAGCGGTCAACTTTGGTATCGTCTATGGCATCAGTGATTATGGATTATCACAAAGTTTAAATATTACTCGTAAAGAAGCAGGGGAATTTATCGATACGTATTTAGCGAGTTTCCCAGGCGTCAAACAGTATATGGATGACAGTATTATTGACGCTAAGCAAAAAGGCTATGTGACAACACTATTGAAACGTAGACGGTATTTGCCGGATATTACGAGTTCGAATTTCAACTTGCGTGGCTTTGCTGAACGTACAGCGATGAACACGCCGATTCAAGGAACGGCGGCAGACATCATTAAGCAAGCAATGATCGATATGGATGCCAGACTCGAAAAAGAAAATATGCAAGCACGAATGCTACTACAAGTGCATGATGAGTTGATCTTTGAGGCGCCTATGGAAGAGTTGGAGAAACTAAAAGAAATCGTACCGGAAGTCATGGAACAAACGATTCAACTCGACGTTCCGTTGAAAGTCGATTGGAATTATGGCAAGTCTTGGTACGAAACGAAGTGAGTGAATATACATGCCAGAATTACCGGAAGTAGAAGGAGTGGTGCGAGACCTTGCGCCACTCGTGGAAGGGCGTACGGTGAAGCAACTATCTGTATCGGATACCGTCGTCATTTCTAAAACAGCTGGAAAAGAAACGATTATTAAAGGAAAATCTGTAGACGACTTTCTTCACGGCATGGAGAACATGCAAGTCGAGAAAATTGTGCGTCGCAGTAAATATATTTATTTTCATTTATTGAAAGAAAATCAACCATACTTGCTCGTCAGCCATCTTGGCATGACGGGCGCTTGGTTTGTCGTAGATTCTCCTGACGAAATTACAGAAGAGAAATTCCGCAAGCATGCGCATGTCTTTTTAGAAATGGAAGATGGCGGATTACTAGTCTACTCGGATATACGAAGATTCGGCGAAATGCGTCTTTTGCAATCTGAAGAAGATTTTCCTCCTTTGTTAGAGATGGCACCAGAACCTTTTTCTGATGAAGCACTACAACATTTTTTATCGATGGCAGAAACTCCGAAGTATAAAAGAAAACCGATCAAAGAAGTCATCATGGATGGCAAAGTAATTTCGGGATGCGGCAATATTTATGCTACAGAAGCGCTGTTTCATATGAAGATTCATCCGGGGCGCTCAGCGGAGCGGATCAGCAAGAAGCGCAAAGTTTTATTGTTTGAAGAAATTGTACGTGTTTTGCAAGAAAGTATCGATGCGGGTGGCAGTACAATATCCGACTATCGTTCAGTTAACGGCAACGCGGGCACGATGCAAGATCGACTGCATATGTACGGTAAAAAAACATGTTTAGCATGTGACACACCGACTAAGAGTAAGCAGATTGCGGGCAGAACGTCTGTCTATTGTCCAGCTTGCCAAAAATAAGGAGGGATGAACGTGATTATCGGATTAACAGGAAGTATAGCGAGCGGGAAAAGTACTGTAGCCAATATGTTGCGTGAAAAAGGTTACCCTATTGTCGATGCGGATGTAATCGCGAGGGAAGTGGTGGAGCCAGGCAGTCCATTGCTTGATAAAATAGAGCAGACATTCGGTCAAGAGGTATTACGGGAAGATGGCACACTCAATCGCGAACAGCTTGGTGCGGTTATTTTTGGCGATGAAGTGAAGCGACAACAGTTAAATGAATTGATGCATCCTGCAATCAGAGGGCGAATGGTCAGTCAGAAAGAAGAGTATTTAACGCAAGGCTATGAAACGGTCATCATGGACATCCCTTTACTGTTTGAAAGTAAGCTTCAGGACTATGTGGAGAGGATTGTCGTGGTTTCTGTTACAAAGGAAATTCAAAAGCAGAGACTAATGGCACGCAATGAATTAACGGAAGCAGAAGCAGATGTCAGAATTGCATCGCAACTGGATATGGACATCAAAGAACAAGGCGCTGATGCGGTTATTCACAATAATGATACAGTGGAAGAAACCGAAAAGCAGCTAGATACAATCCTTGAAAACTGGCAAGCTGTACCGAGATCATGAGCGTGGAGAATTAATTTGTAAATTTAATGTGTAATAGTGTTGGCATAATGATAAAATGTGTTATACTAATGAACGATTAAGGATATAAAGTATAACATACATGCAGGAGGATCCCTTTAATGACTACAAAAATTGCAATTAACGGACTCGGCCGTATTGGACGGATGGTATTCCGCCAGATTATCAAGGAAGACGATGTTAATCTAGTAGCTGTCAATGCGACATATCCAGCTGAAACGATTGCACATCTCTTGAAATACGACTCCACACATGGAGTGTTCGATGGTGAAATCGTAGCGGAAGAAAACGCGATCATTGTTAACGGCAAACGTGTACAATTAATTACTGAGCGTGACCCTTCGAAATTGCCTTGGAAAGAACTTGGCGTAGATATCGTTATAGAATCAACAGGTGTATTCAACTCTCGTGACAAAGCAGCACTTCACTTGGAATCCGGAGCAAAGAAAGTAATTTTAACAGCTCCAGGTAAAAATGAAGACGTAACCGTTGTAATCGGAGTGAATGACGACAAATTAGATGTGAACAAACATAGTGTAATTTCTAATGCTAGTTGTACAACCAACTGTCTAGCCCCCGTTGCCAAAGTATTGAATGATGAATTCGGTATTGTAAACGGCTTAATGACAACTGTACACGCATATACGAATGATCAGAAGAACCTGGACAACCCTCATAAAGATTTGCGCCGCGCGCGTTCTTGTGGAGAGTCCATCATTCCTACTTCAACAGGTGCTGCAAAAGCGTTGTCTCTTGTACTCCCTGAGCTGGAAGGGAAGATTCATGGTTTGGCATTACGCATCCCGACACCGAATGTTTCCCTTGTGGACTTGGTAGTGGACGTTGAAAAAGATGTGACGGTTGAAGAAGTGAACAACGCGTTCCGTAAAGCAGCAGAAGGCCCGATGAAAGGCATTCTTCGCTTTACTACAGAACCTCTTGTATCGATTGACTTCAATACGACTACAGAATCTGCAACACTTGATGGACTTTCTACCATGGTCATGGGCGATCGTAAAATCAAAGTGCTTGCTTGGTATGATAATGAGTGGGGTTATTCAGCACGTGTTGTGCAATTGGCGAAAAAAGTCGCTGCTGCATTAAATGACAAAGTAACTTCTTAATGAATGAATCAGCACTTCATCTTACGGGATGAAGTGCTTTTGTATGTCCGTTTGTTGTTGTCTGGATAGTTTCTGTTATAATGAAAAGTACTAATGAAAATGCGGAGGAACTAACTATGTTATGTCCAGCTTGTCACTATAACGGAACACGTGTAATTGATTCGCGGCCAGCGGAAGAAAACCGCTCCATTCGACGAAGACGTGAATGCGAAAAATGTAGTTTTCGTTTCACGACATTTGAAAAAGTAGAGCATTCTCCGCTAGTTGTCGTAAAGAAAGATAAGACACGGGAAGAGTTTAGCAGTGAAAAATTGCTAAGAGGATTAATTCGCGCGTGTGAAAAACGTGCGGTTCCGATTGAACAATTAAAAGATATTGTCAGTTCTATCGAAAAAGAACTAAGAAGCTCAGGAAATGTCGAAATAGATTCTGAACAAGTAGGAGAAATGGTGATGGAACGACTAGTGGATGTCGATGAAGTAGCGTATGTACGATTCGCGTCTGTCTACCGACATTACAAAGACATCACAGTCTTTATTGACGAGTTGCAACAATTGCAAAACAGGAAAGATGAACAAGAGTAAGATGTTGATCTAGAAGGGGAGGCGATTGTTAAAATGCTTTATACAGAGTTGCAGCCTGTCGATTCCTTCGAAGTGAAATTAGCACATCCGTTCTCTGCGTATGACCGACAGATGCTCACGCTATTTTACCAGCCACTTATCGGTCCTGAAGCGGTCAGTTTGTTTATGACACTTTGGACAGATGCGGAGAGCAGAGAACCGCAAGAACATACCCACTATTATTTAATGAATATGTCTTCTTTCCCACTTCAAGCCATTTTTGAAGCGAGGATTTCATTGGAAGCTATTGGGTTATTGCGTACGTATAAGAAGAAACAAGAAATAGATAAGCGGTCTTTCCTTTACGAATTATTACCGCCTCTCGATGCACCTTCTTTTTTCAGTGATCCGCTCCTATCTACATTTTTATTCAGTAAAATCGGAGAGCAACCCTATCGTCAGTTGCGTGCCCGGTTTTTAGAGGAGCCTATTGCGAAAGAGGAGTATCAAGATATATCACGGACATTTTTAGATGTCTATAAACCAGCAAGAGGCGATCAAGCGATGGAATTGACTGCAGGAATGCAATTTCAAGGAAAGAGTGAACCTCCAGGCATACCGTTTTATGTAGCAAATTTTAATTTTGATTTATTTTATAACGGTCTTTCAGAACAAATGATCCCTAAAGCTTCGTTACGAACTATTTCTCAGGAAATGATTGCGATGCTAGCTTTTTTGTATTCACTCAGTCCGCTTGATATGCAAAAGGTCGTGATGATTGCAATGGATGAAAATCATCAGCTGACAGAAGAAAAAGTTCGTAAGGCGGCTGCGGAGTTTTATAAGATGAATACGTCAAAACAACCACCTAAATTACAGTCGGTGTTTACACAGCCGGTAGTCGATGAAGTGCCAAAAGAGAATATGAGTCGTGACGAAGAATTGCTATTCTATTTGGAACATACACCACCGAAAGAGATGTTACGCAAAGTCAGCAAAAAAGAACCATTCCTTGTAGACATTCAACTTGCAGAGCGGTTAATCAATCTGCATAAATTCCCAGTGGGTGTCGTCAATGTTTTGCTACAATATGTAATGCTACGTAATGATGGCAAAATTACGAGCAGTTTTGTGGAACGAATCGCTTCTCATTGGGCGAATAAACAAGTAAACGATGCGAAAACCGCTTTGAAGCTATCACGAGAAGAACATGATCAATACATGAAATGGCTTAAAGAAGGAAAGCAGTCGACGCCTAGAAATCGAAAGCCAACAAGAGAAGAAAAAGTTCCCGAATGGTTTTCAAAGCGTGATAAAAAGAGTAAGAAATCCGAAAAACCTGATGACTTCAATGTGGAGGAAGAACGCCAGAAGTTATTGAAAGAATTGGGGATTCAAGAATCAGAGGTGAAGTAATATGGAACGAATTGGGGATGCGATGAAACGCGTAGTGAATGCTCCTTCATTAGCTCAAAAATACGACGAGCTTAAAACGGAAGTTATGGAAGATCCGTCTGTACAACAATTTATTAACGATCATTCTGATGAAGTCAATACAGAAGTGGTCAATCGCAGCCTAGGGAAATTATATGAATTCACAACAGCATCCCACGCTTGTGAGCGCTGTCCGAATCTCGAAGGGTGTATTAATGTCATGAAAGGCTTTGAGCCGAAACTAGTCATAGCACAGCGCCTAATTGATATTGATTACGTAGTCTGTCCTACTAAACAGTTGGAAGATGAACGTAAAAACATCTCGAGAATGGTGAATAGTATGTACATGCCTAAAGAAGTGATGGAAGCACGTCTAGCTGATGTGAATTTCCTGTCAGAGGATAGTCGCGTGGTCGTGATGCGGGCTGCTAAAGATTTCTTGAATCAAATCGATTCTGCCGGTAAGGTTCCTGAAAGGGGATTCTATCTATTCGGTAATTTCGGTATTGGTAAATCCTTCATTTTAGGTGCGTTGGCGAATGAATTAGCCACTCGACGTGTACAGACTGTTGTCGTCTATGTGCCGGAATTCCTGCGTGAGATGAAGCAGTCTATTCAAAACCAAACATTGGACGAAAAAGTGGAATTTGTGAAGCGAGCTCCTGTCTTGATGCTCGATGATATAGGGGCAGAAACAATGTCAACATGGACACGGGACGAAGTGCTTGGCACAATCCTACAGTACCGTATGGCGGAAAAGCTACCCGTATTCTTTACATCCAACTTTAATTATGATGAATTAGAACATCATCTCACAACGAGTCAACGTGGGGAAAAAGAGCCTATTAAAGCTGCACGAATTATGGAAAGAATCCGCATGGTCAGCCAGCCATTTAAACTAGGTGGGGAGAACTGGCGGGATTAATCTTCCCTTATAAAATTGCTTTATTGAAAGAATTACTCGATTACACTTGCAATTATGCTCAGACTTTTCTATACTATTACACAGTTCAACATTCATAAAATGTTAAAATGCATCGAAGAGGACAATAATTTATTTTTCACCTATCCAGAGAACAGGGGCTTGGCTGAAACCCTTGTAGGCAGAAGATAAATTTACCACCTCCAAGCAGCATCAGTGAAATGAAGTAGCTGATGACGGTAGCGGCCCGTTAGCCGATCGAAAGCTTCGGTCTTTTCGCGTTTTTGCGAATGGAAGGAAGAAGGGTGGAACCACGAGCTCAAGCCTCGTCCCTTTAGGGATGGGGCTTTTTTGCGTTCAAAAAAAGAAAGGGAGTCATACACATGCCAGAAAATATTCATTTAACATTTCCAGATGGAGCAGTAAAAGAATTCGAGGACGGCGTCACAACAGAAGAAATTGCAGGCTCCATTAGTCCTGGATTGCGTAAAAGCGCATTGGCAGGAAAAATTGGAGATCAGCTGATCGATTTGAAATCACCAATCCATACAGATGGAGATATTAGTATCATTACGCCAACATCAGATGAAGCATTGGAAATTCTGCGCCATAGTACGGCTCACCTTTTGGCACAAGCCGTCAAACGTAAATTCCCAGATGCGAAACTTGGAATAGGGCCTACTATCGAAAATGGATTCTATTATGATATCGATTCACCTACACCGATTACAGCTGAAGACTTACCTGAATTAGAAAAAGAAATGAAACGCATCATCGGTGAAAACTTGCCGGTCATTCGTCACGATGTATCCCGCGCTGAAGCCGAAAAACGTTTCAAAGAAATAGATGATGAATACAAATTGGAACTTCTTGAAGCAATTCCTGAAGATCAACAAGTGTCCATTTATGAACAAGGTGAATTCTTTGACCTATGCCGTGGTATTCACGTCCCGTCTACAGGTAAACTAAAAGAATTTAAATTGTTAAGCATTGCAGGAGCTTATTGGAGAGGAAACTCTGATAACAAAATGCTTCAGCGTATCTACGGAACAGCTTTCTTCAAAAAAGACGAGCTGAAAGAACACTTGCGTATGCTTGAAGAAGCGAAAGAGCGTGATCACCGAAAAATCGGTAAAGAATTGAATCTCTTCACGAATTCACAAAAAGTTGGACAAGGTCTTCCGTTATGGTTGCCAAAAGGCGCTACCATTCGCCGTGTAGTAGAGCGTTATATTGTAGATAAAGAAGAAAGACTAGGCTATCAGCACGTCTATACTCCGGTACTGGGAAGTGTAGATCTCTACAAAACTTCTGGTCACTGGGATCATTATCAAGATAGCATGTTCCCAACAATGAGCATGGATAACGAAGATCTTGTTCTACGTCCAATGAACTGTCCTCACCACATGATGATTTATAAAAATGGTATTCATTCGTATCGTAACTTGCCACTCCGTTTGGCAGAACTCGGCACAATGCACCGTTATGAAATGTCTGGAGCACTTTCAGGTCTCCAGCGTGTACGCGGAATGACATTGAACGATGCACATATCTTCGTGCGTCCAGATCAGATTAAAGAAGAGTTTAAACGTGTGGTCATGTTAATCATTGAAGTATATAAAGACTTCAATATCAAAGATTATTCATTCCGTCTATCGTATCGCGATCCTGAAGATACAACGAAATATTTTGATGACGATGAAATGTGGGAACGCGCACAAACGATGTTAAAAGAAGCAATGGATGAGATGGAGCTTCCGTATACAGAAGAAGAAGGCGAAGCAGCATTCTACGGTCCGAAGTTAGATGTCCAAGTGAAAACAGCAATCGGCATGGAAGAGACACTTTCCACTGCACAACTGGACTTCTTATTACCTGAGCGCTTCGACCTTACGTACATCGGAGAAGACGGCAAGCAACATCGTCCAGTCGTCATTCACAGAGGTGTCGTATCGACAATGGAACGTTTTGTTGCCTTCTTAATTGAAGAATACAAAGGCGCGTTCCCGACATGGTTAGCACCGATCCAAGTAGAACTCATCCCAGTATCACCTGACGTTCACTTTGATTATGCAGAGAGCGTTAAAGAAAAACTGACAATGGCAGGCTTCCGAGTAGACGTAGACAGCCGTGATGAGAAGATTGGTTATAAAATCCGTGAAGCACAAGTACAAAAAGTTCCATACATGCTTGTACTAGGAGATCGTGAAATGGAAGCCGGCGAAGTCAACGTTCGTAAATACGGTGAACAAAATTCTGAAAGTATGTCATTCGACGCGTTCCTTGAGTTAATCAAAGAAGACGTGAAGAAAGACTAAAAGAAGAAATAAGTACCTTGCATCTGTTTTTTTAGGAATGCTTTCCACTTATTACACAAGGCTTTATGCGGTAGGCGTAGCGATGAGCCAGACAAGAGTTCATCTTGTCTGGGTTCAATCGCGTTAACCAGCCGCAAGCGTTGAAGTGGGGTTAAAGCTGTTATTTATTCCGCATTTCTAAAGTGTTTAAAATAGTAGTTGCAATTCAATTTAATATGCGCTATACTTAAAAAGTTGAATTAATTCAAACATAACCTGTGCATCCAACCATGAGATCTACAGAGTTATTGACACTTGATACTAAAGATGTTATTATTAATAAGGTTAACTGAATACAGTTTGTGGTATAAGAAGAGGCTACCCGCTTCTCACCTGATCGACGCAATGAAGTTGTTGCCAGGTTAGCACAATAAGTTTATATCTATGCGTACTAGCATAGTATACTTACGCGGGTAGACAAATCATATTTGTCTACTTTTTTTATTTTGTAAAATGGATAGACCTATGGGACTTTGAAATCGGAATTTCCGATATACCAAAACATGTATTCACGAGACAATATTCGGAGGTGGATTACTATTAGCAAAGACATGTACGTAAATGATGGTATCCGAGCACGTGAGTTGCGACTAATTGATCACAACGGCGAGCAACTCGGTATCAAAACACGTAATGAAGCTTTAGAAATTGCTGCTCAAGCAAACCTGGACTTAGTTCTTGTTGCTCCACAAGCGAAGCCCCCAGTAGCTCGTGTTATGGACCATGGAAAGTTCAAGTTCGAACAGCAAAAGAAAGAGCGTGAAGTACGTAAGAATCAAAAGATCATCAACGTAAAAGAAGTACGACTTAGCCCTACAATTGATGAGCATGATTTCCAAACGAAACTTCGTAACGGAATCAAGTTCCTTGAAAATGGGGATAAGGTAAAAGCTTCGATTCGTTTCCGCGGTCGTGCGATTACGCACAAAGAAATTGGCCAACGAGTACTTGATCGCTTTGCAGAAGCTTGTAAAGAAGTTGCAACTGTTGAAGTAAAACCAAAAATGGAAGGTCGGAGCATGTTCTTAATACTTGCCCCACTTGCCGAGAAACAGTAACAGTAAGAGTAACACGAACAATTTAGGAGGAACAGAACATGCCAAAAATGAAAACTCACCGCGGTTCCGCGAAACGTTTCAAAAGAACTGGATCTGGTAAATTAAAACGTGGCCGTGCTTACACAAGTCACCTATTTGCTAACAAATCTACGAAGGCTAAGCGTCACTTACGTAAGTCTTCACTAGTTTCTTCAGGCGATTACAAGCGTATTCGCGAAATGCTAACAAACATGAAGTAAGACCGAACACACACTTATAGGATAAGCAGGAGGTAATGCACTATGCCACGCGTAAAAGGTGGAACAGTAACGCGCAAGCGTCATAAAAAAGTATTGAAATTAGCAAAAGGTTATTTCGGTTCAAAACATAGACTTTATAAGGTAGCAAACCAACAGGTAATGAAATCTTATAACTATGCTTACCGTGACCGTCGTAACAAAAAACGTGATTTCCGTAGACTATGGATCACACGTATCAACGCGGCTGCTCGTGTGAATGGTATTTCATACAGCACATTAATGCACGGCTTGAAAGTAGCTGGCATCGATGTTAACCGTAAGATGCTTGCAGAACTTGCAGTGACAGATGCACCAGCATTTGCACAACTTGCAGAAACAGCAAAAAAATCTGTAGCAAAATAAGATGAACCAAAATCCACTTTCGTTTTCATTCTTATATGGAAATGAAGGTGGATTTTTTTCGTATGGAGGAATGGCTGAAATGGCGCAAACTCTATTGATTTATATGGTCATCCTGTCACTCTGGGCATTTGGGGCAATGGGATACGATAAAAGACAAGCTCAAAAGAAGAAGCAACGTGTGCCTGAGCGAAACTTATGGCTACTAGCATTGCTTGGCGGTGGAGTAGGTGCGTACTTTGGCATGCAATTCTTTCATCACAAAACAAGAAAGACCAATTTCCGTATTGGATTTCTTCTTCTGATGATGGTGGATATTGTGTTGCTACTTGCTATATATGGTGTGAAATTGCCAACGACAATGACATTTTGATATAAAAAAGCGGAAATAGCTAGTCTTAGCTATTTCCGTCTACTCAAGAATTCATTAATTGTTCAATGGGGTTCTTCCAATTGATCTCGGCATGAGGATAATTCGTCCGTACTTCGGATTCAAGGAAATGAAAGTCCTCTTTCGTCATACCTTGTAACTTTGCCTCATTTTTCACCCAAATGAAAATGGAAACAACATCAAAGGAATCAGTCGTGGTGCCTAAATATTTCTCACCTTCAAACATCGCACCTTTATACGTAATAAAGAAGTTTTTACGGATGTTTTTAATGTCATCATAAAAATAATATTGTTCTTTTTCATACGCTTCGTCCAGCTTTCGCTTAGCGTCTGTCAAATAGCGAATTCCGGCATAAAATAAATAAATCACAAGTGCTATAATAAAGACGCGGATCAATAAAACCATGAAATCAGCTCCTGCAAACGATATAGTACTTTACTATACGGATGAGCATGAGAAAAGGTTTCATTTTATAATAAAATGGTGGAGGGAATTTGAATGAAATTACATCAACTATTTGAAATGCAAAGAGCGCTTGATACATATATTCAAAAAAATCATCAAACGAATGAGACGTTTACTGAAAGAGGTTTGGCATTAGTAGTCGAACTTTCCGAGTTAGCTAACGAAACACGTTGTTTTAAATTCTGGAGCACAAAAGGTCCATCAGCAGATGACGTCATTTTAGAAGAATATGTAGATTCTATTCATTTCTTATTGTCTTTAGGAATTGAAAAAGGCTTTGAAGGATTGGAAGAATGGCCAACAGGCGAGGCTACAGATCAAAATCTGACACAACAATTCATTCAAACAGGCCAAGCTATTTATGCATTTTTGGATTCATTAACATTTGAAGATTATAAAAAAATCTGGGTGAATTACGGTGTACTTGCGAATACGCTCGGATTTACTGAAGAACAAATTATTCAAGCTTATATTGATAAAAATGAAGAAAACTACGCACGTCAAAGAAGCGGCTATTAACTGGTATCATTCACTTTTTAGTAATTTTAACTATAGTAAAAATTTCATAAATAAATAAATTGACAAGAAGACTGTTTTGATAATAAAATTAATACAATACAGGTCATACAGGGGGTATTTCGTTGAACGAATGGAGTAAGGATGATTTTGGATTGCGTTTGAAAGCACTGAGAGAACGTCGGGGACTATCGATGATGGCATTTGGCGCGGCAATCGGCACATCGGCTAGCCGAATTAAAGATTGGGAACGTGGCAAGAACGCACCGTCCGCTGCATGGATCGCTAAAATTTCAGAGCGTTTTTCTGTTTCTACCGATGAGTTAATTATGGGGGAGGTAACATTTACTCCATATTTTAAAGCGACAGGTAATACAGTAGAATCACTCTATGATCGTCTACGTGAAACGATGAATGTCGAATCCTCTGGTAAATGGCCAACAGAAATTGATGAGCTATATGCAGAAATCGACGTGGTGAATAAAGAGAAGTATCGCAGCGGTAAAGGACGTCGATCAGCTGAAAAAGAGCTGATGGAGTTAGCTATCCGTCTTCCTAAGAAAGATGTACTAGAACTACTCGAGCTTGCTAAATATAAAAGACGTACACTATAAAACGATGTCCCTTGAAGTAATTATACTTCGAGGGGCATCGTTTTTACATAGACCTGACGTTTAAAAATATAAGTGGGATAAGCATGGAGAGTACGAAGGGATGGAAGCTCCAGAAATCGCACCCTCCGAAGCGCAAATCCCCACCCTAACATCCCGTCAGCCACACCCTTTATTCCCAAATAATTATTAATCAAATAGCGTGAAATGTAGGAAAATAGAAAGAAATGCGTTATGATAGAATCGTAGATAAACCCAAGGAGGATGAATTGATTGAAAGCATTCGTTCATGAAAATGGTGTGTTGCACTATACAGATATCGCCGATCCCTCGGCTGGAAAAGGTGAAGTAATTGTCGCATTGAAAACAGCAGGACTCAATCGACGTGATACGGCTATACCCAAACGACGTGGGGACGCTAAAGAACCATTGGCATTAGGCTCAGACGGCGCAGGCACGATCGAATCAATCGGAGAAGGTGTAACCGGTTGGAATGTTGGAGATGAAGTCATTATCAATCCAGCACTTCGATGGTTCGAAGAAAGCGATGCGCCACCGGCTGAATTTGATATTCTAGGTATGCCAGATCATGGTACGTTTGCTGAAAAGATTTGCATATCTTCAGAACAGCTAGAGAAAAAGCCATCACATCTTACATGGAATGAAGCTGCAGTCATCGCTCTAGCAGGGCTTACAGGTTATCGAGCATTGGTGACGAGGGGCCGTATAGAAGAAGGACAAACCGTCTTTATTCCTGGAGCAGGAAGTGGAGTCGCGACCTATATGATTCAATTTGCGAAGAAAATGGGAGCGCGTGTTATCGTATCTTCAAGAAGTGAAGATAAAAGAAAACACGCAATAAAAATTGGTGCAGATGTAGCACTTGATACGAATAGTGATTGGCCAACCGAACTAAAAGATGAACATGTGGATCTTGTGATTGAGAGTGTGGGAAGAGCAACATTCAATCGTTCTCTTGAAATTCTTAAAAAAGGTGGTCGGATCGTAGTGTTTGGTGCAACGACAGAAGATACCGTCGAACTGAACTTACGCGAATTCTTTTATGGTCAGTATTCGTTACTAGGCACTACGATGGGAAGTCGTGAAGAATTACGGGATATGTTAGCGTTAGTTGAAGAACATCAAATTCATCCTGTGATTGATTCAGTGATCCCTCTTGAAAAAGCAAATGAGGCATTTACTAAGCTAGATGACAGTGTACAATTCGGTAAAATCGTTTTAGCCATTTCGAATTAAACAATATAACCGGTATAGAAAGGCAGTGGAAGTAGTGACGAAAGAAGTAAAGACACTGACGGATTTGGAAATTGCTTCAAAAGCAACTATGCAACCCATTGAGGATATTGCAGATAAAGCAGGAATTCCATTGGATGCACTAGAGCTATATGGTAAGTACAAAGCGAAAATCAATGTAGACCTCATTCCAAAACAAACTTCACAAGCCAAAGTTATACTCGTAACTGCTACTAGTCCAACACCGGCTGGAGAAGGAAAATCGACAGTGACTGTTGGTCTTGGCGACGCACTTTCCCGTTTAGGTAAGAAAACAATGGTTGCATTACGTGAACCTTCATTAGGACCGGTAATGGGGGTCAAAGGTGGAGCGACGGGCGGTGGCTTCTCACAAGTACTGCCTATGGAAGACATCAATCTGCACTTCACTGGAGACCTTCATGCCATTACGACGGTAAACAACGCATTGAGCGCTATGATCGATAACCATTTGCATCAGGGGAATGTGTTACACATTGATCCTCGCCGCATTACATGGAAGCGCGTCATGGATATGAATGACCGTGCGCTTCGTCATGTGACGATTGGTTTAGGTGGGCCGTCACAAGGCGTGCCACGCGAAGATGGCTTCGATATTACAGTTGCATCCGAAATCATGGCTGTATTCTGTCTGGCGACTAGTTTGCAAGACTTGAAAGAGCGCTTGTCCGATATCGTGATCGGCTATACGTATGAAAAAGAAGCTGTGACTGTGCGTGATTTAGGTGTAGAGGGTGCGTTGACGCTTCTGCTTAAAGATGCATTCAAACCCAATCTCGTCCAAACGATCGAAGGTACGCCAGCTTTAATTCACGGTGGACCGTTTGCAAATATTGCGCATGGTTGTAATTCGTTGATCGCAACGAATACAGCCCGTAATCTGGCTGACTATGTCGTGACAGAAGCAGGATTCGGATCGGATTTAGGCGCAGAAAAGTTTATGGACATTAAAGCGCGCATCGGTAAATTCCAACCGGATGCAGTCGTTCTTGTGACAACGATTCGTGCGCTCAAAATGCATGGCGGAGTAGCCAAGCAGGAATTAAAAGCTGAGAATA
Organism: Sporosarcina sp. P32b; assembly: GCF_002743335.1. Taxonomy (GTDB): domain Bacteria; phylum Bacillota; class Bacilli; order Bacillales_A; family Planococcaceae; genus Sporosarcina. The sequence continues at coordinate 106,139 of NZ_PDZB01000003.1, forward strand.
GTCAAGCTGTAGAAAATGGTTTAGTCAATTTGGAAAAGCATGTTGAGACGATTCTATCGTTCGGAGTGCAGCCTGTCGTCGCGCTTAATCGTTTTGTAGGGGACTCCGATAATGAATTGCAGAAAGTCCAGAAGTGGTGCCAAGATCATGACGTGAAAATGGCTTTAACTGATGTCTGGCAAGACGGTGGAGCAGGCGGGGAAGCATTGGCGAAAGAAGTCCTAAAAGTGATGGAAGAGCCAAATAATTTCGCACCGATCTATGAAGTAGAGCAATCAGTAGAAGAAAAACTCACAGCGATTGTTCAAAAAGTATATGGTGGCACAGGCATCGTATTGACCGATCAAGCAAAGAAAGATTTAGCCGAAATCAAAAAGAATGGCTGGGATCTATTGCCGGTCTGTATGGCGAAGACTCAGTACTCGTTTTCCGACGATCCAAAAAAGTTAGGACGTCCGACAGATTTTTCCATCACAATCCGCAATATTTTACCGAAACTGGGTGCAGGATTCTTAGTTTGTCTAACAGGCGACATCATGACTATGCCTGGTTTACCAAAAAAACCGGCAGCACTCAATATGGATGTCGATTCGGCCGGTAATGCGAAAGGGTTAATGTGATAACATCCTTAGAAGAGAAATAAAGAAGCGAAGAGCCATTACGGCTTTTTGCTTTTTATCAAAAGTTGATTTATAAAAAGGATGTACAGAAAGTCGTCAACACGACATTCTGTACATCCTTATTTGTAATCACAAAAATTAAACTATCTTATGCTCAACCAGCCAACCACTAACGAAATCCATGATCGACTCAACAGTCCCATCTTCAAAGGGTGACCTCAAGTGGGCAGTTGCAACGAGCTCCAGGAATGATTTACTTCCCCCTAATTGACACAATGCCAAATAGTCTGTCCATGCTTCATCAAAATCGTTTAGTGAGCGTTGCCAAAATTGGAGAGCGCAGATTTGTGCCAATGCATAATCAATATAATAAAACGGCACTTCATAAATATGACCTTGTCTTTGCCAGAAACCGCCTTGTTCCAAATAGGGGTGTCCATCATAATCCCGATTAGGTAAATACAAGTTCTCGAGATCCTTCCATACGGCTTTGCGTTCGCTAGGTGTCATTTCAGGATGGTCATAAATGCGTTGTTGAAACTCATCCACCGCCACTCCATAAGGTAAAAACAATACACTTTCTAGTAAGTGCGCATAGCGATAACGTTCTGCATCGCTACCAAAAAAGTGATCCATCCAGAACCAAGTGAAAAACTCCATACTCATGGAATGAATTTCTGCTGCTTCAGTCGTTGGCCATATATATTCGGGGATGCCAATCGAACGACTAGAATAAACTTGGAACGCATGGCCAGCTTCATGCGTCAACACGTCAATATCACCTGAAGTTCCATTAAAGTTAGAGAAGATAAACGGTGAATCATAATTTTCTATAAATGTACAATAGCCACCAGCTTCTTTGCCCTTTTTTGCTACTAAATCCAATAAGTTTTTTCGTTTCATATAATCGAAAAAGCGTCCGGTTTCACGTGATAACTCCTGATACATTTTATGCCCGTTTTCTAAAATCCATTCTGGAGAACCTTTAGGTTGAGGGTTTCCCTCAGGGTAATGCAATGGTTCATCATAAAACTTCATCTGAGAGATGCCTATTCTTCTACTTTGCATAGCTCGAATCTTCTCGGCTAATGGCACTACATGTGTTCGAATCTGATTACGGAAGTTTTCCATCATATGTGCATCATAGCCGATACGGTCCATACGTATGTATCCGAGTTCTGTAAAGCTCTTAAATCCGAGCTTTGTAGCAATTTCATGACGTAAAGCCACGAGTCGATCAAAAATCCTGTCGAAATGATCTTCATTGGACGCATAAAAATCAGCCGTGGCAATCATAGCATCTTTTCTAACCGTACGATCGAGTGACTCTTTAAAGGGTCCAAGTTGTGCCAATGTTAGTAATTCGCCTTGGAACTCAATTTGTGCAGAAGCGACAAGGGTGGAGTATTCAGAAACTAGTTTATTTTCTTGTTGTAAAAGTGGCAAGACTTCATCAGAATATGAATGAACGGCATTCTCCGCAAGCTTAAATAGCTGTGGTCCCCATCTCTCTTCCAGTTGTGCTCGGAAGGGTGTGGTGATGACGGCTCGGTAATAATCGCTTTGCAAAGCTTGGAATTGTGGTCCAATCTCATCAAAATAATCCCGTTCATCTTGATAGAAGCTGTCATTCGTATCAACCGAAGAACGTATATACATGATGTTTTCTGCCGTACTGTAATCACTCGTCAACATGTTTATATGCTCCATAATTTTCGCTTGATCTTCGAATGAGTTTGCCTGCTTAAATTGTTCAAGTGCCGTCTTAAATTCTATTTGTAGTTTTTCAATATCTGGGCGAGTATACTCGTAATCTTCAAAAGTAAGCATTGTACTCCTCCTAGTTCGTATAAAGTGTGACTATCCCTTCATTTTCTAGCAACCAGTAAAGAAAAGCAAACAATTAACCAAAAATGACGTTCATAAATTGCCACAATCTTATGAAATGATGTAGGATAGAGAGAGTAAACTCTAAGTGAGCGGGAAGAAGGAGAAATATAATGCAAATATTAAATGGTAAAGTACAAGAATTGGTCGATCCAACAGGTATTATCGATGGTCAGCGCTACGAATTTCTATTGACAGTTAAGTTCGATGAAGAAGATGAACTGTTCAATGAAGAGGGTACTGGCTTACGTTTGCTATATTCTGTGAAGGATGGCCAGCGAAAAATGTTAACATACCAATTTTATGAATTGGCAACGGAAAGCACGTTTGACGTAGAGTGGGACGAAGAAGAACAAGCATCAGCAGAGCAATACTGCATAGAACATTTCCCTGAAATCTGAATACAAAAAAGATGTTATTCTCTTTAGAATAGGGGATAATAGACTTGGGTAACATAAGTGGTACACCCCAATAGCTTCTCATTAAAGAAATAATTATAGGAGTGTTTAAAATGAATCAAGAAATAGTGGATATTACGATTATCGGCGGAGGCCCAACTGGATTATTTTCTTCGTTTTACGCGGGAATGCGTGAGATGTCTGTCAAAATCATCGATAGTTTGCCACAGCTGGGCGGCCAATTGATCGAACTATATCCTGATAAATACATTTATGATGTAGGCGGATTCCCTAAAATTTTGGCGAAGGATTTGGTGGCAAACTTAGTGACACAAGCGCACTATGCAAAGCCTGAAATTTGTTTAGGGGAAGCAGCGATGTCCATCGAAAAGAAGGACGATCACTTTGTTTTAACGACGGATAAAGGACAGCATTTGACACGTACCATTTTATTGACTGCAGGAATAGGGGCTTTTCAACCGCGTAAAATCGGATTGAAAGAAGAACCTACTTTTGAAGGCAAGACATTACACTATGGTATCAAAGACTTGTCTATGTTTAAAGATCAAAATATTTGTGTTTGTGGTGGGGGAGACTCCGCACTGGACTGGGCATTGATGCTTGAAGATATCGCAAGCCAGGTAACACTTATTCATCGTAGAGAACGTTTTACTGCGCATGAAACAAGTGTCAATCAACTGCGCGCGTCTAGTGTCAATGTTTTAACTTCGCATGCTGTAAGTGAGTTACAGGGCGACGGAGACACATTGGATAAAGTTGTACTGAAAGAAAAAGACGGTAGCGTGAAAGAACTTGAATTCGATCATGTTGTAGTCAACTACGGCAATATTTCCTCACTCGGCCCATTGAAAGACTGGGGCTTAGAAATGGATCGTAATTCTATTATAGTTAACTCTCGCATGGAGACGAATATTGAAGGCATTTATGCAGCTGGTGATGTCACAACATACGATGGCAAAGTGAAATTGATTGCGGTCGGTATGGGCGAAGCACCTGTCGCAATTAGCCACGCGAAAGCGTTCCTAGATCCGAAAGCAAAAGTACAGCCGTTGCACAGCACGAGCATATTCGGTTAATAAAATAGTCAGCACCTTGTATGGAGAGTTTTTTGCTGTACAGGTGCTTTTTTACAAGGACGATAAAAGGCTATCCCGAGATAATTCTCGAGATAGCCTTTTTCATTGTGAGTTGATCATCATTTTGTCGTTTCAGAATCAGCGACTTTGACCAGTTGTTTTCCTAAATTTGTTCCATCGAATAAACCGAGAAATGCGTCTGGAATATTATCGAAGCCTTCAACAATCGTTTCTTCATACTTCAATTTACCTTCAGAAAGCCATGTACCTAAATCAGTTGATGCAGTAGCGAAGTCTGCCGCATAATCTCCTACGGTAAAGCCTTTCATCAAAGCACTTGTTTTGATCATCGTAGATTGAATACGAGGACCTACGTCTTGTCCTTCTTTATTGTAAGAAGAAATAGCGCCACATAGTGCAATTCGTGCATGTTTATTAAGTAATGTGAAGACTGCATCCGTCACTTCACCGCCGACATTATCGAAATAGACATCTACACCGTCAGCTGCAGCTTTAGCTAAGTCTTCTTTGAAGCTATCTAGTTTGTAATTGACTGCCTCATCAAAGCCGAGTTCATTTTTCAAGTACTCGATCTTCTCCTGGGAGCCTGCAATCCCGATTACTTTAGCACCTTTCATTTTGGCGATTTGGCCCACAACTGAACCAACTGCTCCGGCAGCGCCAGAAACGACGACTGTTTCACCTTCTTGTGGCTTACCGATATCGAGTAGACCGAAGTATGCAGTTAAGCCTGTCATGCCAAGGATACCTAAATGTGTAGTAATTGGAGCGATAGTTGGATCAATCTTACGTACTTCTTTGTCTGAAGCTGCCGTATACTCTGCCCAATTCAAGTTCCCAACTACAAAATCTCCGGGTTTGAATGAATCAGAAGTAGACTTTGTGACTTCACCCACAACTCCACCGGCAATCACTTCATCTAGTTTAAAAGGTGGAATATAAGATTTTGCATCTATCATTCTTCCACGCATGTACGGATCAACAGATACATATAGCGTACGAACAAGAACTTCATTGTCTTTTAGCTCAGGCATAGGTTTTTCTACAAAATTGAAGGCTTCCATAGTAGGCAAGCCTTTCGGTCGATTTGCTAAATGAATTTCTCTTTGCATTTCTTGTGTCATAGTAATTCCTCCAGTTTTATCTACATTTCAACTTATCAACTAACTAATAGTAAGCTTAAGTACAAGGTTACTAGCATGCAGTATGGATGTCAATTAATTGCACTGACATGAAAAGGTCATCCGGATTCATTTAAATGAATCAATTAAAGAATATTCAATAATGATTTGAGTGGACTTTTTCTTGACGTCAAAGTAGAGTAGAGACGTAGACTTTCAGAAAAATTAATGATCTAGCTGTAAAGGAGCTAACCAAATGAAAAAGATTTTGGTTGTGGAAGATGAAAAGTCAATAGCTACTCTTTTGCAATACAACTTGGAGCAGGCAGGATACACTGTGTACGTAGCCCGAGATGGTAATGCAGCAATTTCGATGACTCTATCTGAAGAACCAGATTTACTCTTGCTCGATATTATGCTGCCTGGAATGGATGGCATGGATGTATGCAAAAAACTTCGCCAGGAAAAGATTCATACACCTATTTTAATGTTGACGGCAAAAGGCGATGAATTTGATAAAGTCCTTGGACTCGAACTTGGAGCAGATGACTACTTAACAAAACCATTCAGTCCACGAGAAGTACTTGCCCGTGTGAAAGCGATCTTGCGCAGAATAGAGTTACAGGATTCTATTCAAGGAAAAGAATCGGTAGCAGAACTTAGTCATGGAAGTTTACTAGTTCATCCAGAACGAATTGAAGCCTTTTTAGATGGAAGCCCATTAGAATTAACACCAAAAGAATTTGAACTCCTTTTATACTTAATGCGACATTCAGGAAAGGTACTACACCGCGAGCAGTTGTTAAATGCGATATGGAATTATGACTACACTGGAGATTCTAGGATCGTAGATGTTCATATTAGTCATCTGAGGGAAAAAATCGAACCCGATACAAAAAGTCCAGTCTATATTAAGACTGTCAGGGGATTTGGTTATAAATTTGAAGAAGTAACAAACTAAATACTGTAGATACATACGTAGGCTGAAGTCGAATCCATATAGGATTGCGTCTTTGGCTTTTTATTATTCCTTCTTAGGTTGTAAAAATCTAGAGTAGTATCTATTTATACACAACCTTTACACAACCTTTACGTTTCATCCATCACTCTTTAATATCCATTGCTTATAGTAAAGAAGCAGTAGAGAGTTCTTACTAAAACGATAAATCCTAGGGGGCACAGTGATGAGGAAACGTAATCGAATAACTGTATTGGCATTTGTTTTACTTTGTACGTGGGTAATCGCGGCTTGTAGTAGTACGAAAGCGAGCGATAGTGAAAAAGGAGAAGCAAAACAAGAAACTGAACCCATCACGGCAGTAGGGTCAAGTGCACTACAACCTTTAGTAGAAGCAGCAGCACAGCAGTATTCGGCAAAAAATCCAGGGTCCGTTATTAACGTCCAAGGTGGAGGAAGCGGAACTGGTTTAAGTAAAATTAGCGAAGGTGCAGTAGATATTGGCAACTCGGATATATTCGCAGAAGAAAAAGAAGGTGTGGACGCGACGAACTTAGTCGATTATAAAGTGGCGGTTGTTGGAATGGGTCCAGTAAGTCATCCAGATACTGGCGTAGAAGACGTTACCACTGAAGAACTACTTGGAATCTTTACAGGAGAAATCAAAAACTGGAAAGAGCTTGGTGGAATCGATCAAGAGATTATTGTCATAAACCGTGCAAAAGGATCTGGAACACGCGCTACTTTTGAAACCATTGCGTTGCAAGGAAAACAACCAATCGAAGCACAAGAACAAGACTCTTCGGGTACGGTACGAAAGATTGTCAGTGAAACACCGGGAGCAATCAGCTATTTAGCATTTTCTTATTTCGATCAAACGACTACAGCTTTACGGGTTAATGGTATTGCGCCAAACCAAGAAAACGTCGAGTCAAATAAATGGGAAATTTGGGCTTACCAGCATATGTATACAAATGGAGAAGCAACGGGTCTCGCAAAGGACTTCATCGATTATATACTTTCGGATGATGTACAAGAAACCGTTCTTCCTGAAATGGACTACTTACCGGTAACGGGGATGCAAGTAGAACGAGATGCGGAAGGGACTATTATAAAAAAATGATAGAAACTGCACATCTCACCACTTTGGAAAGGAGCGTACATGATGGCGAAGATGATCAAAGAGACGGAACATCCATTGTATAGAAAAAGTAATAAAATGCGTATGGAGCGAATTGGTAAATGGCTAACCTTCCTCTCAGTGGCTTTGACTGCAACCATCACTGCTGCGATTCTATTTCTAGTTTTCTCGAAAGGTGTATCTACGTTCATCGTAAATGATGGAAGTGTTAAAGAATTTTTCACAGGTACGACTTGGAACCCAGCGGAAGTAAATTCTCTGGGTCAGCCTATTATTGGGGCCTTACCATTTTTAGTAGGTTCATTAGCGGTTACAGGAATCTCCGCTCTAATTGCGGGACCGCTTGCCATTGGCGCAGCCATTTTCATGAGCGAGATTGCGCCAAATACGGGCAAGAGAATTATGCAGCCAGTGATCGAGTTGTTAGTAGGTATTCCTTCCGTTGTCTATGGATTTATCGGATTAACTGTCGTCGTTCCTTTTTTACGCGGTCTATTTCCAGGTAGCGGATTTGGTATTGCTGCGGGGACTATTGTCTTATCGGTCATGATCTTACCGACAGTTACGAGTTTAGCACTGGATGCTATTCAGGCGGTGCCACGTTCATTACGCGAAGCATCACTGGCGCTTGGTTCAACAAGATGGCAAATGATTTGTAAAGTGGTATTGAAAACAGCGAAACCCGGCTTACTGATGGCTGTCATTTTTGGAATGGCGCGAGCATTTGGTGAAGCCTTAGCTGTACAGATGGTCATTGGGAATGCTTCGGTCATTCCGCATTCATTATTTGAACCGGCCTCTACAGTCACTAGTATTTTAACAATGGGCATGGGATATACCGTGATGGGACAAGCAGAAAATAATGCGCTTTGGTCACTAGCACTTGTACTTTTACTAATGTCGCTTTTCTTTACGATCGCCGTGCGAATGATTGGAAAGGGGAAAAGTAGCTAATGTCTGCTAAAAGGAAAGATCAACTCGCCACGGCTGGATTATATGTCATTGTAGGCATCATCATTACAGTTCTGGCAGGATTGCTTGGATTTGTCTTTGTAAAAGGTGTTCCTCAACTTAGCTGGCAATTCATCACGTCTCCACCTCAGATTTTCAAAGAGGGTGGCGGGGTGGGACCTCAACTATTTAATTCCTTTTACTTATTAGTTTTGACACTTATAATTTCGGTGCCGATTGCAATTGGGGCCGGTATTTATTTAGCGGAGTATGCAAAAGACCACTGGATCATTCGTTGTATTCGCGTACTGATTGAAGTGCTGTCTTCATTACCATCTATAGTGGTAGGATTATTTGGATTTCTCTTCTTCGTTTTGTATATGGGCTGGGGTTTTTCCATTTTGTCAGGTGCCTTCGCACTTTCGGTATTCAATTTGCCGTTACTCGTGCGGGTCATTGAGCAGTCTATTCATAACGTGCCGAAATCACAGCGCGAAGCAGGCTGGGCGCTTGGTTTTTCAAAATGGGAAACCATTACGACCATCATACTTCCGGCGGCACTACCTGGTATTGTGACCGGTATCATACTGGCATCAGGAAGAGTATTCGGAGAGGCGGCCGCCTTGATTTATACAGCAGGAATGAGCACACCAATTATAGATTTCACCAACTGGAATCCGTTGTCACCAACATCTCCTTTACATCCATTTAGACCGGCTGAAACCATGGCGGTTCACATTTGGAAAATTAATGGGGAAGGAATTATGCCGGACGCAGCGGCAATCTCTGACGGCGCGGCGGCATTATTGATCATCTCAATTTTATTCTTTAATTTTACATCACGCTTTATCGGGAACTTATTGTTTAAAAAAATGGGTGCTAACTAAAAGGAGGATCTTTATGCAATCGGTCGCTTTACAGCCTGTCACAATGAAGACGAATAGGATTAAACAAGCTGACAGTCCCGACTTACAATACAGTTCCGTGTTACAAACTACTAATTTATCGGTATATTATGGCGGGCATTGTGCTGTGGATCAAGTCAGTCTATCATTTCCAAAACAATCCGTTACGGCATTAATCGGTCCGTCGGGCTGTGGGAAATCCACTTTTCTGCGTTCTATTAATCGAATGAATGATGATGTCGACTCCTGTCGTACAGAAGGAGCAATCTATTACGAAGGGGTAGATCTACACTCACCCCATGTAAATTTACATGAAATACGTAAACAGATTGGAATGGTATTTCAAAGACCCGTACCGTTTGCCAAATCTATTTTTAAAAACGTAGCAGCTGGACCCATGCGCTACGGAGTGAAAGATAAGAAGGAATTACAAAGAATTGTAGAAGAGAATCTGAAAAAAGCAGCACTATGGGAAGAAGTAAAAGATCAATTACATACATCTGCTTTGCGCCTTTCAGGTGGGCAGCAACAACGTCTTTGTATCGCCAGAGCACTTGCACTGCAGCCAAGCGTTTTATTACTAGATGAACCTGCATCTGCACTTGATCCAGTCTCGACAACAAAAATCGAAGAACTGATATCACAATTAAAAAAAGACTATACGATTGTAATCGTTACACATAATATGCAACAAGCCGCACGAATCTCGGATGAAGTAGCGTATTTTTATATGGGGCGTGTCATTGAGCATGGACCCACTGAACAAGTTTTTACTAATCCACGTCATGAACAAACCGCACATTATATTAACGGACGCATTGGATAGGGGAGATTGAAATGAATGTAGTGGAAACTATCGAACAATCAGTCATACAAACAGAAAATCTGCAATTCTATTATGATACCCACCATGCACTAAAAGATATCAATCTGAAGTTTGAAGAAAAGAAAATCACTGCGCTCATAGGGCCGTCAGGATGTGGAAAATCAACTTTTTTGCGGACAATGAACCGTATGAACGATTTAATTCCTGGAGTGAAGACCGAAGGAGCAATTTGGATCGGTAAAGAAAATATAATAGAATCATCTATTGATCCAGTAGAATTGCGAAAGAAGGTTGGAATGGTATTTCAACATGCCTCGGTCTTTCCGTTTTCGATTTATGGAAACATTGCATATGGGCCTCGTATTCATGGAGAAAGAAATAAAAAAGTACTGGATGAAATTGTGGAAGAGAATCTGCGCGCAGCTGCTTTGTGGGACGAAGTAAAAGATCACTTAGACCAGTCTGCTACAGGACTTTCAGGCGGGCAACAGCAACGCTTAACCATTGCACGAACTTTAGCGACCAAGCCGGATATATTATTGATGGATGAACCTACTTCAGCTCTAGATCCAATCTCTACTGCTAAAGTGGAGGAACTAATCCAAACGTTAAAAGAGCACTATACGATCATCATCGTCACGCATAATATGCAACAAGCTGCACGAATATCTGATTTCACAGCTTTCTTTCTAAATGGTGAAGTAAAAGAGTATGGGCAGACAGCCACAATATTTAACAACCCATTAAATTCTGAGACGAAAGATTATATTGCAGGCAAGTTTGGTTGAAGAGTTGCAGAGCAACAAATGGAAAGTAGTGTAAGTCGTTACATAATAAAGAAAAAGCCAGCTCCTATAAAAGGATGCTGGCTGTTCATGTATTAAGAAATGGTTTCGTGCGTGCGTGCTTCTTCAATTTTTGCCATTCGTGCGTCGTATTCATCCACTGTCATATCGTGTTCCACAAAATAACGGTTACGAGGATGTGTACGGCAATCGTCTGAACAACTGCGCATATAGAAGTGCTCGTTCTCTTCCGAGCATAGAATCTTCGCATTACACTCAGGGTTTGCACAGTTTACATAGCGTTCACATGGTGTGCCATCAAAATGATCGCGGCCTACGATGACATGTTCTACTTGGTTAATTGGAACTGCAATACGCTCATCAAATACGTAGCATTGACCGTCCCATAACTGTCCTTTTGCTTTAGGGTCTTTACCGTAAGAAACGATACCGCCGTGCAAATGGGCTACATCTTCGAATCCTTCACGTTTCAACCAGCCAGTGAACTTCTCACAACGAATCCCACCCGTACAATACGCAAGAATTTTCTTACCTTCAAGTTGTTCTTTGTTTTCAATTACCCATTCAGGAAGATCACGGAAGTTTTCGATATCCGGGCGGATTGCGCCACGGAAATGACCTAGGTCATACTCGTAATCATTACGAGCATCTAATACAATTGTGTTCTCATCTTGCATTTGCTGTAAGAACTCTTCAGGTTCTAAATATTCACCCGTAATTTCCAACGGATTGACATCTTCAGGTAAGCTAAGATTGACAATCTCTGGACGGAAGCGAACGTGCATTTTCTTGAATGCGTGGCCATCTGTTTCATCAATTTTAAACCATACATCAGCAAAACGTGGATCGGCTTTCATATGCTCCATATACGCATCCGTTTGTTCGATTGTTCCGGAACAAGTACCGTTGATGCCTTCTGCTCCTACAAGGATACGTCCTTTTAATCCAGTTTCCTTACAGAATTCCAAATGTGAAGCCGCAAACTCTTCAGGTTCCTCAATCGTTACATACTTATAAAACAATAATACTCGATAGTCTTTCTTTTCCATGTAAATTACCGCCTTCTGTTTGATCTTTGCAATAGACAACAGCCGAGATCGGTGTGTACAAAGGGATCGTGTGTCCCTTGAACCCGAATTTGCAAGAATCGGGCCCAGAATAGTATAGCATAATTTCAATTTCGAGCAAAGGATTCAAAAAGCTATTTCACCAAAATGCCTTTTTGAAAGCGAAACACAACTAAACACCGCTTTGTATCATGACTAATTTGTTGTATACTAGGAGATGGAAATACTTTCATACATGTCGATTATAATTAAAGATAGCTCATTGTAAAATGTATGAGTTGAATACAGAATACTTTTTGATCGTAAAGGGTATAGTAGTTCTGTCGCTAGTAAACTGTAATGTTCAATCAGTGCTAGGCAGTGAGTAGTAAAGGAGTCCTTTCATGAAAGATTCAAATAAAAGACGTCGATCAGTATGGATCGATAGTGCGTTAATTATCACAATCATAACATTGGTATCTATTACGCTACTATTAATAGTGAATGTAATGAAAACTAAAGATACTAGCTCTACTAAACAGGTAACACATGAAGTCATACCTGCACCGAAGCAGAAAGTGTCGGTAGAGTCGAGTACATCACCCTACCCAGGTATAAAAATTTTATCTGAGAAAGCCAGTGAATCACAGTATCCTTTTGTCATTCGTTATCCGCAAACAGAGTACGATGGCTTTAATCAGCAAGTGTTAGACTCTGTAGATGAATTGAAAACGGCCTATGCCAATAAACAACAAAAGAAAAATAGAGTGTCTAAGTTAGATGTATCTTTTGAAACACTCCAGCATCTTTCGGGAAATTATTCTTTTGTTATGCAAGCTGTTACGTACTTTGCTGATCAAGATAGTCACAAGGAAATACAAACATTTCATATCAATCCTGAAACAGGGGACGAACTAACGATTGAAGATATTGTAGATCATGATCTGGAAAAGCTAAAACGAATGGCGAGTGTAGTGCGTAACGAAATATATCATAGTCCGTCACTGCAAGATGATGTGATTAAGGAAAGTGTATGGCAACCTACTGAACCCATGTGGGTAAACTATCGTAACTTCGCTTTAACAGACGATTCATTAATTCTTTATTTCGGAACTGGTGAATTTACAAAGAAGCAAGCTGGACCGGCAACAGTAGAAATCCCACTACGAAAATTGAATTCCTTCTTAGCAAAGGAATTTCAAGTGGCGACTGAAGACGAGAAGAAAGAAAAAACCATTGCTTTGACGTTTGATGATGGTCCCGATCCAAACTATACAGTCAGGATTTTAGAAACGCTCGAGAAATATAATGCAAAAGCTACATTCTTTATGCTGGGCAATAGAGTTCATTCATATCCTTCAATTGCCAAGAAGGTAGCTGAAGCTGGACATGAGATAGGTAACCATTCTTGGAATCATCCTTCCTTGACGGGGGTTACTGATGTTGCACTTCAAAGTGAAGTGAAAGGTACATCCGATATCATTGAAGCGATAACAGGACAACCTGCAACTGTTTTCAGACCTCCATATGGGGCTGTTGATGATCGAGTACGAGAAAGTACGAAATTACCTGTAGTGTTATGGAATGTGGATACATTGGACTGGGAGCATCATGATCCAGAGCTGTTATTAGAACATGTCACGGAAGCTACCCGTGCAGGAAGTATTATTTTAATGCATGATATTCATAAATCCACAGCGGATGGACTAGACGCGGTACTCGAAAATCTACAGTCTCAAGGCTATAAATTTGTAACAGTATCTGAAATGGATGATTATTAATGTGAAGTTGTTTCATTGTTTTTGTCTAACAATGGAACAACTTTTGTTTTGTAAAGTCCTATTTACGTAAAGAAGTTCATATGCTGTCCAAATAGCTGTAACATATAAAGAAAATAAGTAGTGGTGAACTATTATTAGTACAACACAGCATGATATACTAAACGGAATGAAATCATTGGGGGAACAATTAGCATGGAATGGAGAAATTTATACCGCGGTTTTTTAATGGGCATCAGTGACCTGGTTCCCGGAGTAAGTGGCGGAACGATAGCATTTATATTAGGGATTTATGATCAATTACTTATTTCGATAAGTGGATTTTTTAGTAAAGACTGGAAGAAACATATTGGGTTTCTCCTTCCTCTTGGTATCGGGATGGGAGCGACGATCATTCTATTCAGTAAAGTGATCTCGTATTTACTGAAGCATTATCATGAACCAACGCAATACTTCTTTTTAGGATTAATTGTTGGTGTCATTCCATTTGTTTCAAAGCAAGCAGGACTGAGAAAAAACTTTAAATTTCATCATGTTTTGTTGATGGTAGTAGTGGCAGCAGCATTAGCTTCTACAGCTTTTATGAATCCTATTGATCCCATTACGATTACACATCTAACAGTGAAAAACACCATTATCCTTTTCCTATCAGGCTGGGCAGGTAGTATGGCGATGCTGTTACCAGGTGTCAGTGGATCATTTATTCTCCTGTTGTTAGGCGTTTATGCCTCAGTCATTACGGCAATTTCAGACTTTAACATACCAATTATCATCGCGACGGGTTGTGGGATAGTCTTTGGGTTTGTAATTAGCAGTAAATTAATACGCTATCTTCTTGCCAATTTCCATACCGGAATGTTTGCCATCATCATGGGATTAATCATCGGTTCGATTTTTGTGATTTACCCTGGTATGCCTGAAAGTGGTACACCGTTTGTCATGAGTGTTATCGCCATCGTCCTTGGCCTCTTAATTGCCAATATATTAAATGGTGTAGGGGATAAAGCATAAAATACAAAAACCGCTTGGAGATTTGCTCCAAGCGGTTTTTTATATGATTTTATTGTTCTACAATTGTTGTTGTATTTTCAATATCTACATCAGCCATCGGAATATCCAATGCTTTCGCTACACCTTCACCGTATTTCGGGTCTGCTAAGTAACAGTGACGAATATGCTTGATTTTGATCTCTTTCGGAGCGTCACCCATATTCCGTGCAGTGTTCTCAAATAAACGCTGCTGCTCTTCTAAGTTCAAAATATTGAACAACTTACCAGGCTGTGTGAAGTAATCATCGTCATCTTCACGGAAGTCCCAGTGATCGGCGTCGCCGTGAATTTTTAGTGGTGGCTCTTTGAAGTCTGGTTGTTCTTGCCACTCACCATAGCTGTTTGGCTCGTAGTGAGTAGTAGAGCCCATATTGCCATCCACACGCATTGCACCATCGCGGTGGAAACTATGGAACGGACATTTTGGTGCGTTAACAGGAATCTGGTGGTGATTGACACCTAAACGATAACGTTGCGCATCGCCATAAGAGAATAGACGAGCTTGTAACATTTTATCAGGTGAGAATCCAATACCCGGAACGACCGCTGCTGGTGTAAACGCAGCTTGTTCTACTTCAGCAAAGTAGTTTTCAGGGTTGCGATTTAATTCAAATTCACCGACTTCAATTAGTGGGAAGTCTTTTTTATACCAAACTTTTGTTAAGTCGAATGGATTGTATGGCATTTCCATTGCTTGTTCTTCTGTCATCACTTGAATGTACATTTTCCATTTAGGGAAATTGCCATTGTCGATATTAGATAGCAAATCGCGTTGTGAACTTTCACGATCTGATGCAACTGTTGCTGCAGCCTCTTCATCTGTCATGTTTTCAATACCTTGCTGGGAACGGAAGTGGAACTTCACCCAGTGGCGTTCATTGTTCTCATTGATCATACTGAATGTATGGCTACCAAAACCGTGCATTTCACGGAATGAACGAGGTATACCGCGGTCGCTCATGACAATAGTGATTTGGTGTAATGCTTCAGGAAGTCCAGTCCAGAAATCCCAGTTGTTTGTTGGACTACGTAAGTTTGTACGTGGATCACGTTTTACTGCGTGATTCAAGTCAGGGAATTGCAATGGATCACGGAAGAAGAATACAGGCGTATTGTTTCCGACCATATCCCAGTTTCCTTCTTCAGTATAGAACTTCAAAGAAAATCCGCGGATATCGCGCTCTGCATCTGCTGCACCACGTTCACCTGCAACAGTGGAGAAACGTGCGAACATCTCCGTCTGTTTACCAATCTCTGAAAATAACTTTGCTTTCGTATACTTTGTAATATCATGCGTTACAGTGAAAGTACCGTAGGCTCCAGATCCTTTTGCGTGCATACGACGTTCAGGAATCACTTCACGGTCGAAGTGCGCTAATTTTTCAAGTAACCATACATCTTGTAATAGAAGTGGACCTCTTGGACCCGCTGACATAGAGTTTTGGTTATCAACTACAGGTGCACCCGCAGCAGTCGTCAATTTTCTTTTTTGAGAATTATTATCATTGTTGTTCAAAATACATTCCTCCTCGATTGTTGGTTTATAACCTATAAACACTATTATACCAGAGCTAAATTTAAAAAGAAAGCCTTATTTATAATAGTTATTAATTAATAATAGTTATTATTAAGTATAGGTTATTATGTACTGTATATTCATCATAATTTGTTACCAACTATTTGTCTAGAAATACGAATTAGATTAAGTATAATTGTAGAATGATGTATAATAATGATAGAAAATGATTTGCATAGAAAGGACATCAATATATGAGCACTATGAAAAAATGGTTTCTTTATGCCATTGTACTAAGCTGTTTATCAGTAGTATTAGTTGCATGCAATGATAAAGAAGAAACAGCACCACCAGCGACATCAACCGAACTGACTCCTGAAATTCCAGAAGAAGAGGAAGTCATCGTTGCAGCAGTGGATGATGAAGAATTATATCAAAAAGTAGTGAGTCAGCTAGAACAGGTGGGTTTAACAGTAAGCGAACCAGATGAAGCTGCGATTGATATGTTCAGAGCGGAAAGTGGCATGGTATTAACGATCAATGGAGACGCTTTACTTCCATTACATCTCTATAAACTAGATCCATCTGACAAGCGCCTTGATATAGTTGAAGAAACCGGCAATCTTCCGGTGTATATCGGCAGTAAGACCGAGCAGTTGGCCGTAAAAAAGGTAGATCACTTCATTATATATCTCCACAAAGGACATCCTGATTATGATGAGATTATAAAAATAATAGATAACATCTAATTAAAACGACTGGCTTCCTATTTAATAAAGGGGAGCTGGTCGTTTTTTCACATTGGAGGATTATCGTATTGTAAGGGGGCATAGTGAATTTACAAATGATCATAGTAACGTCTTACCCGCTCAAAGCTTTCGTCAATCGCTCATAGTTCTTGCATACCCGCTCTATGGCATGTTCTAACCGCTCATACCTACGAAACACCCGCTCTATAATACTCGTTACCCGCTCAATTTAGTCCTTTTCCTAATAATGGAATATAAAGCACTCGCAACTACAACAGAAATCCCAGCTTACAACCGTAGAGTGTAAGAGGAAAATCACTGAAATTGGGTCGAATCTCCATCTTTTCTGCGTTGTTACAAAGCCGCCATAACTTCTAGACGATTTCGTCATAAGTTTGCAGGTTTGTAACAGGAATATCGTACATAGTTCACGAACTATTTTTCGTTCTACGTTATTCTAGGTAGTAGAAAGACAGTTCGAAAGGAGATCAACAAAAATGATGGAAGAAGTTTTATTAGCGAGAATTCAATTCGCATCTACCACATTGTTTCATTTCATTTTCGTCCCTTTGTCCATCGGCTTGGCGCTGATTATCGCGATCATGCAGACGATGTATGTAGTGAAGAAAGATGAAATCTACTTAAAAATGACGAAGTTCTGGAGTGTTTTCTTTCTGATCAACTTCGCGATCGGCGTAGTGACTGGTATCATTCAAGAGTTTCAATTTGGAATGAATTGGTCGGCTTACTCTAGATTTGTTGGAGACATCTTTGGTGCACCACTAGCTGTTGAAGCGTTACTAGCATTTTTCCTAGAATCTACGTTTATCGGAATTTGGATCTTCGGTTGGAACAAGCTACCGAAGAAATTACACTTAGCTTGTATTTGGTTAGTATCTATCGGAACGGTCATGTCCGCATTCTGGATTTTGGCAGCTAACTCATTCATGCAAAATCCAACAGGCTATGTATTACAAAATGGCCGTGCAGAAATGAATGATGTGGTCGCCTTGCTGACAAATGAAAAGTTATGGGTTGCGTTCCCGCATACGATTTTCGGAAGTTTTGCTACCGGTGCATTTTTCGTAGTCGGTGTTAGCGCATGGTATTTGATTAAAAAACGTAATGTAGACTTCTTTAAAAAGTCTCTGGCAATTTCATTAGTCATCGGTATGTTGTCAGGTCTCGGAATTGCATTTACGGGTCACGCACAAGCTCAGTACTTGATGCATGCACAACCAATGAAGATGGCAGCGGCAGAAGCGCTATGGGAAGATAGTGGAGATCCGGCTGCATGGACATTGTTTGCAAAGATTGATGTGGAAAATCGAGAGACAACGAAACGAATTGATATACCTTATATGTTGAGCTATTTAACATACAGTGAGTTTAAAGGGAAAGTACAAGGTATGAACGCGTTGGAACAACAAATGATTGAACGGCACGGAGAAGGGGAGTATCTTCCACCTGTTAAGACGACATTCTGGAGTTTCCGTATAATGGTGGTTACAGGCGGTACACTACTTGGGTTAGGTGCACTTGGTTTGTTCCTAATGTTCCGAAAGAAAATTGTGGAGTCCGTGTGGTTCTTACGACTTCTAGTAGTGGGGATCTTCCTACCGTTTATAGGGAACTCATTTGGTTGGATCATGTCTGAAATGGGACGACAGCCATGGGTAGTCAACGGTTTGATGAAAACGGCGGATGGTATTTCACCAAACGTTTCAGCAGGGCAGATTCTGTTTTCACTCATATCCTTCTCTACTATATATACGATCCTTGGAATCATCATGGTCGTATTGTTCGTGAAATTCATCCAGCGTGGTCCGGAAGAACAACCGGAAGAGGATGTATCAGCAACAGATCCGTTTGAAACAGGAGGTGCGGGACATGCCGTTAAGTGATATTTGGTTTATATTGATTGCTGTCCTATTCATAGGGTTTATCTTCTTAGAAGGATTTGATTTCGGTGTCGGAATGAGTACGAAATTCTTGGCACGTAATGATTTGGAAAAAAGAGTTGTCATGAATACGATTGGACCTGTTTGGGATGCGAATGAAGTATGGCTAATTACTGCGGGTGGTGCGATGTTCGCTGCATTCCCACACTGGTATGCAACAGCATTTAGTGGATTTTATTTACCGTTTGTTATTTTATTACTAGCCTTCATCATACGGGGCGTAGCATTCGAGTTTCGTAATAAGGTTGATTCGAAAGCCTGGGTCAAGACGTGGGACTGGGCAGTATTCATCGGTAGTATTTTACCGCCATTCCTATTTGGTGTATTCTTCACGAGTTTAATTCGCGGATTACCGATTGATGGAGATATGAACATGTATGCAAGCTTTACCGATTTTGTAAATGTCTACACAGTGATTGGTGGTGTAACGTTTGTTCTGTTATCGTATCTCCATGGTTTGCTGTTCATCGGCTTAAAAACTGTAGGGGAGTTACGTGAGCGAGCGAATGCAACTGCACGTAAAGTGTATGCATTGACTGGTGTATTCCTCATATTGTTTATCATCTTTACGTATTTGGATACAGATGCCTTTACAGATCATGGAGCTATTTTGATTCCAATGTATGGTCTGGCAGTTATATTGTACGGTTTACTGTTCTTCTTCTTAAAATCAAAACGAGAAGGACTGAGCTTTACGATGACTGGTTTAGTGTTAATCATTATCATGGCTAATTTTTTCATCGCGCTATTCCCGAATGTCATGATCAGCTCAATGGATCCTGCATTTAATATGTCGATTGCCGATGCGGCTTCAGGAGACTATTCATTGAAAATCATGACAATCGTAGCGTTTACTATGGTGCCAATCGTTTTGGCGTATACAATTTGGAGTTATTACGTGTTCCGTAAACGGTTGACAGGTGATAAGGAGCATCTAGAATACTAATGGATAAATACTTGCTTCAATACAAAGGAAGTAAACAAGTGATGGTATGGATTGGACTACTTACTGTAGTTCAGTCCATCGCCATTGTTATTCAAGCGATCTATTTAGCAAAAGCGATTACACAATTGTTCCAAGGTGCAGACTGGAGTGAAGCACTTCGATCATTTGTGATTTTTGTCGTAGCAAACAGTGTACGTCATGTGATCCAATGGGCGAAGGAACGTATTTCGTATCGCTTTGCCGATCTAACAGCAAAGGATTATGAGCAACAATTATTAAAAAAAATCTTTGATTTGGGTCCTCAAGTAGTGGGGAAATATGGTTCTGGACATTTAGTGACACTTGGTTTAGAAGGTGTTCCGAAGTTCAGAAAGTATGTAGAATTGCTCATACCACGGACGTTAGCGATGGCTATTGTTCCGTTTGTCATTGTCGGATATGTCTTTACTTTAGATATTATGTCGGCTGTGACACTCATTATAGTTTTGCCGATTCTCATCATTTTCTTAATTTTGATCGGATTGGTTTCGAAGAAGAAAATAGATGAGCAGATGGATACGTACCGCTTACTTTCACGGCACTTTGTCGATTCATTACGGGGAATTGTGACACTGAAATACTTAGGACGTAGCCGAGCACACGAGGAATCTATTGCTATAGTCAGTAATAAATATCGTATCGCGACGAATCGATCATTGCGCTACGCGTTTCTGTCTTCGTTTTCATTGGATTTCTTTGCTAGTCTTTCCGTAGCAGTAGTGGCGGTTGAACTGGGTCTGCGTTTGATTAATGGACAGATTCTTCTTGAACCGTCACTTGCTATTTTGATTTTGGCGCCAGAATTTTTCTCGCCTGTTAGAGAGTTAGGGAATGACTTCCATGCTACAGCTGACGGCAAGGATGCAAGCTTACAAATCCACAGTATTTTAGAAGAGGAAACAGTTGTTCAGCCAGTGATTGTTTCGCCGATTGCTACTTGGAACGACAAGTCAAAGATCGAGTTACGAAATGTCGAAGTCAAAATCGATGAACAAACTATTTTTGAAGGGTTGGATTTAGAGTTACAAGGATTCACAAAAGTTGGCGTCATTGGTCATTCAGGAGCGGGAAAATCGACACTTATTGATGTCTTATCCGGTTTCACATTACCGACTGATGGAAGTTGCGTACTGGACGGACAAGAATTACCGCATTTAGCTATTGCTGATTGGCAAAAACAAATCGCTTATATTCCACAACATCCTACGATTTTTCCGGATACTGTTATCGGAAATATTCGCTTCTATGAACCAGATGCTACATTGCAGGAAGTACAAGATGCGGCGGAGCGGGTAGGTCTGGATCTTTTGATCGCAACGTTCCCAGCAGGTTATGAAGAACGGATCGGAGCGGGTGGAAGAGTTCTGAGCGGTGGAGAAGAACAACGGATAGCGCTAGCTCGTTCGTTACTGCAACGTCGTCAAATATTATTATTCGATGAGCCGACTGCACATTTGGATATTGAAACAGAGCATGAATTAAAGCAGATGATCTTACCACTTCTTGAAGATAAACTCGTTGTGTTTGCTACGCATCGCATTCATTGGATGCAAGAAATGGATACGATTGTAGTCCTGGAAAATGGTAAAGTGGTAGAAACGGGCTCTCACGAACAATTATTGCAACAAGACGGAGCCTATTGTCGTTTACTTGAAGCGCGTGGAAGGGGGCATGCTGTATGAACTTGTACCAACAACATATACTTCCCTATGCCCGTAAATATAACAAAACCATACTATCTACTATACTTCTCGGAACACTGACTATTCTTTCAGCTGCGATGTTGACCTTTACATCAGGATATTTAATATCCCGTACATCCGAAAGGCCTGAAACGATATTACTTGTTTATATTCCGATCGTGGCAGTTCGGACATTCGGTATTTCGCGTGCAGCCTTACGATATGTAGAGCGTTTGCTTGGCCATAATGCCGTATTGAAAATTATTGCCGATATGCGGGTACAGCTATATCACGTACTGGAGCCGCAAGCATTATTCATTCGTTCACGTTTTCAGACGGGCGATTTACTTGGTGCACTAGCGGATGATATTGAACATTTACAGGATGTCTATATCCGTACGTTGTTTCCGACTGTCATTGGATTATTCTTATTCAGTTTCTCTGTGATTGTACTGGCTGTCTATGACTGGAAATTTGCGCTTATTATGGCTGTGTTACTAGCCATCGTGACGTTTATGTATCCTATGCTTTCACTTTATATGATGAAGAAAAACCAGTTGCAATCGAAAAAACTTCACAGTCAATTGTATAATACGATGACAGAAGGTATTTTTGGTTTACGTGATTGGATCATCAGCGGCAGAAAACAACAATTCCTTGCGTCATTTAAAGAAGAAAGTCATGCAAGCCACGCCATTGATAAAAAACTGGCGTATTGGCAACAATCTCGGACGATGCAATTGCAAGTTTTCTCAGGATTACTAGTCTTAGTCGTCGGAGTTTGGGCAGGACAGCAAGCTGCAGCAGGTTCGTTGGCACCTACGTATATCGCTGCATTTACATTGGTTACGTTGCCGATTTTAGAAGGCCTGATCCCAGTGTCATTCGCGATCGAACGTTTACCTGCTTATGAAGCTTCTTTGCAGAGGATTGACGCTATTCATCAGCAAAACACTGCAGAGGAGCCAATCGCAATGGAGCTTAGTCGAGCAGATCAAGTTTCTATCGTTCTCGACAATGTTGGTTATCGTTATGAAGGTCAGAAAGAAAATGCAGTTCAAAATATTTCACTGACGATTCAACCAGGAGAAAAAGTGGCAGTACTAGGAAAGAGTGGTGCAGGAAAGTCCACTCTTATACAGTTATTACTTGGCACCGTTCAACCGACAGAAGGACAGGTACATGTCAATGAACAAGCCGCTTCACTCTATGGAGATTCTATATTTGAAATTATGAGCGTTTTGAATCAAAAGCCATACCTTTTCGCAACAACAGTTCAAAATAATATAAAACTTGGTGACGCATCTGCTACTTTCGAAGATGTGCAGCGGGTAGCTGAACAAGTTGGTTTATTTGAGTATTTGCAATCACTTCCAGAAGGCTTGAAAACTCAAATGGAAGAAACAGGACAACGATTCTCAGGTGGAGAGCGTCAACGGATTGCTTTGGCACGAATTTTATTGAAACAAACGCCAGTTGTCATTTTAGATGAGCCGACTGTCGGTTTAGATCCGGTGACAGAGCACTCTCTTGTAGAAACACTTCATCACTCTTTAGAAGATAAAACGGTCGTATGGATCACACACCACTTAATGGGCATGGAAAAAATGGATCGTATTATTTTCATGGATGGCGGGGAAGTCATTATGAACGGAACACATAAAGAATTATTAGCTACAAACGAAAGATATCAGCAGCTATATGCATTAGATCAAGGTATATAAACTTCTTGAATTACGGTGACTATCATGAACCAGTGAAAAAACGACGATGCCCTTTCTGTAACAGAAAGCACATCGTCGTTTTAATCTTTAGATTCAGTGTAGAAGAGGCACTGTACCCCCATTCCACTCTCTACTAACATCTTTCTATCGCTTAGAAAAAAGGTAGATGGATGAAATAGCCAAGTAACAAGCAAATCGTAGTTGAGACAATGACACCCGGTATAGCAAACAACACATATCGTTTAACACTCATACCGCTCATTCCCGAAACATAACAAATGAAATGGCGCATACCAGGAACAAAGTAACCGAATGTCACCGTCCAGGAGCCGTAAGTCATAAACCATCGCTCGACCTTGTGCATACGATGGGGCGTGAGGAATAAGTGATTTCCAAAACGATGAATCAATGGTTTACCAAGTTTTCTGCCAATCATATAGGTGAACAATGTTCCGACCATGACTCCAGATAGTGTGAAAATGATTGTGAAGACAAACTGGAACGTACCTGCTGAAGTTAAATAACCGGCGAATGCTACAAGCACTTCATCCGGCAAAGGAAGCCCGAAAATACCAAGAGCCAAAAAGAAAAATATAGAAAGATAGCCATACTGCACTATATATTCTTGAAGATGTTCCATCAGAAAACCTCATCTACTTAAGATTGCCATTCTCCGATCCTATCACCAACTTGAACTTCCGTAAACGACATTTTTTCTGGCTTAAATACGTCATTTTGTTCAATGAATAAAATAACAGTAGATCCAAATGCAAAATGACCAAAATCTTGCCCTTTTTCACAAGTAGTTTCAGAATTTGCAATGCGGACACTGTTTACATTTAAGGCGCCTACTTTGACGACAGCTACATGTCCGAAATCAGTCAAGAGTTCCGAAATGACCCTATGGTTAGAAGAAAACACATCGTTACGCATACGAATTCCTAAATCATTTACTGGATATGAAGTAGAACCTAATGCATAGCGATTTATCAACGTTCCAGAAATAGGATAATGGAAATGATGATAATGTCTAGGAGAAAGATAGAATAGATAATAATAGCCATTCGTATAGCGAGCAGCTTTTTCTGTGCCGCCAAGCAATGAAGCTAGACTGTATGTTTTATCTTTCACGCTAAATTGTTGTTGTGTATCAATAATGCCTGAGTCGCTCAAAACACCGTCAACTGGAGAGATTAACGTCTTTTGATTGCTATCAATTGGTCTCTTACCAGTCTGTAATGAACGGGTGAAAAAGTCATTGAGACTTTTATAATGTTCTATTGGGTATTCCGCTTCGTCTATTTGAATATGATAGAATGACGCAAAAGGCTTTATTAACGGTTTACTAATACGTGAGGTAGTGACTTGTTTAAGCAAAGCCGAACTGACCGGTGATCCAGTTAATTCAACAAATGATTTAAAAATACGTGTTTTCATCTTTTCTTCCTTTCATTTAAAGCATATACTAAAGAAGTGTACGAGGAGGTCGTAACTTGTTTTCATCTAGATATTTTAATTATACTAAACTAAAATCCCAATTGGCGAATATCATAACACTTTTTAATTTAAGTTTAGGGATTATAGCGATATTACTTGTGCTTCAAGGTCATGCACATATGAGTCTGATGTTCATATTCTTCGCTGCATTATTTGATCGGTTCGATGGAATGGTAGCCAGGCATTATCAGGCAGAGTCGGCATTTGGTAAAGAACTTGATTCGCTCAGCGATTTAGTTTCATTCGGCGTAGCACCTGCTATTCTACTCTATGACACCGCGTTGACTGATACGATGTGGATTGGTTTGTCCGCTGTAATTTTTTATATTTTAGCAGGCGCAGTCCGTTTAGCCCGCTATAACGTCGAAGAGTTCGATGGCTCCTATTATGGCCTGCCTATAACAGCGGCCGGTGTTTTACTTACATTGAGTTACTTCGTAGTTCCGTATTTAATTGCACCTTACATTGTGATTTATATGTGTGTACTTGCATGGCTTATGGTCAGTCGTATTCGTATAGCGAAAGTGTGAAAAGTGTCTTGCAGAGAATTTTCTGTAAGGCTCTTTTCATTGTAGGAAGCTATCACTGACTCAGAAATTCTGTTATGCTTAAGGAAAACTAGAAGGAGTGGTCAGTATGTCAGGACCCGCATTAAGACAGCTTCATTCACATAAAGCAATTCATGAAGGTGGACTTTCTGGTGCCGTAATGAAAACAGATGATTTACTAGAATATGTAGAACAAGGTGAAACGGAAATGGTTCAGCAGGCTTGCGATCATTTACTAGATTATTGGAAGACACGCGTGATCAGTCATGCGGATGCTGAAGAAGAAGGCTTTTATAAACAAGTTCTAGAAGAGAAGCCAGAGCTTGCGCGAGACATTATCCAGCTTACCCGTGACCACGATTTGATGCGAATACTCGTTGCAGATATCGAGGCATTACGTGAGGAAGATCCAACCGTCACAACTGAAATTATGCAGAAATTCAACGGTTTGATCGTGGTGAATGAATTACATAGCAGAGAAGAAGAACGTTTATTATTTCAATAACAAAACTAGTAACTAAGGGAAGGTGGTGGCGATCATTCAAAATCCGTTAGATATATTGGAAAAGTATTTTGGTTATTCAGCATTTCGAGAAGGGCAGCAGCGAGTTATTGATCAAGTACTACAAGGTGATGACTCACTTTGCGTCATGCCAACAGGTGGTGGTAAGTCGGTCTGTTATCAAGTACCTGCGCTAGCGATGGAAGGAACTGTTCTTGTCATTTCGCCGCTGATTTCTTTGATGAAGGACCAAGTCGATGCATTGCATCAGTTGGGTATTCCAGCAGCGTATATTAACAGTACATTATCATCAGAAGAATATTTTGGCACGATGGATAACGCACTTGAAGGAAAATATAAACTGTTATATGTGGCTCCAGAGCGATTGGATTCCGAATCCTTTCTTAATCAATTACAGCGGATGACGATTCCGCTAATTGCGATCGACGAAGCGCATTGTATTTCACAATGGGGACATGATTTCCGGCCGAGTTACCGAAATATCCATCGTATCTTTGATTATTTAAACAACCGGCCCATTGTTCTTGCACTAACCGCAACGGCTACACCCGAAGTACAGGATGATATATGCCAGCAATTGCATATCCCGCCTGTAAGTCGCGTCGTAACTGGTTTCGAAAGAAGCAATTTGGTGTTCTCTGTAGTCAAAGGTCAAAATCGAGACCAATTTGTTAAAGAATATGTTCAGAAAAACAAAAATGAATCGGGCATTATTTATGCCGCGACTAGAAAAGCAGTGGAGCAAGTTTATGTATTACTTGAAAAAAGTGGTATCCCAGCTGCAAAGTATCATGCAGGATTACCCATTGATGAACGCCAACAGCAGCAAGATCGATTCATCATGGAAGATGCACGCGTGATGGTCGCAACTAACGCGTTCGGTATGGGAATCGATAAATCCAATATTCGCTACGTCATTCATTATCAAATGCCGAAGAATATGGAAAGTTATTATCAGGAAGCTGGAAGGGCAGGACGTGATGGGCTCGACAGTGATTGTTATTTGTTATTCTCTTCGCAAGACGTCTTAACACAACGCTTCCTCATCGAACAGTCTCCAGATCCTTCCCGTGTATCGAATGAAATCAAAAAGATGCAAGTGATGGTAGATTACTGCCATACGGAAGGTTGTCTGCAAAAACACATCATCAAGTATTTTGGCGAAAATGATGTGGAAGATTGTGGTCGTTGCGGCAACTGCACCGACACGCGCGAACAGTTTGATGTAACAGTGGATACGCAAAAAGTGCTTTCCTGTGTTATCCGTATGGGGCAACGCTTTGGTAAGACGATGGTTGCGCAAGTACTGACAGGATCGAGAAATAAGAAGCTCAAAGAATTAAACTTTGATGAGCTAACGACATATGGATTGATGAAAGGACGCAATGCCAAAGACGTGGCAGATTTCATCGAATTTTTGATTTCAAAGAATTACCTACAAGTTGAAAGTGGGCCGTATCCAACTATTTTCGTCAGTGAAGATGGGAAAGATGTCTTACTAGGAAAAGTAAAAGTCTGGCGTAAAGGCGAGATGGTGACAACTATCGTCGCTAAAGACGATCCGTTATTCAACGAACTTCGAGCGATGCGCTTGAAACTAGCACAAGAAGCTGGTGTCCCACCATTCGTTATTTTCTCGGACAAGACATTACGCGACATGGTAGCGAAAATGCCTGCTACTAATGAAGAGTTATTAACCGTGCAAGGGGTAGGCGAAACAAAGCTTGAACGTTACGGAGAAGTGTTCCTTGAGATTATCGATTCGTTTTCAACGCAGCAAGCGTAAATAGGAAACATCGCAAGAAGTCGTTGCTTTACGACTTCCTGTGATGTTTTTTAAAATTTAAGATTATGATAATGAAGTAAAAAGAATGGGAGTGGTGTTGGGTTTGGGATTGGCGGTAGGGAGGACTGCTTTCCTGCGGGGTCTCAAGGCTCATGCTATTCCCGCGGGAGTCTCCACTCCGTAGCGCCAATCCCTTGCAGTGTAAGAAGATAATACTTTTTATTGCATATTGAAATAAGTGTTTTAATGAATTTTGAACTTCTAGATTTGAATTTAAATAAGTTAAGATAAAATAATAATTCACACGCTACCTTCATTGAGTGATACAAGTATCTCCACTATCAATGTAGGATGGAAGCGGAAGTTGGGGGCGAAGTGCAAAGATGTGCTCCTAACGCTTCGCTTTTACTCGCAAAAGCCGTTCTTCGTAACGGCTCTTCCCGATGGATCAGCCCGATCAGGTGAGACAACCAAAGAGAGCAAAGCGAACTGGTTGGCTCACCGCGGGCCCATGGGAAAGCGTCCCCCAACTGGAGCTTCCATACCTTCGTACTAACTAAGTAACTCACTTTTTCCCCGCGCTTGCTTTTGAACTTAACGAGTTTAAAAATCACTTATTAATCGACAATCTCCATATAAAAAGGTATGCCCATTAAAGTCAAATGACTTCAACAGACATACCTTTTTTAACCTATTTACTGTGCAGAGCGTTGACCCTCGAATGGACGAGTATCTTTTCGCAAACCAATTAATGTGAAAATGGCTGCGATTAACAAAATCGCACTTGCAAGCATGAAGGCATGATGGAATTCCAAGTCCAATATACCAATAGCGCTAGATCCTACTACTACGCCAAAGGAGAAGAATGCATAGAAGAATCCGTACGCTTTCCCTCTTGTTTCGGGTTCCGTGGAATCTATTAGCAATGAGTTAATAGAAGGGAACAGGAATGCGAACCCAGTTCCATAGACGACCATCGCCAGCATCATTAAAGATAGTTCGTCAACTTGTGATAAGAACAACATACTGCCACTCATCAAAATCAAGCCGACTGCCAATGTGACCATTGGACGGGCGATATCAAAAATACGGTTGATCGGCAAAACGAAAATCAACACAGCGACTAGACCGAAAACACTTAGCAGCATACCCGTCGTTTTTGCATCAAACTGAAGGTACTCGACTTTTAGTGGGAGTACTAAGGCTAACACACCTTGTGAGAACATCAGGAAGAATGCGCCAAGAAAAGCTCGGATGATACCTGGGTGGCGGAAAAACGCTAACGGCTTCACTGCTTTTTGTTTCGCTGTTTTTACTTTTCTTACGTATGTAAACGAACGTAAAAAAATAACGGCGCCAATGGTTAGCAAAATCATGAAGACCCCATTGATGGCCATGATGGTCACAACGCTTGTCTTAACGGAGACGATCCCGCTATAGGCAGGTCCGAAAATGGCAGCAAGTCCGACAAACGCACCAGAGATCGCAGCATTTCTACCCCGCTTAGAACGTTCGGAACCGTTAGCTAGAAACGTGAAGGCAGCTGGAATGATTAAACCTTCCGTTAAGCCGTGCACAAAACGAATGCCGATTAATGATCCTGAACCAGAAATCAATCCATATGAGAACAACGACAAAGCGGATGTGAACAAACCAAATAATAAAATATAGAATGGTCCTCTACGATCTGTCAAAATACCTGAAATGATATTACCGAAAATATTCGCAAACGAGTAAATACCGACCGACAATCCGACGATAAAAGCAGAAGCACCGAGACCTGTAGCGAACGGACTCATGATCGGCAACTGTGAAAATAAATCAAAGAACGAGAAGAAAACAATTAGATAGACAAAAAAGCGCATAAAAGATCCTCACTTTACAAAAAATTCAACTACTATCTATTTTAACATGAAACTTTTCGAATAGAACCGAACTGCTCAAAGATAAATATTCGCAATCTATCATCCTTCACGGTAAAATGAAAAACGTAAACAACAAAGCATAAGGGGATGAGTGATCTTGACGAAAGAAATTCGAGTAGGAATCGCTGGTTACGGTAATTTAGGGCGTGGAGTAGAGTCAGCAATCAGTCAAAATAAAGATATGACATTAGTTGGCGTATTCACGCGCAGAGAGCCGAAAGACGTACAATTACTTTCAGAACAAGTACCTGTTCATAAGCTGGATGAAATAGAATCATTTAAAGAGGATATTGATGTCTTGATTTTATGCGGTGGTTCTAAAAATGATTTGCCAGAACAAGGGCCAGCCCTTGCGAAACACTTTACAACGGTAGATAGCTTTGACACGCATGCCAAGATTCCAAAGTACTTCGCGGCAGTTGATGAAGTAGCTAAAGAGGCAGGAACAACAGCTATCATTTCTGTTGGATGGGATCCGGGTTTATTTTCGATCAACCGTTTAATGGGTGAATCCATTTTGCCAGAAGGAGAAACGTATACGTTCTGGGGTAAAGGATTAAGTCAAGGTCACTCCGATGCAGTGCGTCGTGTTGACGGCGTAAAAGCAGGCGTTCAGTACACATTGCCAGCTGAAGATGCGATCAATCGTGTGCGTAACGGTGAGCACCCTGAGCTTTCGACAAAAGATAAACATACACGTGAATGTTATGTCGTTCTTGAAGAAGGAGCTAGTGCAGATCTAGTACGTGAAACGATTGTTACGATGCCTGATTACTTCGCAGATTACGATACGATCGTTCATTTCATTACGGAAGAAGAACTTCGTCTGGACCATGCGAAGATGCCACATGGCGGTTTCGTCATTCGCAGTGGCAACACGGGTAAGCACACAGATCAAGTCATAGAATTCTCGCTTAAATTAGATAGCAATCCCGAATTTACATCAAGTGTCCTTGTCGCATATGCAAGAGCGGCTTATAAATTGCAGCAAAAAGGCGATACTGGAGCGAAAACAGTTTATGACATCGCACCCGGCTTGTTATCACCTAAATCACCTGCAGCTATTCGTAAAGAATTACTGTAATACCTGGTAAATTATTTTAGAATGTAGAATGAGGAGGCAGAATCTTTTATGAAACTGGATGAGACATTAGAGATGCTAAAAGATTTAACAGATGCACGAGGAATTCCGGGCAATGAGCGCGAAGCACGGGATGTCATGACGAAGCACATCAAACCCTATGCAGATGAAATTGATCATGACGGACTAGGTTCACTGATCGCTAGCAAAGAAGGCGATGCAAACGGGCCGAAGATCATGATCGCAGGGCACTTGGATGAAGTAGGCTTCATGTTGACACGAATCGATGATAAAGGCTTCGTATACTTTCAGACAGTAGGTGGCTGGTGGTCACAAGTTATGCTGGCACAACGCGTTTCCATCGTGACACGTTCAGGTGAGACGATTACAGGCGTAATTGGTTCAAAGCCGCCACATATTCTGCCACCTGAAGCTCGCAAGAAACCTGTCGATATTAAAGACATGTTCATTGACGTAGGCGCAGAGTCAAAAGAAGAAGTTCTGTCATGGGGCATTCTCCCAGGAGATATGATCGTGCCTTACTTCGAATTCACTGTTATGAAAAATGAGAATTACTTACTGGCAAAAGCATGGGATAATCGGATCGGCTGTGCCATCGCCATTGAAGTGATGAAGCGGTTGAAAGATGAAAAGCATCCGAACCGTTTGTATAGTGTTGGTGCGATTCAAGAAGAGGTTGGTTTGCGTGGAGCGAAAACCGCAACGAATAAAATTCAGCCGGATATCGGTTTCGCGGTTGACGTAGGTATTGCAGGGGATACACCGGGTATTACAGCAAAAGAATCTGTTGGTACAATGGGTGACGGTCCACAGATCTTGTTGTATGACGCTTCAATGGTATCTCATAGAGGATTACGCAATTTCGTAGTCGATACAGCAGAAGAGCTTAATATTCCGTATCAATTCGCAACGATGTCCGGTGGCGGAACGGATGGTGGGTCAATCCACGTGAGCGGAACAGGGATCCCTACATTGGCTATCTGTATCCCAACTCGTTACATCCACAGTCATGCGGCAATGCTTCACCGTCAAGACTTTGAGAATACAGTGAAACTGTTAGTTGAAATTGTTAAGCGTTTGGACGCAGAAGCAGTGAAAAACATCACATTTGAATAAATTATATGATCACTCAGCGGTGCCGAAAAAGCATCGCTGTTTTTTAATGAAATAATATAATAAGTTATAAAAATTCATTTGACTTCATAAATATACAATTGTATACTAGTTTATACACACTTCAAATGGATGGTAGGGGATCAATAAATGGTAAAGACAAATCAAACAACGACAAGTATAGACAAAGATAGCTTAAAAGGACGCGACTTTCTAACACTACTCGATTATTCTAGCGAAGAAATCGCGTATCTCACACAACTGGCATATGACATGAAGCAAGATACATTGGCTGGTAAGACGCCGGACATCTTAGCGGGTAAAACACTCGGCATGATATTTGAGAAGAATTCCACTCGTACCCGTATTTCATTCGAAGTGGGCATGATTCAATTAGGCGGACATGGTCTGTTCATGAATGCTCGAGATTTGCAGATTGGACGCGGGGAATCTGTTTCAGATACTGGGAAAGTATTATCCGAGTTTTTAGACGGCGTGATGATTCGTGCGAAGTCTCATAAAATGGTGGAAGAGTTGGCAGAACATACTTCAGTTCCAATTATAAACGGATTGACTGATCTATTTCACCCGTGCCAAGCGATGGCAGATTTACTTACAATCAAAGAAGTGAAAGGCGATTTGAAAGGCTTAAAACTCTCTTATATTGGAGACGGGAACAACGTAGCACATTCATTAGTCATTGCTGGTGCGCATATGGGCATGCACGTTTCTGTGGCGACACCTAAAGGCTATGAATACCACTCAGGCTTGTTTGAAAAGGCGAAGAAAATTGCCGAGTCAAATGGTGGAAGCGTGACGTCAACGTATGATCCAGTTGAGTCTGCCACAGATGCAGATGCAATTTATACGGATGTTTGGACAAGTATGGGGCAAGAGGAAGAAGCAGCGAAGCGTTTAGTCGATTTTAAAGATTTCCAAATTAATGACCAATTAGTCGGTCATGCAAAGAAAGATTATGTGTTCTTGCATTGTCTTCCAGCACACCGTGAAGAAGAAGTATCGACTTCTGTGATCGATGGTAATAACTCGTATGTATTCCAGCAAGCCGGAAATCGTCTGCACGCACAAAAAGCAATTCTTGCATCGTTACTATAATAAATCGATCAACTGCTTTCCGTTTATTTGGAAAGCAGTTTTTTTATGTTCTGCTATCTTTCGTTTGATATACTGAATGGAATCGAAATAGGGGAGGAAAATAGTTGATTACATATTTGCTTGTATTTCTTGCCGGTGCAGCACCGGGATTTGAAGTTCTAGTGGCGGTTCCTTTAGGGATTCTGCGTGGTATGTCCCTAGCAACTGCTGTCGTGGTTGGTTTTGCAGGAAACGCTTTAACAATAGTACTGGAAATTTTAGTTTTTCAGAAATTAAAAAAATGGTGGGAAAGTAAGAAGAAAACCGACGTGAAAACACCTTCAAAGCGTACAGCTCGTGCGGAGAAAATTTGGACACGCTATGGCGTTCCAGGTCTAGCTTTGCTTGGGCCTGTTTTGATTGGCTCCCATCTGGCTGCGTTCCTAGCACTTGCCCTAGGCTCATCTAAATCACAGACCGCCATCTGGTTGTTGCTAAGTCTAGCTATCTGGTCGATTGTATTTGGCACGCTAACCGTTCTCGGAGTAGATGCATTCTTTTGGACGCGTCAAAAAGTGGGATAAGCGATATACTACCGATTTATGTAGACAGAATAGTTAGACAACGTATATACTATATTCAGAAAGTAACGTTAGTAAGTATTCATAGAGTAATTTGTTTGCGCATAGAGTACATCCTGAGAATCATTCCATCTGCGCATTGATTTCATTGAAATGAATAGTACATGCTTTGAAACGTGCACGACGGATTGATAATTTCACTTCTAACGAAAGAGGAGCGGATGGATATGATGCAAACACCACTAATTCTATCTACATTTATCACACGGGCAGAACGGTTTTTTCCGAATAAGATGGTCATTTCACGAACAGGAGAACAGCGCATACAGCGTTTTACGTATCGTGAATGGGCAAAGAGAACGCGGAAACTATCAAATGCACTGACGCAGCTAGGCATGGAGCATGGTACGAAAGTTGGCACATTTGCATGGAACCATCACCGGCATTTAGAAGCTTATTTCGCGGTGCCTTGTACGGGTGCAATCCTTCACATGATCAACATTCGCTTATCGCCTGAACATATTATGTATATTATCAATCACGCAGAAGATGAAATTTTGCTCGTGGATGCAGAGTTTTTCCCTCATCTTGAAAAAATGGCACCGATGCTAAAGACGGTAAAACATTTTGTGATCATGGGCGACAGTAAAGATATACCTGAGACTACATTAGAAAATGTACATTCCTATGAAGCGCTTTTAGAAAATGCGTCAGATGAGTACGATTATCCACAAGACTTGGATGAAAATACTCCAGCGGGTCTGTGCTACACATCAGCTACTACAGGATTACCGAAAGGCGTTATATATACGCATAGAGGATTGGTTCTGCAAAGTTACGCACTTGGATTATCGGATGCAATGGGTGTGTGTGAACGGGATATTGCCATGTCTGTTGTACCGATGTTTCATGTTAATGCATGGGGAATTCCTTTCGCTGGCGTTTTCTATGGCACGACACAAGTCTTGCCCGGTCCAGGGTTTAATCCAGCCGTTCTACTCGATTTAATTGAAAGTGAAAAAGTAACAATTACTGCAGGCGTTCCGACGATTTGGCTCGCTGTACTGAAAGAATTGGAGCAGAATCCACGAGATATCTCTTCACTGCGTGGTATTGTTTGTGGCGGCTCTGCTTCGCCAAAAGGCTTAATTCGAACGTTTGAAGAGAAGTACAAAGTTCCATTCATTGTCGGCTACGGCATGACGGAAACTTCGCCGCTTGTCAGTTTATCAGTGCTAACATCTTCCATGGATAATTTGACGACAGATGAGAGAATCGATATGCGTGCGTTGCAAGGGTTGGTTATGCCGGGACTCGATATCCGTGTAGTCAATGAAAACGGAGAGGTACCGTGGGACGGTGAAACGATGGGTGAGTTGACTGTCAGAGGCCCGTGGATTGCTAGTGAATATTACAAAGATGAGCGAACGGAAGAAGCCTTTAAAGATGGTTGGCTGTATACAGGTGATATTGCAGTGATGACAGAGGACGGCTATCTGAAGTTGACGGATCGCACGAAGGATTTAATCAAGAGCGGTGGCGAATGGATTTCTTCTGTTGACTTGGAGAACGCGTTGATGTCACATGATGATGTGTATGAGGCAGCGGTGATCGCAGTTCCGCATGAAAAGTGGATGGAGCGCCCGTTGGCTTGTGTCGTGTTGAATGAGAATGTGGCAGAGGATGACGCGAAGGTACAGGAGTTGAAAGATTCGCTAAAGGTGCAGTTTGCGAGTTGGTGGATTCCGGATGAGATTTTGTTTGTCAAGGAGATTCCAAAGACGTCTGTTGGGAAGTTTTTGAAAGCGGCTTTACGGGATCAGTTGAAGGAGCATTATACGAAGGAGTAAGTAAAGATTAGTGAGACTGGATAGGGAAAGGCGCCGTTGATCGACGTTTCAGGCGGACGCTTTCCCGAGGGCGTGGCTTGAGCCTCCTCGTCACTAGCGTTCCTGCGGGGTCTCAAGGCACACGCTGATCCTCCGGGAGTCGCCGCCTTACACTTACGATCAACTAGTTTAGTTTTCTTTATGTGTGATTATAATTAGATAAAACAAAAACAAAAACAAAAACAAAAACAAAAACAAAAATCAAAAGCCCTTCACTAAATTAGAGAAGTGAAGGGCTTTTGTTTGGTTTATCTTTATTGTGCTTGTGCGAATGCTTCGGATAGTTCGTTGGTGATTTCTGCTTTTTCTGTTTCGTCTGCGCGTTTCCATAGTTGCTCGAAAAACACACCTAATCCTGGTAATAGATGTTCTTCGCCTCGTTGAATGGCATCGTCGATCACACCTCGTACGTCAGTGGAGCTATTGTTTGTCATGTTTGCTGAGATGGCATCGCGTATTTGGAAATTCATGTTCTTCAGCCTCCTTTATTCTCATCTTTTCCACAAAAGTCGCTAAATATACGCTGGTTTGATACACTAAAAAGAAAAAAAGGATGTTCAGCCTCTTGAATAAACGAATTGAATCAACTCAGAACTCATTAGTGAAACATTGGAAGAAATTAGTTACGACTCGAAAGGAACGAGATCAGACGAAAGAGTTTCTCGTGGAAGGTTTCCATCTTGTCGAAGAAGCTATTAAACAGCCGGATTTAGTTATTCAATTACTTGTACGCGAAGATATTGAAATTCCGACACATTGGACGGCACCGATTATTGAACTGACAACTGCAGTTGCAAAAGAAATTTCTGAAACAGAGCAGACACAAGGTGTTTTCGCTTATTGTAGACAGCCTCAGTACGAAGAAACAGATCAACATCAGTGGAAGCGAGTGTTGCTAATTGACGCTGTACAGGATCCGGGGAATATCGGTACGATGATCCGTACTGCAGACGCAGCAGGTTTAGATGCGGTAATTTTAGGTAAAGGATGTGCGGATCCATTTAATCCAAAAACGGTTCGCTCTGCGCAAGGTTCTCATTTCCATATTCCTGTTGTACGTGAAGAGTTGACAGTGTGGATAGATCGTTTGAAAGCCAATCAAGTCCCGGTTATCGGCACAGGTTTACAGCAAGCCGTTTCACTTAACGAATTAGAGGCACAAACTTCATTTGCACTGCTTGTAGGGAATGAAGGAAGTGGTGTTGATAGTGAATTACTATCCCAAGCTGATCATGTAGTGAAAATTCCGTTATACGGTCAGGCTGAATCACTGAATGTGGCAGTTGCGACAGGTATTTTGCTGTACACACTTCGACAGCACTGACATCTCTATTGAAGGCGTAATCGATTTACGGTATACTAGAAGGCGAATGAAAGAAAACAGCAATGACCGGGAAAAGTAAATGGTGAGATGCGTTCTCAGGGATTTCACACCTTGACTGAAAGTGTGAAAAACGATGCTCCATTGAAGTTCACCCCGCGAGCTGCACGCTTGGACCAGACATGTAAAGGCGTGCCGGCATAGGACCGTTATTCCAATTTAAGTGATTTTGCATCGTCGTTTTTCGATGCAAACTAATCAGGGTGGTACCGCGAAATCGACCTCGTCCCTTTTATAGGGGCGAGTTTTTTTGTTTTCCGGAAAGTTTAGCTACGTAACCGCCAAATAGAGAGAGGAGCAAGTACACATGAAAGAACAGTTACATGAACTGAAAGAACAGGTAATGCTGAAAATCAAAGAATCCCATACTGTCAAAGAATTGAATGATGTGCGCGTAGCGTATCTCGGGAAAAAAGGTCCGATTACCGACCTACTAAAAGGGATGGGTAAACTGCCGGCTGAAGAACGTCCGAAGATGGGGGCGCTCGTCAATGAAATCCGTGAAAGTGTAACGGCAATCCTTGAGGAACGTAAAGAAATCCTCGAACAGCAAGCAATCCAGGAACAATTGGAAAATGAATCGATTGATGTTACATTACCAGGCCGTCCAGTAGAATTAGGTAATCATCATCCTTTAACGCGAGTAGTAGAGGAAATTGAAGACTTTTTCATTAGTATGGGCTATGAAATCGCAGAAGGACCCGAAGTAGAAAAAGATTATTACAACTTCGAAGCGTTGAACTTGCCAAAAGGTCACCCAGCTCGAGATATGCAAGATTCATTTTATATTACAGAAGACATTTTATTGCGCACACATACATCTCCTGTCCAAGCTCGTACGATGGAAGCGAAAGATGGAGCTGCAATCAAAATCATTTGTCCGGGTAAAGTATACCGTCGAGACTCGGATGATGCGACGCACTCTCATCAATTTACACAAATCGAAGGGCTTGTTGTGGGCGAAAATATTCGCATGAGCGACTTGAAAGGTACACTTGATCTCCTTGCGAAGAAATTATTCGGCGCTGAGCGTGAAATTCGTTTGCGTCCAAGTTTCTTCCCATTCACGGAGCCTTCAGTTGAAATGGATATTTCTTGTTTCAAATGTGGCGGAACAGGCTGTAACGTGTGTAAGAAAACAGGCTGGATCGAAATTTTAGGAGCGGGTATGGTCCATCCTAACGTTTTGGAAATGGCTGGCTACAACCCGGAAGAAGTCACAGGATTTGCATTCGGCATGGGGCCGGAAAGAATTGCGATGTTAAAATACGGAGTGGAAGATATTCGTCATTTCTATACAAATGACATTCGGTTTATTTCACAATTCCACCGGTCAGAGGCATAAGGAGGAATATTGATGTTAGTATCAACAAATTGGTTAAGTAATTACGTAGATTGGAATGAACTTTCCATAGAAGAACTGGCAGAAAAAATTACTCGTGCCGGAATAGAAGTAGACGGCATTATTGATCGTTCATTCGGTATGGATCATATCGTCATTGGACACGTAAATAGCTGTGTAAAACATCCTGAAGCGGATAAATTACATATTTGTCAAGTCGATGTAGGTGGAGAGATTTCACAAATTATTTGTGGAGCACCAAATATCGCAGAGGGGCAAAATGTTATTGTCGCACGTCCAGGAGCAGTGTTGCCTGGTGGAATGAAGATCAAGAAAGCGAAACTTCGTGGTGAAGAGTCTAACGGCATGATCTGTTCACTACAAGAACTCGGTATAGAAGGAAAGTTGGTTCCAAAAGCGTATGCTGAAGGAATTTATGTGTTACCGAATGATGTACGTGCTGGTGATAGCGCATTGACGCATCTCGGTTTGTACGATCGTATTTTGGAATTTGATTTAACACCAAACCGTTCTGATGCATTGAGTATGCTCGGTGTTGCGTATGAAGTAGGGGCGATTTTATCGAAAGATATTAAGTTGCCGGAAATTTCTTATTCAGCATCTGCAGAAAAAGCGCAAGACGTTTTGAAACTTTCCGTAGAAGCAGCAGAAGACAATCCCATGTACGTGGCAAAAGTAGTGAAGAATGTCAAAGTTGCCGAATCACCTCAATGGTTGCAAAACACGTTAATGTCTGCTGGTATCCGACCGCATAATAACGTAGTTGATATTACGAACTACGTATTGATGGAGTATGGTCAGCCCCTTCACGCATTTGACTATGATCGTCTCGAAACGAAAGAGATCGTCGTGCGTCATGCCCGTGAAGGTGAAAAGATGGTGACGCTTGATCAAGTAGAACGGACTTTACATGATCATCAACTAGTCATAACGAATGGCAAAGAGCCGGTTGCACTTGCGGGTGTAATGGGCGGCGCTAATTCAGAAGTGTATGAAGGTACTACAACAGTTGTTATTGAGTCAGCTTATTTCGCGCCAGGTTCTGTTCGTCAAACTTCTAAAGAAGTAGGCCTACGCAGTGATGCGAGCACACGTTTTGAAAAAGGTGTCGATCCGAATCGTGTAGCAGAAGCAGCAGAAAGAGCGGCTCAATTGATGGCTGAACTTGCTGGTGGAGAAGTTCTTGAAGGGTCCGTTACGTTCGACGAACTCGACAAAACACCTGAGAAAATCATTCTTTCACCGGACTATGTAAATAATCGTCTAGGTATGAAAATTGCTATGGATGAAATGAAAACGATTATGGACCGTTTGCAGATCCCGACGGAATTAATCAATGGACAACTCGTGATGGATATCCCGACACGTCGTCAAGATTTGAAAATCAAAGAAGACATGATTGAAGAAATCGCGCGTCTATATGGTTATGATGAAATCCCAAAAACATTGCCAGTCGTAGAAAGTACACCAGGCGGTTTGACTCCTTATCAGGCGAAGCGTCGCATTGTCCGCAGATATCTTGAAGCGGCAGGACTATCACAGGCTCTGACGTATTCATTGGCTTCACCGAAAGACGCGCAAGCTTTCGCACTGGAGACAGCTCCGGTAACGAAATTGCTAATGCCGATGAGTGAAGAGCGCAGTGTTCTTCGTCAAAGCATAATTCCGCACCTTCTTGATGCAACAACGTACAATGTGGCTCGACGAAATGAATCGATTGCACTTTACGAAACAGGATCTGTTTTCCTTGGTATCGAAGAAGATGGTTTGCCGAAAGAAGTAGAACATGTTGCAGCCGTGTTGACTGGCAAATGGGTTCATCATGCGTGGCAAGGTGAAACGAAAAAAGTCGACTTCTTCGTCATGAAGGGAATTGTAGAAGGGTTGTTTGAGCAATTAGGTTTGCTTGAAAGACTACAATTCACAAAAGCGACAGTGGATCAAATGCACCCAGGTCGAACAGCGACAGTATGGTTGGATGATCAGTCAGTGGGGATCATCGGTCAAGTGCACCCGACTGTTCAACATCAACGTGACTTACAGGAGACGTATGTCATGGAAATGAATTTGCAGTCTATTATGCAAACTGCAACAGAAGAGCTGTTGTATGAAGCCGTTCCACGCTATCCTTCCATCTCTCGTGATATTGCCTTAGTTGTGGATCGAGACACATCTGCTGCGAACTTGGAGAAGATTATCCAGCAAGCAGGCGGTAAATTACTGAAGAAAGTTCAGTTGTTTGATTTATACGAAGGAAAGAACGTAGAAGAAGGAACAAAATCCGTTGCGTTCTCTCTGACGTACTTCGATCCTGAGCGTACGTTGACGGATGACGACGTCGTCAAGGCACATAGTAAAGTATTGGATGCGTTAACTGTACAAGCGAACGCACAACTCCGATCATAATAAATAAGCAGGCTACCTATCAGTTTTCTGATGGGTAGCCTGCTTTATTTTACTGCAGTCACATTATTTTTTATAAGCGAGTTTCAATGCCTTTTGTGTATTGGCAAAATGTACTTTCGTAATGGTGTGTAGAAATGGCTCTCCCTTTTTACGGATGAGCTGACAAGCTACTTGGTCAACTTTGGGGCCCGCACCTTTAGGCAATGTTACACCCGCTTTACTGCTTAATTGATCCATTGCTTCAAGGAATGCAACCCGTGCCAATATAGAAGCAGTAGCTACCGATACGTGAAGGTTTTCAGCTTTTGTCGAAAAAAGTACTTTGTCTCGAATGATACTAGATTCATCCTTTAGATAATTAAAGTAGACACGTCGTTCCGCAAACTGGTCAATGAGTATATGTTCCGGTAGAACAGGACGCATCTGATCCAGTACTTCCTGAAGTGCTTGGTTATGAAGAATAGCCTTGATCTTCCCTTGCGACCATCCTGCGCTTTGAATTTCATTGTATTTGACGTTATCAAGCGTCAGGACGGAGTAGGTTACAACTTGTTTCAAATCCTCTGCGATTTGTTGCATATACGCATCTGTAAGTTGTTTGGAATCTTTTACTCCCAGTTCTTTTACCAACTCAATCTGGTCACTACTAACATAACAGGCGGCTACAGTAATGGGGCCGAAGAAATCGCCAGTACCTGTCTCATCCGAGCCAAGAACGGATAACGATGCGAAGTTTGCTGGTAATGTATCTCCTTTGGCTCCAGACGGCGTCACTTTCGTTACTGTACCTATAGTCCCCCAGCGTGCAGCCTCTCTGTCTGCGCCTGCTCCTTGAAACAACACTTTACCTGACCGGTAAGCGGTAATGGAGGTGTCAGCAATCTTGGCTGCGAAGATGACACCTGGTGCATTACGGGTGACTTTATTTGTTTCATAGAAGCGAACAACTTCCGGCATTTCTTTTTCAGACAGGACAATGACCTGATTACTCATTTATTTACCCACTCCTTGAAATGATCTATTCCTCAGTATACCTGAAACTAGAGTTTCAAATGAAAGATAATGTCTAAAATTCTAACCTAGTGTCAGTTTGAGGCATAATTGATTCACAAGTAATTGATTTTCATGGTATGATTATGAGAGGGTTTTTAGAGGGAGGGCATAAAAATGGCGGACAATAAAAAAGCAAGAGTGACAGTTGAAATCTACGGACAAACATATACGGTTGTTGGTACGGAACCATCTTCACATGTGCGTTATGTAGCCTCGCTCGTTGATGAAAAAATGCGCGAAATCAGTAAGCATAATCGACATCTCGACAGTAAAAGAATTGCTGTCCTGACGGCGGTAAATAATGTGCATGAATTTCTAAAACTACAAGAAAGAGTAAAAGAATTAGAAGATGAAGTGAAAAAAATGAAGGGTTGAGGGGCGAAATATGATAGATTTACTCATTATTTTACTGCTTGTAGGCGGCTTGATTGCAGGCTTTAGACGCGGATTCATCGTACAGCTCATCCATATGTTAGGGTTGATTGTATCGGTAATCGTGGCGTATAAATTCTACAAGCCATTTGCAGAAAAATTAATATTATGGATACCTTATCCAGGGGCGACTGCAGCAGATACACTGAGCTGGTCGTTTGAAAACTTGGATATGGATATGACGTTTTACCGATTGATTGCATTTATTTTGATTTTTGTCGGAATGAAGCTGATTTTGCATTTAGTTGGTTCCATGCTGGACTTTATCAAGCATATTCCAATTCTTGGTTTCGGCGCACGTCTGATTGGCGCAGGACTGGGCTTTATTGAATTCTACGTTATCATCTTTTTCGTATTATCATTACTTGCGATGCTTCCTGTTGAAGTCATTCAAAATTCATTAGGTCATTCATTGCTGGCAAAAGCAATGTTCGAACACACGCCAATTATTTCCTCGGCAATAAAAAATTGGTGGTTCGTTTATATAGGCTAACGCTTGTAAATAATGTACTGTACATATGAACCAAAAGCTTCCCGAACGCGTGGAAGCTTTTTTAACAGAGTGGGGAGGATACTGACTTGAATAAAAAGACTATAATTCGTACATTTGAAAAAATTGCATTGTATATGGAGTTACTTGGAGAAAACCATTTTAAAGTAGCTGCGTTCAGGAAAGCCGCTTCGATTCTGGAATTGGACACAAGAAGTCTCGCTGAAATGGATGATATCTTGTCGTTGAAGGGAATCGGTAAAGGAACCGGTGCAGTCATTACTGATTTAATGGAAAAAGGAACTTCAGATGTTTTGACGGAACTTGAAGAGAAGGTTCCAAAAGGTTTGATCCCTCTCTTGAATATTCCTGGACTCGGTGGCAAGAAAATAGCCAAACTACGCGAAGCGTTGAATATAGATTCGATTGAATCACTTCAAGCAGCTTGCGAAAGACAAGAGGTTAGTAAAATTCCGGGATTCGGTAAAAAGACAGAAGAAAACATATTGCGTGAAATTGAAATACTCTCAAGTCGTTCCGGCAAGACACCAATTTGGCAAGTAACAAAAATCGTGGATATCGTTCAGGCTGAATTACAATTGATTGATGAAATTCAGAAGTTTCAAGTAGCAGGCAGTTATCGTAGGCGCGAAGAAGAAAGTTCGGATGTGGACTGGATTCTCGTAACGGACGAACCACAAATCGTACGTGAAAAAATCATGGCTGCGTTACCGATCGAAAAGGTGATCGCAGCGGGAGATGCTAAACTATCGATTTCGCTTGATACAGAACATCCAATCGATGCAGATTTTCGTTTTGTCACGGAAGACCAATTCGCAACAGCACTTCATCACT
Source organism: Sporosarcina sp. P32b (assembly GCF_002743335.1). Taxonomy (GTDB): domain Bacteria; phylum Bacillota; class Bacilli; order Bacillales_A; family Planococcaceae; genus Sporosarcina. Next base: position 149,400 of record NZ_PDZB01000003.1, read on the forward strand.
TTACTGGCTCTGCTGCGCATAATATACGGATGCGTCAGTTGGCTAAAAATCGTAAACAGAAAATTAGTGAGTACGGTGTAGAAGATGAAACAGGACATGTGCAGACATTTACTAGTGAAAAAGAATTCTTTGCACATTTTGATTTGCCATTCATTCCACCAAGTATTCGCAAAGACGGTACGGAACTCGACCGGGCAAGTGAGATTTCTACACTTGTCACACCTGAACTGATTCGTTCCGATCTTCATATGCACACTACTTGGTCGGATGGCGGGCATTCCATAGAAGAAATGGTGCAAGCCTGCCGTGCAAAAGGCTATTCACATATGGTTATCACCGATCATTCACATTATTTAAAAGTAGCTAATGGTTTAACACCTGAGCGTTTAGTAAAGCAAATTGAGGAAATTCGCGAAGTAAACGCGAAATATGATGACATCGAAGTATTCTGCGGAACCGAGATGGACATTCTTCCGGATGGGACATTAGATTTTGATGATGAAATTCTTGAGCAACTAGACTTTGTCATTGCGTCGATTCACTCAAGTTTCAATCAACCACAGGAGCAAATCATGGAGAGATTGCATGCTGCTTGTCAAAATCCACATGTGCACATGATTGCCCACCCGACAGGCCGTATTATAGGTCAGCGTGAAGGGTATAATCCGGATATCGAACAGCTCATTAAGTGGGCGAGCGAATACGGCAAAATACTAGAAGTGAACGCAAGTCCATATCGTTTGGATTTACGCACGGAACACGTAATCCAAGCGATGGAAGCTGGTGTCAATATTGCGATCAATACAGATGCGCATGCGATAGAACAACTTGACATTATGCCGATTGGCGTAGAATACGCCCAAAAAGCTTGGCTTCCTGCTGAACAGGTAGTCAACACATGGACACTTGAAACATTTATTGAGAAAGTGATTCGTAGATGAAAGGAAGTGTAAGACATTGGAAAAGCGTGTCTTAAAAACACTTGAATTTGATAAAATCATTCAACAAGTAGCGGCACAATGTACGTCCATTGCGGGCCGTGCACATATAGAGCAGTTAGTACCTTCAACAAACCTTGAAGATGTCAATCGGTTACTTGAAGAAACAGACGAAGGGTTGGCACTTTTACGAATTCGCGGCAATGTCCCGATGGGTGGAATCCACGATATTCGATCCCACGCTAAACGAGCACAAATTGGCGGAATGTTAAGCGCCATGGAACTAGTGGAAATTGCAGACACGATCCGGGCGAGTAGAATTCTACGTCAGTTTTTAGAGGCTGTTATGGCTGAAGGTGAGATTTCTATTCCCCATTTAATCGCACGTAAAGAAGCAATGCCGATCCTGACAGCAATCGAACATGAAGTCAATGCGGCAATCGATGATAATGGTCGAGTGATGGACAGTGCTTCATCCGCGTTACGTTCAATTCGCCAGAGCTTACGTATTCAAGAAAGTCGCGTGCGTGAACGTCTTGAAAGTTATACGAGGGGGAAGAACGCATCGAAAATGTTATCTGACGCAATCGTCACGATGCGTAATGATCGGTATTGTATTCCAGTTAAAGCGGAATATCGTTCTCACTATGGCGGTGTAATTCACGATATGTCTTCATCTGGCCAAACACTATTCATCGAACCAGATGCAGTTGTACAAGCGAATAATGAGATTCGTGAACTGAAAGTCAAAGAGCAAGAAGAAATCGAAAAGATTTTGCTTGCCTTGTCAGCCAGTATTCAAGAGATCGCTCATGAGCTATTCACATTAGTGCAGCTATTAGCAGAAGTAGATGTCATTTTAGCAAAAGCCAAATACGGTACTGCAAATAAATGTACAAAACCAGCAGTTAACGCAGATGGCTATATGCGACTCTCTAAAGCGCGTCACCCACTTCTACCAATTAATGAAGCAGTAGCGAATACAATTGAATTCGGTACAGATGTTACAACGATTGTGATCACGGGTCCGAATACAGGTGGTAAAACAGTTACGTTGAAAACAGTTGGCCTTTGTACATTGATGGCGCAATCAGGTCTGCCTATTCCAGTACTCGATGGTTCTGAAATTGCAGTCTTTGATTCTATATACGCAGATATCGGTGATGAGCAATCGATCGAACAGAGCTTAAGTACATTTTCATCCCATATGGTCAACATCGTAGATATATTGAAAAAGTTCGATGATCGCTCTCTATTATTGTTTGATGAATTAGGCTCAGGGACAGATCCTCAAGAAGGTGCTGCTCTTGCCATTTCCATTTTAGATGAAGTGCATGGAACTGGCGCACGAGTGATGGCGACCACACACTATCCGGAACTAAAAGCGTATAGCTTTAACCGGCCAGGTGTAACCAATGCAAGTGTTGAATTCGATATCGATACGTTGAGCCCGACTTATCGTTTACTGATCGGTGTACCGGGACGAAGTAATGCATTTGAAATTTCCAAACGACTAGGTTTACAAAGTCATGTAATCGATCGTGCAAAGAGCTTTACAGGAGAAAATCGTGGAGAAGTAGATTCTATGATCGCCTCACTTGAAACGAGTCGTGTGCAATCTGAAAAAGACGCTGAACGTACACATGACGTACTTTTAGAAACAGAAAAGCTGAAAAAAGAATTACACGATAAATTACAAGAATTTGAAGAGCAAAAAGACCGTTTAACAGAAGTGGCCAAAGAGAAAGCGAAAAAAATCGTGGATCAGGCCAAAACAGAATCTGAAGCGGTTATTTCAGATCTACGTGCTCTACGAATGAATGCAGGAGCTAGTGTGAAAGAGCATGAATTAATCGAAGCGCGAAAACGTTTGGAAGGCGCTGCACCTGAAGAGAAGAAAAAGAAAACCATTAAAGCGCAAGCAGGACCTCGTCCGTTACAACAAGGGGACGAAGTGAAAGTACTCGCATACGGACAAAAAGGAACACTTGTCGAAAAAGTATCAGAAAAAGAATGGATCGTACAAATTGGTATTTTGAAGATGAAACTACCGGAATCTGGATTGCAGTATACGAAGCCTGAAAAAGAAAAGAAACATGTTACAGTCTCAGCAGTTAGGGGTCGTTCCGAACATGTGAAAATGGAGCTTGACTTACGTGGTGAACGATATGAAGATGCTCTTGTGCGAACCGAGAAGTATATTGATGATGCGTTATTGTCCAACTACCATCAGGTAAACATTATTCACGGTAAAGGAACGGGTGCACTTCGACAAGGCGTTCAACAATATCTAAAAAAACATTCACGCGTGAAATCCTATCGCTTTGGTGAAGCAGGAGAAGGCGGAAGTGGCGTTACTGTAGTAGAATTAAAATAAATGAAACCTTTCAGCTGCTTGGACCGTATGACAAGCAAGAGAATATAAAGAAGGTGCAGCGTTATGAATCATACGGGATTTTGGAGTCATCCATTAGTTGAGACGGCCGGGTATTTCAGTGTCGTTACACTGTGCTTGATCGTGTCGATGGTGCTATTTGAAATCGTAACAAAATATAAAAACTGGGAAGAGATCCGTAAAGGAAACTTGTCAGTGGCGATGGCGACAGGCGGAAAAATATTTGGTGTCGCCAATATTTTTCGCTATTCGATCGAGCAGCATAATAGCTTGCCGCAGATGATGGGTTGGGGCCTATTCGGTTTCGTACTTCTCGTCTTTGCCTATTTGCTGTTCGAATTCCTGACACCGAAGTTCAAGGTGGATGAGGAGATTCAGGCGGACAATCGTTCAGTTGGCTTCATCTCGCTCTGTATTTCGGTAGGTCTGTCATTCGTCATAGGCGCCAGTATTTCATAGGAGACCGCATATTATGGAAAGATTAATTAAAATACTATTAGTAGTCTGTGTACTCTTCGTCCTCGTCGGAGTCTACTGGCTATTCAACAACACACCTTGACCTCGGTCTTGGTGTGTTTTTTAGTACTTGAAATATGGGAGAACAATAGCAAACAGCGGATAGTTACATAGGTATTGCGAGGGGATCGAAGCTTCAAGTGGCGGATGCCTTCGCGCGGGACCGCATTTCTTCTGAAGCGGAAATCCCAACGCAAAATAATATTAACCTCACTATTTATAAAATGTATAAAGCTAATTACTCTCACATAGACTAAGAGGTATGTATGCAAACGAATAAAGCGCTTTCATATTTATCTTGTAAACTAATTAGTTTATCGATATACTAATGAATAAGGAATGTTCGAACAATTACATTAACGTAAAGGAGTTGTATAGATGACAAAAAAACCTTGGCTTGCTGCATATCCGAAAGAAATTCCGACTACTTTAGAATATGAAAATATTCCATTGCAAGACTATCTAACGAGGTCTAGCAAAAAGTATTCAAATAACACAGCGATTCATTTTATGGGGAAAGATATCACGTTCAAAGAATTTCACGAGTCCGCTCTAAAATTCGCAACCTATTTGCAAAAATTAGGGGTTGAGAAGGGTGACCGCGTAGCTATCATGCTTCCGAACTGTCCACAAGGTGCTATCGCATACTTTGGAATTCTCTACGCAGGTGCTATTGTAGTACAGACAAATCCTTTGTATACAGAGCGGGAATTGCACTACCAACTTTCTGATTCGGGTGCAAAAGTGATTATTTCACTGGATATTTTGTTCCCTCGCGTCACGAAAGCAATGAATGGAACTGCGCTTGAAAATATAATAATTACGGGGATTAAAGATTATCTCCCATTCCCTAAAAATCTAGTGTATCCATTCATTCAGAAAAAAGAGCATAAGTTGACGGTTAAAGTGGAGCATCGTGGTATTCACCATTTATATACCGAAATAATGAAAACAACACAACCTGATCCGATTCATATAGCGTATGAGAAAGGGGATATTGCATTATTGCAGTATACCGGAGGAACTACAGGACCGCCAAAAGGTGTGGAACTGACTCATACCAATTTAATTAGCAATACTGAGATGTGTAGTGCCTGGTTATACAAAACAACAGATGGCGAAGAAACGATTATGGGGATTCTACCGTTTTTCCACGTATATGGTATGACGACGGTTTTGATTTTCGCAGTAATGAAAGGTCATAAAATGGTCTTGATTCCTAAATTTGATTTTAAGACTGCATTAAAAGATATTGATAAACAAAAACCTACATTATTCCCAGGTGCACCGACGATCTATATTGGTCTGTTGAATCATCCTGATTTGGAAAAGTACGATCTTTCTTCTATTAAAGCTTGTATCAGTGGATCTGCTGCATTACCCATTGAGGTGAAAGAAAAGTTTGAAGCGGTTACCGGTGGAAAGCTTGTAGAAGGTTATGGCTTAACAGAGACCTCTCCAGTAGCAATGGCGAACTTTGTGTGGGATGGACTAGAAAAGCGAGGCTCTATCGGTGTTCCGTGGCCAGATACAGATGCGTGTATTCTTGGACCAGGCTCATCAGAATCGTTACCAATAGGAGAAATTGGAGAAATTGCGATAAAAGGACCTCAAGTAATGACAGGTTATTGGAATCGGCCGGACGACACACAGGAATCATTCCGTGATGGATGGTTTTTGACAGGGGATCTAGGGTATATGGATGAAGACGGTTATTTCTATGTTGTTGACCGTAAAAGAGATATGATTATCGCAAGTGGATTCAATGTCTATCCACGTGAGATTGAAGAAGTCCTATATGAACATCCCGCAATTCAAGAGTGTATCGTAGCAGGTGTACCAGATCCTTACCGTGGTGAAACAGTTAAAGCTTATATTGTTTTAAAAGAAGGATATTCCATAACGGAAAAAGAATTAGATACGTATTGCAGAAAGCAGCTTGCTGCATTTAAAGTTCCAAAGCATTATGATTTCCGCGAAGATCTTCCTAAAACAGCAGTAGGTAAAATCTTGCGTAGAACATTAGTAGAGGAAGAACGAAGAAAATTAACGGAAGTTCAAGATTCATTAAAAAGTTCATAACAAAATGCTTGACTATAACCCAAAAGAATATTAATATGAAAATATGAATGAATCATCATTCATATTTTCTTTTTGGTGGTGAATCATTAATGAAGCGAACAAAACCTAAATATAAACAAATTGTAGATGCTGCAGTAATTGTTATTGCAGAGAATGGATACCACCAAGCACAAGTCTCAAAAATAGCTAAAGAAGCTGGAGTTGCGGATGGAACCATTTATTTGTACTTTAAAAATAAAGAAGACATTCTCATATCCGTATTCAGAGAAAAAATGGCGATTTTTGTAGAAAACATTGAAGAAATTTTAAAGAAAGATCTTCCAATCGCAGAAAAACTGCAATTAGTTGTAGAAAATCATTTTACAGTACTGCAAGAAGATCCTCATTTAGCGATCGTCACACAATTGGAACTCAGACAGTCAAATAAAGATCTGCGATTCCAAATCAATAACGTGTTGAAAGAATATATGGTTTTGTTGGATACTTTGCTTGAAGAAGGGGTAGAGAAAGGAGAGTTATCTCCTAAACTTGACCTTAGGCTAGCAAGGCAGATGCTATTTGGCACAATGGACGAGACAATTACCTCTTGGGTGATGAACGAACAGAAATTTAATTTAATTAGCTTAGCACCAAAAGTTAGCTACATGCTATTGCATGGCTATAAACAACAGTAAGCATTGCATTAAAGGAGAGATAGTAGATGACATTGATTAACTTGGAGAAAGACGGACATGTCGCATTAGCGAAAATTGACCATCCACCGGCGAACGCACTGTCTTCGAAATTGATTGAAGAAGTGGATCAGCTGTTAACCAGCGTAGAGCACGACGACGATGTTCGCGTTGTTGTTCTATATGGTGAAGGTCGATTTTTCTCAGCGGGTGCAGACATTAAAGAATTCACAACGGTCGACACAGGCGCAGCATTCTCGAACCTTTCTAGTAAAGGACAAGAAGTTTTCGAGCGATTAGAAAACTTCCCTAAACCTGTAATCGCTTCCATTCATGGAGCAGCACTTGGTGGTGGTTTAGAGCTTGCGATGGCTTGCCATATCCGCTTAGTTACGAAGAGTGCAAAGCTAGGCTTACCGGAATTGCAATTAGGCCTTATTCCTGGATTTGCTGGTACGCAACGTTTGCCACGTTTGGTTGGTGTAGCGAAGGCAGCAGAAATTATGTTGACGAGTGATCCAATCTCAGGTGAAGATGCAGTACAGTGGGGACTTGCAAATCATGCATATTCAGATGAAGAACTTTCAGCTGAAACTTTGAAGATGGCAAAGAAGATTTCTCAGAAAAGCCCGATCGCAGTGAAACATGCATTACGTATGCTTTCCTACTCAAAAGATCAGTCATTTTATGAGGGTGTGGAAGAAGAAGCGAAATCATTTGGAGAAGTTTTCGTCTCTGAAGATGCCAAAGAAGGTATTCAAGCATTTATTGAAAAACGTCAACCTACATTTAACGGGAAGTAATTATCGAATAGGAGGTTCTATTAATGAACATTTATGCATTAGTAAAAAGAACATTTGATACGGAAGAAAAAATTTCAATTTCAAACGGTGCCATTGCTGAAGATGGTGCAGAATTCATTATCAACCCATACGATGAGTACGCAGTAGAAGAAGCTATTAAACTACGTGACGAACACGGTGGGGAAGTAACTGTACTATCAATCGGAGACGAAGATTCCGAGAAACAACTACGTACAGCATTGGCGATGGGTGCAGATAAAGCAGTACTCATCAATATTGAAGACGACATTGATGATATTGACGAATACACATCAGCGAAAGTCATTGCAGATTACCTAAAAGACAAAGATGCTGATCTAATTCTTGCAGGTAACGTAGCAATCGATGGCGGTTCAGGACAAGTAGGACCACGTGTAGCAGAATTGCTTGGCATTAACTATGTCACGACAATTACTGAATTAACGATAGACGGAACGAACGCAACCGTTGTACGAGACGTAGAAGGGGATTCAGAAACCATTGAAACATCCCTGCCACTTCTTGTCACAGCACAACAAGGTCTGAACGAACCACGTTACCCTTCTTTGCCTGGTATTATGAAAGCAAAGAAGAAACCTCTTGAAGACCTAGAGTTCGATGATCTAGATTTAGAGGAAGATGACGTAGAAGCGAAGACTGAAACAAAAGAAGTCTTCCTACCACCTGCAAAAGCAGCGGGGCGTGTACTTGAAGGAGAGCCAGCAGATCAAGCGGCTGAACTTATAAAATTATTGCGTAACGAAGCGAAAGTAATTTAATTCATATAGAGAACCGTAATTAGGAGGGACTACATTATGTCAAAGAAAATGTTGGTTTTAGGTGAAGCACGTGATGGAGAACTACGTAACGTATCATTTGAAACAATTGCAGCGGCAAAGAATATTTCAGGCGGCGGAGAAGTTGTCGCTGTTCTTATAGGGGACCAAGTTCAGTCACTTGGCGAAGAAATGATTCATTATGGGGCGGATCGTGTAGTAACGGTTGAGCACCCACATTTGAAGCATTACACGCCAGACGGCTTTGGCCAAGCGTTCCTAGCAGTCTACGAAGACGAATCTCCCGACGGTGTCGTATTTGGACACACAGCTATGGGTAAAGACTTATCACCGAAAATTGCAAGTAAGCTTGGAACTGGATTAATTTCAGATGTGACTAAGATTGAAGGAGAAGGCGACGATGCAGAATTCATCCGCCCAATTTATTCTGGTAAAGCATTTGAAAAAGTAGAAATTAAAGAAGGTTTGCAATTTATCACAATCCGTCCGAACAACATTGAGCCGTTAGCACATGATGCAAGCCGCTCAGGTGACGTAACAGCGAAAACTGTAGACATTACAAACCTACGTTCTATTATTAAAGATGTAGTACGTAAATCTACAGAAGGTGTAGATTTATCTGAAGCTAAAGTTATTGTAGCTGGCGGCCGTGGGGTCAAAGGACCTGAAGGATTTGAACCATTAAAAGAATTGGCAAACCTTCTAGGCGGCGCAGTCGGTGCTTCACGTGGAGCATGTGACGCAGACTACTGTGACTATTCACTACAGATTGGACAAACGGGTAAAGTAGTTACTCCAGACTTGTATATTGCAGCAGGAATTTCTGGAGCGATCCAGCACGTAGCAGGTATGTCCAACTCGAAAGTCATTGTGGCAATCAATAAGGATCCTGAAGCGAACATCTTTAAAATTGCAGACTACGGTATCGTAGGGGACATTTTCGAGATTATTCCCATCATGATTGAAGAAATTAAAAAGATCAAAGTCAGCTAATGAATTGAGATAGGCATTTTTTTAGCTCCTTCTATACCTCCATGATATAATACGGATATAGTTAAAGACTAAGGAGGAAATTAGAATGGCGATTATCAATGCAACTGATTCGAACTTTGCAGAAAACGTAAAAGAAGGCGTAGTACTAGTAGACTTTTGGGCACCTTGGTGTGGTCCATGTAAAATGATCGCTCCTGTACTTGAAGAACTTTCAGGAGAACTTGAAGGGAAAGCGAACATTGTAAAAGTAAACGTAGATGATAACCAAGCAACTGCTAGCCAGTTCGGTATCATGTCGATTCCAACACTTCTTCTCTTTAAAGATGGAGAAGTAGCTGAGAAGGTAGTAGGCTTCCAACCTAAAGAAGCACTTGCACAACTAGTTGAAAAACACGCATAAATACAAGAGACCGGGCCGCAAGAGCAGCCCGGTCTTTTAGTAGGTGAAAATAATGAATGAAATTATTGAACATAAACTTTCGATCCTCCCTGAATTGCCGGGTTGCTATTTAATGAAAGATCGTCAAGGTACTGTCATCTATGTTGGGAAAGCAAAAGTGTTAAAAAACCGTGTACGCAGCTATTTTACGGGTTCCCATGATGGCAAGACACAGCGGTTGGTAGGAGAAATAGAGGATTTTGAATATATAGTAACCAATTCTGAAATCGAAGCTTTAATTTTAGAATTAAACATGATTAAGAAATACGATCCAAAATACAATATTATGCTTAAAGATGACAAAACATATCCTTACTTGAAAATTACTAACGAACGTCATCCGAAGTTAATCATTACACGTAAAGTTAATAAAAAATCAGGCAAGTATTTTGGGCCGTATCCAAATGCAACGGCCGCTCATGAAACGAAAAGATTACTGGATCGCTTATATCCATACCGCAAATGTCAGACTATACCTACTCGAGCATGTCTGTACTATCATATCGGTCAATGTCTTGCGCCTTGTATTAAAGAAGTGCCTGCGGATGCATATACTGAAATGATCGCAGACATTACAAGATTCCTCAATGGTGGTTATAAGGAAGTAAAAAAAGAACTACAACAAAAAATGAATGAAGCAGCGGAAGAATTAGAATTTGAACGAGCGAAAGAATATCGCGATCAAATAACTAATATCGAAACCGTAATGGAAAAGCAGAATATGAATGCAAATGATTTTACAGATCGTGATATTTTTGGCTATGCAGTTGATAAAGGCTGGATGTGTGTGCAGGTGTTCTTCGTCAGACAAGGTAAAATGATAGAACGCGATGTATCCATTTTCCCAGCTTATCAAGATCCTGAAGAAGAATTACTGACGTATCTCGGCCGTTTCTATGGAGAAGCTCAACATTTATTGCCGAAAGAAGTACTTCTTCCGGAAACCGTTAATTTTGCGTTAGCCGAACAATTGCTTGATACGACTGTGTTAATACCACAACGTGGAAAGAAAAAAGAGCTTGTCAAACTCGCTGCCAAAAATGCGTCTATTGCATTAAACGCCAAATTCCAAATAATTGAACGTCAAGAAGAACGTACAATTGGTGCGTGTGAAGAGCTTGGTGAAGCGATGAATATCAGTACGCCTCTTCGCATTGAAGCGTTTGATAACTCCCATACACATGGCGTGGAACCGGTATCCGCGATGATATCCTTTGTAGACGGAAGACCAAATCGCAAAGATTATCGAAAGTATAAAACCAAAACTGCAGCAGCCCATGATGATTATGGTGCAATGCGTGAAGTCGTTAGACGACGCTATACACGAGTATTAAAAGATCAGTTGCCTTTACCGGACTTAATTGTCATTGATGGTGGGAAAGGGCAGATGGAGATTGCTCGGGAAGTGCTAGAAGATGAACTCGGACTTTCTATTCCGATAGCTGGACTGGCAAAAGACGATAAACATAATACAGCGCAATTGCTGTACGGTCATCCACCAGAGATAGTTCCATTAAAGAAAACAAGTGAAGCATTTTACTTATTACAACGTGTTCAAGACGAAGTCCATCGATTTGCTATTACGTTCCACAGACAGCGAAGAGGAGCATCTTCACTAACTTCTTCACTTGATGGAATTGAAGGCGTTGGACCGAAACGTAAACAGCAATTACTAAAACACTTTAAAACAGTGAAAGCCATTCGTGAAGCAACACCTGAACAATTAAAAGAAGCAGGGATGCCAAAAAAAGTAGCTGATGAGTTACTCGCTCATTTTCAGCAACCTGAAACAACCGAAAAGCCCCTGACTGAGTAATAAGTCAAGGGGCTTTCATTGATATATATAGTTTAATTTTCAGTATATTTTATTTAATTAGCCAGTTAACGGAATTAGAGATAAAAATTCCAGAAATAAATAAGTTGCGTAGTATAATAAAGCGAAAAGCTACATGCTCAAACCCTTACTCTCATGGGCTTCGAACTATGTCAAGCGTTGTCGGATCATAGGAAAAAGCATTGTGTGATTCGACGTTTTTAGAAAAATCATAATCTACTATGAAAAGCACACAGCGTCTTGACCTGTCCTATACAGAGGAGTACAATATACATGTTATCATATTGTACCATGAAGAGAGATACTGGTGAATGCGAACCAAATAGAGAACCGCATCACTACAGTATAATCTCAGAAATAAGGGAGGGTAAAAGACTTGTCGAAAGAAACAGATTTTTTCTTACGCCGTCTACATTCGTTGCTTGGTGTAATTCCAGTTGGACTTTTTGTTGCCCAACACTTAGTAATTAACCATTTTGCAACACGCGGTGAGGAAGCATTCAACACAGCATCTAATTTTATGGGGAACTTGCCGTTTGTATTTTTCTTGGAATGGTTTATTATCTACATTCCACTCATGTTCCACGCGTTTTACGGAGTGTACATAGCTTTCTCAGCGAAATACAACGTGGGCCATTACAGTACTTTCCGTAACTGGATGTTCACGCTCCAACGGTTCACAGGCGTATTCCTAGTCATCTTCATTGCATGGCATGTATACGAAACTCGTATTCAAAAAGCGCTTGGAACTGAAGTAGACTTCAACATGATGGTCGATATCTTGTCGAATCCATTTATGCTTGTATTCTATATCCTAGGTGTTGTTTCTGCTACTTTCCACTTAGCAAATGGACTATGGTCTTTCTGTGTTACTTGGGGAATTGCACAATCACCAAGATCACAAAAAATCGTATCGTACATCACAATAGTTATATTCTTAATACTTTCTGTAATTGGAATTCAAGCACTTCTAGCTTTTGTGTAAAAAACTAACTAACTAATGAAATTACGTATAATTGAGGAGTGACACAATAATGGCAAAAGGCAGATTGATTGTCGTCGGTGGAGGACTAGCTGGACTAATGGCTACCATCAAATCAGCAGAAGCTGGTGTACCGGTTGACTTGTTCTCGCTAGTACCAGTAAAACGTTCCCACTCCGTATGTGCCCAAGGCGGCATTAACGGTGCTGTAAATACGAAAGGTGAAGGCGACTCTGTCGACATTCACTTTGATGATACAGTTTACGGTGGAGACTTCCTAGCGAATCAAAAACCAGTACAAGCAATGACGGCAGCAGCTCCTGGAATTATCCACTTATTGGACCGTATGGGTGTTATGTTTAACCGTACACCAGAAGGTCTTTTGGATTTCCGTCGTTTCGGTGGTACACTTCACCACCGTACAGCATATGCAGGTGCGACAACTGGACAACAATTACTGTATGCTCTTGATGAACAAGTGCGTTCTCACGAGGTAGCAGGACTAGTACAAAAATATGAGCACTGGGAATTCCTCGGAATCATTAAAGATGAAGAGGGTACATGCCGTGGAATCAAAGCTCAAAACATGAAGACAATGGAAATCCAAGCATTTAAAGCAGATGCTGTCATCATGGCTACAGGCGGCCCTGGTATTATCTTTGGTAAGTCTACTAACTCTGTGATCAATACAGGTTCTGCAGCTTCCATCGTTTATCAGCAAGGTGCAAAATATGCAAACGGCGAATTCATTCAAATTCACCCAACAGCGATTCCTGGAGACGACAAGCTTCGTCTAATGAGTGAATCTGCACGTGGTGAAGGTGGACGTATTTGGACATATAAAGATGGTAAACCTTGGTACTTCTTGGAAGAGAAATATCCGGACTATGGTAACTTAGTTCCACGGGATATCGCAACACGTGAAATTTTTGACGTGTGTGTAAACCAAAAACTGGGTATTAATGGAGAAAACATGGTGTACTTGGATCTATCTCACAAGGACCCTAAAGAACTTGATATCAAACTTGGTGGAATCATCGAGATTTATGAAAAGTTCACAGGTGATGATCCGCGTAAATTGCCAATGAAAATCTTCCCGGCTGTTCACTATTCAATGGGCGGACTCTGGGTTGACGATCATCAGCAAACAAGTATCCCAGGTCTTTTCGCAGCAGGCGAATGTGACTTCTCACAACACGGTGCAAACCGTTTAGGTGCTAACTCATTACTTTCTGCAATTTACGGTGGTATGGTCGCTGGACCGTACGCAATCGATTACATGAAGCATCTGAAGCGTACTGCTGATGAACTTCCAGAAACGATTTTCGAAGATGCAGTGAAAGAAGAGCAACAGAAATGGGAAGACACTCTTAAGATGGACGGTACAGAGAATGCGTACGTTCTTCATAGAGAGCTTGGCGAGTGGATGACTGACAACGTAACGGTTGTTCGTTTCAATGATAAGTTGAAGCAGACAGACGACAAAATTGTCGAGTTACTTGAGCGCTATGAAAATATTAACATTACGGATACACAGCTATGGTCTAACCAAGGAGCTATGTTTACACGTCAATTGAAAAACATGCTATATCTAGCACGTGTTATCACTTTAGGTGCATTGAATCGTGATGAGAGCCGTGGCGCGCACTACAAGCCAGACTTCCCTAATCGTGACGATAAGAACTTCTTGAAAACAACAATTGCGGAATTTGACGGAGTATCTGCACCAATTATTACGTATGAAGATGTAGATACATCGATCATTCCTCCACGTATACGCGATTACTCAGCGAAGAAAGGAGATTGACAAAAGTGAGCGAACAACAAACAGCAACTGCTACAAAAACTGTCGTATTTGACATTCATCGTCAAGATACTGCCACTTCAAGCCCTTATGTAGAAAGATTTGAAGTTCCTTATCGCCCGAATATGAACGTAATTTCGGCTCTAATGGAAATCAGACGTAACCCAGTAAATGCCAAAGGTGAAAAAACGACTCCTATTAACTGGGATATGAACTGTTTGGAAGAAGTTTGTGGTGCATGTTCAATGGTTATAAACGGCCGCCCTCGTCAGTCATGTACTGCGCTGGTTGATCAGTTAACACAACCTATTAAACTTGAGCCTATGCGTACATTCCCAGTCGTTCGTGACTTGGTTGTTGACCGTGAATTCATGTTCGATTCGTTAAAGCGCATCAAAGCATGGGTTCCGATCGATGGTACGTATGATCTTGGTGAAGGTCCACGTATGCCTGAACGTAAACGTCAATGGGCATATGAATTGTCTAAATGTATGACTTGCGGAGTATGTCTAGAAGCTTGTCCAAACGTAAACGACAAGACGAACTTCATGGGACCTGCATTGATGTCACAAGTTCGACTATTCAACGCACATCCAACTGGTGCAATGAACAAAGATGAGCGTTTAGCTACTGTTATGGGAGACGGTGGAATCACTGAGTGCGGTAACTCACAAAACTGTGTAGTTGCTTGTCCTAAAGGAATTCCATTGACGACTTCTATTGGTGCAATTGGTAGAGCAACAACAATCCAAATGTTCAAGAACTTCTTCGGAAGTGACCATCAAGTAGATTAATTGCTATACACAAAGCTGTCCGGGAAGTCTATGACTTTCTTGGACAGCTTTTTTGATATGTACAGCTTTTAGAAAATGTAAGAACGTAGGGGAGAGTTGAGAGCAATCGATATAAGCGGAAGATTCCTCCACTTGAATGCCTCGTGAGATTTGATTACACACTTCCCTTGGCTACTAACTGACTCTGTGATTCCGGTAGCAAAACAATCCGATTTGACGTTAATTTGTATTTTGATATAATAAAGTAATGAATAATCATTCATTTTGAAGGGGTGCATGTAAATGAGAGAAAGTTATATTGAAGATCTAGAGGAATGGGTAGAAGGATTTCATTTTCATGCCGACGTTTCAGTTCGTTTTTCAGAGACGGATATGTATGGACATTTGAATAACACGAAAGTATTTGCCTATTTTGAGTATGCAAGAATTGAGTTTTTGAAACATCTAAACCATATGGCGAAGTGGATCGATCCGAAGGGCACAACCATTCCAATCGTAGCGGATTTGCAATGCGATTTTGCGAAGCAAGTGTACTTTGACGAAAAGTTACAGATCCATGTGAAAGCTAATACTATGGGCACGAGTTCAGTTGATCTGCACTATATGGCTAGGAATGAACGCGATGAAATAGTCTTTACAGGTAGAAGTGCTATCGTTCAAATTGGAAAAGCTGATGGAAGACCTGTTGCATGGACAGAAGAAGAAAAACGCATGTTTCTAGAAAACTCGTAAAAGCCTACACAGCCGCCCTTACGCTTACATATCCTAAGGGGAAAGCGTAAAGAGGAGGGGCGCATCTTGGATGAAATGCAAAACCGTTCTTTATTAACAAATCGGGAACGACAAATTTTCACTTTGCTGGTAGATGATTTTACAACAAAAGAAATTGCTGGACAGCTGACCATTAGTGAGAAGACCGTACGAAATCATATTTCGAATACGATTCAAAAGCTAGGTGTATCAGGCAGAGCACAGGCAATCGTTGAATTATTGCGATTGGGAGAGTTACAGCTGAATTAAAAATGATGCCCTGCTTAGGATGATAGACCAATTTTGTGCAATCAGTGTCAATTACTTCTTCTCTAACATAAAATCGAGGGAAAAAATGTTGCGTTCATCAACGAAAACGGTACAATGAAAAGATAGGACTCATTTCAGGGAGCTGATTTTTTGTTGAATGAACAGAAAAACGTACCAACTGATATCGTAAAGATGGAAAAAGACTTACGATACATTGCGTCCATCATTAAGGAACAAGGTCGAAAAATATTAAAAAAATCTACAATTACACCTCCTCAATTCAGCGCTCTTCAATGGTTGTTGGAACATGGTGATATGACCATCGGAGATCTATCGAATAGAATGTTCCTAGCATTTAGCACCACGACGGATTTAGTAGACCGAATGGAAAGTAGTCAACTAGTGAAGCGGGTGAGGGATGAAAAGGATCGTCGAGTTGTCCGTGTTCATTTATTACCTGAAGGAATACGGATTATTGAAGAGGTCATACAGAAGAGACAAGAGTATTTGCAAGATGTTCTTGTGAATTCAAATGAGCAGGAAATTCAGCAGTTTTCAGGATTGCTGGCTACACTACATGAACAGATGACAAGAGATTGAGGGATTACATTGAACGCACCTATTGGAGTAATTGATTCGGGAGTTGGCGGACTGACAGTTGTAAGAGAGTTGCGCAACTACCTACCGAATGAACCTATTATTTACATTGGCGATGATGCACGTTGTCCGTATGGTCCACGGCCTGCGGAAGAAGTGTTGCAATTTACAATGGACATGGTAAACAGTTTGGCGCAAATGGGTATAAAAATGCTCGTTATTGCGTGTAACACTGCGACTGCTATCGCACTAGAAGAAGTACGAAAACATTTTGATTTTCCTGTTGTCGGTGTTATTGAACCAGGGGCTAGAGCAGCTGTCAATGCGTCACAAACAGGTGAAATTGCTGTGCTAGGTACAGAAGGCACTGTGAAAAGTCAAGCGTATGATCAAGCGATTCAAGCTCTGAAACCCGAAGCCAAAGTCCATTCACTCGCGTGTTCGGAATTTGTGCCAATTGTTGAAAACGGAGAATATCGTACACAGGCAGCAAGGAATATAGTCGACAAGACGTTATTGCCCTTGCATAGCTATTCGTTTGATTCTGTAATTCTTGGCTGTACACATTATCCATTATTACAAGAACATATTGAAGCGCATTTCTCCAATCAAAAGAATGTTATTTCTTCAGCGGCGGAGACTGTGATTGATGTTGAACGGATTCTTGAGGCGAAACAATTACTATCGATTTCAGCAGAAGAACCCATATTTTATACAACAGGATCGATGGATAAGTTTCAAGTCATCGTTGAAGATTGGCTTGCCATTCCTCAGCCTGACGTACGCAAGCTAACTTTTTAACATGTATAGCAGTACCCGGAAACAGTACGTCGTTTTCGGGTTTTTTGCTGTGAATATGGTAAGATGGATTGAACGTAGACTGGAAGAACTGGTCACAACAAATAAATGGATCAAAATGGAGGATATTGCATGCGACATGATGGAAGAGCAACAGAAGATATTCGTACAGTAACAATCGAGAAGGATTATTTGATTCACCCAGAAGGTTCCGTACTGATTTCAGTTGGAAATACGAAAGTGATTTGTACAGCGACGATTGAAGATCGTGTACCACCCTTTATGCGAAATAGTGGAAAAGGTTGGATCTCTGCTGAATATTCTATGCTGCCACGCGCTACAGGACAACGGACAATCCGAGAATCTTCCCGCGGTAAAGTAGGCGGTCGTACGATGGAAATCCAGCGTTTGATCGGACGAGCTTTGCGTGCAGTTGTTGATTTGGATGCAATTGGTGAGCGTACGATTTGGATCGACTGTGATGTCATTCAAGCAGACGGTGGAACGCGAACGTCTTCCATTACAGGTGCATTTGTTGCATTGGTTATCGCTGCGAATAAATTACAAATTGATAAGAAACTACCCGTATTCCCGGTTCGTGACTTCCTTGCTGCTACAAGTGTAGGGAAATTGGCTGACGGTCAATTGATCACGGATCTTGACTACGTAGAAGACTCTTCAGCTGACGTCGATATGAATGTCGTGATGACAGGACAAGGCCAATTTGTGGAACTGCAAGGGACAGGCGAAGAAGCTACTTTTTCCCGCGCGGAAATGAATGATTTATTGACGCTGGCTGAATCGGGAATTGAGCAATTGATTGCAATTCAAAAAGAAGTGTTAGGTGAATTGGCGGATAAGATCGGACAACAGGTAGGCGAAGCACAATGAATGAAGTATTAATCGCAACGAATAATAAAGGCAAGGCGAAAGATTTTGAAGTTCTCTTTCGCCCTTTAGGTATCACCGTACTGACATTGCAAGATAACGAAGAATCGATTGATGTAGAAGAAACGGGGACCACTTTCGTTGAAAATGCCATACTAAAAGCAGAAACTGTTGCAAATTTACTAGGAAAAGTAGTAATTGCCGATGATAGTGGCCTAGAAGTCGATGTACTAAATGGCGAGCCAGGTGTCTACTCTGCACGCTATGCGGGCGAGCCATCGGACGATGAAGCGAATATCGATAAGTTGCTAGCTAAACTTGTTGAAGTGCCTGAAACGGCGCGTCAGGCACGTTTCCGATGTGTTCTGGCGATTGCCGGTCCTGGTATCAAGACAACTACTTATTCCGGCAGCTGTGAAGGTATCATTACGGATGAACGTCAAGGAACGAATGGATTCGGCTATGATCCAATATTTTATGTACCTAATAAAGAAAAGACGATGGCCGAATTATCCGCAGAAGAGAAAAGTGCCATCTCTCATCGCGGTGCGGCACTAGCTCAGCTAAAAGAACAGCTACCAGAATTTATCACGAGGTTAGGTGAAATAAAATGAAGCTGATTGTTTTAAGTGATTCACATGGCGACTTGAATACAGTGGAGAAGATTAAATCGCTGCAAGCAGACGCAATATTCCATTGTGGCGACAGCGAATTATCGGCAGAAGATCCATTGCTTAATGGAATTCATATTGTTCGTGGTAACTGTGACGGCGATGATCAATTTCCAGCAACCATTGTACAGAAAGTGGGCGATGAGACTATATTCATCGTCCATGGCCATGAACACGACGTTAAGCGCTCTATGCTCACCCTTTCTTACGCAGCAGCTGAGCAACAAGCAACCATTGCTTTATTCGGACATTCTCATTTATATGGGGCTGAGATGATCAACGGTGTATTATTCATTAATCCGGGAAGCACGACTCAACCACGTGGCGGTAGGGTAGCGACATACGCAGTCATCGAAATCGACGATGCTTATACTGTGAGTTTTTATAGCATGAACCACGAATTAATAGACCAAATTATATTAAATAAATAGTTTTATGAAATAGTGTTGACTTATCTTTGGATTATGCATATAATAGTTCTTGTGCCTGTGGTTGCAGGTGTTTGTCTCAGTAGCTCAGCTGGATAGAGCAATGCCCTTCTAAGGCATCGGTCGGGGGTTCGAATCCCTCCTGGGACGTAATGAAGTGAAATCTAGATAAGAATAAAAAACACCGTAAACATTGTTAAAATCAATGTTTACGGTGTTTTTTTGGTTGGAATTAAATTAGCAACACTTAATCGTGAAATTTTTTCAAATATATTACACTCTATACTCAAATTTCACGCATATTTGCATTCAAATGTCCTCAAACATCTTTACTGTGCTAATTGCATCTTCGGTTCTTAACTCCTTTACAATGTGTGCAAAATGTTGGGGTTCCCTTGCAATCGGGTTATGCCTTCGTTAATGAAAAAAGTATGAACTGGTAAATAACAGTCGATGGATATATTCAAAAAACGTCTAAAAGTGAAAATATACGGCAACTTGAAAAGAAAAGCAGACTGAAAGGGTATCGAGCCAAAGAGCTAGGTATATTTACTTTCGGAATGCTTTTTTTGTTTATGCTTTTTATTTTATTATCATTGCGTTCAAGGAGTTGAATACCGGCAATGAAGCGGTGATTACCAGGTAAAAAAGCCTTTACCTAATGAGGCCGTTAACTATTTAGAGTTGTTCTAATATATCTTTTCCTATGTAAAAGATACAAATAAAATGTTAACTATATCAAAAAATAAATATAGGTCTTAATTCTTAAAATTCAAAAACGCCTTGATTGTTGTCTTTAATTAAATTAGCATGAGGTTAGTAATTGATAACGATTATCATTATCAATATCAATTGCAACTCCTTAACTCGAAAGGAATGGGACAATGAAAGAGAGTCAATTAGAAGGTAAAACAGCTGTTGTCACGGGAGCATCCGGCGGTATAGGCCGATTAATAGTTGAGCGGCTAGCTGAACATGGGGCGGTGATAGCGGCGATCGATAAGGACAAAGATGAATTAGTTAAAGGTATTAGAAAGATGCAAGAAAGAGGATATCCAATTACAGCTTTTCCTTCAGATGTTACGGACCCAGTGATTGTAGAAGAAGTTATTTCTACAGTTGAGTCTGAGCTTGGACCGATAGATATATTGGTGAATGTGGCAGGATTACTGAAGTTAGATTTAATAGATAACTTAGATGTGGCGGATTGGGATGCAAGTTTTTCTGTGAATGCAACGGGTGTATTCCATATGTCAAAAATAGTCAGTAGGCAAATGATTCCACGTGAAAAGGGATCGATTATTACGGTAAGTTCCAACGCCAGCCACATTCCTAGAATTGGAATGGCGGCCTATGGAGCTTCGAAGGCGGCAGCAACAATGTTCACAAAATGTCTTGGTTTGGAACTTGCGAAGCATAATATACGCTGTAATGTTATTTCGCCTGGATCTACTGATACAAAAATGCTAAGAAAACTTTGGAGTAATGAAGAGGGAGAAATAGAAACGATAGACGGACAATCTGAGGTATATCGAGTAGGTATTCCACTTGGTAAAATTGGAACGCCATCTGATATTGCGAATTCAGTATTATTTTTTGCGTCAGATGATGCATCACATATAACCATGCACGATATGGTTGTTGATGGTGGAGCCACACTAGGTGTTTAACGAGGAGGAAACAGAAATATGAGTAAAGTGAGTATGTCAAAGGTAAAATCGATTTTAGATGAATATGAATCAGGTGATTTCTTTTTATCATCGTCAAAGCAAACGATTATGGGGAAAGGCGTTTTCTCAGTTGTAAAGGAGACGTGGAAGACTAAAAATCAAATATGTAGTTTACCGGATAGGGTGGAAGAGGCGATTGAACAGGCGAAACGAGCAGGACATCCGCATCCGATCGTTGTGGGTGCAGTTCCGTTTGATTACTCGGAAGCATCAAAAATGATCATACCTGAGGAAGTAAAAGTATCTACCGCATTGGTAAAAGATAGTGTCCAACTAGAAAATATTCCTTTGCAGCCGTATGAAATTCAGCATATTCCGGAGCCAGCAGAATATATGAAAGGTGTAAATCAAGGCCTAGATAAGATTTCGTCAGGACAAATAGATAAGATAGTTGTTTCTAGAGCCTTGAATTTTAAAACGAAAGAGCAGATTGATGTAAAACAGATTTTAAAAAGGTTGGAACATCATAATAAGCAAGGATACACATTTGCTGTTGATATATCAGACGTTAATACGATTAGTAATAAGGAAACGGTATCAACAAATGGGAAACGTATATTAATTGGTGCGAGTCCAGAATTGCTTGTGTCTAAAAACGATTCAACATTATTCGCAAATCCATTAGCAGGCTCGAGACCTCGGTGTGATGATCCAATAGAAGATCAGCGTAGAGCGTTAGAACTGTTGGAATCTGAAAAAGATTTATATGAACACGCTGTGGTTGTCAATATGGTAAAAGAATCATTAGCTCCTTTTTGTGAATCGATGGATGTTCCAGAAATACCATCATTAATTAAGACAGAAGCAATGTGGCATCTGTCAACAGAAATATATGGAACGTTAAAACAGGCACAAACATCTTCTTTAGAATTAGGTATTGCGTTACATCCTACACCGGCGGTATGTGGACATCCGACAGAGTTAGCACGTGAAGCCATTTATGAGATTGAGCCGTTTAATAGAGGTTTTTTTGCTGGAATGGTCGGCTGGTGTGATGAAAATGGGAATGGAGAATGGATAGTCACGATTCGTTGTGCGGAAGTTGAAGAAAACGATATACGATTATTTGCGGGTGCAGGTGTAGTTGCTGGCTCCATTCCCGAGGAAGAATTGAATGAGACTGGAGCGAAGTTCAAAACAATGCTGGATGCTATGGGTATTGAAAAACTATAAGGGCATAGATATGTCAAAAACAAAGTAAACAGGGAGGAATACTTATGGAAGGGTGTCAACCATGGCCTGATGAAATAGCTGCATTTTATCGTGAAAAGGATTGTTGGCGTGGAGAAACATTTGGACAGATGCTTCGAGAAAGAGCAGAAGAACACGGTAATAAGATTGCAATAACTGATGGGGGAAAACAAGTAAGTTATGAAACTTTGGATAAAAGAGTGGATCAACTTGCTTCCGGGTTTCAAAAGCTTGGTTTTAAAAAAGAAGATAGAGTAGTCATTCAAATTCCAAATACAGTTGAGTTTTTTGAGGTTTGTTTTGCCTTGTTCCGATTAGGAGTGTTGCCAGTATTTGCTTTGCCGTCGCACCGATATAGTGAAATACAGTATTTTTGTGAGTTGACCGAGGCAAAGGCTTATATAATGCCGGAAAACTTTTCCGGATATCATTATCATGAAATGGCTAAGACCATTCAGCGTGAAACAAGTACTTTAGAGCATATCATTACACTTGGTGAATCTGAAGAGTTGGAACAGTTAGCAGATCTTTATTTGGAAGAAGAGTATATTAAGCCTAATGTTTATCCAAATGACATCGCATTTTTACAATTATCTGGTGGTAGTACAGGGCTATCTAAATTAATTCCACGAACACATGATGAGTATATGTATAGTCTTCGTAAGAGTAATGAAATATGTCGAATGGATGAGAATAGTGTGTACCTTGCAGTTTTAGCAATTGCGCATAATTATCCATTGAGTTCACCGGGAGTGCTCGGTTCACTTTATGCAGGCGCAAGGATCGTGCTAGCAACAGGATCAAGTCCAGACGAGGCTTTCCCTATAATCGAAAAAGAAAAAGTAACGATTGTAGCACTTGTTCCACCGATAGCCATTATTTGGTTGGAAGCATTGAAGACACGTTCATATGATTTCACTAGTTTAGAAATCATTCAAGTTGGCGGAGCGCATTTCAATGCTGAAATAGCTAAACGAATGCAACAGACCTTTGGATGTAAGCTGCAACAAGTGTATGGGATGGCTGAAGGGTTGGTTAATTACACAAGATTAGATGATCCAGAAGAGACTATTATTAATACGCAGGGACGACCGATGTCACCCTACGATGAGATTCGTGTAGTTGACGAAGAGGATCGGGAAGTTGAACTAGGTGCAGTAGGGGAATTGTTAACTAGGGGCCCATATACTATACGCGGATATTATAAAGCGGAACAACATAATGCTAAAGCATTTACGTCGAATGGGTTTTATCGCACAGGTGATTTAGTTAGCTTAGACGAAGCGGGAAATATTGTCGTTGAAGGTCGTATTAAGGACCAGATAAATCGTGGCGGTGAAAAAATAGCTGCAGAGGAAATGGAAGATCATATTGCTTCACATCCTAATGTATTTGACGTTGCTGTCGTCTCTATGCCGGATAAATTTCTTGGAGAGAGATCATGTGCGTTTGTTATCCCTAATGAGGGGATGATAACTAAAGTTGAAATGAAGGATTTTCTAATAAAAAGAGGGATCGCGGATTTTAAGATTCCTGACCGGGTTGAAATAGTGGATACCTTTCCACAAACATCATTTGGAAAGGTCAGTAAAAAAGCATTGCGTGAAATGATTACAAAGAAACTATCACCTATCTATAAATAAAATAAACGAAAAGGACGTGATTACATGGGAATTCCTACTATTCCATCTTATCAAATGCCGAATATATCTATTTATCCAACAAATAAAGTGTCGTGGCAGGTGGAGCCGGATAGGGCAGTTCTGCTCATACATGATATGCAGAATTATTTTTTGAACTTTTATGATACGGAACAATCACCGATACCAGAATTGATCCATAATATCGCAAAATTGAAAGAGCAGTGCAAAAAGCAAGGGATTCCAGTTGCCTATACGGCGCAACCAGGGAATCAGAACGCGGCAGATCGGGCACTCCTAACTGACTTTTGGGGAAAAGGATTATCCGATGATCCAGCTCAAACAGGGATTATTAAAGATTTAGCACCAGATTCAAATGATTTAATGTTAACTAAATGGCGTTATAGTGCGTTTAAAAAATCAGATTTCTTGAATATATTAGAAAAGCAAGGGCGTGACCAACTAATTATTTGTGGAGTTTATGCCCATATAGGATGTTTAATGACGGCTGCAGAGGCATTCATGTATGATATACAGCCTTTCCTCGTAGCAGATGCGGTTGCCGACTTTTCATATGATGAACATAAAATGGCATTGGATTATGCCGCTAAACGTTGTGGTGTTACGACGTCTACAGATGAATTAATCAAAGTACTGTCGAAAGGTACAGAAAATAGCAATAATGAATCCCTTACATTTGAAACAATTCATGAGCAAGTTGCCTGCTTACTGGATATACAAGCGAAGGATCTATCAGACACAGATGATTTATTTTATATGGGGCTTGATTCTATTGGACTTATGAGTTTAGTTGAAGCATGGAGACAACAAGGTCTGGAAGTAAGCTTTATGGACTTAGTGGAAAGAAAAACATTAGCTGAATGGTGTGATTTAATGGAAAGCCGAATGGTGAAAGTATAAATATAAAGGAGGGGGTATCGTATGTCTAGCGTGTTAACGAAGTATCAGTCATTAACGGGTGCGCAAGCTGGAATTTGGTATGCGCAGCAATTGGAGTCGGATAACCCTGTTTATAATACAGCGGAGTATATTGACATAAATGGAAAGCTACATGTGGAGTATTTTAAGAAAGCTGTAGAACGAGTAATGAAAGAGACAGATTCCATTCATGCTAAATATGGAGCAGACGAAAATGGTCCATGGCAGCATATTTCCGAGAAAAGGGATTTTTCGCTTGAACTTATCGATGTTACTGGGGAAGTGGACCCTGATCAATCTGCAAAAAAATGGATGAAATCTGATATAGATAAACCGTTGGATTTAACTAAAGATGTCGTTGTTAAACAGGCTCTATGTAAGATAAGCGAGAATCGAAGTTTTTGGTATTTGCGTATTCATCATATTGCAGCAGATGCTTTCGGTTTTTCTCTAATCGTACAACGTGTTGCTCAGATTTATACAGCCCTAGTAAAGCAAGAAACGATAAAGGGAAATGAGTTGGGAGATTTTCAAAAGGTATTGGATGAACATCAATCGTATGTGCGTTCGGAGAAATTTATTCAAGACCGTGAGTTTTGGATGGAGCGATTCCAGGATCATCCAGACATTGTTAGTTTAAAGGGTTCATCGTTAGGATTATCTAAACGCATTATCCATAAGACAAGTTATTTGCAAGCAGATACGATAGAGCGGTTAAGGAAAACAGCTAGTTCCAGAGGGGGAAACTGGTATGAAACGATTGTAGCAGCTGTTGCTGTATATATGCAGCGTTTAACTAGTAGTGAGGACATTGTGCTTTGTTTACCAATGATGTGTCGTATGGGCACGTCTTCAGTAAAGGTCCCAGCAATGGTGATGAATTTACTACCATTAAGACTGAATATACAACCCAAAATGAGTTTCATAGAGTTGATAAAACAAGTTCATCAAGAAATAAAGCAAGTGCGGTCCCATCAGCATTATCGTCATGAATATTTACGGCATGATCTGAAGTTGTTAGGGGATGGTCAACGCTTGTTCGGACCTCAAATAAATATGATGCCATTTGATTATGGATTGGACTTCGCTGGTAGTAAAGGAACGACAAATAAGCTCCATACGGGTCCAGTAGATGACCTATCCTTGAATATATATGATCAACAAGACGGAAAAGGGATAAGGATTGATTTGGATGCCAATGCGGATATTTATGAACCGGATGAGGTAACTCTTCATCTAAATCGTTTGGTGAATTTGATTGAGAATATAGCTGCTGCAGATGCGGATTTGCCAATATCTCAATTAGGGGTACTTTTACCTGGAGAGTTTGACAATGTAATCAATAATTGGAATCAAACAACTCAACAATTGTCTTATATGTCTGTACAAGAAATATTTTTAAAACAAGTTACCCGTACACCGCATGCCGAGGCCTTAAGGTTCGACGATGAAAGCCTTTCTTATGCAGCATTAAATAAACGGGTTAATTGTCTGACGAATTTACTTGAGGAAAAGGGACTAGGGCCTGGTAAGTTTGCTGCTTTGGCTTTACCCCGATCCGTAGATATGGTTATTGCAATGTTGGCTGTTTTAAGAGCGGGAGCAGCGTATTTGCCAATTGATCCCGAATATCCTGTTGAGCGAATTTCTTATATTCTGGAAGATGCACAGCCGATTTGTATCCTGACACATAAGGACATACAATCTCAATTACTAGACAGTCATGTAGATCATGTCGTGTTGGATGATCCCGCTGTTCGTAATCAACTAACAGCTTATGCTGATATAGATTATCCGAACAGAATAGTAGCGCCCAAGAGTCCAGCGTACATGATTTATACTTCCGGATCGACAGGGCGTCCGAAAGGAGTTGTTGTTACAGTTGAAGGATTAACCAACTTCCTTTGCTCGATGCAAAATAAGTTTGCTTTGAGTCATCAGGATCGTCTTTTAGCAGTTACGACAATTGCTTTTGACATTTCAGCATTGGAAATATTTCTTCCGCTCATTAGTGGTGCATGTTGTGTGATTGCAAAGGATAACGCAAACAAAGACCCGGCAATATTAGCACAATTGATTGAAGACCGTAATATTTCCATTATGCAGGCAACGCCCACACACTGGAATGCGCTTGTATCGACCTATCCAGAAGCACTTCGTGGAATACGTATCTTGGTTGGCGGAGAAGCGCTTCCTAAAAAACTCGTAAAATCTTTACATGAGCTAGATTGTGAAGTGACAAATTTGTATGGACCAACAGAAACGACAATCTGGTCCACAGCTATTACTTTAAATACAGGGGAAACGGGTATTCCTTCTGTTGGCTATCCGATCGAAAATACACAAATATTCATTTTAGATGCCGGTTTACAGCCTGTCCCCCCAGGGGTAAGTGGAGATTTATATATTGCAGGTAAAGGGTTAGCACAGGGCTATTTTAATCGTCCGGATTTAACAGCAGATACATTCATTGCTAATCCATATGGAAATCCAGGTGAAAGGATGTACAAAACAGGCGATATTGCACGTTGGCATGCGGATGGAAAGCTTGATTATATTGGCAGGTCAGATCATCAAGTTAAAATCCGCGGTTTTCGAATAGAGCTTGGAGAAATTGAATCCGTCATAGCGAAAAACTCAGAGGTTAGTCAAGTAGTCGTTGTTGCTAGGGAGGACCAACCAGGGGATAACCGTATAATAGCTTATCTCGTGCCAGAAAAGAATGCCATTATTGATTTAGCTAAAACACGTAAATATGTGGAAGAATTACTTCCTGATTATATGGTTCCTTCTGCCTTTATTATAATGGACGATTTGCCGCTGACACCAAATAAGAAAATAGACCGCAAAGCATTGCCGTCTCCAGAATTCGAAAAAGGTAAAGATAGTCGAGATCCTAGAACACCACAGGAGGAAATAGTTTGTGATTTATTTAAACAAGTGTTAAATGTTTCACAAGTGGGAATTGACGATAGTTTCTTCCATCTTGGCGGTCATTCATTACTTGCTGTACAGTTAGCGAATCGTATTCGTGAAGTCTTTGAAGTGGAAGTTGGGATAGGGAAAATCTTTGAAACACCGACTGTAGAAGGACTTGTTAAACAGTTAGAGGCAGGACGGAAAGGAAGGCCCCCTGTTCAAAGAGTCGAATCCAAGGGTGATATCCCATTATCGTTTGCGCAGCGTCGATTATGGTTCCTATATCAGTTAGAAGGACCAAGCCCTACATATAATATACCACTAGTGGTTAGATTATCAGGGAAATTAGAAAAGAACGCATTGCAAGAAGCAATCTGCGATGTAATAGAAAGGCATGAACCGTTGCGAACTATTTTTCCCGAACATGCGGGGACAGCCAGGCAAGAGGTATTAAATCCAGAAAAGGTTAAGCCAGATTTACATGTACACCAAATAGAAGCATCCGAGTTAACAAGCCGATTGAATAATACTGTTAAATATTGCTTCCAATTGGATGAGGAACCTGCATTTCGAGTTGAGCTCTTTTCAACCGCAGAGAAAGAACATGTTGTTGTACTGTTACTACATCATATCGTTGGCGATGGATGGTCCTTGACGCCGTTAACACAAGATTTGAAGAAGGCATATAGGAGCCGCGTTAATGGCAAACAGCCGGATTGGATAAATTTACCAGTTCAATACGCGGATTATGCATATTGGCAAGAGAATTTATTGGAAGAAAAGCAAGGACAAGAGAGTCTTGTTAAAGAACAGCTTGATTATTGGTTAAATACCTTAGCGGATTTACCTGATCATTTGGAACTCCCAACAGATTATCCACGACCAGTGGAATCTAGCTATTTAGGGAAAACGTATCGCTTTACGATTGACGCGAGGCTTCATCAGAAGTTACTTCATATCTCTGCACAAAACGGAGTTAGTTTATTTATGACGTTGCAAGCCGGTCTTACGGCGTTACTGACTCGTCTTGGGGCAGGATATGATATACCTTTAGGGAGTCCGGTAGCTGGAAGAAATGATGATGCTTTGACAAATCTCGTGGGGTTGTTCATTAACACCTTAGTATTACGTACTGATACATCTGGTAATCCGAGCTTTAAGAAGTTACTTGGTAGAGTGAGAAAGGTAAATTTGAATGCGTATGAAAACCAGGATTTACCTTTTGAAAGATTGGTAGAGGAATTGAATCCTCCGCGTTCTAGATCAAGGCATCCATTATTCCAAATCATGCTTGCATTACAAAATACACCTGAGCCAAAGTTAGATTTACCTGAAATGAAGAGTGAATTGTCATTATATAGCGTAGGAGCTTCTAAATTCGATATGACGTTAGAGTTTCGAGAAAATGTAAGTGAATCGGGGTATGCGGAAGGATTAGATGGATTCCTTGAGTATAGTACAGACTTGTTTACAGAAGAGACAATAGAATCGATGATGAATAGACTGATTCGTTTGTTAGAATCTGCTGTGCTTGATCAGGATAAACCAATCGGACTTCTGGAGATTTTAGATCAAAATGAAAAGAAAGAGCTGGTCCAAGATGTAAAAGTGAATGATGAACAGGAAGAATCCAGTTTGTCAGTACGATTTGAAAAGCAGGCCATGCTTGAACCAAAAAATATAGCGCTCATCTTTGAAAACGAACAAATGACATATCAAACATTGAATGAAAGGGCTAATCAACTTGCGCATCTATTAATTGGACAAGGCGTTGGACCGGAGCAATATATTGTCTTAGCTTTACCTAGATCAATGGAAATGGTAATCGCTATGCTTGGTATTATAAAAGCTGGAGCTGCATATGTGCCTATTGATCCTAATTATCCGAGTGAACGAATTACCTTTATGATAGAGGACGTAAAGCCTTTGATGGTGATTACAAATGAAGAGTATACAAATAAATTACCTAATAATTATGCGGTGCCAAAACTTATTTTAGATGCAGAAGATACACAGGAAGTACTTAGTAAACAAAAAGATACGAATCCAATAGATGCAGAGCGTACAGAGCCGTTACAAGCTCTTCATCCGGCATATATTATATATACTTCGGGTTCCACTGGTCTGCCTAAAGGAGTAGTGATTCCCCATCAAAATGTGAATCGTCTACTAGGATCTACAGACGAATGGTTCCAATTTAATGCGGATGACGTATGGACTTTATTCCACTCCTATGCGTTTGACTTTTCGGTATGGGAAATGTGGGGGGCTCTGCTCTATGGTGGAAGACTTGTTATTGTGTCTTATGAGATTAGCCGTTCTCCGTATGAGTTTTTACAACTATTAGTAAATGAGAAAGTAACGGTCCTGAATCAAACTCCTTCCGCATTTTATCAATTAATGCAGGCGGACAGAGAACAGCAGGAAGTAGGTAAACAGCTGCAATTACGATATGTCATTTTTGGCGGAGAAGCGCTTGAACTTAATCGACTAGAGGATTGGTATAAGCGTCATACAGAGGACGCACCTAAACTAATTAATATGTATGGAATTACGGAAACGACCGTACATGTTACGTATATGGAAATTAATGAAGCTCTTGTATCACTAAGAGCGAATAGTATTATCGGTCAGGAGATAAAAGACTTAAATGTATATATATTGGATGAATATTTACAGCCAGTACCAATAGGGGTTATTGGAGAAATGTATGTATCTGGTCCAGGGTTAGCAAGGGGATATTTAGGAAGACCAGGTTTAACGGCTGACCGTTTCGTGGCAAATCCATTCGTTGAAAATGGATCTAGAATGTACCGTACGGGTGATTTAGCCCGTTGGAAAGAATATGACATGTTAGATTACATCGGACGCGCTGATCAACAGGTGAAAATAAGAGGCTTTAGGATTGAGCTAGGGGAAATTGAATCTGTGCTATCCGAGCACCCTAGCATCGAACAGGTAACCGTGGTCAGCAGAGAGGGCCAGTCGAGTGGAAATCAACTGCTTGCTTATATAATATTAAATTCCGATGCAAGTGAAAATGGTGTTGATATCCGGCGGTGGGTTGCTAAACGTTTGCCAGATTATATGATACCTTCCGCATTTATCATGATTGATATATTCCCATTAACTCCTAATGGGAAGCTAGATTACAAGGCTTTACCTGATCCAGATTATTCTGAGGAAGTAACAGACAAAGGACCAAGAACACCACAGGAGGAAATATTATGTAATCTATTTATGGAAGTATTGGATTTGCCGTATGTGGGAATTGATGACGAATTCTTCCACCTAGGGGGACACTCCTTACTTGCTGTCCAGCTAATGACTCGAATCAAAGAATCATTTGGTATTGACCTAAGTATTGGGAATCTCTTTGAGTCTCCTACGGTTGCGGGTCTGGCAGAACGATTGGAAACTGGTGACAATACAAGTGCGCTAGAGGTTTTGTTACCACTTCGAACAAGTGGAAGCTTATCTCCTTTATTCTGTGTTCATCCGGCTGGCGGACTTAGTTGGTGTTACGCAGGTCTGATGAAGGAATTGAACAAAGATTATCCAATTTACGGTCTTCAGGCACGAGGTATTTCCGAGCCAGATAATCATCCCCATTCATTAGATGAGATGGCTGAGGATTATGTTGAACAGATACAATCTGTTCAACCACAAGGTCCCTACTATTTACTGGGATGGTCACTCGGAGGTAATATCATGCAAGCCATGTCGACAAAACTGCAGAAAAAGGGTGAAAAGGTTGCGCTAGTTGCTATGTTAGATTCTTATCCAAATCATTTTCTCCCAATTAAGAATGTTCCAGATGAGGAAGAAGCACTTATTGCTTTGCTTGCATTGGGAGGTTATGATCCTGAAAGCGTAAATGGAGATGCACTTACGCTCGAAGATGCCATAGAGTTGTTAAGAAAGGATGGAAGTGCGTTAGCGAGTCTTGATGATAAAACAATCACTAATTTAAAGGAAACATATGTACAATCTGTTCAAAACTTAAGTGAATTTGAACCGGAAATATATCAAGGTGATGTCTTGTTTTTTAGATCGACTATTACCCCAGAGTGGTTTGATCCAATTTCCACTAATACATGGGAGCCTTACATCGATGGCAAGTTGGAAGTATATGATATTCATTGTCGTCATAAAGATATGTGCCAACCGGAACCATTAGCAGAAATCGGAGAGATTCTATCTAAAAAGCTAAGTATGTTGTATGAATCGACTAAAATAAACTCAGAGAGGAAGAGATAGAACATGAGTAACCCTTTTGAAAACGCAGAGGAATCTTATGCTGTATTAATCAATAGTGAGGGACAATATTCTCTTTGGCCTGGTTTTCTTCACATTCCATCGGGCTGGGATCAGGTTTATGGAGTGGCGAATAGGCAAGAATGTTTGGATTATGTAAATTCCAAATGGGATAATTTAATGCCGAACAGTGTGAAGACAATTGAGAATGTTAGTAATAGGAATTAACCATGAAGAAACGTGTAAGTGTGAAGTTTGCTGTAGGTGCAGTATATGTATTAGCGATGTTTATGTCTGCTCTCGACAGTACAATTGTTAATGTGGCATTGCCGGCTATTGGAGGAACATTCCATGTTCCTCCTGAAGCCATGGGAACCATAAATATTGGATATCTAATTAGTTTAGCCATGTTTCTACCAGCAGCAGGCTGGATGGGGGACCGTTTTGGAACAAAACGGATATTTTTGAGTGCGATAGGCATATTTACTATTGCATCTGTCTTGTGCGGATTTGCTCATAATATGTTTACGTTGAATGTATATAGGATTCTCCAGGGTATTGGGGCAGGTTTCATTACCCCTGTTGGCATGGCCATTCTATTTCGGACATTTACTCATGAAGAGCGTCCCAAGCTGTCACGTATGCTAATTATACCGATCGCACTAGCTCCGGCTCTTGGTCCTATTATAGGTGGTTTTTTAGTGGATACAATTTCCTGGCGTTGGATATTTTTTATAAATATACCTATAGGCTTGCTGGCTTTATTCATTGGGAAGGTATATTTACAGGAACATGTTGAGCCAACAGCCGGAGCATTTGATTATAAAGGGTTTATATTATCCTTAACAGGTTTTTCGCTGTCGATTTATTCATTGACACAGGGAACTGTTAAAGGGTGGACATCTCCTGAAATTATAGTAACGGGATGTTTGGGACTTGTATTAATGGTTTTACTTGTTCGCCTTGAACTGCGTGAGGATAAACCATTGATAGATGTGAGATTGTTCAAGGATCCAATGTTCCGCTCAATGAGTTTTATCGGTCTTTGTTCCGCCGCGGGTTTACTTGGAATGCTATATGTTTTTCCGCTAATGTATCAAAATGCGTTGAACGTTAGTGCTTTTCATACAGGTCTAACCACATTCATAGAAGCACTTGGATTAATGGTGGCTTCCCAGCTAATGCCTTGGACATTGAAGAAAATGGGTTTGCGGCGACTCCTTATTTTTTCTCTAATTGGTACAATCATTGTTTTTATGCTTATTTCGTTATTTGTTGCATCTAATCCGTGGTTACTTAGATTTTTAATGTTTGGAATAGGGTTTTTCTTAGGACAAACAGTTGGGGCAGCGCAAATATCAGCTTTTAAGAATATAGACTCCCCATCAATGGGCAGAGCTACAATGCTATTTAATATGCAAAATAGACTTGGCGCAGTTCTTGGGGTTGCTATCTTATCAGGAGTACTAGGAACATCCAATACGTCAACAGGGGAACAGGTTAACTTGCTAACCTATCAATATGCATTGTTTGGCGCTTCGATATTTTTAATAGTTGCATGTTTAATAGCAGTGAGAATGAATAAAACGACAGAAAATGATCCCACACTACACTTGAATCTGGTTGAGAAAGCAGAATAGCGGTCTATTATAAAATAAATCAAACTGTAAAGATGAAGGGAGCATTCCATGTGGTAGAAGTCTATATCTGTCAATTACCTAAAGAAAAGAGTCAAGCAAAATTGGGGGAATTACTTTTAAAAGTGCCTAAAGAAAGACAAAAGCATATTCGAAGGTTCTACCATCTGGATGATGCATACCGAACTATTATAGGAGATTATTTATTAGATCATGTTTTAAAGCAACGGACTGGGAAAACATTAAAAGAAATAACCTTAAAAAGAAATGCATATGGCAAACCGTATTTACCTGATTATCCATTTATTCAGTTTAATATATCTCATTCAGGTAAATACGTAGTTTGTGCAGTACATAATCAGGATGTAGGCATTGACATTGAGGAAATTCAAACTTTCGATTTACTCTTGGCTAAACAACTGTTTACTGTGGATGAATACCAAATGATACTTAATTCAAATGATAGAAATCATGCATGCTATGAAATTTGGACTATGAAGGAAAGTTATACAAAAGCAATAGGAATGGGACTGGTTATCCCGCTAGATGCTATTTGTATAAGAAAACACGTAGGTAACCTTATGGAAGTTGTTAGTTCGGACGAAAAGGAGCTAGTAACGAATTTCATATGTAAACAATATGCGATTCATACAGATTACAAGCTAACTGTGTGTGCACGTATGACTGGAGGGAATATGTTTCATGAACATCCAACCGAAATGAATTTCGATCAATTGTGTTGAATTACTATTTTAATTTCCAAATAAAATTTAAAAGCAGTTATATCTAGTAGTAGATAAATCCATTTGCAGCCACACTTCTCAATTGGTGTTACACAACTATTTACATCATTAGGAAAAAATTCATTTAATGATTGACAATGATTCTCATTATCGATAAAATGAGAATTGTTCTCAGTTGAGAAGGTGGTGATTCTTTATTACGGCAAAAAAGGAAGTCTCATTTTTTAGTACTCAGTTATATAGGAGGGAAGGAATATAGGAAGGACGAAAAGAAAATCTGTAGTAATTGGTCTAACATTAGGAATGCGACAAGATAGGCTAACTGTATGTAAATGATGTGCGTTTTTACCCGGTTGCAATTTCTTCGTCTGAAATACAAAGTTAGACGCATAAAAGATCCATCGAACTCAGAGTGATTTGTTATAAGATATTTTCAGTTAAATTATCTGACTGTTAAAGGGATTTAGAATAATTCTGAGGTGATTCCTCCGCGAATTGGCTAATAATTGCTATTTCGATAGAGGTAGTAGTTGAAATAGTTCATGGGTATAAAGCGAGGGCCACAGATGGCAGCATTGCAGTACCTGGGAATCGACTACTTCATCAACGTTATTCTTAGTGCAAGTTATGCTGTTACTCGCCGAGCGTGGTTTTAATCGTAAGAAATACGAAGGTTTGCCGTCTCAAGGACAATTAGGCATCGATACTTAAATTAAAAGGAGAAGATGAATGATGAAGAAGCAATTAAGCTTATTAGTATTTGCATTGATGGCTATATTGGTACTTGCTGCATGTGGAGGAAAAGTAGAAGAGGAAAAAACAACAGAGAATGATAAACAGGAATCCCCTGTTGACAAAGAAGCAACGCAACAATCTGCAGATGATAGTGCAGCTGAAAATGGCATGCAAGAAATTACATACTTAGGTGAGACCTATTCTGTACCAGAAAACGCAGAACGCATTGTCATTACAGGGGCGATGGAAGCGATGGAAGACGCAACGGTTTTAAATATAGAGCCAGTTGGAGGAATTACAGTTGCAGGAGAATTCCCAGAAACATTTAAAGCGGTGGTAGGAAATACAGAGTCAATCGGTGAAAAGCAACAACCAAATTTTGAAAAAATTCTAGAATTGCAGCCAGACGTTATTTTGGGAACGACAAAATTCAAAGATGAAGTGGTTGAAAAATTGGAACAAATTGCACCTACAATTTTAGTTTCCCATATTTCAACGAATTGGCAAGATAATCTGATGCTAATGGCTCAACTTGGAGATAAAGAAGAAGAAGCGAAAACACTTTTAGCCCAATATGACAAAGATATTAAAGCTGCGACAGAAATAAAGGAAGAGTTTAAAGGCAAGACGGTAATGGCGATTCGCATTCGTGGTGGTAGCTTGTTTGTCTACCCGGAGGATGTATTCTTTAACCCTTCTTTATACAATGAACTAGGAGTAGATGTTCCAGACGTTATCCAGAAAGCAAAAGCTCAAGAAGAGATTTCGATTGAGCAGCTAGCAGAAGCAAATCCAGATGTTCTTTTCATTCAAATTCAAACAAGTGGAAATCAGGAGAATGAGCAAGCATATGAAGAATTGAAAAAGAATCCAATCATTCAAAATATCAACGCTTTCAAAAATGATGCTGCTTATATCAATATTGTAGATTCTTTGTTAGAAGGAGGAACGGTATTAAGTAAAATCGAATTCTTAAAAGCTCTGGAAGAAAACGTGTTAAAGAAATAGAGGGAATTTAGATGTCCATAATTCGAAAGAATAAGATTGTATTAATCCTTTTCCTATTGATTTTATTTATCGTTACAATAACGTATTCAATCATGTATGGGGCTAGTCGTTATTCGGTTTTAACAATATGGCAAGCCTTGGTTCATTTTGATCAAACGAATATGGAACATCTAATCATACGATCTTCCAGGATCTCTAGGGTGCTAGGTGCTTTGTTGATCGGTGCTTTCATCGCGATATCTGGAGCGCTTATGCAAGGAATGACGAGAAACTACTTGGCCTCCCCCGGCATTATGGGTGTGACCGACGGTTCGGTTTTTGTTATCACATTGTCAATGATATTTCTTCCGAACGTTCAACCTGCTACCCTCCTAATCTTTTCATTTATAGGTTCTTTAATGGGCGCAGTGTTTGTTTTTGGAGTCGCCAAGCTAGTGCCAGGTGGCATGTCGCCTTTATCGCTTGTAATTATCGGAACAATTCTAGGTATGTTTTTGAACGGCGTATCACAAGCCCTGGCAACATATTTTCAAATATCACAAAATATCAGTTTTTGGTACAATACGAGACTTCATCAAATTGATCCGGTCATGCTTCAATGGTCTGTACCTTTAGCAATCATCGGACTTTTCTTAGCATTTTACGTTTCAAAGTCTATTACAGCCATTTCCCTAGGAGATGAAGTCGCACAAGGTTTAGGAATTAACCTTGTGGTGATGAAAACATTGACGTTAGTGAGTGTCGCACTGTTAACAGGTGCGTCTGTAGCTTTGGTTGGTAAGGT
This sequence comes from Sporosarcina sp. P32b, assembly GCF_002743335.1. Taxonomy (GTDB): domain Bacteria; phylum Bacillota; class Bacilli; order Bacillales_A; family Planococcaceae; genus Sporosarcina. Next base: position 186,451 of record NZ_PDZB01000003.1, read on the forward strand.
TACCTTTATCGGTTTAATCATCCCGCATATCACACGTTTTTTAGTCGGCGAAGATTATAAAAAGATTGTTCTATACGCCGGATTGTTCGGTGCACTATTTTTCGCATGGGCGGATATAGTAAGCCGTTTGATTAACCCGCCATTTGAAACTCCAGTCGGTGTCATTACGGCACTTGTAGGAGTACCTTTTTTCCTTTATCTGATTCAAACAAAGGGAGGGAAGCGTTATGCCTAAGCTGAATCTAAATAAGCGTTTCTTTGTAGTAGCAGGTATTGGAATCCTATTTACGTTACTCGTTATTTATTTGAGTCTTACAAGCGGTCAATACCCATTGACGGTATCTGAAACGTTCCGAACGTTATTTGGTGTCGATCATATTCCAAATCATGAACTTGTGATCTTTGGTTTTAGGATGCCTAGAATAGTAATTGGTGTTCTAGTCGGTTTATCACTGGGAGTAGTAGGAGCCGTTTTACAAGGTGTGACGAAAAATAATTTAGCCGATCCAGGTATTTTAGGTATTCAGTCTGGTGTAGGACTCACAGTGGTTCTTTATATGTTTTTTGTTCAGGGGAATGTGAATGAGATGTCAAGTCTCTCGATCGTCGGGGTGTCTGTATGGGGATGGCTTGGTGGAGTCCTCGCTACTCTCCTGCTATTTATACTTTCAAGTCATCAAGGCCAGCTCGATCCAAAACGTTTGATTTTAGTTGGTATTGCATTGAATTCTGGTTTTGGTGCGCTTACCCTTTTTATCTCATTGAAGATGGATCCTAAAGATTTTGAAATGGCGACAGTTTGGTTATCAGGAAGTATTTATAGTGCATCATGGCAACAAGTATTATCTATGTTACCTTGGGTTCTACTAATCATTCCGTTACTCGTTTGGAAAGCACCCATTCTAAATGTGTTACAACTCCATGATATAACGATTGTTGGTTTAGGGGTTCGGATAAACCGACAACGCGTGTTGTTGGTAATGGGGGCGGTTGGATTGATCAGTGCAAGTGTGATTGTTTCCGGAAGCATTGCATTTGTCGGATTACTAGCTCCTCATATATCAAGGCGATTAGTGGGTATTCATCATCAACATATCATTCCGATGAGCGGTATTATCGGAATGATTCTTGTTGTAACAGGAGATTGGATTGGTAAGGTGGTCTTTGCACCTGCTGAATTGCCAGTTGGAATTGTTATTTCAATTATTGGCGTACCTTATTTCATTTATTTATTAATGCGAAATAGCCGAAAATTACGGGCATAAAGAATGGAGGTTGGTTATGACTTATAGACATATAGTGAAATCAATACGTCATTCTATATCAGAGACTGACTATAGAATTAAAATTGCCATCCCTAAGGAACCAGCACCAGAGGAAGGGTATCCTGTGTTTTATATATTGGATGGGAATGCTTACGGTGTTCTTTTCGAAAGTGTTGTGAAGTTGCAAGCACAACGCACCGAAAAAACAGGCGTACCTCTTGCGGTAATTGTATCGATAGGATATGCACAAGAAGAAATCTTTTCACCTTTACGTATATATGATTTCACACCACAAAGTGAAGTTGTCAACTTACCAGAACGGCCATCGGGAGTACCGTGGCCTACCTCTGGCGGTGCGGAAGAATTTTTAAAGGTATTAAAAAAAGTGAAACGAATGGTTCGACAAGAAGTCGAAATGGATGTTCGCAAGCAACTAGTTTTTGGCCATTCGTTGGGAGGACTATTTCTAGTTCAAACGCTTATTTTGGAGCCGGAATTATTCACACATTATTATATTTGCAGTCCATCTCTTTGGTGGAACCAAGAGCAAATACTACAGGATGCTTTGAAAATCACTCCTATAGAAAGTGTGATCTTTATAGCGTCAGAACAACAGGAAAAGCATAAGATGTTTGAAAATGTACAATCTCTATATAACCATCTGAAATCTTTGCCCCTGCAATCGGTCGAAATGTTTACATCTCCGGATGAAAATCACATGTCCATCATTCCAGCCAGCATGTGCCAAGCATTGCGATTTTTAATGAAAAATAAGTGAGGTGAATGGAATGATTGATGTTGAAGAAATTACTGTCGGTTATGGCTCGAAAATCATTATTGAAGAACTAAGTGTCGCGATACCTAAAGGACAAATCACGACAATTATTGGACCAAATGGATGTGGCAAATCTACTTTATTAAAAACTATTTCTCGTATTTTACAAGCGAGTCATGGCGCAGTCTTTATCGATCAAAAAGCGATTCATGAGACAAGCACGAAAGAAATCGCGAAAAAGATGGCCATCTTACCCCAAACAGCGGAAGCACCCGATGGATTAACGGTATATGAGCTCGTGGCATATGGTCGTTTTCCACATCAATCAAGTTTTGGTCGTTTAAAAAAAGAAGATATTGAGGCGATTGATTGGGCGCTAGAAGCAACAAACTTAACTGAATTTCAAGAGCGACCCATTGAAGCATTATCTGGGGGTCAGCGACAACGTGTATGGATTGCGATGGCGCTTGCTCAAGATACAGATATTTTAATATTAGATGAACCGACGACGTATCTTGACATGGCGCATCAACTTGATGTTTTACAATTGGTAGAACGACTCAACAAAGAACAAGGGAAAACGATTGTGATGGTGTTGCATGATATAAATCACGCCTCTCGTTTTTCAGATTTCTTAATAGCTATGTATAATGGTGAAATTGTAACAGAAGGTATACCAGAGCGCGTCGTTACTTGTGAACATTTGCAGCAGATCTTTCAAATTCAAGCAATCCTATCGATTTGTCCTTTTAGTCAAAAGCCAATATGCTTATCTTATGGGAAATTAAATACGAGTGTATTATGAATACATGTTGTAATTTAACTAGTATATGTGGGATCAACAGGCTTATTTTAGCCTCTTAGAGAGATGTATTCAATTTTAATTAAAGTTATAGTAATGATACATATAATTAGCTAAGGAGAATATATAATGCAAATATACTGGACTAAAATTAATACTATTATAGAAGAAACACCTGAGGTTAAAACGTATATGCTCGACTGTCCGAAAGACTTTACATGGGAAGAAGGTTCCCACACCCACTTCGCACTGGAAGGTTTTAATGCGGGAGATAAACCAAACCGTAGCTTGATTCGTCACATGTCAATCTCCACTTTACCGCACGAAAATTTCATCGGTATCACAACACGCATCAGAGAGCAGTGCTCTGAGTTTAAAAACATATTAAGAAAACTTGAGGTTGGCGATGAGGTTGCAATCTTTAAAACACACTCAAATGTACCGCTTAAAAGAGAAGACAAAAATGTTTACTTGCTGTCATCAGGCGTCGGTCTGGCAACTTTTAGACCGCTTGTACTTGACTATTTCGATCGTGCTGATCACGTCAATCACATTCATTCGTTGAACATCGACTCATCAAATAATTTCTTATTCACGAATATTTTTGAGTCCGCACCTGACAAGAATTTCACATCACAATTCGTCGACACTCGTAAAGACTATTATGAAGAAGTGAAAAGTCTTTCGGCAGACAAAGAGGGACTCTTCTATGTTGTCGGCAGTGACGAATTCCTTGTGCAGAACATTGCAGTTCTACGTGAGCAGGGCATCAAACCTGAACAAATTATGATCGACAAGCATGAACATTCGTTGCCTGAGTTTTTATCGATTGATATGTAAACTTTAGTCAGACTTTAATAAAGATCATTGTGTAATATTCCTTTAAAAACTTTTAAATAATGACATGGATTTTAGCAGGAAACCAGTGAAGTAAGTAATCACAATGACAAAGCTTTTCCCAATTGGCACACGTCCTAACTAAGGATTTGTGTCTTTTAAAATTGAAGAGAGTATTTTGTGATTATTAGTAAAATGAAGGAATATGAAGAAATATGCAAATAAAAAAGTTGATTTTGAATTTAATTATTGACGAGTGAATAAAGGTATATTAATTATGTCAAGAATGAACATTGACACGTCACTGTTAGGTGTCCTATATGCGAGGTGGGAGGTTATGAGCGAAAGAAAACAAAAACGTGATGTGTATGTAGCTATCGCTGATCCAACAAGACGTAAATTGCTATATTTGTTGGCAGAGGCAGATGCAGATGAATTACCTTTGTACGAGCTAACTTCGGAATTTCAAATGGGGCGTACTGCCATATCTAAACATTTGGCTATTCTTAAAGGGGCTGACCTAGTTACTGTACGTAAAGTAGGAAGAGAAACAAGATATCGAATAAATGCTACCCCATTGCAAGAAATTAAAAACTGGGTATCATTTCATGAGAATTTCTCGATGGAAAAAGTAGCACATGTAAAACAAAAGGTATCGGAGGAATAGACCATGGCAGATGTATCATTAGACTTTCAATTTACAAGTTCGATTGAGCAAGTGTGGAAAGCGTTAACAGATTCAGATATGCTGGCAAAATGGATATGGCAAAATGACTTTTCACCAGTAATCGGAGAAAAGTTCCAATTTCGTTCTGAGCCAAATGAATGGTGGGATGGAATCGTTAATGGTGAGGTGCTTGAAGTAGAGGAACCTCACATATTAACATACACTTGGGCAAGTGCTGGTGAAACGACTACGATCACATGGACGTTAAAAACAGGTTCAGATGGTAATACGCATGTACATTTTCAACAAACTGGTTTCAGTGAACAAACAAAAGCAACCAAAGGCGCTATTGAAGGAGCCAAATACAGTTGGACGAATTTTGGAGAGCAACTTAAAAAAATAGTAGAAAAATGATTACTTGTGGCTTTAGCTAACTGAACAAGCCCTAGTAGCGTATAATAAGTAACAATAAACAGAACACTAAATGGGTGTTATTTCCAATTAGTATTCTGTTTTTCGAATTAAGGAGAAATTAGAAATTTTACATCTGCTCCATTTGAATAGTAATCAATCATTTTTAATAAAATAAATTATAGATGGTTGAATATTTGCATCCTTACTATTGCGTTATGTAATTCTTAAAAGAAGATAGAATGAACAGCACTGCAAACGTTAAGAAAATTGACGTTTACAGTGCTGTTCTTTGTTTGTATTCAGTAAATTTCAGCAGAATTAACTTTGTCCGACAAAAACGTTTTGAACAACATCGCGATATCTGTCCAAAGATAGTTGTCGATCACTTGAGCACATGATACGAATGATTGACCTACATTTATTGAGCTATCAGTGGAAATTCCAAAGACTGGAGCCCATCCCCTTATCACCGTTTAATATAGTGGTAAATATTCCCCGCCAGCTGAATGTTGAATAATTGCTGGCCATCTGTCAGATCGGTTGAAAGAATTTCTTCAATCCGTTTTAGGCGGTAGTTCAGCGTGTTGGTATGGACGTGAAGGGCGACAGCGGTTCGTTTGATGTTTTGGTTTTGACGCAAATAGGTAAGTAGTGTTTGCAACAAGTCTCCTTTTCGAGTTTGTTCGTATTGAATAAGCGAGCCGATGACTTCGTGGACGAAATCGAGCAGTTCTTCTTCTGAATTTTGTAAGATGAAACGCTGGATGCCGAGGTCTGTGTAGGACAGTGCGCGTTCTTCGAAATGGTAGCTTTTCATGAATGTGATGCATTTTTCAGCTTCTTTGAACGATTCATGTGCGGCGGCAAGGTTTGGTTTCATTCTGCCGATGCCGATAGTGATGTCGAGTTCATTGTATGTTTTTTCGATTTCCTGCTGCAAGTGCAAGGCGAGTTGTTTAATGCTACTTACTTGGTTTGCTGTCTGCAGTTTGGCAGGGTAGGAAAATAAGGCGACAAGCTTGTTTTGATCGATAAGCGCAGCGCCTTGCGAGTTTTTTCCCAGGAAGTACTTATTTGTCATATGGAGCAGGTTGTTGATGACGTTTTCGCTGATAGCACCGTGCTGCAATTTGTCTTTGTTTTCGACGTTGATACTGACGGCGATGTAGTTGCGGTTCAAGTCGAATTGTAGATTTTTTGCCTGCTTCATTAATGTTTCATCGATCGCCTGGCCAGATAATATTTTTGTCATGAATTCGCCCTGCAGACGCTGCTGTGTTTCATAGACAGCTTGTACTTTGACGAGCTCGAGCATGATGACCGTGCAGATGTGTTCGAGCGCGATGATTCCAGCTTCTCCGATTGGATCTTTTGAAACGATGATGAGCGTGCCGAGCGACTTCATTTTCGATTGTAGCGACAGCGCGATGAATTGATACGTTTCGAGGCCTAGCGTGATTTCAGAGACGCTATACGGCCTATTGGGCGACTGGTCGTTCTGTTTCGCAAAGCGTCGTACTTCGCTTTGCATCTCTTCTGACACAGGCGTGCGGCAGGCAGAAGCGGTCAGTTCGCCTATTTCATCGAATAAGAAAATATGCTCGCCGATTGTTTTGTAAATATAGTCGATAATGGATTGGATTCCTTCTCCGTTGACGACGAGATTGGCGATGTTGCGCTGCGTTTCAATCGAGCGTGACAGCTGCTGGACAATCTTTTTTTCTTTATAATAAATATTCGATTTTTCGAGCGCGATGGCGGCTTGCTCGGCGATCGCCTCTAATAGTTGCATATCCTCTTTTTTGAAATGAAGTGATTTATCGAATGAATCAAGCGTAATGACGCCTATGCACGTTCCTTTCGATAAAATCGGAGATGAAATGATTGAAGTAAAATGGAAATTATCAGGAATCGATTCGTCAAGAAGCGTTCGGTTGTCAGGAGTGAGTGTATCGAGCGCCTGTTTGATTTCTTCTTCGTTTTTAAACACTAGCCCTTTTTCCATTTGAAACGTCATACCCGTCATAGATTCCCCGCTGCTTAATTCAATCGATTTAAAGATTTGTGGATAAAACAAGCCATGTGCGGATTTGGCCATCAGGCGCTGTTTCTGCTGGTCGAAAACCCAAATTGAACCGCCTCCTGCTGCGTCTACTGCGGAAATTGCTTCACCGATAATTAAGTCGAAAATCGTTTCAATATCTAATGAAGAGTTTATGACAGTGGAAACATGTACAAGAGATTTGAGCTGGCGGTGAGTTAACGTGTCTTGCATAATCTATCATCCTAACCTTATGGTATTTTATGTTTTTTGTGTAAAACACACAAATTCTTTCGGAGAATCACACATGGAATTGACTTTTTTTATTGTTTATAATTATAAGTGAATTGGAAATAAAATGAAAGCGTGTCTATTGAAAGTATACGTATAGATGAAAGCGTTTGCAATGTAAGTGTTAATAGCACAAGTAGCGGCAATAACAGAATGTAATGAAAGAATGGAGGATATTGGATATGAATTTTGATTTAACGGATGAACAACAAATGGTGCGCAAGCTGGTTCGGGAGTTTGCGGAAGCGGAAGTGGCACCGGGTGCAGATGAGCGTGATCGTACAGGGGAATTCCCGAAAGAGATTTTTGAAAAGTTTTCAGAGCTAGGATTGATGGGGCTACCATTCTCAGAAGAGTACAGCGGTGGCGGAGCGGATACGACGAGTTTTGCGATTGTTACGGAAGAATTGAGCCGTGTCTGCGCATCGACAGGCATCACGTATTCTGCGCATATTTCACTTGGCGGCGCGCCACTTCATTTATTCGGCACACCGGAGCAAAAAGAGAAATATCTTACGCCGATTTGTACGGGCGAATCGTTCGGGGCGTTTGGATTGACGGAACCGAATGCTGGGTCCGATGCAGGTGGTACAGAGACGACAGCTGTACTTGAAGGCGATGAGTGGGTCATTAATGGTTCGAAATGTTTCATTACGAATGCGAGTTATGCGAAACATCTTGCCGTAACGGCGATTACAGACCGTTCGAAAGGAACGAACGGTATCAGTGCATTTATCGTACCAACTGATGCACCAGGGTTTACGGTCATCTCAAACTACGAAAAGATGGGGCTTCATTCTTCCAACACGACGGAATTGATTTTGGAAAACGTCCGTGTGCCGAAAGAAAATCTTCTCGGTGAAATTGGAAACGGTTACAAACAGTTTTTGGCAACGCTTGACGGCGGACGGATTGGCATCGCCGCGATGGGTGTCGGCATCGCGCAGGGTGCTTACGAGAAGGCGCTAAATTACGCGCAGGAACGAAAGCAATTCGGTAGAAGCATTTCGAACTTCCAGGCGATTCAGTTCAAACTCGCGGATATGGCGATGAATATTGAACTGGCACGCAATATGGTGTATAAAGCAGCTTGGCTGAAAGATCAAGGCCGTCCATTCAAAAAGGAAGCGGCATTTGCAAAATTATTTGCTTCTGAAATGTGCATGCGGGTCTGCGATCAAGCAGTGCAGATTCACGGTGGCTATGGCTATATTAAAGAATACCAGGTCGAGCGTTTCTTCCGTGATGCGAAACTTTTAGAAATCGGTGAAGGCACGTCTGAAGTTCAGCGCATGGTCATTGCAAAACAGATCGGTTGCTGATTTGTGAAAGGATTTTTAATGAATTGACAAAGGAGCGATTGAATGGATATTGAACGAGTTTTACAATTAGCGGCAAATAGTAAACTTATTTATCCTAGTGAAGAAAAGGTGCGCTCGACGTCAATTGGTAGCGCGGAAGCTTTCCAAGAACTTCTCCAGCAGTCCCAAGAAGATCCGGCTGCATTTTGGGATCAGCAAGCCCGTGAGCTCGAATGGTATGAACCCTGGAAAGAGACGATCAGCGGCACGCTTCCCGATTTCAAGTTTTTCGTTGAGGGCATTACAAATCCGAGTATCAATTTACTCGACCGGCATATACATAACGGCGCCGGTAACCGGACAGCGCTCATTTGGGAAAGTGAGAACGGCGATTCCAAGTTTTACACGTATTCGATGCTTCTTGCTGAAGTGAACCGTTTTTCCAATGTGCTTCGGTCATTTGGTGTAAAAAAAGGCGATTGTGTCGCGATTTATCTGCCGAACTTGGCGGAGGCGGTCATAGCGGTGCTCGCTTGTTTCCGTGTCGGGGCGATTTACAACGCAGTATTTTCGGGCTATTCCGAGCGTTCTTTGTCCGATCGTCTTGAAAGCTTTGAACCGAAAGTCATCGTCACCGCGGATGCAACAGTGCGCCGCGGCAAAGAAATCCGTTTGAAAGAAAAAGTTGATCAAGTAGCGCCGTCTACTTCATCAGTTGAAGCGGTCATCGTCGTCAATCGCATGGGTATCGATATCGATATGCAAGAAGGTCGCGATTACTGGTGGCATGAGCTGACGGAAAAAGCAAGCATTCATTGCGAACCTGAGCGCCTTGAAGCAAATGAAAGCGGCATTGTTTTCTATACGAGCGGCACGACGGGCAAGCCGAAAGGGATCGTCCATTCAGGAACGGCATTTGTCGTGCAGAACTATGTCTACGCGAAATACCATCTCGACCATCGAGATGACGATGTATTTTGGTGTACAGCGGATATCGGCTGGTTGACGATGCACATTTGGGGCATCGTCGGATCTCTTGCGAACGGCGTCACGACAGTTGTTTACGAAGGAGCGATCGATTATCCCGAGAAGACACGTTTTTATGAAATCATTGAAAAATATCGTGTCAATAAACTATTTACCGCTCCGACAGCGCTACGCATGTTGAAAAGCATGGGGGAGAAGCCGATCGAGCAGTTTGATTTATCATGTCTTGACGTAATCGCACTCGTCGGTGAGCCGTTCGATGCGGAGACATGGCACTGGACATATGAAGTGCTCGGCAAGAAAAAAGTTTATATTAACAACACGTGGGGGCAGACCGAAACAGCCGGCTCACCGATTTCAGGAGCAGCATGGCTGACGCCGATGAAACCCGGCTCTTCTGGCAAACCGTTTTTAGGCGCGGTGCTAGATGTCGTCAATGAAGTCGGCGAACCTGTGAAAGCCGGGCAGCTCGGCAACTTGATCATTAAACAGCCGTTCCCGATGTTGTGCCGGACGATTTGGAGAGAGCCGGAACGTTATTACGGTTCCTACTACAGCCAAGTCGACGGCAGCTACTATGCAAGCGATCTCGCACTAATCGATGAAGACGGCTATATTTGGGTAGTCGGCCGCTCCGACGATGCGTTCAACGTCGCAGGTCACCGTTTGAGCACGATGGAAATGGAAAGTGCTGTGCTTGAATGTGCAGGCGTGGCGGAATGCGCGGTCATTGGTGTGCCGGATGAAATTAAAGGGGAAGTGCCTTTAGTTTTCGTTCGCCTTTCTGAAAATGAAGCAGAAGGGCAGGAAGTTAAAGAACGGATTAAAGAAAACATCATCCGCCAAATTGGAAAAATAGCCCTACCGAAAGAGATCGTCCTAACCGACTCACTGCCGAAAACGGTGAGTGGAAAAATTATGCGCCGTCTGATTAAAGAAATCGTTACGACAGGCAGTGTTGCAGGCGATGTGACGGGGCTTGAAGATCCATCGACAGTTAAGGAACTTCAGAGCGTCATGGAAGCGAACACTGCGGGCAAATAAATGAACAGCAGAGCCGGTCTTTTTGTGGCCGGCCTTCTCTTTCTTAAATTGATACTGATAAAAGCTTGTTACAGGATAAATTGAAAGGGTGAATGTCATGTTTAAAAAGATTTTAATTGCAAACCGTGGGGAAATAGCGGCCCGTATTATGCGTACATGCAGAGCGCTAGACATTAAGACGGTCGGTGTCTATTCGGAAGCAGATGCGGAAGCTGTCCATGTCAAGCAGGCGGATGAAGCATATTTGCTCGGCGGACCCCGTGTAACAGAAAGTTATATGAAAATCGATAAAATTTTAGAAGCAGCTCATCAGTCGAAAGCAGAAGCGATCCATCCAGGCTATGGTCTGCTTTCTGAAAATGCCGAATTTGCTCGCCGCTGCGAAGAAGAAGGATTCGTGTTCATCGGACCTTCACCTGCAGTCATTTCTGAGATGGGCAGCAAAATCGCGTCGCGTAAGGCGATGGAAAAAGCCGGTGTTCCAGTCGTACCGGGTGTCACTCGTTCGCTTGCAGACGCGGAAGAAGCAATCGAAGTGGCGGAAAGCATTGGCTATCCGGTTATGCTGAAGGCATCTGCAGGCGGTGGCGGAATCGGTATGCAAGTTGTCCACAGCGCCGATGAAGTCGGCAAAGCGTTTGAAGGTAATCAAAAACGAGCTACTGATTTCTTCGGAGACGGCGCGATGTATATTGAAAAATTCGTCGAAAAACCACGCCATATTGAAATTCAGATTTTAGCGGACAATGAAGGAAATACAGTGTACTTATGGGAGCGCGAATGCTCAATCCAGCGCCGCCACCAAAAAGTCGTGGAAGAAGCACCGTCTTCATTCATTTCGGAAGAGACCCGAAAAAAAATGGGTGAAGCGGCGGTTAAAGCAGCGAAGTCTATCGGCTATAAAAACGCTGGCACAATCGAGTTTTTAGTCGATGCAGATCAAAACTTCTATTTTCTTGAAATGAACACACGACTGCAAGTAGAGCATCCGATTACGGAAGAGATTACGGGGCTTGATTTAGTGAAAGAGCAGCTTGAAATCGCAGCGGGGAAAACACTTTCATTTGCGCAGGCAGACGTCAAACGCGATGGGCATGCAATTGAAGTGCGGATTTACGCAGAAGATCCGAAAACATTTTTCCCTTCACCCGGGACGATCACGAAACTGAAGCTACCCGAAGGACCGGGCATCCGCCACGAATTGGCAGTCCACGGCGAGTCAGTCGTCACACCGTTTTACGACCCGATGATCGCGAAACTCGTTGTCAAAGGTAAAGACCGCGACGAAGCGATCGACCGGCTCCAGGAAGCACTTTCGAACTACCATATAGAAGGTATCAAGACAAATATTCCGATGCTACAGGAAGTAGCAACGCATGAAGCATTCCGATCTGGGGAAACGACAACGGAATTTGTGGAAAAATATTTGACGAAGAAAAAGATAAAACAAAAGTAGATGAAATGACACTGGGAGGAATTAGTATGACAGAAATTACAGCAAGCATGGCAGGAAGCGTTTGGAAAGTACTTGTGAAAGCAGGAGACGCAGTAGAAGAAGATCAAGACATCGCCATCTTGGAATCGATGAAAATGGAAATACCGATTGCTACTGATTTTGACGGCGTCGTAAAAGAAGTGAAAGTGAACGAAGGCGAATTCGTCAACGAAGGAGACGTCATCGCAATCATTGAATAAATCCTGTAGAAGGAGATGAAACGATGAAATGGCCTGAAACAATTACGATTAAAGAAGTCGGACCACGTGACGGACTGCAAAACGAAAAAATCTTCATTCCGACAGAAGACAAAATCGCCTGGATTAATAAGCTGTCAAAAAGCGGTCTGACATCGATTGAAGTGACGTCTTTCGTCAATCCGAAATGGATTCCGGCACTCGCGGACGCAAGTGTTGTGATGGCAGGCATTAAGCGGCAGCCTGGCATCTCTTATTCAGCGCTCGTCCCGAACCGCCAGGGGCTTGAACGAGCTTTTGCGGCGGATATCGATGAAGCAGCGGTGTTCATGTCGGCGAGCGAAACGCATAATTTGAAAAATATTAATAAGACGATCGTGGATACATTGCCTGTATTAAAAGAAATTGTCCAAGACGCGAATGCGGCGGGCAAGAGGACGAGAGGCTATGTGTCTACAGTGTTTGGCTGTCCATACGAAGGAGTGGTCGATACAGAAGCAGTCGTCCGCGTGTCGGAATCTCTTTTTGAAATGGGTATTGATGAGTTGTCGTTGGGCGATACGATCGGCGTTGCGAATCCGAGGCAAGTCCAGGAAGTACTTGACGTGCTGCTGAAACGTTTTCCAGCGGACAAATTAGCGATGCATTTTCATGACACGCACGGGACAGCTTTAGCGAATGTCCTAGCCTCGCTTGATATGGGCATTACGGTGTTCGACAGTTCAGCTGGCGGGCTCGGCGGCTGTCCGTATGCACCGGGTGCATCAGGCAACGCGGCGACAGAAGATGTATTGTATATGCTACACGGCATGGGGATTCATACCGGCGTCGATGAAGAGAAGATTTTAGCGGCGTCCGCGTTTATTCAAGAAAAAATCGGCCAGGCACTTCCAAGTAAAAACTTGCAGGCTGCCGGTGCGCATGATAGGTGAAGGGTGTGAGTGGATGGGGAATAAAGTGGTAGTAGAGAAGCGTGGCGACGGAATTGCGATCATTTTATTGAATCGTCCGGAAGCGGCGAATGCATTGTCAGTCGAGATGCTAAACGGGCTTTACGATGCGTTGCTAGAATGTCGCTACGACCGGGAAATCCGCGCAGTTATTATAACAGGCGCCGGTGAAAAAGCTTTTTGTGCGGGCGCTGATTTAAAAGAACGTGCAGGAATGAACCCGGTCGATGTGCGCAAGACGGTTTCATTGATCCGCCAGACGATTAACAGCATTGAATCACTTCCTCAGCCGGTCATCGCCGCAGTTAACGGTGTTGCGCTTGGGGGCGGAACAGAATTGGCGCTGGCATGCGACATCCGCATTGCAGCAGAGACGGCAAAGTTTGGATTGACGGAAACTTCTCTCGGCATTATTCCAGGAGCAGGCGGTACGCAACGTCTGCCCAGATTGATCGGCAAAGGACGGGCGAAGGAGCTTATTTTCACAGCGCGCAGAGTCGAAGCAGCAGAAGCAGCGGAAATCGGGCTCGCTGAATACATTGTGGCATCTGATCAGCTGATGGCTAAAGCACTTGCTGTCGCGGGACAAATCGCAGCGAATAGCCCGCTTGCTGTCGCGCAGGCGAAGTTCGCGATTGACCACGGCTATGATGTCGAACTGCAGACAGGGCTCGCAATTGAACAGAACGCCTATGAAGTGACAATTCCTTCTAAAGACCGGCTCGAAGGACTGAAGGCATTCAAGGAAAAACGCAAGCCTGTTTATACTGGCGAATGATGAATGATCATAAGGGAGGCAGGACGATGACAACAGATACAAAATCTTTGCAGCAAGCATTGAATGAAAGAGTAGAACAGATTAAAAAAGGTGGCGCGCCGAAATACCATGAGAAAAATGCGGATCAAGGGAAAATGTTCGTCCGGGACCGCTTGAAATTATTATTTGATTCGGATCTTAAAATCGAAGACGGTCAATTTGCGAACTGCATGGCGGGCGATCTTCCTGCTGACGGAGTTGTGACAGGCATGGGGAAGATTAACGGCCAAGTTGTTTGTGTCATGGCGAATGATTCCACAATTAAAGCAGGCTCATGGGGTGCGCGGACAGTGGAAAAAATTATCCGCATCCAGGAAACCGCTGAAAAATTAAATGTGCCACTCGTTTACTTAGTCGATTCAGCAGGCGCACGGATTACGGATCAAGTCGAAATGTTCCCAGGCCGCCGGGGTGCAGGAAGAATATTCCAGAATCAAGTAAAGCTATCCGGCCGCATTCCACAAATCTGTGTCTTGTTCGGACCGTCTGCTGCAGGTGGTGCGTATATCCCAGCGTTTTGTGATATCGTCATTATGGTCGACAAAAACGCTTCGATGTACCTCGGATCACCGCGCATGGCAGAAATGGTCATCGGTGAAAAAGTAACGCTCGAAGAAATGGGCGGCGCGCGCATGCACTGCACAACATCAGGATGCGGCGATGTGCTCGCGAAAAATGAAGAAGACGCAATCGCTGCGGCGCGGAGATATTTATCGTATTTCCCGGCAAGCTTTTCAGAAAGGCCTCCTGTACATGATGCTGTGGCACCGAAACAGCTGGATAAGACATTGGAAGAAATCATTCCGAAAAATGAAAACGCACCGTTCAATATGCACGACTTGATCAAGGGGATTATCGATGAAGATTCATTTTTCGAAATTAAGAAACTGTTCGCAGGCGAGCTTATTACTGGCCTTGCGCGCATTGATGGAAAAGCAGTCGGCATTATCGCAAACCAACCGCGCGTTAAAGGCGGCGTGCTTTTCCACGACTCTGCCGACAAAGCGGCAAAGTTCATCAATCTCTGCGACGCATTCCACATCCCCCTGTTGTTCTTAGTCGACGTGCCTGGATTCATGATTGGAACAAAAGTAGAACGTGCAGGCATCATCCGCCACGGTGCAAAAATGATTTTTGCGATGTCAGAAGCCTCAGTGCCGAAAATTTCTATCATCGTCCGCAAAGCATATGGTGCAGGATTGTACGCTATGGCAGGCCCGGCATTTGAACCAGATGCGTGTTTAGCGCTGCCAACTGCTTCCATAGCGGTCATGGGGCCAGACGCAGCTATCAATGCAGTCTACGCAAATAAAATCGCTGCGTTGCCTGAAGAAGAGCGCGCAGCTTATATTGAAGAAAAGCGTAATGAATACAAAGAAGATATCGATATTTACCACTTAGCTTCTGAAATGATTATTGACGGGATCGTCCCGGCAGACTCACTGCGTGATGAGTTGATTACACGCTACGAAGCGTATGCGACAAAATATGTCCAAGTTACAGACCGCAAGCATCCGGTTTATCCGGTGTGATCGAAAGCGACAGCCTACGCGTCATCATGAACTGAACCCCAAATGATAGACACTTTAAAAAGTGACTCCATTTGGGGTTTTTTATATGTCACTTCCTCTGTATACTGAAGGTAACTATTCGGCTAGAAGTGTTTTATATGAGTAAAATAATTTTCAATGAACATCGACGTAGACAGTTAAAATTAAATCCTAGTGTTCAATCTGTCTTAGATTGGATGATTCAACATATACCGGAATTTGAAACTTTGCTGTTAATAAGATTGGGTCCCTCACAAATTTTTTTTGACTTCTGGCAGAAGACTTCCGCTACAAAGAATGATTCAGGTATAGCCCCTTGAGTTAGCGGGAGATGAATGTCGGTTGTCACTAGCCAAAGTATGTATTCATCTGCTATAATCAGAACATACATTCCCGTTTATAGAGATGATATTAGTAATTATTTTAAAGGAGGTCACATAATGGTTTTTTCAAAATATCTGGCAAGTATCGATCATCCCGACCATCGTGAACGGATGGAGGAAGTGTTGAAGTGGGTTGCTAATGAATTTCCCGATTTGGAACCGGTCATCAAATGGAATACGCCAATGTTTTCTAATCATGGCACTTTTATAATTGGTTTTTCCGTAGCAAAGCATCATATGAGCATTTCACCCGAATACGCAGGGATCGCGAAATTTGCAGATGATATTGCGCAACACGGCTACAGTGCAACTAAAGGCTTGTTTAGAATTCAGTGGAATAAGCCAATCAATTACGAACTGCTTAAGAAAATTATTGAGTTTAATATAGAGGATAAAATGGACGTTACGAGCTTTTGGCGGAAATAGACAAGCGAAACTACCCACTGATATTTTAATCATTCTGGCAAAACCATTGAAGAGCAAATAGAGAATAGCTATTCTCAAAGAATTGTTAAATAAACGTTGTCTAATCAGCCTTAAACTGGTAATCAAGACTCTAAGAAATTGTCTTGATTAATTTATTTAGTAATTCAATTTTACTAGTAATCCATTCTGTGAAATGCTACCCTCCGAGAGTAGTGAGGGATAGAAGGCGCAAGAGGAAGACATACTAATTACTACTGATAAGTTAAAAATGGGTATATATCAAAATCTAGCTGCTTTTAATTATCGGAGTAAGAACGATTGGATATAAATGGGGAACATGTTCTGTACTAAAAGGAGGAGGGAAAAGATGGGAAGAGTAGTTCACTTTGAAATTCACGTAGACGACATGGAAAGGGCACAAAAGTTTTATGGGGATGTATTCGGATGGACCTTTCAGGACTGGAGTGAGTATGCAGGAATGCCTTACTACGGAGCAGTGACTGGTGATAGTGACCTTGGAGTGGATGGAGCATTAATGCAACGTCAAGGTCCACGTCCAGAACGTAACCAACCACTAAATGGCTATGCTTGTACTATAGGAGTCGATAATTATGATTTAACGGAAGCAAAAATTATTGATGGTGGAGGCAGTGTTGCATTCCCTAAATACGCGTTGCCAGGAATGGCTTGGCAAGGCTATTATTTGGATACCGAGGGTAATGTTTTTGGGCTTCATCAACCAGATAAAAATGCAAAATGATAAGTTTTTTTGTGGGGAATATAATCTTAAACTAAAGAGACGTTTTGTTCTGTAATGATTTTAATGGGTTTATTTGCAGACAACTACATTCGTTTTGATTAAATTATAGGAGTGGTAGAATATGGCTATTGATATTTATTTAACGTTTAATGGAAATTGCCGTGAAGCTGTTGAATTTTATACAGAAGTTTTTGAAACAGAAGAACCTAATATTATGACTTTTGGGGATCAATCACCAAATCCAGAATACCCTCTTCCAGAAGAAGCCAAAAACTTAATTATGCATACTCGTTTAGCTATCGAAGGTAGCACTGTGATGTTTTCAGATACGTTCCCTGGTTCTCCTTTCACGCTTGGCAACAATATAAGCCTAGCTTACCAATGCACCGAAGAGAAAAAGTTACAAACGATTTACGAGAAACTAAAAGAAGGTGGAACAGTTGGGATGGAGCTCCAAGAGACGTTCTGGGCAAATCTTTATGGTAGTGTCACTGATAAATTTGGTGTAATTTGGCAATTGAGTGTAAACAAAGAAGACGCAGCTTATTAATAGCGCTCAATTTAAACTGCTTAATAATTCGTGATTTATTTGCGTTGATTAGCTGTTTAAACTATATTTCATACATTCATTAGTGAATGAAAAAATTACGTTTTCGATAAGTTGCTATTGAGCAATACAATAATTAAGTATAAGGGGTGTAAGTATGAGTAAAGTTTCATCTACTCGTTTGAAAATGATAAGAAATTTTGAAGTAGCTTCTGAAAAAGTATTTGATGCTTGGTTAAAACCAGAAATGATGGGAAAATGGTTCTTCACGTTGGAAGTAACGAATAAAGTGACGCGAAATAATCCTCAAGTAGGCGGTACTTGGGAAATTATTGACCACAGGGGAGGACAAGATTACCGTGCCATTGGCGAATACCTTGAACTTGATTCTCCTAAAAAAATCAAGCTCACTTTTAAGATGCCAGAAATGAGCGATTTAGAAGATACGATAACAGTTGAGATAAAAGAGCTCGAGCAAGGCTGCGAGATGACATTCACACAATTGATCCATGTTGCTCAAGAATCGAATTGGACAGTTTCTGAGATTGAAAAAGCACTTGACGAAATGCATGATGGTACTGAAGTAGGTTGGAATTATATGTTTATGGGACTGAAGGAATTAGTTGAAACAGGTGAAGTTAGCTACAAAGGCTAATAAATATTGAAATAGCTAGTTAAAATAGTTCAATCAAAAATAAAGTTTATGTAAAGAAAGGGAAGTTAAATATGAAGGACGTCAAACCATTTTTAATGTTTCAAGGCGGTACCGCAGAAGAAGCTATGAAATACTACACTTCACTCATCGATGAATCAGAAATTAAAAGTATTACTCGATATGGAGCGGAAGGGCCAGGTAAGGAAGGTACAGTTATACAAGCGTTATTTTCGTTAAAAGGGCAAGAGTTCATGTGTATCGACAGCCATATCGATCACGAGTTTACGTTTACGCCATCATTTTCTATTTATTTAACATGTGATTCTGAAGAGGAAATTGACAGACTTTATGAAAAAATGTTGCAAAATGGTACAGCCCTCATGCCTTTAGATAACTATGGCTTCAGTAAAAAATTCGGATGGCTGAATGACCAATTCGGAATTTCATGGCAGTTAAACTTACCAGAGTAATGTAGTGGTAAAAGAATTCTGAGATATTTCACAATCAGCTACTTAATTGAAAGCCTAGGCACATTTTTTATTTTATAGAAAAAGTAATATACAATTAAACGCTGACCCCATTTAGTTAATGTAAATGGGGTCAGCGTTTTTCAATTAAAAATATTACGAAAGCTTCGTGAAGATATCTTCAGCTTCTAGAAGAAGATGTATGGATATGCTTAGTAATAAAAATGTGTTCTAAATCGAATTATATTTATTGTTAATCGATAAATTACATGTTAAAGTGAAATTTACATTATAGAAGATAAATGAGGTGCGTTTTATGAAACGAGGAACAACGCTATTTTTAAAGTTAGCTGTCATATTCATAGGAATTCCAGTTCTAGCTTTATGCATATTTTTATTGCCGCAGATAGCAAGTGAGGCAAGTGAAGCTGCAGATAGAGGTTGGGATTTTGCTTATGTGGTATATAGTATTTTAGCAGTCATGTATATTTCGGTGATTCCATTTTATTTCGCATTATATCAGACCTTTACCCTATTAAACTTTATTGATAAAAATCAGGCCTTCTCTGAGTTATCTGTTAGGGCTCTAAAGAAAATTAAATACTGTGCGATCATAATCAGCGGCTTGTATGTAGTAGCTCTTCCATTCGTCTTTATTATGGCGGAGATAGACGACGCTCCGGGTCTCGTAATAGTCGGAATGATCCCTATCTTTGCATCCATAGTGATTGCCGTTTTTGCCGCTGTTCTTCAAAGGCTTTTAAAAGAAGCGATAGATATAAAAGAGGAAAATGATTTAATAGTCTGAGCTGAGGTGAATAACATGACAATTATAATCAATATTGATGTGATGTTGGCTAAAAGGAAAATGAGTGTTACAGAACTTTCCGAGCGAGTTGGAATTACAATGGCAAATATTTCAATACTGAAAAATGGAAAGGCGAAGGCGATTCGACTATCTACATTGGATGCGATTTGTAAAGCTTTAGAGTGTCAACCTGGCGATATATTAGAATACAAAATGGACGAAGATACTGTAAGTCCAGATTAGAAAATGAATGAATGTAACAAGTTTTATAAAAAGGTTTAAAGATATAGAGCACTTCCGTGGAATATGGAATGTTCTATATTTTTGTCTATAATAAAATGAATTTATATCACTGTTGGCCTAGCTTTTTTGAAACTGTGATTTCTAGGTAGAGAAAAAAGAGAAATCGCGATATGATAAGGATAGCTCAAACTTTATTGTTCTTGGAATAAAGTTTGTTATTCGTACAGATCTATATGTTGTCAGATGTTTAAGGGGGAATTGGTTTGGATATTTATCAGGAGTTTTCAGCCCGGCATTTTGGGGCTTATTTGGATTCGGAAGAATTCTTGGATTATATGCTGCGTCAGTGGTTGCTTAAAGGGCGTCATTTAGATGTTTGTCACGTCATCGACCATCCTTCGTTTACGAAAGTGATTAACGAATGCAGGGATGATGAACGGTATGCATTGCTTGTAGAATTATCTGACTTGTATGGCAGTGAAATTACGCTAGCGAGCCAATATAATGAAACATTACTCGCACTAGCATATGGTGAAGAATTCGATCCGTTTGAGCTAGATCAGGATACCAAAGCAAAAGGGGATTGGCGGTACCATCTTTGGTTCTATTTCTTCAATAATGAGGGACATGTGGCGGATTCTTGGCAACTGTTTAATTCAAAAATATATCCGTTATGTGCAACCTTGAATAACACACGTGCCGATCATATGCAGACACTTGCTAGATACTTCAATGAACTTAGTGTGCTAATGGATAAAACACGTGATCCCGATATTTTAGAGAGCGTAACGAAAAAGACCATTATGAATCTGTATGATCTGTTTTTACAAGTCGTTCATAACGATACATTGATCGACTTTGCGACGAAGCGAAGTTTTTGTGAACGCTTGATTCATATGATGAAGTACAAAGAAATGCACAGTGTCGGTCTGGAATTCTATATCACATTCAATGATCTATTCGATTTGAATGATATACCAACCGTCATGAGCTTGGTGAATCTTTCTAAGTCTGCTTATGATTATCACGCCGTGCATGTTTTGCATGGTGATATGCAAGCAATTCAATATCGCATCGAGAAATACAAAGGGGATATCGTTTCGCAACTAACGAAGGTTTCCGAGTACATATTACGAATGAAAAATGTTATTGAAGAACAACATGGTGGCAAGATACAGGAAGATTCCTTTATACAAGCCGATTTCAATTTTTTCTTTTACGAATGCGAAATTGAAGAAATGTGTACAGCGAATTTTTCCGAATTACCGTTTGAAGATCAAGACGCTATATTAAGGAATTTATTGAACGCAATGATTTGTTTTTATAAGGCAGATAAAACATTAACTTCAGAGGAAGGAAATGTGAAAGAACCAGCTTTAAACTTATTGATTGGCTGGGAATTAGGCAATGAAGGCATGAAGTTAAGAAACCGAGTTCTATCATTGGTGCCTGACGAAGGGATCGAATACCGTGAAATTATGATTACGGACGCTTTGATTCAATTAAATGAATTCCTGACAGAGTTTTACTTGAAAGATTTATCTTCAGAAGTTGAAGCGGTGATACAAAAGGCTGACCAATATGATTTGGAACCAATTGATCCTAATCAAGCGGCGACGCTGTTGGAAGAGACCTTTACATCACTCACTTCTCAAAGTGCGCTACTGTTCAATGAGGAAGAGAAAGAGCGCTTTGAAAAAGCCGGAAGACAATTGCCACTTTTATTAAAATCTAATGAAGTGAAACGTCTTTTAACGACTGCTGAAGCGAAATGGCAAGAAATTGAAAAAAGCTTTCAACGGGAAAATCAACAATTCGGTCAAAAAGCCACTTTTATTATGGCGGATTATGTAAAGGCAGTGGAAGAGTTTTTCGGTCATGTTCTAGTTAAAGCTCGGGCGGATAAACAGACGATGCCTTTAGTAGATGTAGCAATGCCTGAATCCGGATTAACTTCTGTCGAAATCGGCAGTGAAGAGTACTATCACTATGTCACGCTCGGGAGTTTTTATCATTATCTTAGCGCAAACGGTACGAGTTTATTAAAAGAAAATGTAGATAAAGGACATGTGGTAGCGTACTTCACACACTGGGTGAACAGTATTCGCGCATCCTCATTCAGTAAAGAAGTTGAGCTGAATATCGAAACGGCACAAGTCTTAAGAAGAGAGACACTAGTCCTACTAAGACGCTTGGTTGCGGACTTAGCGAATTAAAACTCAAACTTTAAACAAACTCTGAACCTTAAATCAATTCGTTGACTATATACCCTGAGGGGTATATAGTTTATTTAAGATAACTACTAATTAAGGGGATGGCGAGATGAAGATTGTTGTAATTGGCGGAGTAGCTGGAGGGGCTTCAACAGCTGCACGTATTCGACGCATGGATGAGCAAGCAGAGATTATTATGTTTGAAAAAGGACCGCATGTATCTTTTTCTAACTGTTCTTTACCATTTTATCTCAGCGGAATTGTAGAAGATAGTAACAAACTAGTGTTAATGGATCCGGTCGCGTTTAAAAACAAATATAATATCGAAGCGCGTGTTAGCCAAGAAGTGATAGCCATTAATCGCAAAGAAAAAACGGTGAGTATTTCGCATGTGCTGACAGGCGAAACATATGAGGAGAGCTATGATCGATTAGTGTTATCTCCAGGAGCCAGTCCAATCGTTCCGAATTTGGAAGGTGTAGATTCGAAACATGTTTTCACCGTTCGTAACGTGGAAGATATTGAGCGTCTGAACAACTATGTACAAACGAAAGACATAGCCAATATAGCGGTTATCGGTGGTGGTTTCATCGGCGTAGAAGTGGCGGAGAACTTAAAGCTTGCTGGACGGAATGTTTCGTTAATCGAATTTGCCAACCAGGTCATGATGCCTTTTGATTATGATATGGCTCAAATTTTGCATAAAGAATTAATGGATAAAGGGATCAAAGTGATAGTTAACGATGGGTTGGCTAAAATTACTGATAACAACGTTACGTTGAATTCTGGTAAACAAGTTGATGCACAAGTAGTAGTTTTAGCAAATGGTGTTCGTCCCGAGACAAAGCTTGCGAAAGACGCTGATCTTGAAATCGGTGAGCTTGGTGGTATTAAAGTAGATGCCAATTACCGCACAAGTGACAAATCGATATATGCAGTCGGGGATGCCATTGAAGTGTATCACCAGTTACTTCATAAACCGACTAGACTGGCTTTAGCTGGTCCTGCTCAACGTCAAGCACGTGCCGCAGCGGATCATATGTATGGGATTCCACATCAAAACAAAGGAGTCATCGGTTCATCAAGTATCCAGATTTTTGATCTAGTAGCAGCTTCGACTGGCCTCAATGAAAAACTGGCGACTTCTGCAGGAATACAGCATGACAGCGTTTATATTATTGCACCCGATAAAGTTGCATTGATGCCTAACAGTAACCCGCTTCACTTCAAATTAGTATTTGAAGTACCGACTGGGAAAATATTAGGGGCTCAGGCAATTGGTAAAGGAAATGCCGATAAGCGAATTGATGTCATCGCAACACTCATCTCGATGGGTGGTACGCTTGAAGATTTAAAAGAGCTTGAGTTAACCTATTCACCCATGTACAGTACAGCTAAAGATGTCGTCAACTTGGCTGCACTTGTAGCTCTTAACATTCTATATGGCCGTTATGAGCAAGTTCATGTATCGGAAGTGCGTGGACTAGTAGAACAAAATGCAGTGATTATTGATGTGCGTGAAGAAAATGAATTTGCGAAAGGACACTTAGTGAACGCGGTGAATATTCCACTCAGTCAGCTGCGCGACCGCATGGAAGAAGTGCCTAAAGATGTACCCGTCTATGTTCATTGCCGCTCATCACAACGTAGTTACAATGCATTGATGGCCTTGCAGAACAGTGGATTTGATAACATTGTGAATATATCGGGTTCTTTCCTTGGTATTTGTTTATATGAGTATTTCAATGATGTGAATTCGGATAGAGAGAAAATTGTAACGGAGTATAACTTCAATTAAATTCAATTTATTACCTAAGCTCCCAATTGGAGAGCTTAGGTTTTTTTGATTAATGAACTGAATTGTAGACCACTTTGCTTTTTTAATATAATATTAACGAGTGATCAGGTTTACGTAGATTGTATAAAGGGCACTAGCAGAGTAGAGGAAAGTTAGGAGACTATCGTGTATGAGAAAAATTGCTTTATATGTGTTTTGTCTATTATTTTTAGCGGCAGGAATCGGCCACTTCGCAATGGAATCATTTTTCACAGGAATGATGCCCGAGTGGGTACCGTTTAGAAAAGCCGTTGTGTACATATCAGGTCTAATGGAAATAGCATTGGCTATTGGATTGTTCATGAAGCGGACACGCTTCGTTACGGGCTTTTTAATTGCGGTGTTTTTAGTTCTTGTATTCCCAGTTAATATATATATGGCCTTTACAGCTGAGAATTATGATGTATCAGCAACGGCATTGTGGCTAAGGCTCCCACTGCAATTTGTGTTAATTTGGTGGGTATTGAAAGTACGAAAGGTCTAAAAATGAAAGAACACACAAAACCAAAAGGAGTTTTGGTTTTGTGTGTTCTTTTTATTGTACTTTCAAATAAGCATTTCGGATCGTTAAATATTGGCCGTCTGTTATATTTATAGACGTTTCACCTTCTACTACATCACTCACGAGAAGATCCATCATATCTTGTCGGCTGTTTTTGCTAATCTCATAAAATCCTATGTCGCTTTGATCTTCTACCAACAAAGTATACGTACCAGCGGGGATATCTGTACCCACTTTGTATTGGCCATCCTTATATATTCCATTGGCTGGTTTAATACTAGGCGCGGAGGCTACCGGATACATTTCTCCACCTTTTAATGTAAAGTATTCACCTTGGCGTACTGTTACGTATGTGTGGGAACGTCCATCCAGTGCAACGTTGAACACAATACTGTCAGGGTTTCCTGATTGATCAGTTGTATTTTCCAAGAGTGTAACGCCATTGGAGAAAACGAGGTATTCACCTGGTTCAATATCAGTTCCTACTTTATAGGTCCCGTCTGTCATAGAAGTCATAGTGGACGGGTTCAATTGTTTTTCCGGTTCTGTTGGCTTGGGTGCTGTTGTCGTCGGCTGTGTTGAATTTTCATCGGAAACGGTGTTAGATGGCCTTGTAGCTGGCTTTGTTGTTTGTTCTTTTTTTGATTCGTCCGGTTCTATTACATCGTTTTCGATTTCATTCATTTTAGGTTGTTCCTTATCGTGTTCTTCTGTTCGTTTAGGCTTAGCAGATGGTTCTGTTGCTTCATTTTCTATCGGAGTTTCGATTAACGCTGGCTTTTCTATTGTAGTTTCGGGTGTTTCTTTATCGCTCACAATGGCAATGATTAGAGCTAACAGTAATACGGCTGCACCAACTACAGCCCACCACAATTGTTTTTTATTCATCTCGTATGTAACCTCACTTTTTGCATTGTATCTATATAATACATGAAAGACCTTGACAGAATCTACCTATTAGGTAGATTCATAAGCAGAGAAGTTGATTGTTAGTCAGCTTACCTATAAATTGATACATAATAAAGTATGCAAAAATGGGGAATAGCTAGTAAGAATGAAATCATGAGGAGGAATAATGATGAAAATTAAAGGGCTTCACCACATGTCAGCAATAACAGCTGATGCGAAGAAAAACCTAGATTTCTATACGAATATTTTGGGTATGCGCTTAGTGAAAAAAACCGTCAATCAAGATTCACCTTCTATGTATCATTTATTTTATGCAGATGAGAAGGGGAATCCTGGAACGGACGTGACGTTTTTTGAAATACCACGTGCCGGAAAAACATATGAGGGAACAAATAGTATTTCGGCTACTTCGCTTCGTGTACCAAATGATCAAGCGTTGGAATATTGGAAATCCAGATTTGAAGAATTTCACGTGCTGTATGAAGATATACGCGAGCAAGCGGGGAGATTAGTTCTGCCATTTCAAGACTTTGAAGGCCAAAGACTACTACTGATTTCAGATGAACACAATACAGGCGTAGCTGGTGGCGTTCCATGGAGTCAAAGTCCAGTTCCATCAGAATATGGCATCATTGGATTAGGGCCTTCACGTTTTACTGTGCAAAACGTGGATGAAACGACTGCACTTCTAACAGACATTTTAGGATTTAAGGAAAAAGATCGTTACGTCTCGGAAACGAAAGGGCAGCCCGATATCATAATCTATGAAACGGGTGAAGGGGGAACGGGAGCTGAAATTCATCTAGAACATCGTGCGGATCTTCCTAAAGAACGTCCGGGAAGAGGTAGTGTTCATCATATTGCATTACGTGTTGAAGATGAAGAGGAATTGAATGAGTTTATTCATAAGTTAAATGACAATGGGATTCCCAATTCACAATATGTTGATAGATATTACTTTCATTCAGTCTATTTAAAAGATCCGAACGGTTTAACTATTGAAATAGCAACAGATGGACCAGGATTTGATACCGATGAGGAGTTAGAGCATTTAGGAGAAAGCTTGGCATTGCCACCATTCCTCGAACATCGTCGTGAAGAAATCGAGAGTCGTTTGGAACCTTTGTGAAAAAGTGAAAGTGAATCTCTCATCTAAATAGGTGGGAGATTTTTTATATGCTATTATTTACTATATGGTGTATATATTGAATAATATAATTAGAATAATATTATTATGTAAAGTAAAATGCAGATAGTTGGCTAAAATTTTGTTTGAATGATTTATATCTAACATCTCGTAAGCCCTTACATACCAGTAGTAATTTCAATATTTCACTTGATAATTAGCAGTATCCAGTTCGTACAATAGCTGAGTTAGCTGGCAAAGTGAGTCGATTCGTGGTGCAGTTTTATCATGCGATCATTGATGAAAAAGCCCACTCTGAAATGTTGCGGAAAATACCGCTAGACATGAGCCAATATCCTAACTTATCCGTTCTGTTCGAATACCTAAATATCAACGGGATGGTCACTGCGTTGCTGAATATTCTAAAGTAGACAATCATATTAGCTTTTGAACTAATGGCAATATCTACACGATTCCTGTAACGGATGAAGAAGGTTTGTTGTATTCCAGTGAGGCATTGTCAAAAGTGATTGAAGAAACTTTTTCATTGAATGAACCAGCAGGATCTAATGTCGGGATTTTCACCACAAGTAAAAATAAAGCAACAGATATTTATCAAAGACTTACAGTCACTCAATTGAATACTGAAAGTTTACAAAGCATGGCAAATTCATTGGTTGTTATATCAATAGATGAACACAGTACAAATTCTAATGAAGCGATACATAATCTTTTACTGAGTGGCAGGAATAAATACTTTGATATGACATTGCAAATCGTCATGACTAAAGCAAGCGAGCTTGGTTACTGCGTAGAATATACTGCAGTCGATGGGACGACTAGTTTCGCGGTCATTCAAGATGTACAAATTCAGCTCATTTCAACGGATTTGGAAAACATCGAAATGAACGTGCAACCTACAGCAGAAAAATTAGACTGGATGCTTTCAGCTGAAGTACAGCAAGAGCTCCATGCATTAGAAAAAGAGAATAAAAAAAGCGATCGAGAATATTTCACTCATGTGGTGAATTTTGAAGCTCTTGGAACGGATGAAATAAAACGACTTGGATTCAGTCCAGATTCATTTTTTCATATGGCGCTGCAAGTAGCTCAATATAAGACATTCGGTATGATGCGCTGTCCATGCGTTGGTTTAATAAAGAAAGAACCGAATGCATACGCCCTTCAAATACAGAAAATCTAATACTGGCGAAAGCAATAGTGGAGGAACAGCTAGAAGCTCCTCTTGTCTATCGTTTAATGCAATAATCAGGTGCTGCACATTCTCATCGATTAAAAGAAGCACAAAAAGGATTTGGAGTGAGAGACATCTATTTGGATTATAGAAGAT
The DNA here is from genome assembly GCF_002743335.1 of Sporosarcina sp. P32b. GTDB lineage: Bacteria > Bacillota > Bacilli > Bacillales_A > Planococcaceae > Sporosarcina. The sequence goes on from NZ_PDZB01000003.1 coordinate 214,111, forward strand.
ATTTTCGTTATATCAAGATGAGCCAAAACGAAACAATTACCTGCACTATTTACTGATCCCAGCTATTTGAAGATGCGTCATGATTTTATTTCCACTAGTAATACGACACATCCACAAGTTGAAAATGGTGCATTTGCGCCGGTCGTGGAAGGTGGCTATGGAATTTTCTACGTCTTACTAAGGATCTACTAATTGTTAATCTTTCTAGCTATAGCGGTGGCGAACAAGAGGCTAAGATTTTGGCAGGGAACTTTGAATATGCATTGCAAGAACTACGGGCGATTGCATTCACAATCATGTAAGACATCCGTAATGGAGAGTGAATTAATGAAAACGTTAGAAGTATATTTAGCTGAGTATTTTGACGGGATTGAACTGGCACCTGCTCTATTTTACGAAACAAATAAAGCTATACGCTTTGAAATTTCTGAATCAATAGCATTTGATGAGCCGGATTTCTTAAAACAAGCATTTTATCGGTCCATTACATTATTCGAAGCGGTGTTTGGGGAAGATGATGAAATCATGATGGTCACTGATGTCCATACAAATAATCATTTTCTACGCGATCGACCGTTGAATGTCTATTCCAAGTTTATAAAACGAAAAGAATTATTATATACATTGCAGTTTTCTACGATTCCTAATCCTTATGGTGAAGAGGAGGAAGAACTTCAAACACATCGATTTATGCTTACTTGTAAAAAACAAGATATTCGGTATATGCAGTTACTGAAAGCGATTTGTTATGAAGATTACTCTGATCCGACTACGATTTTAAAACGAAATCTTGAAAGCGGTTATGATATATTCTTCATCAACCTATCCCAAAATATCATTTATCATCTATACGATGATCGTGGCTGTGATATCATAGCGTCTGACAGGGAATCTATTAGATTTCTTTATGAACAATACTCTGACTGGATTCTTGAGTATGATAGGCAGGAAGTGGATCAAGACTTTGCGTAGATAGGTAGAGGTTTTATGTATGAAATGTATTCCGTCAAATGTCTATTCAGGTCAGTTGTAGCAACGGTCGTTTGTACGAAAGTGTATGGTTGGTAGGTGTCTCTAAAAAGGAACTAACTGCTGTTAACGTCCTGTTTTATTTAATGAGAAAAGAAATCAGCAATTGGGTGAAATTAATGGTATACTAGGCAAGTATAATTTACAAGCGAGTAGGTGAAAGACATGATAGAAGTAAAACTTTCTCCAATTGGCGAAGGGGAATTCAATAGAGGAGTATTCGCAAAATGCGATATTAAAAAAGGGCAGTTGTTACATGAAGCGCCTGTTATCTCTTATCCAAATGAACAACATGAACATATTGAGAAAACTGTTCTAGCTGACTATGCTTTCGAGTATGGAGAAAACCATACCGCTGTCCTTCTTGGCTACGGAATGTTATTCAATCATTCTTATGAACCGAATGCGACGTATGATATTAATTTCGATCACCATACATTTGATTTCTTTGCCTATAGAGATATCAAAGCTGGAGAAGAAATTTTGATTAACTATAATGGCGACGTGGATGATGATGAGCAATTATGGTTTAATGAAGATTACGATGGTACGGCGAACGATTAATAAGCGTGAGAACACTTTGAATCAGCAGATGAATCGAAGTGTTACTCATTTCTATCATGTCCTAGTAGCTCAGCTGGATAGAGCAACGCCCTCCTAAGGCGTAGGTCGGGGGTTCGAATCCCTTCTAGGACGTTATTTGGTTACTATTTACTGAAACCGAACACTTTGATATCAAATAAATCCATGAAATTGATTACTAGAATGGACCCTTGAATTGTCTTAACAAATACTAGGTCTATAAATAATACTTGCCATTGTTAGAGTAATAAACATGAACACATATCTCAGCAAACCCACCAAACCCTCTAAAATTTGCGATAGTCAACCTCATCTAGTAAAATCATTTTCTAAAAGTGGAGATTTGATAAAAAATCACACTTTAAAACCACCTTAAGTATTAACAGAATATATAACCTGTTTTCACGCTTTACCACTTCAAATCCCCAAAAGGCAATTACTCAATTTAGAGTAATCGCCTTTCCATTTCTTATGCTTTGTCTGCGCAGACACATTTATTATTTTACCTTCTTAATCTTATTACATTTACCAGAAAAAGTTAAAACGTCTGCGATTACATCTTCTACATTGACATCTGAACTCATTTCTACAATTAAAGTCACGGTCACAGTGGCGTTTATTATCGTGATGATCAAAGTCACGGTCACAGTGGTGTTTATTATCGTGATGATCAAAGTCACGGTTACAGTGGTGCCTATTATCGTGATTTGATCTTACTTCTCGACATTTACAAACCAATTCTACTCGATTTCCCCGTCGATTGTTTTTAGAACACATATCTTTTCACCTCCATTACACTTTTCATGCCGGCCGACCTTATAATCAATATATGAAAAGGCTAGTGAGATGATTGGACAAATACTCTAGTTCGAATAAAAGAGTAAGTTTGAGTTTAAATAAACAAGTATTCCTGGAGGCGCTGTATTCACGATGCTTCAATCACATTTCGTCCCAGTAGCTCAGCTAGATAGATCAAAGCCCTCCTAAGACGTAGGTCGGGGTTCGAATCCCTTTAAAACGTACGAATAAGAAGCGTAAATCGCATTTTCATCATCAATTTTAGACATAAATGATATCTCAACAATAGCATTCTGTGGGTTTACAGTGTAAGAGGGGGAAGTAAAGTCTTGCTAAATAAAAGCTGAACGTTTAGTATGGTAATTATATCTTTTTATTCTGAACATACCGACTGGTTAGTACATGAGAATAAGCTTTATGTATAAAGGGTAGTATGAACATTTGAGTGAAAGTAGTTTTAATGTAATGAAGGAAACTAGCAAACTATAGAAAAGGGGAAATAGACATGACGGTTCTTGATATGTTTAATTTAAAGGGGAAAACGGCAGTAGTTACGGGCGGTGGAAGAGGGCTTGGAGCACAAATTGCAAGAGGATTTGCGGAAGCTGGAGCGAATGTTGTAGTCTGTTCTCGCAAAGTGGAATCGTGTATTGAGATGAGTCAAGAGTTGGAAAGTCTAGGTGTGAGATCAATAGGTTTGGCTTGTGACGTGGCAAATGAAGAAGATGTGAGAAGAGTAGTTGAAGAGACAGTAAAGGAATTTGGAACCATTGATATTCTGGTGAATAATAGCGGTGCCACATGGGGGGCGCCCACAATAGATATGCCGATAGAAGCTTTTCAGAAAGTGCTTAACGTCAACGCAACGGGAACATTTATTATGAGCAGAGAAGTGGGAAAGGTCATGATCAAGCAAAACAGCGGAAAAATCATAAATATTGCTTCTGTTGCAGGACTTGGCGGAACACATCCAGATTTCATGGATACGATTGGTTACAATACTAGCAAAGGCGCAGTCATTGTACTGACTAAAGATTTAGCAGCAAAATGGGGTCGACATAATATTAATGTAAATGCCATTGCTCCAGGATTCTTCCCTACGAAAATGTCGAATGTTACAATCGAAAATGGTCGTGATTACATTTTAAATGGAACACCGTTAAATAGATTAGGTAGCGAAGATGACTTAAAAGGTGTAGCTGTATTTTTAGCGTCAAAAGCGTCTGATTACATCACTGGAGACGTATTAGTAGTGGACGGCGGCATGAGTAGCCAAATCTAGTCAATAGATAACGAGACTAAGTTTTCATATCTATTTTTCATAAAGGAGAGAATATACATGTCTAATAAAAAACAACTCTACCAAGGTGCTGCTTTTCTATATCGTCCATCAAGACAAGAGGAAGTATTTACTCCAGAGGAATTTACTGACGAACACCATATGATTGCAAATACAGCAAAAAACTTCATAAAAAAAGAAGTACATCCACGCAATTCAGAGATTGAAAAGCAAGACTTTACTCTTGTGAAATCTTTATTAACTAAAGCAGGAGATCTTGGATTATTAGCACACAGTATACCAGAAAAATATGGTGGGTTAGGTCTTGATAAAATCACTAAAGGGCTCGTCGGTGAGCATTTAGGCTCTGCCGGGGGGTATAGTGTGGCACATTCCAATCATACGTGTATAGCCACGCTTCCAATCATATATTTCGGAACGCAATGGCAAAAGGAATACTACTTACCGAAACTGGCATCTGGCGAATTTATTGGCGCTTACTGTTTAACTGAGCCAACTTCAGGTTCTGATGCATTATCGGCGAAAACTACAGCGACATTAAATGAAGAAGGTACGCATTATATTTTGAACGGTTCAAAGTTGTATATTACAAATGCTGCCTTTTCTAATACATTTATTGTCTATGCAAAAGTAGACGGTACGGCGTTTACTGCTTTTATTGTAGAGAATGACTTCCCAGGGATTTCTCTTGGGCCAGAAGAGCAGAAAATGGGGATTAAAGGATCATCAACGACTGCGGTGTATTTTGAAAACTGTGAAGTTCCTGTACGTAATCTGTTGGGAGAAGTAGGAAAAGGTCACCATATTGCGTTGAACGTACTTAATTTAGGGCGTTTTAATTTAGGTTCTGCAACAATGGGTGCTTCAAAGTTCAGTATGAAACTAGCAATTGATTATACAAAAGAGCGCAAGCAATTCGGAAAACCTATCGCTGAATTTACTGCTACAAAAGAAAAGATAGCGGATATGACGACGCGGATCTATGCTGCAGAATCGCTTCAGTACAGAACGGCTTCTCTTTTAGAAGATGCACTTGGTGATTTGGAGCATTCAGAAGACCATCGTTTAATTGCTAAACGGATGATGGAGTATGCTGTAGAATGTGCAATTTGTAAAGTATATGGATCCGAAACGCTAGATCAAGTAGCCGACGAATCACTGCAACTTCATGGTGGTTATGGCTATATCAAAGACTATGCAATTGAACAAGTGTACCGGGATTCTCGTATTAACCGAATATTTGAAGGGACGAATGAGATTAATCGGTTGCTCATTCCCATGTCCTTACTAAGTCACACTTCTAAAGGAATGGTTCCACTTCAAGAATTAGTAAAGGAAGCGAGTAAAGCATTGGGTCAGCCAACAACTCTGCAAAGCACTGAACTTTCAAGAGAACAAGGAGCAGTCACATTAGTAAGAAATGTTTTCTTAGTATGTATTGGTCTCACGTATCAGAAGCATGAAGAACAAATTGCGAACGAACAAGAAGCACTCATGGAACTTGCTAATATAGCAATTGATCTTTATGCAATGGAATCGGCTGTCTTACGAACAATGAAAGCAATAGAGTCTTCAAATAACAAGTCTGCCTCGCTAAAAATTAAACTAACAGAAGCACTTGTTACGGATACGTTACTACGTGTAGAAATGAATGCGAGAAGACTACTTTCCAGTGTTGCTTCGGGGGATACTAAAAAATACATCTTGAGCAATGTATTCGATAGATGTAGTGAATTATCGGTTGAAAATACAGTGGAAACAAAGCGCGGAATTGCTGATGCAATGAATCAAGCAGAAAACTATATTTCATAAAGGGGCAGATGATATGAAAGCGATTCAATTAGAGCAGTATGGTGGACCGGAAGTACTTCAACTTGTGAAAATTGATAAACCAGTTGTAGGAGATCGTGATGTATTGGTAGAAATTAAAGCTATTGGTGTGAACTATGCGGATGTTGCACGCCGTGAAGGTAAGTATGTTGTACCGACACCACTTCCTTTTATTCCCGGAGCTGAAGTCGCAGGGATTATTACGGAAGTCGGGAAAGGCGTAAAGCGTTTTAAGCCCGGTATGCGAGTAGTATCACTCATTGAATCGGCCGGTTATAGCGAATATGCGGCGATACCTGAAATGACGCTTGCGCCGATTCCAGACGGTGTGGAATATACCGACGCGGTTGCGCTACCCCTTCAAGGTCAGACGGCTTACCACATATTAAAGACAATGGGGCGATTACAAAAAGGAGAAACTGTTCTTGTTCATGCAGCAGCAGGGGGTGTAGGGGCGATTGCAGTACAATTAGCAAAACTATTTGGTGCTGGCAAAGTTATTGCAACAGCGAGTAGTGAGGAAAAGCTAGCACATGCAAAAGAGATGGGGGCAGATCATCTAGTTAACTACACGGAAGAAGGCTGGGAATCGAAGGTCCGAGAATTGACTGATGGTAAAGGTGTAGATGTGGCGCTTGAAATGGTCGGTGGAGATGTGTTTAGAAAAACACTGAAATGTCTTGCACCATTTGGGCGTATGGTAGTCTTTGGTGCGGCAAGCGGAGAACGATCTCCAATGGATGCGGGAGAATTGATGCAACGAAATCAATCGGTTGTTGGTTTTTTCTTGCCTCAAATCATGAAAAACTATGAAGTATATCAGAACAGCTTTAAAGAACTACTAGAATATGTACAAAATGGAGATTTACAATTAACAATAGGTGGTACATTTGATTTGGAAGAGGCAGCAGAAGCCCAGAGACAATTGCAGGGTAGGAAGACGATGGGGAAATTAGTATTGACGACGTAATAAAACATAAAGTTATAGTGTACTATTATATAATGAATAGCATCATTTGTGATTATAAGAAATGTTTCATATAATTTAACTACTAAATGGAAAAGGCTTAGTGAAAGTGATATTCCTTTTAGCATATAAATAGGTAACATAAAAATAAGCTGTTCTAGTCGTTTGAATGACTGGAACAGCTTATTATTGTATGGATTTATTTCGTTTTAGTATGGCTGGTCTTGACTATATTCTTGATCTTCCGCATATTCTACGTCTTGTTCGCTTCCATCATCGGTTGATTCATCCTCTAATGATAAAAACTCTCGTAATGCTTGTTTATTCTGTTCTAGGTTAATCTCAAGAACAGCACCAACGTCTGTGCGCAAGTCGCCAAATGATCCTTCTACCGGAATACGTAGGGATTCCATTTCGTTATTCTTTCCACCAGTCAACATACCTTTAGCAATTGTAAAGATAGTTTTACTGTCGATGTTCGTATCAATATATGGATCAATAACGCCCATTAATTTAGGTATATTGACGAGTGTCTGTAAACTCATCGCTTCATCTTTCAGTTTACCTAGAGCTTCTTGCTGACGTTCTACGCGACCGTAATCACTATGGATATCGTGGCGGAATCTCACATAACCAAGTAATTGATCCCCGTTCAATTTCTGTTGACCAGGATAGAGTGTTAAACCTAGCCCGTGTGACATTTCATATGGAATATCGACTTCAATTCCGTCAGGCGCGATAACATCGACAATTTTTGAGAAACCTTCGAAATTAACAATCGCGTAATATTGCACATCCACATCGAAATTATGCTTAATCGTTTGTCGCACTAATTCAGGTCCTCCGAGTGCATAAGCGGCATTGATCTTTTCCATACCGTGACCTGGAATATCGACGTATGTATCACGCATAAGAGAGATTAACTTCACTTGGTTTGTTGTCTGATCGTAGTGACCAATCATCAAAGCATCTGAACGCGTGTCATCTTCGTCGCCCCTTGCGTCATCACCAATTAACAATACGTTAATTTCGCCAAATTGTGATTCGCCACCTTCAAAGTCGTCAAAAGCGGAATTGTTATCGGAAAATGTATTGCTGCTATCGCTGAGTTCTGTATGTATTTCATTTGTTTTGCCACCGTTCGCAAAGGATAAGCCGTTTGAATATTGCGCAGCGACATATCCGCCACCCGCTAAAAGTAGCAAAGTGAATACCATGAATATTAATCGCTTATATTTTCTCTTAAGTTTTTTCTTGCGACGCTTTTCAGTCACTCTGTTTTCCATTAATGTCACACCTACTCATCTAATTATGAATTCTTTGTTAGTACGCTTGAAGCAATTTGGACCGCGATCGCATCATCCAGATACCCGACCGCAAAAATGTAGTCCGGGATGACATCCACAGGAATGATAAAGTATAATAATGCGCTACCGATAATGGCTAGATCACGCTTTGCAACATCTTGCATTTTAAACCGTGTAAATAATTCTTTCATTTGATCGACGAATGGACCTACTCCGCCTGTCAGTTTTAACTTCTTATCGAAATCATGTAAAATTCTTTTTCTACCTTCAGTAGTTTGAACATACGCTTCATAACTTGCAAGCTGAAGTTCGACTTTTTCAATGGAAATATCTGCAGATAGAAGTTCTGATGTTTCGACAAGTTGTTGAATCGTATCATCATAAGCAGAAGGTATCGTGTTTTTATGATCAACTGGATAGCCTGCCGCCTGAAGTAAATTGGCTAATGGTATTTCCAAAATGATCGCAAATTTCTCTAGGTGATCTAGTGTTGCTTTGCGTTTGTCATTGATGATCCTAGAGATAGTTGAAGTATCAATATCTGTGAGTTCGCTTAGTTTGCGCATGGACAATGAACGTTCTTCTAAAACATCACGCAATAATTGCCCGATAGACAGACCAAGACTACCTTCTGACATGACACTACCCCTCCATTTCTACGACAACGGTAAAAATATATACTTCTTTAAAAGAATAAATGGTTGTTGGCAAATTGTCAACAGTTAAAGTCAAGGATCATTATTTGTCGAAAAACGTCTGGATTTGGTCATATTAAATTTTTTAAAAGTCTCAATCGATAGGTTTTAGAGTGTCCTCAATTTATAATAGAAGTATAAATGAAAAAAGAGGGGATTACTCATGATTGGGCAACAGGTATTTGAAACGTAACCTATCATTTTCACTACTTTCTTTGATCTTTTATTGTTTCAAAAGAAATAACTGAATTACTACTTTACGAAAATAGGTCAAACTAGTGGGATGCTAATCATCATCATTATTATTATTAATTTTAACTGGTTTACAACACGATTTCCACAATAAGAGGAGGAACTACCATGTTGAAAAAAATCGTTATGTTGTTGGCCATCGTTGCTGTTCTAGGTGCTTGTTCGTCTGCTGGAACGGATAGTGACGCAAATAGTATTGCTTTGCAGGATCTTCATGGAAAAACCGTTAGTCTTGCAGATTATAAAGGCGAAAAAGTGTATGTAAAGTTCTGGGCTTCTTGGTGTCCGATCTGTTTGGCAGGTCTAGATGAAGTCAATACGCTTGCTAAAGAATCCACGGATTTTGAAGTGCTTACTGTCGTAGCCCCTGGTTTTAATAATGAAAAGCCACACGATGAATTTGTCAAATGGTTCAAAGGTGTTCAACATGTGGACGCTTTGCCGGTATTATTAAATGATGGCGGCAGTCTCGTGCAAGAATTCAATGTTAAAGGATATCCAACGTCGGCTTTTATTGATACAAAAGGGAAATTGGTCCGCTCACAACCAGGCCACTTATCAAATGATCAAATTATCGATGCCATGTCACAAATTAATTAATGAAGGGAGCTCACTATTATGAAGTTAAAATTCATACTCGGTTTACTCGGTATTTTACTGCTTACAGGGTGTGGCTTAAGTAATCCGGAGTCATCATCCAGCCTTGATTCACTGACTGCTTCTTCAGGTTCCAAGTATCCCGCCAATCCCAATGAAGATGTAGAATTTAACGAAGAAAATCTACAGGATATCTATTTGGCCGGTGGTTGTTTCTGGGGAGTGGAAGCATATATGGAAAGAGTGTATGGCGTATATGATGTGACTTCCGGCTTTGCAAATGGCACAACGGAAAATCCAACATACAATCAAGTAATCACAGGAAAAACCGGCCATACAGAAACAGTTCATGTACAATACGATCCAGCACATACGGATTTGAAAACCATTGTGGAACATTTTTTCATGATTGTGGATCCTACATCTTTGAATAAACAAGGAAATGACCGTGGTACACAGTATCGTTCGGGCATTTATTACTCTAATCCAGAAGATCAAGCGGTTATTGACGAAGTCGTTGCTATTGAGCAGGAACGCTATGATGACGACATCGTGACGGAAGTAGAACCGCTGACGAGCTTTACATTAGCGGATGAGTATCATCAGGATTACTTAGAGAAAAACCCAGATGGCTATTGTCATGTTGAATTCGATACGTTGGAAGATCAAGAAATACCATCTATAATTGACGTAGCGGACTATCCTAAGCCTAGCGATAAAGAATTAAAAGAGAAGTTGACGAAAGATCAGTATCAAGTGACACAAGGTGACCATACAGAAGCAGCATTCTCGAATGAATACTGGGATACTTTCGAAAGTGGCATCTATATCGATGTTGCAACCGGTGAACCATTATTTTCGAGTGCTGATAAGTATGATTCACAGTGCGGTTGGCCAAGCTTCACGCAACCAATCGTTCCGGAAGTAATGACGGAACATATAGATAAAAGTTTCAATATGGTACGAACTGAAGTCAGAAGTCGTGCAGGAGATAGCCATCTTGGCCATATTTTCGAAGACGGTCCAAAAGATCGTGGTGGATTACGATATTGTATTAACAGCGCATCAATCGATTTCGTACCGCTAGAAGAAATGGAAGCTACAGGTTACGGCTATCTAACAAGTTACGTTAAATAATATACACGGTATATAATAGAAGGAAAGGGGCCACACCTTGGCTACCTTTCCTTTTTACACGTCGAGGGGAACTGCGGGTCGTGACAGTTTCTGCGGATGATTGGATTTCGTTGTCCAATTAGCATGTAGTACAACAAAAGAAGGTATTCATACCATTGAAGAGCATGTTAAACTCTATTACGGTGAGGAATACGAGCTGCAGTAAATTCTGCTTCTTAATTAGGAGCGACTGTAACGATTTTTTTCTGTAATCCAGTGAAATGAATTTCATTCGTCAGGTAAAAAGACTGATTTTACAGGCTGTATTCGCATATAACTAATGTAAAAGAGGGGAAGGGATTCAATGCAAGAAATGGTATCGAAGTGCAGATCTGAAGTAGAAGGTATTTATAATAAATTCGATGCGAGCCATGATCTCGACCATATAGATCGTGTAATGAAAAATGCTGAGAAAATTTTAGCGACTGAGCCGGGTGCTGATGAATTAGTCGTTCGTTTAGCAGTGCTGTTGCATGATGTGGAAGATGCGAAATATGAAGAAATGCATGAAGTAACTACGATAGAGTTGCTTGAAAAAATAGGTGCGACACAACAGATTACAGAAAACGTGATATCTGCGATTGAAAGTGTATCATTCAGTGGCGGCAACGCAAAAGATATTACCTCTATTGAAGGCGCTATTGTCAGAGATGCTGACCGTTTGGATGCGATTGGCGCGGTAGGCATTGCGCGTGCATTTGCGTTTGGTGGCGCGCGCGGCAGGAAACTTTACGATCAGCAAGAAGAAGCTCGAAAGGATATGTCTGTGTCAGAATATCGTAAAAAAGAAACGGCTACGGTTACGCATTTTCACGAGAAGTTATTATTATTGAAAAACTTAATGGTTACACCTAAAGGAACGTGCTTAGCGGAAGAACGTCATGAATTCATGGTGCATTTTCTAAAGCAATTGAAGTTGGAAATTGAGTAATATAGCTCAAGGTAGAGTAAATTCAAATTATAAAACATACAGTCTTGGAAGTCTGGATAATCAGATTTTCAGAGACTGTTTTTTGGATTCATTTTTGTAATATAAAAAAAATATTTATTCCTGTTAATCAATTAAAAATCTCAATAACAAAATTACAGTAAAAGAGAAAAATTGCATTGACTTTACACTCCTACTGTAATTATAATAAGTTAATTCGTATAATTAGACGTAATTATCAGAATGTAAGCGATTTCAAAGAGGGGGAGTAATATGTTGAAAAAATCTATACTGCTTATTAGTTTGATGCTCGTATTTCTATTGATTTTATCTGGTTGCCAACTTAATCAAACGATACCTGAAGGAGAACAGAAAGTTTATAAGTGGCGTATGGTTACCCATCAAATACCAGGAACAGCACGATATGATGGCACGATATTGCCTTTCGTCAAAGCTGTAGAAGAAATGTCAGGTGGACGCTTAGTGATTGAGCCGTTTGGTGCTAATATTTTATTCCCAACTAATGAAACATTTGATATGGTGAAAAATGGTGTTGTTGATTTAGGAGCTGTCTATACAGGTTTCTGGACAGGGAAAGATCCCGTGTTTGCTTTAGGTGGAGGCACAATTCCAGGTGATCCGATTTCTGGATTTGAAGAACATTTCTATCGTTCCGAAAAACTTCAGCCTATTATGGATAAAGCCTATGAAAAGCATGGAATTAATAGCTTAGGAACATTCGATTATGCACCGGAAGAAATCTTGATGTCGCAAGTACCAATCCGTTCGGCTGATGATTTTAAAGGAAAGAATATTCGTGCTGCTGGAGTGGCAAGTCTTTTTTACGGAAAACTCGGTGCGTCAGCTATTTCATTATCCGCACCTGAAATATATACAGGACTGCAACTCGGTACAGTGGACGCCGCAGAATTTAATGATTATCTGGTGAATGGCGAAATGGGATTAGATGAAGTATCGAAATACATTATAGAACCTGCTTTACATGTTGGACCAAGTTCCGATAAAGAGCTGATTGCCAATCCGAAATCTTGGGAGGAGTTGCCGGATGATTTGAAGGCGATTGTGCAGGTGGCAAGAGATAAAGTACGCTATCAATCTGCCATTGCTTATGGCGTGGAAAGTTCAAAGGCAAAGACTGAATGGATGAATAATTCAGATATCGAGTTCATTCAATTACCTGAAGAAGATGTTGAGGAAATGCGTGAAAAAGGATTTGAATTATTAAATGATTATAAAGAGAAAAGTGAAGCAAGTAAAGAATATGTAGAACAATATGCGGATCTGTTGGCTGAACTTGGTTATATTGAACAGGCAAAAAAAATAGGCTATAAAGAATAGGCGGTGGCTACATGATTCGCTTAACAACAATAATAGAAAAAATGTCTTCTATCGCAGGAAGAATAGCGGGTTATTTAATGATTCCACTAACCCTAATAGTCATCTATACCATCATCATGAGACGCTTTTTGCATGATGCACCAGATTGGGGTTTTGAAGTGCCGATTTTCATATATGGTGTATCCATATTACTAGCGGGAGCCGAAGTGCTAAGAGTAAAGGGACACATTGCAGTGGATATTATTCCACGTTTACTGTCTCCTGGTTGGAATAAATTCTTCGGCATATTTGCTATGCTGCTCGTGATATTGGTAGCATCGTTCCTAATCTACCGTGGTTCCCTCATGGCGATTGAATCAACGATGATTATGGAACATTCCTCACATCAGAGTACGTTTAATCCTCAGATATGGTGGTTTAAGTGGTTCATCCCGATCAGCGGGTTGCTGATTTGGTTACAGGCGTGTGTCGAAATCTATAAAATCGCAAAAGGGGGTAGCATAGATGATACTTCTATTTGATTATGCACCGGTTGCGATGTTTGTTTTATTGATGCTACTTCTATTTTTAGGGGTACCGATTGCATTTGCATTATCCACAGTTGGCGTGGTGTTTTCGTTAATGATGTGGGGATTAGATAGTACCAGTCTATTGACTAGTGCTGTTTGGGGGGTGATGAATAATTTCACACTTATTGCAATTCCGTTATTCATTCTAATGTCCGTTTTATTGGAAAAGTCCAATATCATCACAGATTTATATGATGCTGTGTATAAGTGGTCTGGTGCAGTGCGCGGAGGATTAGCAATTGCGACCATTTTAGTAGGTGCAATTATCGGTGCGATTTCAGGGGTAGTTGCTGCGGGAGTAATTGGTCTAGGATTAATTGCGTTACCGCAGATGATGAAGTATAAATACAATGAATCATTAAGCTTAGGATCGATTATGGCAGGGGGGACACTAGGACAACTCATTCCACCAAGTTTAAACATGGTCGTTTATGGCGCCATCACTGGCGTATCGGTGTCTAGTTTATTTGCTGGGGGCTTAGGTGCTGGCTTTATTTTAATAGGATTGTTTATAGCGTATATTTTATTCCGTGCTTATAAAAACAAGGATATGGCTCCCTCGTTGGAAAAGCAAGATCGTGCTACAACACGTGAAAAATTGCTGGCTACGAAGTCTGTCATCCTACCCCTGATTTTAATCGTCATTGTACTTGGATCGATTTTTACTGGCATTGCGACTCCTACTGAAGGAGCGGCAGTTGGTGTTCTGGGTACTTTACTTATCGGCCTATTTACCAAGCGTTTGAACTTGAAAAAGATTAATCTAGCGCTTAAAGAATCTACTAAAATGACCGGAATGGTAGGTTGGATATTGATTGGTGCGGCAGCATTTTCTGCTGTGTTCTCTGGAGTAGGAGGAAATCGTTTTGTATCCGAAATGGCTCAATTAGCACCCGGTGGTAAATGGGGGATTTTAGCTTTCTCCTTGGCGTTTATAATTTTACTAGGAATGTTTCTGGAGACAATGGCGTTGATTATGCTAGCAGCTCCAATAATTTCACCGATTATTGCGAATGCCGGCTTTGATCCTTTGTGGTGGGGAGTCGTCTTCATGGTTGTTCTTCAATTAGCATATTTAACGCCGCCATTCGGATTTGCAATCTTCTATCTAAAAAGTGCGGTGGGCGATAAGGTGAGTATCGAGAAGATTTATCGTGCAACTGTGCCGTTTATCATCATCCAACTTATTGCGACGATTATTTTCGTTTTGTTCCCGACGTTGGCTACTTGGCTTCCTAATTTATTGAGTTCGAAATAATTAGATACTATATAATAAAGAAGACTCTTGATTTACTCAGGAGTCTTCTTTATCATAAGAAATCAATTTCATTTTGATGCTAGAATAGTCTTATAGTATTTTTGAGTAAGGGATGGATGGGAATGAATGCAGAATTAGGAAAAGAGATTCATCGAATTCGAAAGATGAATAAATTGACTTTAAAAGATGTTAGTGTCAAAAGTGGTTTATCCGTCAGCTTTTTGTCCCAAGTAGAACGCGGAATTAGTTCGGTAACTTTTACCTCTTTGCGTAAAATTGCTGAGGCATTAGGAGTTCATATTAATCTATTCTTCGAGGAGCCAATGGAAAAATCACCGATCAAAAAGCGTATTATTAAAAAAACCGCTGATCAGCCTAACTTCACTTTTACAAACCTAGTGGGCGATATGGAGAATCCGTTATTTTTCCCCGCACGTATTGAATTAAGACCTGGAGAATCCCATACACATCCCTACGCCCACCAAGGGCAGGAATTCGTCTATATATTAGAAGGTGAACTTAAAGTGGTCTTGAAGGACTACTCAGACACATTTTATATGAATGAATCTTTTCATATAGATTCGACGCAAGAGCATGTATGGTTTAACGAGACTCGCCAGCCCGTGACATTGCTCGTAGTAAGTGCGAATACAGATATTTCGTCTCGTGAAAATTAGATTGCTAATTCTGAACTCGATAGGATAGAATGAAGTAACTAGCAATCATAATCTATCTGATAGAGAAAAAGGTGACGTCTTGGACAGAAATAATCGATTATTCATCATTACACTCGTTGTCATCGCCTTATTTACATTAGGTGGATTCGCAGTACAAAAAGGATTCATCACTTTCTAATAGCAAAACAAATATTCAGAGCTCTTCGGTCGTAATGGATCGGGAGCTTTTTTATTTGGATTAATTAGTTTAGATTTTAAACAAAACCCAGATATCAACAAGAGATATCTGGGTTTTCGATAGTTATTGGATAAGAATCTTTAATTCATCTGTAGTTAGACCCATATCTTTTAATGTTCTGCCAATCTTAAAATAGTCTGTATTATTATAAGCGGAGGCTATATGGATACAAGACTCTACAATTGGTACACGAATACCGACTGCTTGTGCTAATTCGAAGCAGGGAACGAGTAAGTAAGGTACATCTTCGGTTACATAACGGTTTTTAGAGCTATTTGGTGCGCTGTTGATTTTACCATGTGTTGTAGAGTCACGATTGAAATCGTATACTGATTTATAATTTGAATCATACAGAGCATTCATTGCTTCTAATTCAGTCTTCAATGAAAATCCAAGAGCCGCTCCAACAGCAAGCCGTTCTTGATCCATTTTCGCTGCCGCATTCGCAGTGGCTGGACTACAGCAGTCTCGATAATAGTTAAAATCTCCGTTAAAGTTTTCAAGTAGTCCCATATTTAACGTTGTCAATAATGGATGACCACCAAAGTTGATGTTTTCCAACCCTGCTACTAATGGGTTATCTAGAAAATATACTGGAACTGGAAGGGATTCTGTAATCAGTTGCTTCACTTCATTCGTCGCATTTTCTGACGGAAAAATGCTGACAGATAAAAACTCTTTTAAGCCCATGATAGTTAAAACACCAGGTTCAACAATGCGCGTTGCCCATGGAATACTGATTCCATCCACAAACGTAATATCTTTATTTTTTTGATTGGATTCATTTTTCATACGATTTAAGACTAGTCCGCCGTAGTTACCAGGCATTAAGAAAACGACTTGCCCATTTTGCAAGTGAGGAAGCATTTGCTCAAATAAAAGCTCTTGTGCGAATGAAGGGCAAATCATTACAATCAATTCCGCAAACTCCATCGCTTTCTTAATATCGGTTGTCGCATGCGTGATTTCCTCGAAACCTGGAAACATCATCTCCGCACCATGATCTTCTGGTAGTGCTTTGATCCCGCCTTGTTTATTTACCGCATTGATCTGTGTATCGAATTGAGGGGAATCGTATAGACAAATACTGTGTCCGAGTTTTGATAAATGATAAGCTGCGGTTAAGCCGCCGTTACCTGCACCAATAATTGAAATTTTATTCATATAAAAACCTCCTATAATTTATATAATAGACAAAGTGACTAATACAACAGTGGTAATTAATATAATCCCGAGCACGAATGGAATAATGTGTTTAAGCCAGCGTTCGTACGGAATGTTCGCCAATGTCAAAGCGCCAACTAAAACGGCTTGTGTCGGAGAGAACAAATTCATTGTTTCTGCACCAGCTTGCATGGCGGTTACAATATAGGCCCGGTCAACTCCTGCGAAGTCTGCGAGAGGGGCCAGTATAGGAATCGTCGCTGTGGCTAGTCCGGATGAAGATGGGATTAGGAACGCTAACGGTATATACAAGAGATAGGCAAGCGGTGCAATAATAGAGCTGCTGACATTTGCCAATAGATGTTCCCCGAAATTCAGGATCGTCCCAATGATCATTCCGTTTGTCATAATGACAGAAATACCTTTTGCCACTGCAAGAATGAGTGCAACACTGATTAAATCTTTTGCTCCATTAAGGAACAATCTAACTATTTCATCTTCTTTATATGAATACATCTTTCCGATAATAATGGAACCTAGGAAGAATAAAACTGTTAATTCCCCAAAACCCCATTCCCCGAGCGGACTAATATGTCCTAATACCACACCGAGTATAGGTGTTTGTTGGATGTTGTCATGCAAAGTATTGAATAATGAAATCCCGAACTTATCCTGCCAGGGGATTAGAGCAACAACCATAATGAGGAAGAAGCTACTGAATACTGCGAGTACCGCTTTTCTTCTTCCCGTAAGATCGGCCACATCATTCGGATCGATTTTTTTAAAAGGCTGTTCTACTTTACTTTTGATATCAAAGACAATTGATTTTTCGGGATACATCTTCACTTTTGCTGCGTACCGCATCACAAAGGTAATGCCGAATGCAAGGAACAATGAAAAAAGTAATAAACGGTGAAATATTCCGTCCCCTATAGAAATACCTGCCAGGTTAGATGCGATTCCAACAGAAAACGGATTTGTAATTCCACCCGCCACACCAATCCCGGCACCTAAGAAAATTACCATGACGGCTGTAACGACATCGTAACCGGCTAATAGAAGAATCGGGACTACAATGGGATAGAACGCAATCGTTTCTTCCGCCATCCCATACGTAGCACCACCGATGGCACAGATAGTCATTAAAATAGGAATCATTAATTTTTCGCGACCTTTTAATGAAAACACTACTTTAGATAGACCTGCATCGATTGCTTTCGTTTCAAATACAATACCTAAACATCCACCCAGAACGAGAACGAAAATAATAATATCAATTGCATCAAAGAATCCGTTAATCGGAGCGGAGAATACGTCCCACAAACCTTGGGGATTCGATTCGACTTGTTCATATGTACCGACAATGGGTGTCCCATCTTCATTGTAAGAATATTCTCCAGCGGGTATGATAAACGTCAGGAATGCAATCCCTACTGTAATAATAAGCAATGTAGTAAAGGCGGTTGGCAATTTGAACTTCTTCTTTTCCATAGGAAACCTCCATGTATCTTATTTTTGTATGCGCTTACTTTTAAAATGCATCAAGTTAGCTATTTCTTATGATAGAGAGGGAATGTGTCTACATTTTCATATAAATGTATTCGTTTATGTTTGAAATGTGTTTGATTGTGTCACGGATTAGAACGGCTCTACATTCGTATAGAAGGATTGTATACTTTAAGTACTACATATAATGAGGGAAGTGAGCGAGATGAAAACGATTTGTCTTGTTGAAGATGAACAGGATCTACTTCAGGTACTTTCAATTTATTTAGAGAAAAATGGCTGGAATGTGGTGAAATGCGGTGATCTACACGAAGCTTTTGGTCAATTACATGTCCAGATAGATTGTTGGGTAGTAGATATCATGCTCCCGGATGGTAGTGGATTTGAATTGTTGAAAGAGATCAAAAAGCTCGAGGTTAATACCCCAGTCATTTTGATTTCCGCAAGAGGTGAAAGTATAGATCGAGTTATTGGTTTTGAAATTGGGTGTGATGACTACATTACGAAACCTTTTTTGCCGGCGGAATTAGTTCTTCGCGTAAAGAAAATTCTACAAGTTACAGCTATGCAAAATCATACTGATTTTAAAGTAGTAGGTCCTTATAAAATAGACAAGAATCGAAGGTTAATTTTAATGGGAGATCAGGAGTTAGATGTGACGAGTCGGGAATTTGATATTATACAATTCTTTATAAAACATAATCGAGCCGCAATCCCTAGGGAATTATTGTTGCAACAAATTTGGGGGGAGGATTATTTTGGTAGTGAACGTGTTGTCGATAATTACATCAAAAGAATCCGTCAGAAAATGCCGCTATTTCATATAGAAACTATCTATGGTTTTGGATATAGGTGCAATGTATGAAAAAACGTCAGACATGGCTTGCGTCGAAAATCACTATTTTAATGGCTGTTTTCATTACGCTTATGAGTATTGCAAGTGTCGCAATCGTTTACTTTTGGTCGTACTATTATTTCGGGAAGATATTTGAAGATCGTATTATTGATGAATATACGTATGAAAAGAACGACGAACGAGGCGTCTATAATGAGTGGATTTTAGGTGTAACAGCGCACAGTATCGATATAGTCGAAGCTATTCATGGTCAGCCTACAGCGGAGTATATCATGGATCATGCGGTTGAGCAGATGGAGGAAAGCGAAGTGTACCGTGAAAAAGTTGAAGGTAAATACTTGTTATACAAAATCGATTTGGATTATGAAAATGGAGAAAAGGTATATAAGTATTCTGTTGTTAAAGATATTTACCGTGAAATTCTACCTAAAATGTTATTGTGGTTTTTGGCTATTACCGCATTCATCTTTATTCTGTCTGTACTACTCACACGAATGATCACGAACAAGCTCTATTATAATATTCATGAATTGAAGCGGTATATTATGCAGACTGACACGCAAAGCTGGGACACGGAACTGGTATTGGAAACAGAAGATGCCGATATTCAAGAATTGGCTTCATCATTTTCCTCTATGAAATACAATCTAAAACAGAAGGATTTGGCACAGCAGTCCATGTTGAGGTATATTTCCCATGAACTAAAGACACCGATTATGATTATATCCAGTTATGCCGAGTCTGCAAGAGACGGAATTTATCCGAAGGGAACTATAGACGAAACACTAGAAACCATTACCAAGCAAACGGCTAGGATTGAAAATAGAGTAGAGGATTTATTATTCATTGCGAAGTCAAATGCTGAGGACCTTCAGAATGGTCAAGATATCCAGCTTGTTCAATTGGATGAACTGATTGAACAGGTCGCCCAAGATCTAAACGTATATGCATCCGGTTTAACGGTCGACTTGCAACTTGCTAAGCAGTTGACAGTGATTGGTTATCAGCATGAAATAGAAATTCTAATCGAAAATATGCTGAACAACCAAATGAAATATGCAAAATCTCTACTGATGATCCGTTGTGTAAAGGAAGATGGTAAAGCTGTGCTTTATTTTCATAACGATGGACAAGCTATTGACTCTTCGCTTAAAGATGAACTATTTACTCCGTTTACAAAAGGCAAGACCGGAGCGCATGGTCTAGGTCTCTCAATTGTTAAAGAGATTGCAGAGAAGCATCAAGGATCGATCGAGTTGTTGAAGAAGTCAAGTGGAGTCACATTTAAAATTATTATAAGAAATTGCATATGAAGTTGTAGAAAAGAGCTGATGGTTTATGTACAGCTCTTTTCTGCATTTTACTAAATTTATCTCTTTCAATCTACTCATCTACTAATGTTAGATAAGCCGCCAGCGTCGTAATCGCTTGACCGAACAAGGCAATAGATTCACCGAGCAATGCTAATTTCGCGATTTGTTTTTCACTCTCACGCATAGGAACCCCTTCTAAGTCATTTAATGGAGTTATAATGAAGTCTTTATTCTCGTTCTAGTGTGTAAACAAACAAAAAAGAGGTCTAACTAGGTTGGAGTTTTGCATAGAAATGATAATACTGTAAAAAGGAGAGTGTTCTATATGTACAACGAACAAGAAACACGAACGATTACTGTATTTGGTGAAGGCGCAGTGAAGGTCTCGCCTACTACGGTTCATATTGTATTATCTGTTACATCAAGAGGAGCGGAACTCGAGGAGATCCAGCAAGAAAATGCTAGACGTATGAATCAAGTGGTACAGTCGCTTCAAAAAGCGGGAATTTCGGAATCGTCTATTCAAACGATTGATTTTCAAATTCGTCCAGTCTATGAATATGTTAATGGGGAACAGCGCTTTCAAGGTTATGAAGTGATTAATTCTATCCGCATTACAAGTAACGAACTTTCACGAACAGGTGAACTCGTCGATCTTGCGGTCAAAAACGGTGCGAATCAAATCGGCTCAATTGAATTCACGATGCCCGATCAAGATGAACAATATCAGCAAGCCTTGATACTAGCCTTGCAAGATGCAGAAACGAAAATGATTACGATTGGGACTTCGTTGAAACTACAGAATCGACCTATTCCTTTGAAGATTGAAGAACAGCATACATCTCAACCGGTAGCGTTCCGCGCAATGGCCTTAGCAGATACCAGCAGAACACCAATTGAGTCTGGAACGATTACAATCAGCGCAAGTTTGCAAGTGAAGTATCAAATCATTTAATTGTATAGTTTAGTATATCAATTGGTAGTCGGCTACTATGATGAGAAGGCTTTCAGTGCGAGTTATACGAAAATATAAAGGGTTCGATGTATAAACATACCCAATTCATCATTGAAACGGATCGAGTAGCAGGTAGTCATACTGATGGGAAAACTTAGAGAAACTACTGTGCGGCCAAACATTTTCGAAGTGGATCAACCGAAGTGGTATGTAGTGAATAAATCGTTAGTGTAATTGCTTAATGTCATTCTTAGCGTCAAGGTGGAATCGGTTTAGAGTGCTGTGCTATAGTGAAAGTAACAAAGCAGGCAGGTGAGTACAGTGCAAAAGAAGCGTAGACAAGTCATTAGAAAAGGGAATGTAGTCATCTTTCCTGGAACACTTGAACGTCTTCATCGAGAAGGTAGACAGGCAATGGAGCGTGATCTTCATGAAGAAGCGGTCCAGAATTTCGAATCTGTATTGGAAATTGACCCCGAAGACTACACAGTTTTCGATGGTCTTGCCATTTCTTTATATGAAATGAAAGAGTATGGACGAGCGAAAGAATTCGCCCTTTTAGCTATGCAAAACCAAGCGGGCGATTACATAGAATTACTGGAGCTTTATCTTTCAATTTCAATCCAATTACAACAATACGATGAGGTAGAGCTGACGATACAAGGTTTGTTAGAGAAAGAGATCATTCCGGAACATAGCTTGCAGAAGTTTCAATACTTGCGGGAATTGAATAGTCGATTATCCGATCGTTATGAAGAACCTTCTATAGAGGAGCCTTCTATTACAAGCGAGCAATTTCAACAGATGGGATCGATGGAGCAACAGGAATTCTTATTATCGTTACAACATCAGAAATTACAGCCGTATATTCCGTTGCTGGTAGATGTAATTGAAACAGAGGATATGTTACCAGTAGTCAAGACGTATGCATTAATGTTATTGCAACAAACGGGATATCAAGAATCTTTAGCTGTTCGAAAATATCACTTTGAGACTGAAGCCAATCCATCGAGACTCGTGTCACCTGAAGAAGATCAATTTATCGGGGAAGTACAGTTTCTTGCGAAAGCACAATTCGAGAAAGATCCAACAGCTAGTGAACTGGTTGTTAATCTGATTCTTAAGTACAGTGTCTTGCTGTTTCCGTTCCACTGGGGACCTTATACAGCGGAAGAGGTGGCGGGCGCTTACGTCGCATATACAAAGCAGTTATTGTATGGCAAGGAGACAGAGGAAACGTCATTGCTGTCGTTCATACGTTCGGTGGATGAAGAAATGGAAAGCTGACAGTGATTAATTCTTGAAAGATGAATAGACTATGTTATACTAAAATGGTTGTCAACTGCTTATCTGTCATCAGCAACGTTGTCGCTTCTTACAGGCGAAACAAAATGAGCTGATTCAGGTAAAGCCTTCAAAGAGTGTCGAAGATTTTTTAGGATGTACAGAAAAAATTCAGATACAATCATGCGAAGGTATAATTGATTAAAATAAAAATAAAAGTATTGCAAATGATTTGGAGGTCATACATATGACAGTTAAATGGGAAAAATTAGAAGGTAGCGAAGGGAAACTTACGTTTGAAGTTTCTGTAGATCGTTTCAACGAAGCGTTGGATGAAGCGTTCAAAAAAGTAGTAAAGAAAGTACAGGCACCAGGTTTCCGTAAAGGGAAAATGCCACGCAAAATGTTCAATAAAATGTACGGTGAAGAATCACTTTACAACGATGCTATCGATATCGTACTACCTGGAGCATACTCTGCTGCAGTAGATGAAGCGGACGTAGATCCAATCGCAGCTCCTGAAATCGACATCGAAAAGCTAGAAAAAGGCGAACCAGTTGTCTTCACTGCAATCGTAGCGCTTAAGCCTGAAGTAAAGCTTGGAGAATACAAAGGTCTTGAAGTAACTCGTCAAGCAGTTGAAGTAACAGACGAAGAGGTAGACGCACAACTTGAACAACGTGCTGAAGCACTAGCAGAAATGGTAGTCAAAGAAGACGGCGTTGTTGAAAATGGCGATACAGCTACAATCGATTTCGAAGGATTCGCTGATGGCGAAGCATTCGAAGGTGGACAGTCAGATAACTATGAACTTGAAGTAGGTTCTGGTTCATTTATTCCAGGATTTGAAGAGCAAGTAGTGGGCATGAAAACAGGAGAAGAAAAAGAAGTTGAAATCACTTTCCCTGAAGAATATCACGCTGCTGAATTAGCTGGAAAGCCTGCTACATTCAAAGTGAAAGTTAACGAAATCAAGTCTAAAGAAGTTCCTGAACTTGATGATGAGTTAGCAAAAGAAATCGACGAGAGTGTATCTTCAGTAGAAGAGCTACGCACGAAGTTGAAAGAAGAAGCTGAAGAAGTGAAAAAGAATGATTCTGAAACGGCTCTTCGTGACGATTTAGTAGAACAAGCTGCAAGCAACGCTGAAATGGAAATTCCACAAGCGATGATCGATTCAGAAACGGATCGTATGATGCAGGACTTCGAACAACGTCTACAAATGCAAGGCATGAACTTGGATCTTTACTTCCAGTTCTCTGGTCAAGACGAGCAAACACTTCGCGACCAAATGAAAGACGATGCACTAAGCCGCGTACGTGTTTCATTAACACTTGAAGCAATTGGTGCTGCTGAAGAAGTAGAAGTTCCTGAAGAAGAAGTAAATGCTGAACTTGAAAAAATGTCAGAGCAATTCGGTATGGACGTTGAGCAAATCAAGACTACTCTTGGTGGCACATCTGTACTTGAAAACGATCTTCGTTTCAATAAAACAGTACAACTACTTGTTGACAGTGCAAAAATCATCGACTAATCTTTTTATATGAACGTAACAAGGTACGGTTTGTCCGTACCTTGTTTTTCTTAAATAATAGAACTTCATGTATAGACTTTCGGAAACTCCATAAGCTAGATCATAAATAACGATACATATCCGGCTGGTTGTTATCGGTCATTAAGTTCTAAATAGTTGATTAAGTCATGGTAATCTTGTAGTATATTCACTTGAATAGGGGTGAGCATAATGTTCAAATTTAATGATGAAAACGATAACCTGAGCTGTTCTTTTTGCGGGAAATCTCAAGAGCAAGTCCGCAAACTAGTAGCAGGTCAAGGTGTTTATATTTGTGATGAATGCGTTGAACTTTGTGCGGAAATCGTGGAAGAGGAAGTCGGTCTTGAAGAAGGCTTCGAGCTAAAAGACGTTCCAAAACCAAGAGAAATCCAAGGTATCCTCGATGATTATATCATCGGGCAAGATCGCGCAAAGAAATCACTCGCAGTAGCGGTATACAATCATTACAAACGGGTAAATTCAGGCAGTAAAATTGATGAAGTCGAGCTGGCTAAATCCAATATCGTCTTAATCGGCCCAACTGGTAGCGGTAAAACATTACTCGCGCAAACGTTGGCTCGTATTTTGGATGTACCATTCGCGATTGCAGATGCGACTTCATTAACTGAAGCGGGCTACGTTGGGGAAGACGTAGAGAATATTCTCTTGAAATTGATTCAAGCAGCGGACTTCGATATCGATAAAGCTGAAAAGGGAATCATTTACATTGATGAAATCGACAAAGTGGCTCGTAAATCTGAGAACGCGTCGATTACTCGTGATGTATCCGGTGAAGGTGTGCAACAAGCCTTGCTGAAAATTCTTGAAGGAACGGTTGCGAGCGTACCACCACAAGGCGGTCGTAAGCATCCTCATCAAGAATTCCTGCAAATCGATACAACGAATATCTTATTCGTTGTAGGTGGAGCATTTGACGGCATCGAAGATATCGTTAAACGCCGTATCGGACGTAAAGTCATCGGTTTCGGTTCTGAATCCAAGCAAGAAATCAATGAAGAAGAGAGCTTATTGTCTAAGTTGATTCCTGAGGATCTTCAGTCATACGGTTTAATTCCAGAATTCATCGGTCGTTTGCCGGTTATCGCAACACTCGATACATTAGATGCAGATACATTGTATCAAATTCTAACTGAGCCGAAAAATGCGATCGTCAAACAATACCAGAAGATGGTTGAACTGGATGATGTAGAACTTCAATTTGAAGATGATGCATTAATTGAAATCGCGAAAGAAGCGATTGCTCGTAAGACGGGTGCACGTGGACTTCGTTCGATTATCGAGAACATTATGTTAGATGTAATGTACGATCTTCCTTCACTTGAAGAAGTGAAAAAGTGTATCATTACGAAGGACTCTGTTCTTGGTAAGTCTACTCCGATCTTGTATAGAGAAGACGGATCTGTATACGAATCAGATAACGAAAAAAATACCGCATAACGCCGAAAAGGCAAAAAGGCCGGCTCCACCGATGCGTATCCTATACGTTCGGCAGTCGGCTTTTTGTTACATAAGATTTCATTTGAGCACTACACATACATAGACATAATTTATTTGGAGGTGGCTTATCATGCCGACGATTCAAAAACAGAACATCCCATTATTGCCACTTCGCGGAGTGATTGTTTATCCGACGATGCTTTTACATATTGATGTTGGCCGAGAACGCTCAATTTTCGCGATTGAACATTCATTGGCAGGTGATCATCAGGTTTTCCTTGCGACCCAAAAAGATTTAAGTTTAGAAAACCCGGAAAAAGATGATTTACATGAAATAGGTACTCTGGCGAACATCAAATCCATGACTCAATTACCGAATGGTACGTATCGCGTATTAATCGAGGGCATACATAGAGCAAAGTGGAGCAGTTATCAGGAAGCTGATCTATATCCAGTTGTCAATGTTACATGTTACGAAGAGAGCGATGAAAAAGACGCGGAAGCAGAAGCATTGATGCGTTCACTTGTAGCTCAGTTCAAACGATATGCGAAGAATAGCAAACGTATTTCCGACGAAACACTGGAGACAGTTGAAAGCATTCAAGAACCGGGTAGATTAGCTGACATGATCGCATCGAACTTACCATTAAAATTAACAGCTAAACAAGAAGTGCTTGAAATTCTGGATGTACCTGAGCGTTTGGAATGGCTAATCAGTAGAATGTACAATGAACAGGAAATCATGGAGCTTGAACAAAAAATTAATGAACGTGTAAAAGAAGCAATGGAACGCACGCAAAAAGAGTTTTACTTACGTGAACAGTTAAAAGCAATTCAAACCGAACTAGGCGATAAAGATGGTAAAGGTCTCGAAGTGTCTGAGCTGAAGAAAAAAATTGAGGAAGCTAATATGCCACAATCAGTTAGAGAGACTGCTGAGCGTGAATTGGAACGGTATGAAAAAATTCCTTCCGTTTCAGCTGAAAGTGGTATCATTCGCAATTACATCGAGTGGCTCATTATGCTGCCATGGACGCATGCGACAGAAGACCAGTTAGATTTGTCTCGTTCAGAAGAGATATTGAACCGTGACCATGAAGGTTTAGAAAACGTTAAAGAACGAATTTTAGAGTATCTCGCTGTGCGTCAGATGACAAATTCTCTGCGTGGACCAATTCTATGCCTAGATGGTCCTCCAGGAGTCGGAAAAACTTCGTTAGCTCGTTCTATCGCTGAGTCTTTAGGACGTGAATTTGTTCGTCTGTCACTAGGTGGTGTTCGTGATGAATCTGAAATCCGTGGTCATCGTCGGACGTATGTAGGCGCGATGCCTGGGCGTATTATTCAAAGTATGAAAAAGGCAGGCACTATCAATCCGGTCTTCCTACTTGATGAAATTGATAAAATGTCGAATGATTTCCGAGGAGATCCGTCGTCTGCTATGCTGGAAGTACTGGATCCTGAACAAAACAGCAATTTCAGTGATCATTATATAGAAGAGCCGTATGATCTTTCGAGTGTATTATTCATTGCAACTTCGAATGATTTAGGGTCTATTCCTGGGCCGTTGCGTGATCGTATGGAAATTATTTCGATTCCTGGTTATACAGAACAGGAAAAACAATCGATTGCTATTAATCATTTGATTCCGAAACAGATGAAGGAACATGGCCTGAAGAAATCACAACTACGTTTCCAGGATGAAGCAGTACTGGAAGTCGTACGATACTATACACGTGAAGCTGGAGTGCGCTCACTTGAGCGAGAAATCGCCAGCATTTGTCGTAAAGCTGCGCGTCAAATTTTGGCGGGCGATAAGAAAAGCCTGACAGTCAGTCCGAAGTCTTTAGAAGCCTTACTTGGTAAAAAGCGTTTCCGGTTTGGACAGGCAGAAACGGTTAATCAAGTAGGGATGGCCACTGGACTTGCTTATACGTCAGTCGGTGGAGATACATTGCAAATTGAGGTTTCATTATCTCCAGGTAAAGGTAAGTTATTGCTAACAGGTAAACTTGGGGATGTCATGAAGGAATCAGCACAAACGGCATTATCCTATGTGCGTTCTAAAGCCATGACATTTAATATAGATCCTGATTTTCATGAAAAGTGGGATATTCATATTCACGTTCCGGAAGGCGCTACACCTAAAGACGGACCTTCCGCCGGTATAACGATCGTAACGGCACTAGTATCCGCATTGACGGAACGTCCGATACGCCGTGAAGTTGGTATGACAGGAGAAGTGACCTTACGTGGGCGTGTGTTGCCAATTGGTGGACTGAAACAAAAAACGCTTAGTGCTCACCGTGCAGGATTGCGCACGATCATCATCCCGTCAGATAACGAACGTGATTTGGATGATATTCCAGATAGTGTAAGAAAAGAATTAACATTTAAACTCGTGTCGGATGCTCATGAAGTACTCGATATCGCTTTGGAGGAAAAGAAATGAAAGTCCATAACGTTGAAATGATTATGAGTGCGGTTAGACCTGAACAATATCCAACAGAAGGTTATCCTGAATTTGCGTTAGCCGGTCGTTCGAATGTAGGGAAATCTTCCTTCATTAATAAAATGATTGGACGCAAAAGCTTGGCTCGTACATCTTCAAAACCAGGGAAGACCCAAACGCTCAATTTCTATAAAATTGAGGAAAAATTATTTTTCGTAGACGTACCAGGGTATGGCTATGCGAAAGTGTCGAAAACAGAAAAAGAAAAATGGGGCGGTATGATCGAACAATACATTACATCACGCGAAGAATTGCGTGCGGTAGTGCAGATTGTCGATTTACGTCATCCACCGACAAAAGACGACTGCATGATGCACGATTTCCTTTCTCATTATAATATCCCGACAATTGTCGTTGCGACAAAAGCGGATAAAATACCTAAAGGTAAATGGGAAAAGCATAAGAAAGTCGTTCGCACAACATTTAACATGGAAATACATGAGCCGCTCATACTGTTTTCATCTGAAAAGGGAATGGGTATGGATGAAGCATGGCGTGAAATTGAAAGCCGCATGTAAATAACGTGTGATTTTTGATGGAATTGCTACATTATGACTTCAAACGATGTTCACAATTTGCATTCCGACTAAAGCGCTATGTATGTTATAATGAATGTAAGAAAAAGATTCCGAAAGGTGTGAGCACCTAATGTATACAGTCGTTGTCGGTGTTAACCACCGAACCGCCCCTGTCGAAATTAGAGAGAAGCTGTCATTCGTCGAGGCTGATTTACCACAAGCGATGCAAACATTGCAACAGCAAAAGAGCATCTTGGAAAACATCATTATTTCTACTTGTAACCGCACCGAGATTTACGCGGTGGTGGATCAGATTCATACTGGACGATATTATATAAAAAAATTCCTTGCTGATTGGTTTTCTATTCCTATGGAGGAATTCTCCAGTCATTTGATTATTCATGAAGAAGATGGTGCAGTGGAACATTTATTACGTGTAACTGCAGGCATTGATTCCATGGTACTTGGTGAAACGCAAATTTTAGGACAAGTTCGCAGTAGTTTTTTTGCTGCACAAAATATTGGTACAACAGGTACCGTATTCAATGAATTGTTTAAACAAGCGATTACGACAGCAAAAAGAGCGCATACGGACACTGCAATTGGAGAAAATGCCGTGTCAGTTTCCTATGCAGCAGTAGAACTTGGGAGAAAGATTTTCGGTTCTCTCAAGGATAAGCATATTGCCATTCTTGGAGCCGGTACGATGGGTGAATTAGCAGTCAAGAACTTGCAAGGAAGCGGTGTTGGGAAGATTACTGTGATCAACCGGACATTCTCTAAGGCAGAAATTCTAGCGGCGAAATTTAATGGTGAAGCGAAATCTATGCAAGAGTTGCAGTGTTTGTTACTCGAAGCAGATATATTGATCAGTTCAACAGGAGCTACTGAATATGTCATCGATTATGAATTGATGGATTTTGTAGAGAGACTTCGTAAAGGCAAGCCACTATTTATGGTGGATATTGCTGTGCCACGTGACCTCGATCCAAAAATTGGTGAACTGAGTAGTGTATTCTTATATGATATTGATGATTTGCAAGGCATTGTTGAAGCAAACTTAGCTGAGCGTAAGCGTGCAGCTGATGAGATCGGTTTGATGATCGAACAAGAAGTTGTTGCATTTAAAGAATGGTTAACAACACTAGGTGTCGTGCCGATGATTTCTGCTTTGCGTAAAAAGGCAAGTCGTATTCAGAGTGAAACGATGGCTAGCATCGAAAATAAGATGCCTGATTTAACAGAACGTGAAAAGAAAGTTCTGAACAAGCATACAAAGTCGATTATTAATCAATTATTAAAAGAACCTATTTTACAGGCTAAAGAATTATCTACTGATAAAAAAGCAGCAGAGAAACTCGCACTTTTTGAACAAATCTTTGGGATCTCAGAAGATGTTGTAACAGAAAAGGAACAGCTGGCATTACAGGCAAAAGAGCGTCTTCAAAAACGGGCTGATCAAAAATCAGACGTAGTTGATGTGACGAACTTAAATTATCAACACTAATCCCAGGTGGTTCTGTATCTGTCTTTCACAAGAACGATACAGGGCCACTTTTTTATTGCGGTTAAATAAGCAGTAAATGTATAACTGTTCATATCAATAGTAGAAAGATGCTTACTATGGATGCAATTATTTGCAGTAACACCCTCTCATTTGAGACAATGTAGACGAACACTCCTTACTAGCAAAAGAGAGGTTTTCGCTTGAAAGGCAGAGAATAGCATATGGTTGATTTAACCGTCGCAAGACTTCAGGAATTCATGATTGTCCTTTATGCCCTCGGTCTTGTTTTCTACTTTATTGATTACTTGAAGAAGTCAAAAGCTGTCCAACGTATTGCTTTTTGGCTCATCGTTACCGTATGGGTTACACAAACCGCGATTTTATCACTTTATATTATTCAGATGAAACGCTTTCCAGTATTATCGCTAGTTGAAGGAATTTATTTTTATGTATGGTTGCTGGTTACATTATCTATTGTGTTCCAGTTGATTTATAAAGTGAACTTTATGGTGTTTTTCACAAATATCATTGGTTTTGCATTTTTAATGATTCATGTCTTTTCCAATTTGAAATACACAGCGTCCACAGTAGGTGATTCGCTCATTTCAGAAGTACTATTTGTTCACATTACGTCAGCAATCCTCTCGTATGCAGTGTTCGCATTAGCATTTGTTTTTGCGGTATTATATTTGATTGTCTATAACGTATTAAAAAGTAAGAAGTTTGGAAAGCGCTTTTCCAGTCTACCCAATTTACATCAGACGATGACGGGAATGAAAATGTCGATCTATACCGGTATTCCGATTTTATTCGTCAGTCTGTTATTTGGTGTTCAGTGGGCGTATGTAGCGCTTGAAGATTGGTCTCCGTTTGATGTGAAAATTATGGGATCATTTGCAGTATTACTCATCTATTCTTCGGTTATTTATTTCAATTATAAGGGAAAGCTTCAATCAGTGGAGTTTGCCTGGATGACGATATTTGCATTTCTCTTAACGGTCATTAATTTCTTTTTAGGCAGTACGCTGTCACAATTTCATTTATGGATATAAGAAAGGGAGAGTTTTGTGAGAAAAATTATTGTAGGTTCACGCAGAAGTAAACTAGCATTAACTCAAACGAAGTGGTTCATCGAACAAATGAAGCAGGCGGGTGCACCTTTTGAGTTTGAAGTAAAAGAGATTGTGACGAAAGGCGATCAAATCTTGGACGTCATGTTGTCAAAAGTTGGCGGAAAAGGGTTATTTGTAAAAGAAATTCAACAAGCTTTATTTGATAAAGAAATTGATTTTGCCGTACATAGCATGAAAGATATGCCAGCGGTAATTCCTGACGGTTTGACAGTCGGCTGTATTCCTAAACGTGTAGATCCACGTGATGCGTACATCGCAAACGACCATGTGCGTTTCATGGACTTACCGATCGGAGCGGTTGTCGGTACATCCAGTCTTCGTCGCAGTTCACAGTTATTGCTGTTACGTCCGGATATTGAAATTAAGTGGATTCGCGGCAATATTGATACACGCCTACGTAAGCTTCAAGATGGTGAATATGATGCAATTCTTTTAGCGGCAGCAGGACTTAAGCGTATGGGCTGGGATGACAATATCGTCACAGAACACCTATCGCTTGAAGATTGTATTCCAGCAGTAGGACAAGGTGCATTAGCGATTGAATGTCGTGAAGACGATACAGAATTACTAAATGAACTAGCGAAATTAACAGATAAGAATACTTGGATTGAACTACAGGCTGAGCGTACATTCCTTAATGAAATGGATGGTTCTTGCCAAGTGCCAATCGGTGGATTTGCAACGTTTGATGGTAATGAAGTGGAAATGACTGGCTTCATCGCTTCTCCGGATGCAGTTCAAGTGTTCCGTGAAACTGTGAAAGGAACAGATCCTGTTGCAGTCGGTAAAGAAGTCAGTAGAATTTTACGCGACCAAGGTGCTGCTGAAGTAATCGAGAAAGTGAAGGCGGATATGGATGCGTAACGCATTACCGTTAGCAGGAGAAACGGTTATTTTCACCGGAACACCAAAATCTGCGGAAGCTGCCGAACTTGTGAAAAGTTACGGTGGCATTCCGGTTTCGATTCCGCTTATTGAAGTCGGAGAAATACAGAAGAAGGCTGATCAGCAAAAATTGCAACAAGCAATGAAGGCTGATTGGCTCATTTTTACGAGCCAATCGGCAGTTGCTGCGTTCCGCGCTAAGATGTTGCGGTTCAATGTAACGGCTGATACGTTCAACGGAAAAGTTGCCGCGGTCGGAACTCGAACAGCGGCTGCGTTAGATAAACTTGGCTTTGCCGTGTCTTTCATTCCGAGCGTTTTTAGTGCAGATGTTTTCGTCAAACAGTTTAATCCAAAAAAGTCAGAACGATTACATGTAGTCTTTTTGAAAGGCACTCTCGCTGGTAGTTTGATTCGTGAAGAGTTGCCGTTTCATGTATCGGAATGGACAGTCTATGAGACCAAGAGTGCAACGAGTGAAATAGATAAATTGAGTCGTTTTATACTCCATAAAAATCAGGTGTCTGTTTTGTTCGCAAGCCCATCGGCGGTTGAAGTATTCTCTTCACGTATTGCGCCGAAAACAACGTGGTTCGGCTTTACGGTTTGCGCAATTGGACATGTTACGGAACGTGCGTTATTAAAAGTAGGCGCGCCCGTTCACGTCAAACCTGAAACGTATACATTAGTCGAGCTAGTTCATGAGCTGGCCAAACGAAAGGGAGAATTCAAGTGAATCCAATAGAATTTAAGCGTCATCGTAGACTTCGTACACATCCTACCGTTCGAGCGATGGTAAGAGAGACAGAAATTAAAGCAGCGGATTTCATTTATCCTATCTTTGTTACAGAAGGCGAGAACGTACGTAATCCAATTGCTTCTATGCCAGGAGTAGATCAGTTTTCAATTGATTTATTATTGAAAGAAACAGATGAAGTAGTTGAGTTAGGTATTTCTTCTATTATTTTATTTGGTATACCTTCCGAAAAGGATGCAACTGGTTCTGAAGCGTATGACGATGAAGGAATCATTCAGCGTGCAACACGCGCAGTGAAGGAACGTCATCCAGAATTAGTCGTAGTAGCAGATACTTGCCTATGTGAGTACACAGACCACGGTCACTGTGGCGTTATTCATGACAATGATGTAGATAATGATGCAAGTCTCGTATTGCTTGCGAAGACAGCAGTCAGCCAAGCGAAAGCTGGAGCGGATATTATTGCACCATCAAATATGATGGACGGCTTTGTGGCAGTTATTCGTCAAGCGTTAGATGATGCAGGATTCCAAAACATTCCGATCATGTCGTATGCGGTTAAATATGCATCTGCTTATTACGGTCCATTCCGTGAAGCAGCGCAATCTACACCACAATTTGGTGATCGTAAAACGTATCAAATGGATCCAGCAAATCGTATGGAAGCAATGCGTGAAGCAGAATCCGATATTCTTGAAGGCGCGGATTTCTTAATTGTTAAGCCGGCATTGTCTTACCTAGATATCATTCGCGATGTGAAGAATCATGTGCTATTGCCTGTCGTAGCGTATAACGTTAGTGGGGAATACGCAATGGTTAAAGCAGCAGCGTTAAATGGCTGGGTAGACGAGAAGAAAATTGTATTAGAAACGTTAACAAGTATGAAGCGTGCAGGCGCAGATATCATCATGACGTATCATGCAAAAGATGCTGCTCGCTGGTTGGAGGAGAAGTAATATGGGACAAAAAACAAATACGAACTCTAAAGAGGCTTTCAAAAAAGCCGTTGATTTAATGCCGGGTGGGGTCAACTCACCAGTTCGTGCATTCAAATCAGTCAATATGGATCCGATCTTTATGGAAAGTGGTAAAGGTGCGATTATTAAAGATATCGATGGCAATGAATATATTGACTATGTTCTATCTTGGGGTCCTCTAATCCTAGGACACACACACCCTGACGTAGTATCTGCAATTCAAAAAGTAGCTGAAACAGGTACAAGTTTCGGAGCGCCTACTCTTCTTGAAAATGAATTGGCAGAGCTTGTGATCGACCGTGTACCATCCATTGAAATGGTGCGTATGGTATCTTCAGGTACGGAAGCGACGATGAGTGCACTTCGATTAGCACGTGGCTATACGAAGCGTAATAAAATCCTTAAATTCGAAGGTTGCTATCACGGACATGCGGATTCTTTGCTTATTAAAGCGGGATCGGGTGTCGCTACATTAGGTTTACCTGATAGCCCTGGAGTGCCTGAATCGATTGCGCAAAACACTCTTACGGTTCCATATAACGACCTGGAAAGTGTTAAATTAGCTATTAAAGAGTACGGAGACGACCTTGCTGCGATTATTGTAGAACCTGTTGCAGGAAACATGGGTGTTGTAGGACCGGATAACGGCTTCCTTAAAGGCTTACGTGATTTGACCGAAGAAAACGGTTCATTACTCATCTTTGATGAAGTCATGACTGGATTCCGTGTGGGTTATAAATGCGCACAAGGTCATTTCAACATCAAACCAGACATTACATGTCTAGGTAAAGTAATCGGTGGCGGACTCCCTGTAGGAGCGTATGGCGGTTCACGCAAGATTATGGAGCATGTAGCGCCGGCGGGAACTATTTATCAAGCGGGTACATTGTCTGGTAACCCATTAGCCATGACAGCTGGTATCGAAACGTTGAGAAAGTTGACACCGAAAACATACGAACACTTCATCAAGCTTGGCGATCAGTTGGAAGAAGGTTTCCGCGCAGCAGCGAAAGCTAATAATATTCCACATACTGTTAACCGTGCAGGTTCTATGATTGGTTTCTTCTTTACAGACGAACGCGTCAATAACTATGACAAAGCGAAAACATCCGATTTGGAACTGTTCGCAGAATATTACCGTCTGATGGCGGAAGAAGGTATTTTCTTACCACCTTCCCAATTCGAAGGTATGTTCTTGTCAGCGGCACACACAGAAGAGCATATCGCGAAAACTGTGGAAGCATTCCATACGGTATTTGAGAAGTTAAAACGATAATTATGAAGCGCCAGGCAAATTTATTTGCTTGGCGCTTTTTTATGTCCATTATTTTAGGGGGATGGCAGGGTTACGATTACTTCCATTATAATCTACACTATACTTTACTTCTAAACTCCTCCATTTCTTCATATAGTAGCCTGAGTTAAGAAAAGGAGTGAAGCGAAAATGACGACGCATCAATGGACATTGCAAGAGTCTTTTTATTTCCCTGCTGAGTACGGGGCATTTGCTGAATCGGCTGAGGTAAAGGTGACGCCAGGGTTTACGGAAGAGCGTACGGAGGAAGCGATCCGCTTGCAAGGGATCTATCATATCGCGGCAAACGTTGTATTTGATGCAGACAAGCAAGTGGAATTGGCAACTGATGATGCATTAGTTATTAATGACGTGGAAGTAGAAAACAATAAAGGGTATTTTGAGTATGCTGTGCCTCTGAATGTTGATCTGCCAGTAGAACTCGATGGAGACTTGCAACTTGAAGTGCAGGATATTAAAACTGCAACACAGGAAGACGGAGGATTGAAGCTCGAGTGGACTGTTCATTTGAAACAGGATAAGCCTGTACAAGAAGCGGTCGTTATTGAAGAAGAGCCCGCTGCGCCAGAGTTCGTAGCTGCATCGACATCTCATATGGAGTTTCTTGCAAATGCGGATCGTGCGATAGAGCAAGTAACTAATGAAATGGAAGACTTTCTCCTATACATCGCCGAGATGGATGACGATGTAACGAGAAAGATCTTCCATTCAAATAATGTTTTTGTAGAAGCAGAAGGACAAAGCAGCGAGTAAGCAAAATACTAAAAAGTCGCCAGTGGTCGGGACTAAAAGTAACCGAATCAATTGAAAAACGGTTAACGGAATAATACAGCCTTTACAATAAAATCTCGTTTTTCGAAGCCATGGCGGTAACAAGTAGGGATTATATCCTCTTCGCATCGTTCACCATCCTTTCTCTATAGACTACTATTCAGTTGACGGACGCTACATGTTTCGCTTATAATAATGGGTATATGAATATAAATGCGAAGAGTAGGAAAGTACATGTGAACCGTTTTCTTTAGAGAGGGTGCGATTGGTGGAACGTACCTGGAAACAACATATGGAAGTCCCCTATGAGCAGTTTCTGTGAAATTAT
This sequence comes from Sporosarcina sp. P32b, assembly GCF_002743335.1. GTDB lineage: Bacteria > Bacillota > Bacilli > Bacillales_A > Planococcaceae > Sporosarcina. The sequence continues at coordinate 250,467 of NZ_PDZB01000003.1, forward strand.
AGTAGCAGAATCCGGTGAAGACCGTTACCAAATCATGAAGATGTAATGCTTTTTAGCGTTCATAAATAAAGGTGGTACCACGAGCTCCTTCGTCCTTTTACCGGGATGAGTGGGGCTTTTTTGTATCCCTTTTTATTTGAAGGAGGAACTGAAATGACTGATGAATTGACGATGCCGACTAAATACGATCCGCAAGCAGTTGAAAAAGGACGTTATGAATGGTGGCTGGAAGGTAAGTATTTTGAGTCAGATGTAAAGAGTGAAAAAGAACCGTATACGATTGTGATACCACCACCGAACGTTACAGGTAAGCTTCACTTAGGGCACGCTTGGGATACAACATTACAAGATATGCTCATCCGCATGAAACGTATGCAAGGGTATGACGCATTGTGGTTGCCTGGAATGGACCATGCTGGAATTGCGACACAAGCTAGAGTAGAGGAAAAACTTCGTGCTGAAGGCAAAACACGCAATGATCTGGGTCGCGAAAAATTCATACAGGAAACATGGAAATGGAAAGAAGAATACGCGAGCCATATCCGCGCACAATGGGCGAAACTTGGTCTAGCCCTCGATTACTCACAAGAGCGTTTTACGTTAGATGAAGGATTATCAAAAGCAGTAAATGAAGTATTCGTTAAATTGTATGAGAAAAAGCTCATCTACCGTGGCGAATATATTATCAACTGGGATCCTGCAACGAAAACAGCGATATCTGATATTGAGGTTATCCATAAAGATGTGCAAGGTGCATTCTATCATATGCGCTACCCGTTGGCAGATGGCACAGGTTCGATTGAAATAGCGACAACACGTCCCGAAACGATGCTTGGTGATACAGCTGTTGCAGTTCACCCGGATGACGAGCGCTACCAGCATTTGATCGGCAAGATGGTCAAATTACCGATCGTGGGACGCGAGATCCCAATCGTAGCGGATGACTACGTCGAAATGGATTTCGGAAGCGGTGCAGTGAAAATTACACCAGCGCATGACCCGAATGACTTTGAAATAGGTAACCGTCATAACTTACCACGTGTGTTGGTGATGAATGAGGACGGTACAATGAATAAATTAGCAGGCAAGTATGAAGGCATGGATCGTTTCGAATGCCGTAAGCAAATCGTCAAAGACTTGCAAGAGATGAATGTACTATTTGAAATTGAAGATCATATGCACTCTGTCGGACACTCGGAACGAAGCGGCGCAGTAGTGGAACCTTACCTTTCTACACAATGGTTCGTCAATATGCAACCACTTGCTGAACAAGCAATCAATCTTCAGAAAAATGAAGAAGAAAAAGTAACGTTTGTACCTGAACGTTTCGAGAAAACATATTTGAGCTGGATGGAAAACGTCCACGACTGGTGTATTTCTCGTCAACTATGGTGGGGTCACCGAATTCCGGCTTGGTATCACAACACAACAGGCGAAATCTATGTGGGTCAAGAAGCACCAGCCGATGAAGAAAACTGGACACAAGACAATGATGTATTGGATACATGGTTCTCATCTGCTCTATGGCCGTTCTCGACTATGGGCTGGCCAGATGTTGACAGCGAAACGTTCAAAAAATATTACCCGACAGATGCCCTTGTTACAGGATATGATATTATCTTCTTTTGGGTGTCCCGCATGATCTTCCAAGCACTTGAATTCACGGAAGAGCGTCCCTTCAAGGATGTCTTGATCCATGGATTAGTACGCGCGGAAGACGGGCGAAAAATGTCTAAATCTCTTGGTAACGGTGTAGATCCAATGGACGTAATCGAACAATACGGTGCAGACGCATTGCGTTACTTCCTAGCAACCGGTTCTTCACCAGGACAAGATCTACGTTACTCTACAGAAAAAGTAGAAGCGATTTGGAACTTTGCCAATAAAATTTGGAATGCCTCCCGTTTCGCCTTAATGAATATGGATGGTATGACGTATGAAGAAATCGATTTGTCAGGTAAGAAATCTGTTGCAGATGCATGGATCTTAACTCGCCTAAATGAAACGATAGAATCAGTAACCAATTTAGCTGATCGTTATGAGTTCGGTGAAATGGGTCGCGCATTATACAACTTCATCTGGGATGATTTCTGTGACTGGTATATCGAAATGGCGAAATTGCCACTATACGGTGAAGATGAAGTAGCCAAAAAAACGACTCGTTCGGTTCTTGCGCATGTTCTTGATCAGACGATGCGTTTATTGCACCCGTTAATGCCTTTCATTACTGAAGAAATCTGGCAGAACCTTCCACATGAAGGTGAGTCGATCACAGTAGCGAAGTGGCCTGAAGTAGATGCAACGATGATGGACAAGTCACGTGCTTCGGATATGAAATTGTTGATGGATATTATCAAAGCGGTTCGTAATATTCGTGCGGAAGTGAATACACCGATGAGTCGTAAAGTTGATTTGTATATTTCGGCGAAGGACGAGAAGACGGTGGCGGTACTAGAAGAGAACCGTAATTATCTTGTGCGCTTCTGTAATCCAGAAACATTGACGATTGGTGTGAAGGTGAATGCACCAGGCAAGACGATGTCCGCAGTCGTGACAGGGGCAGAGCTGTATTTGCCACTTGAGGGATTGATTGATATTGAGGAAGAATTGGCTCGCTTGACGAAAGAGCTTGGTAAGTGGCAAGGTGAAGTGAAGCGGGTTCAGGGCAAGTTGTCAAATGAACGTTTTACTGCGAAGGCACCTGAGTCAGTTGTTGAGGAAGAGCGTGCGAAAGAGAAGGATTATTTGGAGAAATATGCGGCGGTTGAACGTCGTATTGCGGAACTGAAGGAGATTTAAAGATAGTTATAAATAAATCGAAGGCCCATTCGACAGTGTAACGCTGTTGAATGGGCCTTTTTGTAGTTTAGTGGTGGTAAAGTTGAAGCGAAGAGTGGTAAGGATTTACACTTAGCAATGGACGCATTGCCCCGTCCGGCGCTTCAAATCTTAAAAATATATTTTCATTATAGTAATCATCCAGTCCGATGGGTATAATTGAAATCACAATATTATGAATTATTAAGGAGAGGGCTATATGAGTTTTTTAGTTCGTGAGATGGTAAGTGAGGATATTGAGAGGGTTCAAGATATTGCTAGGCAGAGTTGGCATGCTACGTATGAAGGCATTATTCCTCGTACGATTCAAGACTGCTTTTTGGATGCAGCTTACGATACTCCTATGATGAATAGGCGTCTACGAACTTCTAATCTATTTGTTGTAGAGGTTGATGATGAAGTGGTGGGCTTTGCTGATTTTTCACAGGTAGATGAAGATGGAAAATCCAAACTGCGCGCTATTTATCTTTATCCTGATCGACAAGGGAAGGGGCTCGGCTCGGCTCTTATACAAAAGGGGATTGAAGTTCTCGGGAAATTGAAAGAACTTATAGTTGAAGTGGAAAAAGACAATATGATTGGGCGGAAATTTTATGAAGCGAAAGGATTTGAGGTCGTTAAAGAATATGATGATAACTTTGACGGTCATACGTTGAAAACGATTCAAATGATTAGGAATCTGTAAGTAGTAAAAGGGGGTATGGGGTTGAATAGAATACTGTTCATTGCAATAAATATTTTTACTGGTTTATTTGTGCTAATCAACAGTGTAGTGGGCTATGGAATTAGCGGTTTGGGAGAGGATTCTACACATAATATTGCTATACTTGGTTTAATCGTAGTGTGGATAGTTGGCTTAGCTTTTCAGTTAAGCAAAAGGATTCGAGTTTTAGGATTTATTATCACGTTTATCCCGGCATTGTTTATCTTGTATATTTACTTTACCGCTATGAATATGTAATGCAGAAGTCACATATTGGGGGGCACTATGCGGAAGTCCTCTACTTTATTACTTTTTCTCTGCTTGTCATTTGTATTGGTTGGCTGTACCACTAGTGTTGGACAAAACAAAGGTGGGTATTTGACAGAAAAACAGGTGGTAAAGTTGGACCCAAAAGCGGATTGGCTGAAATTTAAAGGCAAAGTATACAAAAGTAATATCGATTGGTCTGATATGGGGAAATTCACAAAGGGATCGAAACTAGGGGAAGTTTCAAGGGGGATGGCATCGCATATCCCGATTGGAGCTGAGATTTATGAATCGAAGGAACGGAGCGATATTTTGATTGTTGACTATATGAAGGTAGAGAAACACTATTTACTACAACTGGGTGAGTAGTAATTGAGCGTAATAGGTACTCGAAAAAAGGTATAGCAATGGATGCGAACTAGTTAAAAGGGGGAAATCGAATGTTAATTAAACCGAAGAAATTGCAGCGAGGCGATCAAGTTGCAACGGTGAGTCCATCTTGGGGAGGTGCGGGCGAACCAGAAATCAGATGGCGGTATGAGCAAGGAGTAAAGAGATTGGAAGATATATTCGGCTTAACTGTTGTGCAGATGCCAAATAGTTTAAAGGGAGCCGACTTTCTCTATGAAAATCCGAAAGCCCGTGCAGAGGACCTGATGACTGCATTTAAGGATCCGAATATTAAAGGGATCATTGCGAATATCGGAGGAGAAGACAGCATTCGCTTACTTTCATATATCGATTTTAACGTAATACAAGAAAATCCAAAAATCTTCATGGGTTATTCTGACGTTACGGTATCTCATTTGTTTTGTCATAAAGCGGGAATTTCGTCGTTCTACGGACCGGCTATATTAACCGATTTTGCTGAAAATATTGAGATGGATTCCTACACGGTTGAGATGGTGAATCGAACTCTTTTTTCTAATGAAACCATTGGTGAGATCCGACCAGCTGAAAATTGGACAAGCGAACGGTTGGAATGGATTGAGCCTAATAAGGATACGCGACGCACGATGAATCCGAATACTGGATACGAACTACTTCAAGGCTCAGGTACTGTGCAAGGACGATTGATTGGTGGATGTATCGAAGTCTTGGAATTTGCGAAGGGTACGGTAATTTGGCCTGAAGACAAGTATTGGGACAATAGTATAGTATTCTTTGAAACATCTGAAGAGAAGCCCGATCCAAATTTGATTCGCTACTGGTTGAGAAATTATGCAGCACAAGGAATCTTACAGAAAGTGAATGGCATTATTTTCGGTAAACCGAAAGATGAGAAATACTTTGATGAGTATAAAGAAGAAATTCTTCACGTGATGAAAGAATATGGTTTGGAGCATTTGCCTATTTTATATAACTTGAACTTTGGCCATACAGAACCTAAATTTATATTACCGTATGGTGCGTTGGCGGAGATAGATTGTGAACAAAAGATGTTTTCGATTCTCGAAAGTGGCGTTCAGTAAAATAATAGTTAAATGAGGTGTTTCTAATTTTTACAGATCAGCAATTGCGAATGCTCATCAAAGGTGAAGTTATAAGTGGAACCTTTCCTTATAATAGCTATGATGAAAAAGAAATCTTGGCACATATCAATCGACTGTTCTATCGAATCAATCGCATCCACAATGTGCTCTGCGAAGCGGAATGGGATCATTTCGGCAGTGGCTATGCTTCCTTTGTGGAGTATTTTTGTTATCGCAAAGAAGATTGTATTGTTATGGAAGAAAAGAATGGAATACGTGAAATAGAGATAACAGGTATTATACTCGATATAAGTCGCCTAGCACCAGTTGCTATAATGGGAGAAGATGTGAGGCATAGAACCATTCGTATAGAGACGACCGAAGAATTGAGCAGTGGACAAGGTTCAATACTTGATGATCCTATTTCGTTAGCTGTTGGTGAGGAATTGGAAACATTAGCATTTGAATTACAGAATGCTTTAGAGGAATTTGATTACAAGCTATTAGCTACAAAAGAAATGAATGTACCACTATCCTTTAATACAAAAATCCCGACGGTTTATCGGAATGAGCGACAATATCTTGTCTTAGATGCTATCTTTTATTGGGAAGATTAACAACGTGTTTAAACGTAGATCAATAAAATAAATAGGGAGGAACGATATGAAAGTGCAAGTAGTGGACTACAATAATCAATGGCCAGAGATGTTTAAAAAAGAATCTCGAAAGATCGCCAAGGTTTTTGAAGATGAATTAGTACATATTCATCACATCGGCAGTACATCTGTAGAAGGACTACCAGCTAAACCAATAATCGATATAATGCCCGTAGTAAAGACAATTGAAAATGTTGATGCGTTGATTACTCAGATGAATGAAATTGGTTATGAAGCGCTTGGAGAATTTGGAATGAAGGGAAGACGTTATTTTAGAAAAGGTGAACAGCCTCGAACACATCACATCCATGTATTTCAGGATGATAATTTATACGATATTGCTCGTCATTTAGCCGTTAGAGATTATCTTCGCTTTCATCCTGAGGAAAGTAAGCGCTATGGCTCCTTGAAAATGAAGCTGGCTGCCAGGTTTCCGGACGACATAGAATCCTATATTGATGGAAAAGATCTGTTTGTGAAGGAATTGGAGCGAAAAGCGCTTAGTTGGTATGATGCTAAGAAGTAATATGTAGAAGGGTATCTAGAAAGTAATGAGGTGTTCTGTGAGGTTATTCACGAAGTTAGGAATTATAGGATTTTCAACACTTCTATTAACCGCATGTTTTGGAGAAAATTATGATTTCACCCCTCCAGATGTTACGCTAATGAATAATACGGAATATCCTGATACAGAAGAATTGACTGCGGTCAATATCGAGTGGGATTCAGACAAATTGTATACTAAGAAAACAGATGATATTTTGTCAGTCGCTAGAGATCAGAAAACATTGGTTTACCATAAAGGGCAAGAAATGAGAGTCGTATTTGTTACCCAGGATTTTGCTATCAGGAAGTTGAGCGCCTATGTAACTAAAAATGGGATAAAGACAGAAATCAAGGTAGACGGGGAAGTTTTCAACATGCCTAACGAGAAGGGTGAATATATCATGGTTTTACATCTTCTCGCAGATAGTGGAACGGTAGAATATGTAGGGAATGTGTTAATTGAGTAGTAGAGAATCATTCCTAGTGGTGCTAGTCATCTTAAGAATTGTGAAGCTTAGACTAAAAACCCACCAAACTAGTTTACATAATATTATTATTAGTAAGAGCAGAGAGGAGTTTAGTTATGCAAGCAATTATCGAAATCTTGGGTATTGTCTTACCGATTATAATAGCAGGCCTTATTGTAATATTTGTCATTAAGAGACTGGATCGGAAAATGAAGCAAGGTACGTTGCCTAAGAAAAAATCGAAGAGCGCTCAGACGTTGTTGGATAGTTTGATACCTCTTGGAATGTTGGCTGGTTGTATACTTGGTTTGCTAATCAGTATGATGTCACCTATTTCGTTAGGACTTGCCTTTAGTTTAGGTTCTTCATTTGGTTTATTAGGTGGGTATTTTGCCTATGAGAGTTATGGTAATCAAGAAGAAATGTAAGTGTACGAGACATGATCTAGAAAAGAGGCTTTCGATATGATGAAAAAAGTAGTTTCTGCGTTAGTGGTCGTTCTCTTAATTGAATCGGTAACTTCTAGTAAATCGGCTTCATGAACGAATATAAGGATGAGTTACGTGAGGAGAAAATGAATGATTAAAATCAAATCTACTTCTGAAACTTGTATCATAGTTCTTCATGAAATCTACGGAATCAATCAATTTATGAAAGACGTTTGTGAATCGTTGTCTGAGAAAAACTTCGATGTGATCTGTCCAAATCTGTTACCACAGGAAATACCTTATGAATATTCGCAAGAAGAGTTAGCTTATGAAAACTTTAAGGAACAAGTGGGTTTCGAAAACAGCGCACATAAAGTAAAAGGACTACTAATGGATATAAAAGATCAGTACGCAAAAGTATTGATCCTTGGATTTAGCGTAGGAGCGACAATTGCTTGGTTATGCAGTGAGGATGAGTGTGTGGATGGCATTGTTGGATATTATGGGGCACGAATTCGGGATTATGAAGGGATTCATCCAGCATGCCCGACGTTGTTGTATTTTCCGAATGTCGAGAAATCATTTGATGTAAATGAAATGCTATTAAAATTAGAGAAGCCGAATGTAGATGTATATATGTATGAAGGGCAGCACGGTTTTAGCGATCCTTATACTTATGCATACAATGAAGAATTGGCTTATATCGCCTGTAAGCAAACGATAAACTTCTTCAGAAGTAATGGAATGAATAGTGTAGAGGGAAGCACTTCATAAAGAGAAGTGCTTTTTGCATTTTAGATATATTGATAATATAAGCCGAACTGAGTATCGTACCATAACAAGGTGCCATGTTTTCGTTTTGGCAGGCGTGTTTGGAAACTCCACTCAGGATACTGTTTAATGATTTGAACTTGATCACCAGTAGCGAATGCGATAAAGGATATATAATGTCCTTTTGTCATCGGGTGATCGCTTGAAATAAAACGTTCATTATCCACTTCTTCAATCGTAAGTTTTTCTTCCTCGCTCGCTTTCTTCGCTTCGAGCGCTTCGAGCTTCCTTCCACAGCAAGATATGGTAACATCTCCTGTTGCTAATACAATATTCTGGCAAGACGGGCATACAAAGTACTTTGATTTTTTCATATTTCCTCCTATAAATTCATTAGATAGTAATTCACCATCTAAAATATTTTCAATATTTACACCTAATAGCGTAGATAAACTGGATAAAAGCGTGACATCAGGACAACCATATCCGCGCTCCCATTTTGAAATGGTGCGATCCGAGATATTCATTTGATCAGCTAATTGTTTCTGTGTGAATCCTTTTTCTTTGCGCAATGTATAGATTACTTCTCCAACTTTACTTGTATCCATCGTTTTCCCTCCTGCTCTCTATATATCATAGGCGTATATCTCACGTGCATCAACAAACGTTCCGTGGAGTTTGTTACACTCATACGTACTAGCATGGTAAAATGATTAGATAATATGAAAAGAACGGTACTGTGGTAGCGAAAGAAAGGTGGAAAGGAATGAAACAGCATTGTTGTGAGGATATGAAGTATCATGCAGATTTCACATGTGATATACACGACGAACCGTTTGATTGTCCGGATCAATTGATTTTATTTGATGAAACAGATCAAGATTATGGATTGTTAATTCATGATGGGGGTACTTCTAGTGTCGGTATTTCTTTTTGTCCTTGGTGTGGGAATGCATTAGTAGAAAGGGGATAGAAAATGAAAAAACTTCAAAGGCATGCTGTTATTATTGCGATTCTAGCACTTATGTTTTTCTTGGTCTTATCACTAGTCACGAGTAATTGGAAATTTCTCTTATGGAGTATCGTACCGATTTTTTTATCGCTCATGACGGCGTTCCTAGCAAAAGCCAACGCCAGAGATTAAATGGGTTTCAACACCCCACTTAAAAGAGACTGTCACAGAGAATCATTGAAGAATGACTTTCTGCGACAGTCTCTTTTGGTTATAACCACAACGTCTCCCCAATACGCAACTTCTTTAATCGATGTTCATCCAACTGCAATCTGGTCCACTCAGCATTCAGCTTTTCAAGTGCTTCCGGTCCTGTATCATCTGCTAAATGATAAGCACCATAATGCATGGGAATGAATATTTTCCCGGCTACATTTAAAAACCCTTTCACCGCATCCTCAGGTGTGAGATGGCTCTCCTTCATAAACCATTCTGGCTCATACGCTCCGATCGGCATAAGCACCGTATCAATAGTGAATTTCTTTGCTATTTCTGAAAATCCACGGAAATATCCCGTATCTCCAACGAAATAAATCGAATGCTCGGCACTTTCCAAAATCCAGCCACCCCAATGAGAGGTATTCGTATCGGTCAATGTCCGCTTCGTCCAATGTTGCGCTGGAACGAACGAGAACTTCATGCCTTCAAACACAAATGAATCAAACCATTCCGCTTCGATGACATGTTTAATTCCTCTTATTTGGAACTTTCTCCGCAAGCCAACAGGAACAAAATATGTAGGTTTACCTTTCAGACGTCTGATCGTACCGAAGTCCAAATGATCATAATGTCCGTGTGAAATAAACACAACGTCAATCTCTGGCAATTCGTCTAGTTCAATTCCTGGTTCCGTCAACCGATTCTGAAATCCCATTCGTTTTGCCCAAACTGGATCTGTAAGTATATTAAACCCGTTAATTTGAATCAAAAACGTGGAATGCCCAATCCAAGTAATGGATGTTGCGGATCGATTGGCAACGAGTTTTTCTATTTCTTTATTTGGTGCTTGTTCGATTACGATCCGTAAATCTTTCTTATTTTCATTACGTTCTTTCTGCCAACGAATCATATCCCGTACTGATTTACTCGTATCTACGTCATCCAAATTTGTATAGCGTTTTCTTATCATCATTCATCACCTAACTGATTTTTGACATATTCCAATAATTTCTTCGCTACTGAAAACTCATGTGTTTGATAGAGTGAACGGGCACCAACGGGATCCTCGATTTCATTCAGCAACCAGCCGCCTGCAATTGGAAGTATGAAATCAATGCCAATATAGTCGCTCGAAATTGCCCGGGAAATCGTTTGTACTTGATTGGTTTCAGTGTCGTTCAACGTATATTTTTCCACTGTGCCACCTAACGTGTAATTGGATTTGAATGAATCTTTCGCTCCGGTGCGTTTTACAGCACCTAATACTTCATTGCCGAGCATAAATACGCGGACGTCCGTCGCAGCAGATTTGATGAAAGGCTGCGCGATTAGTTCATTATGACCGAACTGACTTAGAACATCTTTAGTTTGTTGTGCAGATTCACACAGAAATACTTCGCTGCCGCCATGACCTCCGCGCGTTTTCATTACAAAGGGCGAGGGCGGGAGTTGATCCACTCTAAATGTGGGAATGGTGGGAATTCCGAGTAGAGTAGCAAGTTCAAATGTACGTAGTTTATCATTAGCGATTTTCTGTACACTCGCTCGATTGAACACTCGATAGCCCGCTTGTTCCAATTCCAAAGCTAATGAAGGATCCCGATCGCGGAATAAAATGAAATCAAGCGGCTCAATAGGTGAATCAGTTAGTAGCTTTAATTCAATATCTAAATTTTTCGCTTCTAACAATAGATCGTCGATAAACGCGTGATTCCTCTTCGCTTCGACCTCATTATAGTAGACCGCGCCTTTCATTTAATCTTCTCCAAAATGTACGCAATCATAGCATCGGCTACGTTAATGCCGGTGACGTTCAAGAGGTTACGGATATGCGCTGCACCGTTCACTTCGCAAACGAGGGGCTGTTCATCCGGGCCGAATAATAAATCCACACCTGCGAATTCCGCTCCAACTGCTTTCGCCGCTTCCATAGCTAGTGTTTTCTGTGCGCTAGTCAATTCCACCACTTCAGCTACGCCGCCGTTCGTAATATTCGCTCGGAAATCTGTCTCGGAGTGGCGGTACATGGCCGCAATGATTTGATCGCCCACTATATTGACACGTAAGTCGCGACCTCTACTCGTCTCAATGAACTCTTGAAAAACATAATCGACGCCGCGGAGTTCATCGACTTTCTCATAGAACGCATCTTTTGTTTCGATCAAATATACTTTCATACCAAATGAGCCATGACCTTCTTTAATAATCATAGGTAAGTGAAGAGTCTCAAGGACATTTTCGTAATATCCGCTAGTTGCAATCGTGAAATTAGGATAGACTTTCGGTGCGATGATCGTCTTCGGCATCGCGACTCCATGTTTTGCTAGTTCAAGATACTGCTTTGCTTTATTATCACATGTCTCAATGACTTCAGGATCATTGAAGACCGGGATTCCCATATTTTTTAAATACTGCGCAAGCAACGTATCTTTATCGAGGAAGACGACGAAATCAGGTGCATCTTTCACATCATTTTGCACGTCCATCTGAATTTCATAATTTTTTAAGATTGTCGTCCGTACATCAGCACGCTCTGCCGCTTCCTGTATAAGCCTCGCTTGATCAGCGAATTTATCACTCGTCAAACTACCATTATAAATAACCCAACAACTTTTCAATCCCGACGCCACCTTTGCTATACTGTATATAACTTAATTTTAGCACAGGAGGAATTTCTTTGATTCCAAAACTTGATGAATATAAAAAACAATTTGACATAATGAGTGACGATGAAATTAAACCCGGGTTAGATGCGATCGAAGAGGCATTGGCGAGTGTGTTGAACCCCGAGAAAGATTTACGAATTATTCATGTGGCAGGTACGAACGGCAAAGGTTCGACGATTGCGGTCATGGAAGCGGTGTTACAAGCACATGGATTTGAAACAGGCGTATTTTCTTCACCCGCCATACTGGATGTACATGACCAGATTCGAATCAATGGAAAGCCGATTACACAAGAAGAATTGGAGTATGTGTTTGAGGAAATGGGATCAGCAGGATTGAGTGGCATGCTGACAGACTTTGAATTACTGACAGTGGCGGCGTTTTTAGCATTCCGTAACGCAAGTCCTGATTATGTGTTGCTTGAGACGGGGATGGGTGGCAGATACGACAGCACGAATGTCGTGACGCCTTTAGTTTCCGTCATTACGTCGATTGCGCTAGATCATATTGGGTTTCTAGGGGATACAATAGAGAAAATTGCTGAACATAAAGCTGGCATTATTAAGCCATACATTCCTGTCGTTATAGGGGAGTTGCCGGTAGAAGCGAAAGAAGTTGTGCTGGCAGAGGCGAAAACGAATAAAAGTTTGGTGCGAGCTTATGGAGAAGAGTTCACGATGAAATCAAGGGAGACAGAGACATTCAGTGGTATGTCTACTTTTGAAATTCCTGTACGAAATATGAGAGGGTCCCATCAGGCAATGAATCATGCAGTGGCATTGGAAGCTTTATCATTGGCGGGGGTGCCTTTAAAACAAGATAGTGTCGCTGATGCTATTGCGCATGTTTCACTGCCGTTTAGATTCCAGAAGATTGCCAAGAATGTCTATATAGACGGCGCGCATAATCCAGCAGCAGCTACTATGTTAGTGCGTACAATTGAAGAGCAGTTTCCAGGGGAGAAAGTGGACTGGGTTGTGGGGATGTTGAATACGAAAGATTATAAAGCGACGTTAGAGATACTGGCGCCGCTTGCGAATAGTTTTACGTTTGTTGATTTTCCGCATGAGCAGGCTGCTAGAGCGGGGGATTTGCGGGCGGTTTGTCCTATAGAAGAGTGCCAAATAATTTCATTTGAAGAAGTAGATTTGAAATGTTCGCAAAAACACATAAAAGTAGTCGTTGGCTCTCTTTACTTATTAAGTAGTTTAATGAGACAATAGGCTTAATAGAATGAGTTTTATAGACTGTTAGTTTTATAGTAAGGTATTTAGTTTTAGTAGGTGTAGTAAAATGTGATGATAATAAAAGTTTATATATATTTAGACATCAAAGAAACATTTCAGGAAGGAAGACCAATATGTTCATGCATTATGTGAAAAAAAATTCAGGAATGACTCTTGTAGAAGTTTTAGCGTCCCTAGTGTTGCTATCAATTATAATAATTTCCTTCTTGGTAGTCTTTCCTATTGTTGCGAAACAAAATAAAGCTTCTGAAGAGTTTATGGATGCAACATATATCGCTCAATCTGAAATGGAATATATTATTAGCATAAAAGGACAGGAAGATGGTCTTACTGACTTAGTAAACAAGCTTGTGGAAAGTGAAAGAGTAATAAAGAATGAAGGTAGAGTTAGGTACAAAACAGTTCCTTCGACTAGTAAAGAAATTGTATTGGAACGAGAAATTCCAGAGTTATCCCATAAAGTTGCAATTATCTTTAATAAAGACATGACTTATCAAACTTCACATGTACTAGTAAAAGTATCTCAATTGGACCAAGAGGAAAAGCTGAGAGCCCAGATGGAAACAATTCTATGGTGGGGGGAGAACTAATGAAAAATTCTATCAAAGATCAAAAAGGTGTAACACTGGTAGAGTTATTGGCTGTTCTCGTGCTTTTGTCACTAATAGGGTTAATGATATTTGGAGTCTATTTCTCTGGTAAAAAGGAGTATGATATCCAAAAAGAAAAAACAGAACATCAGGAAAACATTCAATTTGTAATGAAATATCTTACGAAAGAGATTAGAAAAGAGAATAATTTCAGAGTATTCGATGATGATGTGCTGGAAATTAAAAAAGAGACTGGGACGGATATTTATCGACGTAAGGGTACCACATTATTTAAAAATTCTGAGGCTTTCTCTGAAAACATTAAAGATTTCAAAGTGGAGTCTTCCGATGGCAAAGCATTAAAAATTAAAGTGGTTAGCAATGATAAACTTAATAGGAATAGTGATGCGAAAAAGATTGAGACAACCATCGTGATTAGAAAAGGGGGGGAGTCATGAGAAACGACAAAGGGTATACACTTGTTGTTGTTTTAATGGTTCTGGTTGTAATGGCTGTTTTAGGCACCTCCATAATTGGACTATCATTGAATAATTCTAAAATGACTAAGGGAGAGCAAGACGACCAGTCAGTTTTCTACATTGCTGAATCCGGAGTGAACTATACACTTGCTCGAATAAATGATATTGCTACTATCACTGCTTCCCAATTTACTAAAGTTGACGATGAAACTAAATTTTTTCAGGCGGTAAGTGAAAAGGTACGTTTAGCAGGTATTGAGGATGAAACAAAAAGTCAACAATTTGAAAATTTATACGGAGAAAATCCAGAGATAATAAATGTTGAAATCATAAGGGGAATTGACCGTGATATTTCGAAATATGAAATTCGTTCTACAGGGAGAATTGGGAAAAAGGTAAGAACCGTAAGTCAAGTCATAACTTTGAATTATGAAATACTTCCAAGCACAGGCACTGGTCAGGGTGGGAATAGCGGTGATGGGAATCTAGGAACAGGCACCTCAACTAGTTTACCCGCAATTAAAGTTCCGGATGGCACAGCTGTTTTTGTTAATGGGAAAATTAGTATAAGTGGTGGAGCTATAATAAATGGAAGTATAGGAACGAACCTAACAGATAATAAATCTATTACGCTCAGTGGTGGCCCGAAAATTTCGGGGAATATCTTTGTACCTATTGGTTCTGAAAAAGTTGCATTAGATAAACCATATTCGATGACCATCTCAGTCCCTATTGGTATGCAAGAAACTGGAATGATGAAATTACCAGTGTTTCCGGAATATCCCTCCTATAAGAAGCCGTCCAATGTAACAATTGGCGATCAATATAATCGGAAAGATGTTATCAAAGATGGTGGCGTCTACGCAGATAATTATGTCTCAAATAATTTTACGTTAAACATTGACGATAACATGTATTTAACTACTATAAAGGTTGACGGAAATAACACACTTAAAATTAATGTTGGAGATAAAGATAGAGTCATTGTTGTGGACCATCTAGATGTCCTTCAAGGCAAAATAGAGCTCATAGGTACAGGCAAACTTACATTAATGGTAAAGGATAAAATTAATGTAAAAGGATCTATTGGAAATAGCGGCACTGCTAATCAATTAGGCATATTCTTTGAAGGTCAAACTACGAAGGAGCCTAAAAAGGTGAAATTTGATAATGAAACTCAAATTAATGGCTCATTTTATGCAAAGGATGCAAACATCGAGTTGACAGGCGGTGGTGGAATTAAAGGGAATATTTTAACTGGTGGAAAAGAGGTAAAGATAAGTGGAGGGGTTAAAGCGGATCCAACATTAATCCTAGCACCGAATGCTGCTGTTAATATATCGGGAGGAGGAAATATAAGTGGTGCAATTTATGCAGATTCATTTACCGCTGAAGGAGGAGCTAGTGTGACTTTCAAGCAGCCAAATATAGGCGAAATCCCAATTGGTCCCGAAACAAATAAGCCTGATCCGGTAGTTCCTGACAATAATATAATTACACCACCGCATATTACTAAAAACAAATTCAAAGAAATTTAACCATATTTTTTATTGATAAAGGAAGGTGCTCAATGCAATCGAAATTATACAAAATCAGTCTAGCTTTAGGTGTTCTACTACTAGTCATCTCCGCAGTATTCGCCCAACAAGCATACGCAGGCGACGGCTTCTTCTCCAATTTTAAGAAGTACAGCAAGCATACCTACGCAGGCCCGTTTGATATATCTGGGCATTCGAAAAAGAAAGCAAAGGAGAAATTGATGGTGGATTTTTCTGGCTTGGAACAAAACTTGTCAGTACAACTGATCGTACAAGATTTGCAAGTTGATATTCCACCAGAAGTAGTAAGTTTTGATCCGGACGCTACATTAAATCAAGCTAAGAGTGGAGATGACAATTCCCTAGTCGCGAGTGTCTCCCGAGAAGGCCTTCGCACAGTGATGAAGCAAAATTTTAATTCACTAACTTTTAGTGAAGACGAAGTAGATAAGATTGCTGCGCAAATAGAAGTTCAGCTACGGAGCGGAATTATGCCACAGCAAGTTTACGTAGCGAATTTCATTCCAGAGCTTTATGAGCAGAAGCAAGGTATTGCGTCTGCTGAATATAAAGTGGATGGATTGGCTAAAGGGCTCCGGTTATTGATGGACGACTTGGATGGATTAGAGATTCAGCCGAACTCCTCGTTTTCATTCCGTGAATATCTTGAAGGTAAAGAGTCTGCTAGTGCGACAGATTTACAGATGACAATTATGGCGTCTCTTCTATATAAAGCAGCTTTGCAAACGAATTGGATCATGGATGAACGAAACATTTCTACTGAATTGCCAGCAGGCGTTGAACCAGGATTCGAAGCGGCGATTAATCGTAAGCTAGATTTGGATTTCCTTTTCACAAACCCTAATCAAACCGTCTTCACGATTCGTACGGATTGGACAGGCTCTCAATTGGAACTATCGATTGAAGGTCTACCATTCGTACATCGTTACGATACTGAAGTGGAAAAAATCACTAAGTATGACCCTAAAACAGTTATTCGTTATAGTGCCTTTGTAAATGCAGGTGCGATTGAAGTAATGGATAAAGGTAAGAAGGGCATGGAGGTTACGGTTAAACGGAATGTTTTGTTGAATGGTTCATTGGAAGAAATTGAAGATGTGTCGATTGATTTTTATGCGCCACAACCGATTATTGAACGTCATAGTTTAGAGAAAGTAGTAGAGAAAGTTCCTGATAGTAATGTGGATAGTAATTCTAGCACTACCGATAGCAACAATTCAGGTAATGGTTCGACTGATACTCCAGCTAATTCATCTAACGGAAATGGTTCCTCTTCATCCAATGGCGGATCGGGTAGCGATGGTTCAGGATCATCTACTGGCAGTGGAACAGGCAATACTGGATCTTCTTCAGGATCTGGAACAAACAGCAGTGGTTCATCTAGCTCCGGATCATCTAATGGAAGTGGTTTAAGTAACTCGAACAGTTCCGGTGAAAAAGATGATGTGAACTATGATTACGATAAAGGCGGCAATCTTATAAAGGTCGATAAAAATGGTAATCCGATTGATTGATAGAGGGGGATTCTGATGGCGACTACAAGAAAACGTCTTGGTGATTTATTAATAGAGTCTGGTTTGCTGTCGGACGAGCAGTTGATGAGTACATTGAAGGAAAAGTCTAGGGACGAGAGACTTGGCGATGCGTTGTTGCAGCGCGGTTATATTACGGAGCAGCAATTAATTGAAGTGTTGGAGTTCCAGCTTGGAATTCCTCATGTTAACTTATTCCGTTATCCTTTTGATCCGAAGTTGTTTAACATTGTACCTAAAGGGTTAGCGCAGCAAAAAATGATTGTTCCGTTGAAAAAAGATGGAGATAAATTATTTGTCGCGATGGCGGACCCAATGGATTACAATACAATTGAAGATTTACGACTTTCCACAGGGTTTCATATAGAAACTGCGATTGCCTCAAAAGATGATATTACACGAACGATCACTAGATATTATGATGATGCATTATTTGATGACTTGTTGTTTGAAGAACCAGAAATGACTGCAAATCAGATGGAGCAACAAGATGATATTGTAGATAATGATTCTCCTGTTGTGCGTCTAGTGAACCAAATTATTTCTAGTGCGGTGTCTATGAAGTCCAGTGATATTCATATTGATCCTCAAGAACATCAAGTTATCATCCGTTTTAGAATTGACGGGAAGTTGCAGACGGAACGAGTTTTACCAAAGCATATGCAGTCCATGTTACTTGCACGGATTAAAATTATGGGGAATTTGAACATTACCGAATCTCGCATGCCTCAGGATGGTCGTATTAAAGTAATGATTGATTTCCGTCCAATTGATTTGCGGTTATCGACTTTGCCGACAGTCTTTGGTGAGAAAGTCGTTATGCGTATCTTGGACTTGAGCAGCTCGTTAAACGACATGACAAAGCTTGGTTTTGGGCCAACGAATCTAGAGCGTTTTCTCGAAGAAATTGAGAAGCCAAATGGTATCGTTCTGATATCTGGTCCAACGGGTTCTGGTAAGTCATCTACGTTATATGCAGCTTTGAATCGATTGAATAGCGAAGAAGTAAATATTATTACGATAGAAGATCCTGTGGAGTATCAATTGGAAGGAATTAATCAAATTCAAGTGAATTCCAATGTAGGATTAACATTTGCGACTGGGTTACGTTCTATTTTGCGACAAGATCCTGACGTGGTTATGGTTGGGGAAATTCGTGATAAAGAGACGGTGGAAATTGCGATACGTGCTTCATTAACTGGACACTTAGTTTTAAGCACTATCCATACAAATGATTCGGTAGCATCTATATCACGATTACTTGACATGGGTGTGGAACCATTCCTCTTGACGGCTTCATTAAATGCGATCGTGGCTCAACGATTGATACGTCGAGTTTGTCGAGATTGTGGTACCACTCAGCAGGCTACTGAACGTGAAAAAGAAATTTTTTCCAGACGTGGGAAAACGATAGAAACGATCCATCGCGGGACGGGTTGTTCTGCATGTAACATGACTGGATATCGTGGACGTATTGCGATACATGAAGTTTTGATCATTAATGCGGAATTACGAGATGCCATAAATAGCAGCGCAGCACCTACTGTATTCCGAGAGATTGCTGAGAGAAGTGAAACGATATTCCTGATAGACGATGGTTTGGATAAAGTGAAACAAGGCATTACAACTACTGAAGAAGTATTGAGAGTAGCCTTGTTAGATTAGGAGTGTTTGCCGTGACCGAAAGAATTGATCAATTACTAACTGAGGCCTTTAAAATCAAAGCATCTGATATTCACTTAACTATAGGAGTGCCGCCAGTTTTTCGAGTACATGGTGACTTGAAACGTTTTGGTGAAACTGTAATGTCTGAAGAAGACACAAAAGAAATTGCCTATCAGACAATTCCTGAAAAGATGATTCCTGCTTTTAAAGAAGCTGGACAGATTGACTATTCTTATGAAATCGCTGGCGTTTCCCGTTTTCGTGTCAACGCATTCCAACAACGCGGTGCGATTTCATTAGCATTTCGGACGATTCCTACAAAGATTCCGACGATTGATGAGTTGAATATGCCGGCAACGTTGAAGAGTTTGTCAGACACGGCACAAGGATTAATCTTAGTAACAGGTCCTACAGGTTCAGGTAAGTCCACAACACTTGCGGCAATGATTCGTTATATGAATGAAACGATGCGTAAGCATATTATTACATTGGAAGATCCCATTGAGTATATGCATACGCACGGTTCTTCTATTATTGATCAGCGTGAAGTTGGTTTTGATACGCTGTCTTTTGCGGACGGCTTGCGTGCTGCATTGCGTCAAGACCCGGATGTCATATTAGTAGGTGAGATGCGTGACTTAGAAACAATTTCTACAGCGATCACTGCTGCAGAAACTGGCCACTTAGTCCTTGCGACTTTACATACATGGAGTGCCGCATCTACGATTGATAGAATTATTGACGTATTTCCACATGGTCAGCAGGCGCAAATTCGTGTGCAGTTGGCTGGCGTTTTGAAAGCCGTCGTTTCCCAACGTTTATTCCAGACGATGGATAAGCAAGGAAGACGCGCAGCGACGGAGATTATGATAAATAATCCTGCTGTGTCGAACTTGATACGATCCGAAAAGATTCATCAGATTCCGAACGTCATTCAAACAAGCCGTGCACTTGGGATGCATATGATGGATCACTCCGTTAAAACATTGATGGAACAAAGAATCATTTCGTATGAATCAGCATTGCCGTTTTTGCAAGGGGATGATTAATAGTGGCTCGTTTTACATATGAAGGGCGAGATGCTAAAGCAATTCGTCGCGGTACTGTAACCGCGACGAATAAACGCGATGCAGCTATCAAACTTAAAGGGCAAGGAATTCGTGTAGTGAGTCTTGTGGAACAGAAAGAGACGGTCTTGACGAAAGACATAACAATTGGTAGTCCGGTTAAGCGAGATCAGTTGATCATGTTCTTGCGACAGTTTTCTACTCTTCTTCAGGCGGGGGTTACGATTGTTGATGCGGTTAGGATTTTGTCCGCACAAGTTGAGCAGGCTGCGTTTCGGAAGATCTTGACTTCGGTTCAAGAAGATTTACGTACAGGAACACCGTTATCCATAGCTTTTGGCAAACATCCTAAAGTTTTCGAACCATTAATTTTGAATATGGTAGCGGCTGGAGAAGTTTCAGGAACAGTAGATGAATCGTTGGATCAATTAGCCGAGCATTTTGAGAAAGCGTATCGCACGAGACAGAAAGTTACGTCCGCGATGGCATATCCAGTAGTCGTTGGTATTATAGCTATTGCAGTAGTCATATTTCTTTTATGGTTCGTCGTACCGATGTTCGTAGATATGTTTGATAGTGTTGGCGGACAATTACCGTGGCTAACTCGCGCTGTTATGGCGGCTAGTGGATGGATTGAAAACTACTGGTACTTGTTAATTCTAATTGTTTCAGCGATTGCCGTAGGTTATATCTTAGTCCGCAATAATCCAAAAGGGAAATATATTCTTGATACCATCTTGTTGAAATTACCTATATTCGGTAGCATTGCGCAAAAGTCTTCACTTGCAATGATGACTCGTACATTAAGTTCTATGTTCTCTAGCTCTGTGCCGATTTTACAGGCATTAACAATGACAGAAAGAGTCGTGGGGAATGAAGTTATTTCAAAAGTAATTGGTGAGTCTAGAGTATCAATGGAACGCGGCGGATCGCTAACAGAACCTATGTTAAACCACTGGGCATTTCCACCGTTAATACCTCATATGATTGCGATAGGGGAAGAGACTGGTTCTTTAGACTCCATGTTAGGAAAGGTTGCTGATTTTTATGAGAAAGAAGTAGAAGCGGCAACAGACCGCTTAAAAGCTTTAATAGAGCCTTTAATGATTGTTTTCCTCGCGGCTATAGTCGGGACTATAGTTTTGGCAATCATGTTGCCGATGTTTAGTATGTTTGAACAGATAGATAGTTTGTAACAGAAATAACAAATGTTATCTATAATTTTTATTTATTTCAATAAAACTAGTGTTATTTTCCTAATACCTCTGATATACTAGATTTATAGAGTAAGAAAAAACAAGAGGAGGAAATTATATGAAAAAGTTTATGCAGAAGAAATTAAATCAAAAAGGTTTGACGCTTGTCGAGTTACTAGCAGTTATCGTTATTTTGGGGATTATTGCTGCGATTGCAGTGCCGGCTATTGGGAATATTATTACGAATTCAAAAGTGAATGCTCTAAAGGGCGATGGACAGAATGTTTTATCGGCTGCTCAGTTGTACTTCACTGAAAATGGAAGTAAGGATACTGCAACAGTAACTACTGACATTTTAAAGACTGACGGTTTTTTGGAAGATGTAGGTGGATTTACGAAAGGAACAGGAGCTGTTGTAACGAAGAATGCTGACGGAAATACAATAAGTGGAATGTCTAAAGCTAAGGGTGTTAGTGTAGAATTTAAAGCTGCTACTAATAAGAATATAAACGATGCTCCAGTTAAAGTTGGTAACGATCAAGTTGTAGTTAACCGTAATGCAGGGGAATAATACTAGTAAGGGATTATAAAGTCGGTATATTTTTCTATTCATAGTTTTCATTAAACATTAGACTCTGCAGAGATTTCTCTTCAGAGTCTTTTTTAAATTCACTTACTAACTATAAATATTTTTTAAAACTTGCTCTTGATATTGACATAGTACTATGTGTTCGTAATAAGAAAGGTTGTGCTTAGATGAAGAACAATATTGCAGAAAACAAAGGACTTACATTAGTAGAACTACTCGCCGTTATAGTTGTTTTGGGAATAATTACAGCAATCGCAGTTCCTTCTATTAGTAGTATTCTGGAAAACACAAAAATAAAAGCGGAAAAGAATAATGCCATATTATTAATTCAAGCTGCAGATTTATATTTTATAGAACATTATGATAGAACTGGTTATATCCAATCTGTATCAATTCCCACATTGATGAGTTTAGGTTTTATAGAAGATGAAAACCTGGCTAATGATACTGTCTGGATTGCCGAAGCGAAACCTTCATGGATTTGTGGCAAAGCTGAAACAAGTAAAAATCAAGTGGAATTCCGTAAAGCGACAGTAGAAATGATTAATAATAGTGGTAGGGATACGAAAGTAGGAAAGGAAGCGTGTGGCGATATGCCAGCGATCCCTTAGAACCGTTTTCTATATTTTATATTTCATTACCTTCCCTACCAATCTTCCTTTCTACCACCGCATTTGCTATACTAACCATAACTAGTTCACTAGGAAAAAATCACCAAACACCATGAGTTTCTTGTCTGGAAGGAGTTCGTTCATGTCTATTTTATCTAATTTAAAACGCCCGCTTTCCAAACTTTCTATACCTACATTCAGCCGCAAGAAGCGTGTTTATTCGTTAACTTTAGACGATGATGCGATTCGGTACGTACGAATAAAGTCCTTGGATCCAATCGTACTAGATACAGCAAAAGAGATGCTGCTACCGGAACACGTTATCCAAGAAGGCCGAATAGCTGAAGAGGACATGCTGCGCGATGTCTTGACGGAGGTTGTGAAAGATTGGAATCTTGCGAAGCGTGACGTGGCGTTTCTGGCGCCCGATACATATGTCATTATCCGACGTGTTGCATATCCAGACACGGTGGAGGATGAAGAGCTGAAAAGCCATTTCTTTATCGAGATTGGTTCGACGATTTATTTGCCATTTGATGATCCGGTATTTGATGTCGTTCCGTATACAGCGAATAATGCACAGAATGAAGCGATTTTGATTGCGTCGAAAGAAAGTATTATGCAGACGTATGAGGAAGTGCTGAAGTCCGTAAAGTTGGAACCGGTTGTGGCGGACATTGCACCGCTTTCTCTGTATCGTCTGGCACATCATGTGCATCACTTTGAGGGGACGGAACATATTCTCCTTGCTGATTTGCGTGGGCGTAGTCTGACCGTGTCTATTTTCTATTCTCATTATCCATTGTTCATACGCTCGATGGAACTTGAGTTGCCACTCAGCATGTCGACAGGCGAAGAGCTGGAACAGCAGGTTGAGCCACTTACGATCGTCATGGAGCTCGAGAAGCTGGCGAATTTCTATCGCTTTAATTTGGCGGAGAATGATTCGGCTATTACCCATCTAGTATGGAATGGAAGCTATACACAACAAGGGGAATTATTGCAGATGGTACGAGAACGTTTAGCGATCGAAGCGCTTCCCTTGGTGAAAGAGCCGATTAGTTGTGTGGACGGAACTGCTATTACTGCGGATTTCCACCGAGTTATTGGTCTCGCGCTGAAGGAAGAGGTGTAATGCGCGTATGTTAGTCGATATAAATCTACTGCCGGAGAAGATCCGGGAGAAGACCACTTTTCTTTGGATAGCGATTGCCATCCTTTTAGTCGCTTTCATTAGTTGGGCTGTGCTTTATTTCTTCGCTCAAAAATATGATGATGAAGCTCAAAATTTACAACAATCTACATTTGAAATACAGAAACAACAAGAAGGGATTACGTCCCAAATGCGTTTGTCCGCATTTGGTCAAGAAAAAGAACAGTTAGCTGCCACGGTGGAGTTTCTGAAGGGGCATCAATATAAAACACAACCTCTTATAGAAGATCTTTCCAAAGCATTACCTGATCGAGGTTTTTTCCAAGAGCTAATGTTCACTGCGCCAAACGAAGTAACGTTGAAAGTACAATTTGATGATTTGATGGAGCCTGCGCTCTATTTAACTCGAATGAAAGCATCGTCGCTAGTTATTGATGCGACGTTCGAAGGAATTGAGACAGAAAAACTGGATGTTGAAGAACGCGAGAATGTCTTGCCTAGATATTTCGCTACCTATTTCATTCAGTTTGTGGATGACCGTGCGCTACCAGGTACAGATGCAGATGTAGACCCAAATGTGATTGAAGAGCCGCAAGAGGAAGCCCCACCTGCTGAAGAGCAACCACAGCAACTTGCACCTGAAGAACCGCAACCTCCTGTAGATGCGAATACGGAAGGGGGTGATACGGTTGAATAAGTATCTATCTAAACGTCAGATGGAAATCGGTTTGGTCGTATTGGCCTCCATATTCTTTATTGCACTCGTCTACTACACGGTGACGAACGTTTACTTGCCAGCGAAAGAAACGAAGAATCAGACAATGGCACAGTTTGCTTCAGAACGTGATGTGTTGTTTTCATTGCAAAAACAATTGGCGAATAAAGATCCGAATGAAACGGTAACGTCTGCGCCACTTCAAAAAGTCGTGCCTGTTATTCCATTAGAAGATGCATTGCTCATTCGTCTAGAGAAAGCGGAAGTAAAGTCCGAGAGTCGTATAGAAGAAATCAATTTTTCTAAAGAGGTATTTGATGGCGAACTGTTACCTGAAAATGTACAAAATCTTGAAACAGTATTAATGGAAGTTACACTCGCTGCTGATACGTATAAACAAGTGGATACGTTCATTTACGAGATTGAAGAAATGATTCGGATCATGAATGTAGAAACAATCCAATTTGAAGCGACTGCTGAGAAAACGGAAGAGGAATCTGATGTGGGTGAAATGAGAGTCGTTATTTCATTTAACGCATACTTCCGTCCGGATCTTGTCAATTTGCAAAATGAGGCGCCTAAAGTAGATGCGCCGCCACCAGCGTCGAAATTCGATCCAACGACGATTAACAAAATGATAGGTACCGAGAAAGCGGAGTAAGGAGGCAATTCATGGAATGGCTTTACAGTATATTTTTCTTCCTTTACGGCATTACGTTCGGCTCGTTCTTTAACGTCGTCGGCATGCGTGTGCCTTTAAAGGAATCCATCGTGTCGCCTCCTTCTCACTGTACGACGTGTGATCGGAATTTGACGACGGTTGATCTGGTGCCAGTTTTCTCTTATGTGTTCTTGCGTGGCAAGTGCCGAGGCTGTAAAGAGAAAATCAGTGCTCTTTATCCCGCGATGGAGTTGATCACGGGTGTGTTGTTCGTTTTTGCGTACTTGCACTTCGGATTTCAGTGGGAGCTCGTTGTAGCGTTATTGTTTACTTCGATGTTGGTTATTTTAACGGTATCTGATCTCAAGTTTATGTTGATTCCGAATAAAATTTTGGTGCCGTTTGGTATCGCGATTTTCATCTTGCGCTTCGTCAGTCCGCTGACGCCATGGTGGGATAGCTTGCTTGGAGCGGCAGTTGGGTTCGGTTTGTTGCTGTTGATTGCAGTCGTGTCGAACGGCGGTATGGGCGGTGGCGATATTAAGTTGTTCTTCGTTATCGGCTTAGTGCTCGGGACGATGCAGACGTTAGTGACACTGTTTCTCGCTTCATTAATTGGTGCGATTGTCGGACTGATCTTTTTGAAAAAGACGAAGCAAGGACGTAAGACGCCTGTGCCATTTGGTCCTTCGATTGCGGTAGCTGCACTCATTGCCTATTATTACGGCGCGCAGCTTGTCAGTTGGTATACAGGTTTGTTGAACTAAATCGGTAAATGTTTATGGACGAGACGACAACAGTCTCGTCTTTTTTTACGTTCATTTTGGTAAGGTGGAAGAAAACTAGTGGAGTGATGGAATGAATTTCCGCAGGACGTATTCAAAGAATATTGTGATTCGGGCGTTAGTGCAAGGAGTAGCGATCGGCTTGGTCGCCGTGCTAGTAATCGGGCTAACGATATCGATTACTGGAGGGAAAGAGGATAAGGCGAAAGAGACGGTGGCGACAACCGGGCCAAAGACAGAGGAGAAGGGAGGGGCAGTTGAAGGGGGAGATACGATGTTCGTCAAGCAACATGGCGTGTTTTCTAGTCAGGAAGCAGCCACTGGTTTCGTGGCAGAGAATCCGAGTCTCGCAAGTACGGCTGTCGTACCAGTAGGCGGGCAGTTCTACGTTTGGGGAGCCGTATGGCTGAAAGAGAGCGATGTTATTTTGAATGAAGGTGAAGATGCGTTCAAGAAGAGAATCACAGTCGTACCAGGTACTTGCAAGTCTGCAGATGCCAATGAAGTGAAAAAAGCATTGCTCGCAGAGGATCTATCGAAAATTGAATTGTCCAAGGATGGAAAAGCTGCGAAAAAAGACGGAGACTTTACGAAGAAAGTGACTGCCATCACTGCGTTTACAAAGGATTCTTCTGTCGCGAGATTGCATCTGTTGGCACACTATTCGAACCAAGACCCATGCTTCAAAATTCAATTTTGATCCAATATACGGGGAAGAATTGAATTTTGCCCTTTTTTCAAATCGTGTGGAATAGCGTACACTATGAAAAAGGAGGTTGTTCCAATGAAATTTATCAGTCTAAAACCTATCGTCCTCGCATCTTCTTCGCCGAGACGTAAAGAACTATTACAGCTTGCAGGAATTGATTTCACGGTGAGACCGAGTGATGTAGATGAAGATATGCCATTTACACCGGAAGAGCCATATGAGTATGCGGTTCGATTATCTGAGCGAAAGGCGCTTGCGGTATTTGAATCAGAAGAAGAGATCGTCATTGCGGCAGATACGATCGTTGTGAAAGACGGCAGAGTATTCCCGAAGCCGAAAGATGATGCGCAAGCCATTGATTTCTTGATGGAGCTCTCTGGTGAGTTGCATGAAGTGATTACAGGTGTGACGATCCTTGCGAACGGAAAGACGATACAGTTTGCTGGTTTGTCTCAAGTGAAGTTTAGGCAACTCGACGAAGAGCTTGTTCGTGCCTATGTAAAATCAGGAGATGCTTCAGATAAAGCAGGAGCTTACGGCATTCAAACGCAAGGAATGTTGTTTGTAGAAAATATGGTAGGTGATTATCAAAACATCGTAGGGTTACCGATCAGTGATGTAGTCAACCGCATGCGTCAAGAAGGGTTGCTGATTTTAGAAAGCGGTGGCGCATAATGCCTCTTGATCTGGCACCGCAAATGATGATCCGCGATGTGCATATCGCCGACAGGCCCCGTGAGCGTTTGATACGGGAAGGGGCAAGCAGTTTATCTAATCAGGAGCTCATGGCGATCCTGTTGCGTACTGGCTCCCGCTCAGAGTCTGTTCTCGTACTCGCTAACCGTGTCTTGTCGACCATTGACCGGTTGCAAGATTTGAAAGAGCTGACGGTAGACGAGATGACGAAGATTAAAGGGATCGGTGAAGCGAAGGCGGTGCAGTTATTAGCTGCAGCAGAACTCGGCAAGCGATTGTATCGGACGGCACCACATGAACGGTATAAGATCCGGTCACCTGAAGATGCCGCGAACTATTTGATGACGGATATGTCGTCGTTGAACCAAGAACATTTCGTGGTGTTATTTTTGAATGTAAAAAATGAAGTGTTACATAAGCAGACGATTTTCATTGGCAGTTTGAATTCATCTATCGTCCATCCACGTGAAGTGTTCCGTGAAGCGTTTAAACGTTCAGCAGCATCGATGATTATTTCGCATAATCACCCGAGTGGTGATACTACACCTTCAAGAGAAGATATCGAAGTGACGAAACGTCTTATGGAAGCGGGTCAGATCATGGGTGTGGATGTGCTCGATCATATCATCATCGGTGACCAGAAATTTATCAGTTTAAAAGACAAAGGCTACATCTAAAAGCATGGATTTTGTCGAGAAAAAGTGGAGAGACTGGGAAATCAGTCTCTTTTTCGATGTTTTTTGCAAACTAGCCGGGTGACACTGTAAATTAAGTTACCTTTCCGTTATAATGTGGTGTATGCTTTTAAGAACACCGATGAAGGTTTTATAGAAAGGGAGAATTGACTTGTTTGGTTTCAGATCAAGAAACGTAGGAATTGACTTGGGGACAGCCAATACTCTAGTTTTCATTAAAGATAAAGGTATTGTGCTAAGAGAACCTTCTGTCGTAGCGAAAAATACGACGACTGGTGAAATCGTTGCGGTAGGCAGTGAAGCTCATGCGATGATTGGACGTACACCGAGTTCAGTCGTGGCCATTCGCCCAATGCGAGAAGGAGTTATTGCAGATTTTGAAACAACAACTGCCATGATTCGTCATTATTTAAAAGAAGCGTTAAAATCAGCAGGAACTTCATGGACGAAGCCGACTGTTATGGTTTGTGTGCCATATGGTATTACATCTGTTGAGCAACGCGCAGTACTCGATGCTGCACGTCAAGCGGGTGCAAAAGAAGCGTATACGATTGAAGAACCTTTTGCGGCTGCAATCGGTGCGGATTTGCCAGTATGGGAACCAACCGGCAGTATGGTCGTCGATATAGGTGGAGGTACGACAGAAGTGGCAATCATTTCACTAGGCGGCATCGTGACGAGTACGTCGATCCGTGTAGGTGGAGATTCTATGGACTCAGCAATCATAACGTATATCCGTAAAGAATATAAATTGATGATCGGTGAACGTACTGCTGAAAACATCAAAATGCAAATTGGTTCGGCGTTTGATTTGGAGAAAACGGAAAAGATGGACATCCACGGTCGCGACTTATTAACAGGTCTGCCGAAAACGATGGAAATTAATTCACAAGAAATCACGAAAGCATTGCGTGAACCGATGGATTTGATTATTGAAGGTATGCGAAAGACACTTGAGCAGACACCACCTGAATTGGCGTCAGATGTCATGGAGCGTGGAATTGTCTTAACGGGTGGCGGATCATTACTTCGTAACCTCGATAAAGCTATTTCTGAAGAAACGAAAATGCCTGCATTCGTAGCGGAAAATACGCTGGACTGTGTAGTAATCGGAACAGGTAAGGCACTGGATAATTTAGAACTCATTAAGAAAATTCAATCATAATATTAATTGGAGGAGATGTAGGCAATGCCGCGTTTTTTTTCCAATAAACGATTAATCATTTTATTAGTAGGAGTAATCGTCCTTGTGGCATTAATTGCATTTTCACTTCGCGACCGAAATCATGCAAATGTTCCGGAACAAGCAGTGAAGGATGTCGTAGGTTTCGGGCAGTCGCTCGTTACGAAACCAGCCCACTTTGTGACGGGACTTATCGAAAATATTGATACGATGCTTAATACATACGAAGAAAACAAACGATTAAAAGAGCGTCTGGAAACGTATGCCGCCATGCAAGCGGAGTTAGTGGATGTCAAAGCGAATAATGTGAAGCTGCGGGGAATCATTGATAAGCAAGAGGATCTGCGCGCATTTGAGCCGATCCATTCCACGGTGATCTCCCGTAATCCCGATCAATGGGAAGAGAAGATCATCATCGACAAAGGAACAACAGCTGGAGTGGACGTCAATATGGCGGTCATGACAGCGCAAGGCTTGATAGGGAAAGTCATTTTGTCGACTCCATTCACGTCCACAGTCGAATTGATTTCAACGGAAAATAGCGATTTCCGTGTGGCGGCGATGGTAGTTGGCGAAGAGGAAATGTTTGGCTTGATCGAAGGATACGACCGAACCTCTGGTCAATTGATCATGAAGCGACTAGATTCAAGTTTCAATGTGAAAAAAGGAATGCAAGTCATATCTTCAGGTCTAGGAGGAATCTTCCCGAAAGGTATTTTAATAGGGGAGGTAACCGAAGTTTCCACGGATGACTACGGTCTGACGAAACTAGCGTATATAAAACCAGCAGCTACTTTCTCACAACTTGATCATGTGATGATTGCGAAGCGTACGATGACGGTTGTCGATGGGACCGATGGAGGCAACTCTGCAGATGCTAAAGGGGACGATGAGTCATGATTCGATTCATCATTCCTTTAATAGCTGTCCTGTTATTTTTCCTGGAACCTATATTCAGTCTGTTTTCACCGATTGACATAAACGATAATTTATATATTACCGTTCCTAGGTTCCTCATTGTCTATTTAATTTTCATTGCGACGTATTATAATAGTAAGCGAGCGATTATTTACGGATTTGTCCTTGGACTGTTGTATGATATGTATCATATTGATATTATTGGATTATACACATTCATGTATCCGCTGATTTGTTATGTTGCCGCGCTTGTAATTCGACAAATTGAGCGTCATATCGTGACGGTTATGGTATTATCAGTAGTAATGATTGTGTTACTGGAATTGTTGTCGTACTTTTTTGCTAGTGTGATTGCGTTAACGTCTATTGATTTTGGCGAATTTTTCACGAATCGACTCGTTCCGACGATGATTGCGAATGCACTATTTATCGTGATGTTCGGCTATATGTTCAAACAGATTACAGAGAAAAGATTTTTTCAAAAACAAGCAGGTTTTTAAGTATTGTGAGGTGATGTAGGTGACGAAATCACAGTTGATAACGATAAAAGGAACAAAAGACGGCTTAGTTTTACGATTGGATGACCATTGCGCATTTTCCGATTTACTAAGTGAGTTGAAAGAAAAAGTGCAGAGCAGCGTACTTGAAGGTGTGTCTGAAGTACAGTTGCATCTGGGGCATCGTTATTGTGACGAGAAAGACATGAACAAGATTCAATCGGTCATTCATACTTCCCCTCATTTACGAGTTTCGAAGGTACATAGTGACGTCATTTCGTTAAAAGAGTGTGAGAGAAAGTTGATCGAGAAGCAGTCCGAAACCTATATAGGAATCGTTCGATCGGGTCAGGTCGTAAAGGCTGATGGCGATTTGGTCATTATCGGTGATGTCAATCAGAGTGCGCAAGTCATCGCAGGCGGTAGTATTTATGTACTAGGTCGTGTCAAAGGCATCGCACATGCGGGAGCACAAGGCAATAAAGATGCAGTCATTGCTGCATCTTGGTTGGAAGCGACGCATCTGAAAATTGCGGATAAGATCGAGATCATGACCGACGAATTGACGGTTCTTTCTGAGCAACCTGAAATGGAATGTGCGTATCTTCAAAAGAATGGGCAGATTGCGATAGACCGTCTTCAGGAGCTCCGATATTTACGTCCGGACCTTGCTACATTTAAGGGAGGTATATAATTTGGGAGAAGCAATTGTTATTACTTCTGGTAAAGGTGGCGTTGGTAAAACGACAACGTCAGCCAATCTAGGCACCGCTCTTGCGTTACAAGGGAAAAAAGTGTGTTTAATCGATACAGATATCGGTCTGCGTAACTTGGACGTAATTCTAGGCTTGGAAAACCGGATCATTTATGATTTGGTCGATGTGGTGGAAGAGCGTTGTAAAGTACATCAGGCCCTTGTGAAAGATAAGCGTTTCGAGGATCGATTGTTCTTGCTGCCAGCAGCACAGACGACTGATAAGAGTGCCGTGAATCCGGAACAGATGAAGAAACTCGTTTTAGAATTAAAACAAGATTATGATTATGTTTTGATTGACTGCCCAGCAGGAATCGAGCAAGGATTTAAAAACGCAATTTCTGGTGCGGATCGCGCAATTGTCGTGACGACTCCAGAAATTTCCGCTGTGCGTGACGCAGACCGTATTATCGGACTGCTTGAAGCGGAAGAAGGATTAGAGCCACCGAAATTAATCATCAACCGCATTAGAAGCGGTATGATGGAAAGTGGCGAAACATTAGATGTCAATGAAATCACGACGCATTTGTCGATTGATTTATTAGGTATCGTAATGGATGATCAAAACGTTATCTCTGCTTCAAATAAAGGGGAACCTGTCGTGATGGACCCGACAAACCCTGCTGCCATTGGTTATCGTAATATTGCACGACGAATCTTAGGTGAGTCTGTGCCATTGATGACGATGGAGAAAAGCAAAGCTGGATTCTTCGGCAAAATCAAGAACATGTTCGGCAAATAATACAATCGTAAAACTCAGTGCCTGTTATGGTACTGAGTTTTTTTCATTCGTCATTTAATTCTCCGTCTTTTCATACACTGCAGGTAAGGGAGGGGACGTGATGAAGTGGAAAACAAAATGGATCATCGCAATTGTGCTGATGGTGTCTGTTGTAGGTTTATCCAAACTGGAAGAACGCCAGCTAGTCAATATACCCATTACGCAATATGTGACGACAGGGAAAGATTTTGTGGTGATGAAGAAGTGGGTTTCTTCCTGGATGGCAGATGATGAAGTCATCACGGTGTCCGGGGATTCCGTATTTAATCCATTTGAGACGTACGAATCGTTCCAGCCCTATCAGGACGGCGCTATTATCTCGTATACTCAACCGATGTCGATTACTTCACAAGGAAGCGGGCTAGTCGTCTTTACAGGCTATACAAGGCAGTCAGGAAAGACAGTGACTGTTCAGTATGATAACGGTGATGAGGTAACGTATGGATTTGTAGGCTCGTTCTCGACGCTTCCGTATACGGCTGTAAGGCTTGGGGATGAGATTGCGATGATGGACGAGGAAGCAGTGTATATCCGCGTGAAACGCAATGGGATACCGCTGGAGCCTACTGTGCTGGCAACGTATATGTCAGGCGGTCAGCAATGAAGTATCGTATTCATCCGGTATTGTTACCGATCTTTTTATTTTTCATGATTGTCGGTGGTGTGTCATTGTACGCGATGCTCTTATTCTCATTACTTTTTCATGAACTAGGACACGTATTGGCCGCGCGACACGTCGGAATGAAAATTAGAAGTTGTACTATCTTACCGTATGGAGGGGAATTGCAATTTGTTAATCGGCAGCTGGCAAGTAAACAGCAACGGCTGATCGTGGCGCTCGGTGGACCTGTCGCGACAGCCGTTTTGTTAGTGCTTGGCATGTGTTTGACATTCCCGGGTGATGCGCAGTTTATAAAAATTCAACTGATCTTATTAAGTGTGAATTTATTACCGATTCTACCACTTGACGGTGGACAAGTGGTGTCTGTTTTGCTGGAGACGGAGGCAACGAAATACACTACGCGCTCGAACTTCTTATTGTACTCTATCATCGTGTCAGCATCGCTTTGTGCATATTTAATTGTGTACTTACCGGACAGTTTACCTCTTGTCATTATTACATCATTTCTAGCAGTGCAAAACATTATTTCCTATCGATTTAGAAGGTACGAGCGGGTATTTGAACAGCTCACAAAAAAAGAAACTTCCTTCTTTTAAAAGATTATAGGAATAATGCTTGACCTGCTCTTTTCTATGTGATAATATTTTACTGTTATTGATTGTAGCACCCGTGCTACAACCGCACTAAACAGGTTCAAGTATTCGTAGGTTGAATCACCTGTCAAGGCGAGTCTGTATAATTAGAGGAGGTGCAAGTATGTACGCAATTATTGAAACTGGTGGAAAACAAATCAAAGTTGAAGCAGGCCAAGAGATCTTCATTGAGAAGATTGCTGGTGAAGCTGATGAAGTGGTGACTTTTGACAAGGTGCTAATGGTGGGCGGAGATGACGTTAAAGTCGGTGCTCCATTCGTAGAAGGCGCAACTGTAACAGGTAAGGTTGTCAAGCAAGGCCGCGCAAAGAAAATTGTTGTTTTCAAATATAAGGCGAAGAAAAACTATCGCAAAAAACAAGGACACCGTCAGCCATACACGAAAATCGTTATTGACGGAATCAATCTATAATCCGGCATGATACATGTCAGAATTATAAAAGAGCCTTCTGGGCGCATCTCAGTTTTTGAGATGGATGGTCATGCAAACTTTGCAGAACACGGACAAGATCTAGTTTGTGCTGGTGCTTCTGCCGTATCATTTGGAGCGGTGAATGCTATTATGCAATTGACTTCGATTGAGCCTGATGTTGATCAAGGTGCGGACGGTGGTTACTTACGTGTGGCGTTTCCGGTAACGGAACAAGATGCGCAAGTTCAGCTACTCCTGCAAGCAATGATTATTTCTTTACAAACGATTGAATTAGACTATGCAGATTATATAAAATTATCCTTTGAAAAGTAGGAGGTGGCAGCTATGTTACGTTTAGATCTTCAGTTTTTCGCATCGAAAAAAGGTGTAGGTTCTACTAAGAACGGTCGTGATTCACATTCGAAACGTCTTGGTGCTAAGCGCGCAGATGGACAAATCGTTTCCGGTGGATCAATCCTTTATCGCCAGCGTGGAACTAAAATTCACCCAGGTGAAAACGTTGGACGCGGTGGAGATGATACTCTATTCGCAAAAATCGATGGCGTCGTTCGTTTCGAACGTCTTGGCCGCGACAAAAAGAAAGTCAGTGTCTACCCAGCAGCAACGCAAGAAGCTTAATTGGATAGCGTGACGATGTGAAAAGGACTGCACTTGTTGCAGTCCTTTTTCTTATGTCAAGATTGTCGTGGTATGAGCGGATATTAGGGAAGTATGAGCGCTTAGGTTGATTGATTGAGCGAATAGCGAGTGTGTATGATCACTTGTACGTTTCTATGAGCGGATACAAGAATTATTGAGCGCTTGCCGGGAAATAATGAGCGCTTGACTATATAAATTTCTGATTGGCCATATATTTCACGTAAATTGTCACTCGATGAAGATTATTTTAGTGATTTGCGCGTGAAAATGCTATACTAAGAAGTACGAAAACAGCTGGTGGTGAAAAAATGGGGAAGAATGAGCTAAATGTGTCGCAGGCAGTGAGATTTAGTCGACACGATCACATGAATGATCTGCAATTAATCCTCATGAATATTGATATGGGGAAATATTCAGAAGCACGTAACTGCATTCTCGAGAAAACGGGGGACATGCAGCGAGAGGCATTGCTGCAGAGATTGGATATGCCTCTTACTGAGGAATGGATTACGACACTTGGGTGGCGATATCCAGTTCTGAAGGTGCAACTGTATTGTGATATTACAGAAAAAATTAATTCAAGTGAAATTGATCGAGCGTTGGTCGAATACTTGGAACAAGTCGTGCTGGCTGTGGAAGCCAAAATCCAGCGCTATGCAGATTGTCCCGTGACGATTGAAGTCACGACAGAAACTGCTTCTTGGAGTATGCAATTGACATTTACTGAGCTGTACGCGAAGCAACTAGACATCCCAGAATACTCATCTCAGCTTACGGTCGAAGTCCTCGGTGAACCGAATCAATGGACGTTTACCATCAGTGGACAATTAGGAGGATAATAAATTATGTTTGTGGATCACGTTAAAGTATTTGTAAAAGGTGGCGACGGTGGCGATGGTATGGTTTCGTTCCGTCGTGAAAAATATATAGCCAATGGTGGACCATCCGGTGGTGATGGTGGGAAAGGCGCAGACGTCATCTTTATCGTGGATGAAGGATTGCGTACGTTAATGGATTTCCGTTATCAGCGTCATTTTAAAGCAGATCGTGGAGAACATGGTCAAAGTAAAAATATGCACGGTCGTAGCGGTAAGCATATGGTCGTTAAAGTTCCGCCTGGCACAGTCGTCAAAGATGCGGAAACCGATACGATTATCGCGGATTTGGTTGAACATGGCCAACAAGCAGTTATCGCGCGTGGTGGGCGTGGAGGACGCGGTAACAGCCGTTTCGTTACGCCACAGAACACGGCACCAGAGCTTTCTGAAAAAGGAGAGCCAGGTGTTAGTAAGGATATCGTGCTTGAATTGAAAGTTCTCGCAGACGTCGGTCTTGTTGGATTCCCGAGTGTTGGGAAATCAACGTTGCTTTCAGTCGTTTCTTCAGCGAAGCCGAAAATTGCGGATTATCACTTTACTACACTAGTACCGAACCTTGGAATGATCGAAACGGATGATCACCGTACATTTGTTATGGCAGATTTACCTGGATTGATTGAAGGTGCGCATGAAGGAATCGGACTAGGACATCAGTTCCTGCGTCACATCGAACGTACGCGTGTTATCGTGCACGTCATCGACATGTCAGGACTTGAAGGCCGTGAGCCGTTCGACGACTATCAGACGATCAATAAAGAACTTGAGCAGTACAATATGCGATTGACTGAACGTCCACAGATCATTGTGGCGAATAAAATGGATATGCCGGATGCACAAGACAATCTGGAGATATTTAAAGAGGCGCTTGGTGATGAAGAGATTCAAGTGTTCCCGATTTCAGCATTGACGAGAACTGGTTTGGATCCATTGCTGTACGCGATTTTAGATCTGCTTGAAACTACACCGGAATTCCCGATGTTGACTGATGCAGATGAAGAAGATGCGAGCAACTCCGTATTGTATAAACACGAATCAACTGGACCTGATTTCGTTATTTCACGCGACGATGATGGAGCGTTTATGTTGTCGGGTTATACGTTGGAGCGTTTGTTCCAAATGACCGATTTCAACTTCGATCAATCAGTCCGCAAGTTCTCACGTCAAATGCGTGGTATGGGAATCGACGAAGCATTGCGTGAACGCGGTGCGAAAAACGGCGATATCGTTCGTATCATGAGCTACGAATTCGAGTTCTTGGAATAAGGAATGGCTCGTTTTGGGGGGAGCAAAATGGAACAAATCGGGGAAGGTCAGTTTTATTTAGTGCGTGAAGATGTATTGACTGAGTCGATGCAGAAAATGTTGGAAGCTAAACGAATGATGGCAAGGGGCGAAGTGACGACGATCCAAGAAGCAACCAAACGGGTCGGTCTGTCACGCAGTGCCTTCTATAAATATCGTGATGCCGTGTTCCCGTTCGAATCGATCGCACGGGACCGGATCTTGACGATTTTTATTCAACTGGAAGATTTAAAAGGTTCCTTAGCTGTGCTTTTGGAAGTCGTCTCAGAGGCGAAATGTAATGTATTGACGATCCACCAGACGATTCCTGTCCAGGGCCGCGCTAATATTACGTTATCGCTAGATGTGACGGAAATGGAAATTAAAGTAGAAGCATTTTTACAGCGACTTAAAGCACCTCGATTTATTGATTCCGTTGACTTAATTAGTTCAGGGGTTTTCTGACCTCTTAAATCAGTGGGGAGATGAAAGAATCATGACAGAAAAGAAGTATATACCTTCCGTTGCGTATTTGGGACCTGAAGCATCATTCACTCATATTGCAGCGTCTGATTTATTCGGCATGGAAGGCTTAACGCCACGTCCGACGATTCCAGATTGTATAGAAGCGGTGACAGAAGGCCATGTTGCCTATGCAGTCGTTCCGTTAGAAAATGCACTTGAAGGTTCCGTACCGTTAACGATTGATTATTTATTTAATAGTGAAGAATTGTTTATCACAGCTGAAATTTCCACGCCAATTGAGCAGCATATGCTAGTGAATAAATCGCAGATCCATCACTTGAATGAATTGGATTCGATTCAGTCTCATCCGCATGCGTTGGCACAATGTCATAAGTTTTTGCAATATCGTTTCCGCGGAGTTCCATTGATTCAGACGACGTCTACGGCAGCTGCAGCGAAATCTATTTCTGAACAGCCAGACTTACGTGTTGCGGCAATTGGCAACCGTTTGGCAGCAGAAACGTACGGCTTACATATAGCAGAAGAGAATATTCATGACTTCCACTTCAATCACACACGTTTCGTCGTGCTGTCGTTGCGTAAGGAGAAGTTAGAGCATTCGAAGCATGCTTCTTCGATGAAGACGACGTTGATGGTAAAGTTGCCTGAAGACGACCGTCCAGGGATGCTACATCAGATTCTGTCGGTGTTCTCGTGGCGCCGGTTGAACTTGAGTAAGATCGAATCACGTCCATTAAAGACGGGTCTTGGTCATTATTTCTTTATTATTGATATTAACGAGTCGGAGGAACATCCGATGATGAAGGGCGCGATGGAAGAACTAGACGCACTAGGCTGTACAGCACGCTCGTTCGGAACGTACTATGTCTACGAGTCTGGTGAATTTATCTCTTAAGGATAGGCTGGCACGGTATACGTGAGTGGATTGGTGCTACGGAGGGGACGCATATCCCATTCGAGATGGAGCCAACTAGTCACTAGTGCAAAGATATTCTTCGAACGCTTCGCTTTTGCTCCAACAGTATGACTAGTTGATACGTATCAATGTTCATTGCATGTTGGTTTGTAATAGGTAACTGCACTTGAAATAAAACCAGTAAAGCCCCTGAACTTAACTAAGTTCAGGGGCTTTACTAATTCACACATTATCGCAAATAAGAGTTCTATGTCCATCCACTATAAACGTAGGATTAAAGCGGAAGCTCAAGCCACGCCCACCGGAAAAGCGTCCATAGCCGGAGCGGAAATCCCATACACTCTCTAATTGAACTGTCTTCATTCCACCATCCTCTATTCATCAGGATGGTTTTTTATTTGGAATAAACAAGTCCCTGTTGAATATACATAACAAGAGAGGAGGCCTACACATATTGTCACAAAAGTAGGCGTCCGTTCATACGATGGATTGATGGAAGGGGGAATTGTTAGTGGAAGTTCATATTGTCGTCAAGGGTGATACATTATGGAAGATCGCAAGACAATACGGTATACCGTTCGAGGAACTGAAGCGGGTGAATGCGCACCTGGCGAATCCGGACTATATCGTTCCCGGCATGAAAATATTTTTGCCGATGGATAAGAAAAAGCCTCATCATAAAGGTGATCATACGCCACCCCAGGAGAAACCACATGAAAAACCGCACCATGAAAAGCCACACCATGAAAAACCACATGAGAAACCGCATCATGAAGCACCGATGAAGCCGCCACACCAGGAGAAGCCTTCTAAACCGGCACCTCCACAAACGAAACCACCGAAGCATCAAGTGCCGCCGCTACCACAAGCGCCACAGATGCCACAGAGACCACAGTTGCCACCGATGCAGCAGAAGCCTTTGCCACAAGTACCGCCACCGGTCCCAGCACCGCCACCGATGCCGCAACAATCGCAGACTTCACCAGCAGTGCCTCATATGCCGATGCCGCCTATGCAGGCTCCACCGATGTGGCAGGCAGTATTCCCGATTTGCGGTTGGATGCCAATTTTCGATGCGGACTGCCATCCACATATGCCGCAACAACCTATGCAGCCTATGCCGCCGATGCAACCGCCTATGCAAGCGCCAATCAAACCGATGCCGCCCAAAGAATCATCTAAGTGGTGTGAAGAGTCACCCCATCACCATAAACCTGTTCCCGCACCGATGCCGGACGGTTGGCAGTTGATCGAATCGAGTTCATTACACATGAAACCGAATCCGATGCCTCAACCAAAGCCGCCTGTGATGCAGCCAATGCCACAACAGCCGATGCCAATGCCAATGCCGCAACAACCAACGATGCCGCCTAAAGCGGAGACGCCACCGTCATGGTGTCCGTCAAATCAGCCGCATTGCTCACCGAATTGGCCGGTCCAGCCTCAATGGCCGACACAACCGGAATGTATGCCAGCGATGCAATGGATGCCGTATCCACAAATGATGCCGATGCCAATGCCACAGATGCCAATGCCGCCGATGTGGCAACAACCTCCAGGTTATCAGGGTGATTGTGGGTGTAATACACCTCCACAACAGCCGATGCCAATACAGGAGGACTGGCACCGAAACCAGTAACCGCGTATGGCAGACAATCAGCGATTTACCAAAATCAAAAAGAATGTCTGGAAAATGGAATCAGACGGAGCCATGTATTCTGTAAAGAAGTATGCATCACTCGCTCAAGCTGTGAAAGTTCGGCAAGTACATCAATTACTTAGTGCACAACATTTTCCATATATCTTGCCGATTGTCGATAAATCGGATCCTTTGTTAATCATGCAGCCGTGGCTCGAAAATGCGAAAGCGGTCAACTTTAAGCGTAGAATTGACCGTATCGACTCGTTCCGTGCGCTGCAAGCATTACATGATACGAAATATACGATTGATTGGCAGTCGATTTCCTGTCTGCCGCATTATCATATGATTGAGAAGTGGGAAATCCGTCTTGCACGCTTTGAAGAGTTGCGGGAAATGTGTGGGGCGTTTCTTACTTCTTCGACGATTGACCAGCTGTTACAGTATGGACGGGGTGCATTGCAGATTGCCAAAAAAGAACCACCTCCTGTTCACTCTCTGACGCTATTGCATGGCGATGTCGTACATCATAATATTTTGCGGGACTCGACTGGGAATATCCGCTTTATAGATTTTGATTTAGCGTGCCTCGGAACGGAAGAGGATGAACGTGTGTTATGGATGCATCGTGTGTTGCCGCAAATTTCCTATAATCCGACTTTTTTGATGGGGGAGCATCCGGCGCTGCAAACCTTGTCAAACCAGTCGTTAGCGAAGCTTTTATATCCAAATGAAGTACTTCGGGAATGGTTGCA
Organism: Sporosarcina sp. P32b; assembly: GCF_002743335.1. GTDB lineage: Bacteria > Bacillota > Bacilli > Bacillales_A > Planococcaceae > Sporosarcina. The sequence goes on from NZ_PDZB01000003.1 coordinate 290,836, forward strand.
TCTGTTGTCATTGCCACTAGCGCAGCAACAACGGATGGCTAGCAAACTTCTGCATTTTACAGATACTGCGCTCTCACATTGGCCAAGATTATGGTATGATATAGAGCGAATGATGAAGTAGGAGGTTTGATCCATGGCAGGCCATTCCAAGTGGAAAAATATCCAGAACAGAAAAGGCGCACAGGATGCAAAACGAGGAAAGATCTTTCAGAAGATGTCGCGTGAAATTTACGTCGCAGCAAAGTCTGGCGGAGACGATCCGGACACGAATCCAGCTTTACGTCTAGCAATCGATAAGTCTAAGAGTGTAAATGTCCCAAATGATGTTATTCAGCGGGCAATTGATAAAGCAACAGGTTCGGGTGCGGATGAAAACTATGAAGAAGTAATTTACGAAGGGTACGGGCCAGGCGGCGTCGCTGTCCTCGTCTATACCCTGACAGAAAACCGCAATCGTACAGCACCCAATATGCGCGTGGCATTCAATAAAAATGGCGGTAGTTTAGGAGAAACTGGCTCCGTCAACTATTTATTTGAACGCAAAGGCCGTTTGTTCATCGAACGTACGCAAGAAACGGACGAGGACGCAGTCATGCTGGCGGCTTTGGAAGCAGGGGCAGAAGATGTTATTTCAACAGAAGATGGATTTGAAATTCTGACGGAACCTTCTGAATTCCTGAATGTAAAAGAAGCGCTTGAAGCGGAAGATTTAGTATTTATTTCAGCAGAAGTAGATATGGTTCCATCCGTTTATGCGGATTTGACCGAAGAGCAACAAGAACAATTTATGAATATGATCGATGCGTTGGAAGACGACGACGATGTACAAAACGTCTATTCTAATGCATCGGATGAGTAATGAATGCATCTAAACGTAGATAAATCAAGGGTTTGAAGAGGGTTTTTATTAAATGTTACATGTAGAAATATCGCTTTTGTTACGATATACATGTATAAATGAACCTGAATTATTTATGACATTCAAAGAGACATTTCCTACAAGTATTGTTGAAAACTTACTTAGTGGGAAGTGTCTTTTTTGTTGTTGGAAGATGTTTTAAAAGAAGTTTTAAAAGAATATATTTATGATATTAAAAGCAAAAACTATTCTGAAAAGGCAAATAGAGGTTTCAAGAATAACAATTTAGCGTCCTTCCAATATATTGCAACAGAATTAGAGTTTAGTGAACTTGAAGGGGCTAAGTCAACTCATATTAAATCCTATTTTATGTATCTGAAAGGAATAGGAAGAAAAGCAACCTACACTAATGGCATATTAAAAAGTGTGAGATCACTGTTTGTTTATTGTGTGAAAGAGGGTTATATCCTTGAAAGAATAATACTACTGTCAAAGGAAACTGATTGTACTTTTCTTTGTAGATACAGGTATACGAGCAAGTGAATTAATCAATATACACCACAATGGTGTACTAGATACAAATATAGAGATTAATTGAAAATGTATAAAATAAAGGTATTTTCTAATTAGTCCAATATTGAAAAAGAACTGAGTATTACAGTTTGGGCTTTGTGTTTTCATACAACATCCCTCTGAACGACAGAGAAATCATTGAGAATCTTAAACGCTAAGAGAGATCAACGGCATGAGCGTTGAATCGATGCTCGAGAAGAACACTTATATCGAGGACATGCAGATGGAGAAGGAGCGTATGATACAAGAGTGGCTGATTGTTGTAGTCAGGTGCGTTTAATGCTCTAGTTGAGTGAAGTGCAAAAGGGTGCAAAAAGAGTAGCAAACTTTGAGTGTGAATTGCGGTGAATAGGGAGAAAAGTGCGAAAAAGTATATATTGCACTGTTATATAGGGAAAATTACAACGAGTGTATCGTGCTAAAAGTGTTAGGACAATCTCAATACAAATTTTAAAATAGTGAAAATTCAAAATAGTATTTCGGAAAACAATTAAATTAACGTCCTTTTAATAGAACACATTTTATTTTTAAAATGGACTTCCAAATTTAGTAGGTATTATGGTAGTATAGAAATAGGATGAAATTGCTAGGAGGGATATATATATTGGATAGTAGTGAAAGTATTAATAAGGAACTGACCCCAAAGAAGAAGAGTAATAAGATCATTATTGTAAGTATTTTAGCTATTGTTATAATTTTAAGTGGAATTTTTGGTGTAATGAAATATCAAAATTTGCAAAAAGAGAAAAAAAAGCAGGAATACGCCACTATCCTAGCAGAAACCTCAGTTGAAATGTATTTTGAATTTTTATTATCAAGTGTTATAGTAGCCAATTACTCCGACGTATGGAGAAACGCTATTGACAAACGAAACGACTTTAGTACAAAAATCAGCGAATATAAAGAGAGATTAACAGAGAATGGAATGATAGAAGCAAGAGAAAAAGGGCGAGAGAAGATAAGAGAGAACATGAAAATACTCCAAAGTCCCCCTGCCGAATATGTGGAAACGTATACACTAATAAAACAAATGTATGGTGTTTATACTAAAATGGTAGATCAGGCGTTGTCGCCTACTGGATCTTTAATTGATTTTAATAGAAAAACCAACGACCTATATAGTCAATTTGAACAACAACAAGAAGAGTTGTTAATTACTTTACCAGCCGATATTAAAAAGTTGAAAGAAGATTACGAGAAAAATAAAGAGGAAGAAAAAGAGGAAGAAAAAGAAATAATTTCAGATTAATTATCTATTGAACACCCTTTCGTTAAGGGTGTTTTTATTATGCATAAAAATGAAATAGAGGAGAAATAGTGTAGATTTAGGTGGCTGATTTTCTCTATTTTTGTGACTTACTTGCAAGGCATTCACTACTTTCCATGGGAACATAATATCGTTAGGTATCGCCTAACTTCACATACATAGTATATGGGAACAGATTTCCCTTATGCTCTTTCCTTATATTTTCACTATTTAGTATTAATCATTGTAATTCAAAATGAAATTCTATGTAGTGGTTTGTACTTACAATATATTAAGCAATCTAACAATTAGAACTTTTTGTATGGTAATATATATACAGGATTATATTACCATAAGGAGAGGTTTTTGTGCGTGAAAGTATATTATTTTTTCCAATACTTCTAATTATTTTAATTGTTGGTTGCAGTAAAAATAATTCTGAGGAGTTAAATAAAAATGATTTAGATGCTGTGGTTAAAGAAGAAAGTAAAGAAGAGCAACAATTAAAAATCGTAGATGACTATAAACGTATACTGGAAGAGGGAAATGAAGAATCTATATTCTTTGACTACTACACTACATTTACTCAAACAGGAGATTACACTAATAGATCAGATGAGATAATTGAAGTGTACAATCTTGCTGTTGAGAGTGCATTTCAAAAATCTAAAGATGATTTTTATAAAAATGAGTATTGGTTTGACTACTCTATAATTGAAGATAGTTTAAATGAAAAGATAATAAATTTCCGTAAGCAAGAAATAGAAAACATAACTAACTCCATGAAATATCCGATCATGAATGGAGAGTACACAAAAGCAAAAGAAGCATATTCACGTTTTATTAAAAATGAATCTACGGATGCAATGTACGAGTATGCAAAAAGTAAAGAATTAGATGAAACGGGCTACGTACCCAGTAACCCATTCGTTAATATCTCACCGTTCTATGATGGTGTTTTATCTGATGAAATATTGGATTATGCATCAGCCATAAATGGATCACTAGGTGTATGGATTGAGAGATATAACTCAATTAATTCAAGAAATTTAGATATTGTTAAAATCGAGATAAAGAATCCGATACTTGGTATGTCTAAAGATGAAGTCCTTAAATCTACGTGGGGAGAACCAGATAAAGTTAATAGAACTGTTACATCATATAGTCAAAGAGAACAATGGGTTTATCCAAACTATAAATATCTTTATTTTACTGATGAAATTTTAACAGCTTTTCAAGATTAATTAAGGTATTATCTCTTTTATGTCGAATTGGTTTTGATATAAGGGGGTGAATGATATGTATAAAGTCAAGAAAGTTACGTTATTAGAAGCGGTTTCCAGCATGAATATAGATGATGTCATTAATAAGTATTTAGAGAACAACCGTCATGAGATAGTAATTGACATTAAATACACTGCCTATTAAACCGACATAGAGGAAGAACATAGGGAAATAAATGGTCCCCGAAGAGAACTAGTACATTCAGCATTACTAGTAATAGGCGAAGAAATATAAAAACTATTTAAGTCACATCTAATAAAATGTACCCTATACGAAAGACACTTTAAAAAAAGTCTATCCTGTGATGTGCACCCAAAAAGTTAGAGCTACAATCTAACTTTTGGGGTGTTTTCTTATGGTTAAATATAGCGAGAAGTTTAAGCTGAAGCTTGTTCAAGAATATCTCGATGGACGATCCGGGTATAAGACATTGGCTAAAAAGCATGGCGTAAAAGCTGATATACAGATAAGGAATTGGGTGAACGCTTATAAAAAGTACGGTGTGGAAGGATTATTTAGAAGGAAAATCCGTGAAGTTTATCCTGTTCAATTCAAGCTGGATGTACTAAGCTTTATGAAAAGGACAGGCGCTTCGCGGTCAGAAACGGCACTTCAC
>NZ_PDZB01000021.1 GCF_002743335.1 Sporosarcina sp. P32b
CAGTGCCGCTTATTACGTACGCCTGAAAGAAACGTAATAAGCCAGCACTTCAACGACTAAAAACAACTACCCGAACTGCCCCACACCCAATCCAACGAAGGCGACTGCTGTGGTAGGCGTAGCGAAGAGACAAAGACAGGCCCTGTCTCTGGCTCATCGCGAAAGCCATCCACCAGCGCCGAAGTGCGGACAATGGACTTGCCACTTACATAGACAGCTAAACCACAACCTCCTGATTAACCAGGAAAAGAAAGTGAACGTGCTAGAACCACAACCCAACGCCGCTTATTACGCACAATTAACAGAAACATAATCCGACAGCACTTCGCCAGCCAAGCAGCCAGAAAAGAACATCACGATGTCGGTTCAACATTCAAAACCGTCAAATCCTCGCTGTTCTTCAACAACTCAATAAACACCTGCAACGCCTTCGTTTGAAACGGCGAATTCGTCACAATAGAGAAATGACGCTTGAATGGGGTTCCTTTCACCGATAGCGTCGTCAAATCACCATAGCGCAATTCCTTTTGAATCGCCCACTGTGACAATAAACTGACGCCGAGTCCTGCTTCGACAGATTCTTTAATCGGCTGTGTGCTGCTGAACTGCATAATACGCTTTGGATAGAATCCAGACTGGGAGAAGAATAACTCTGCCGCTTCGCGTGTACCTGAGCCTTCTTCGCGTAAAAGCCAAATATCATCTTCTAATTCAGTAATGGATTGACGCCCTGTTTTCTGTGAAAGCGGATGATCGATAGAAGTCACGATGTACATTTCGTCTTCTGCAAAGTCTTCATTTTGAAGTGGTGCAGCTTCTTTGAAATGTCCTTCGATTAATCCGACGTCGAGCTGGTGCGTGATGACTAACTCCGCGATGTCTGCTGTATTGCCAATGGTGACTTGTGGTTCAATCGATGGATAGTCTGCGACTAGTTTAGACAGAATATGGGGGAGGACATACTCACCGAATGTGTAGCTTGCCCCAATCGTAAGAGGGCCGCTAGCTTTATTGGCCAAGTCATCGACTAAGTTTTGCATTTTTGTATACAGTCCCGCAATTTCTTTTGCGTGATGATAGACAATTTCTCCCGCTTGGTTCAGACGTACGTATTTATTAGTCCGCTCAAGCAATCGCACCCCAATGGTTTCTTCGAATGAACGAATGTATTGACTGACAGCGGGTTGAGTCATATGTAGTTCTTCCGCTGCTCTAGAGAAGTTCTTTTGCTCGGCTACCTCGATGAATACTTGCAGTTGCTGATCGATAGGGAACGACTCCTTTCATGTATATAGAATTACTTATCATACCTATTATAAATAGTTATTTCTCTTATAGCTAGCCATTTTATATACTACTAGTAGGAGGTGTTGTCATCGTGGTTTCTTCAGATATGACTTCAGAACAGCATACACCACAACGTCCATCCAAATGGAGAGCGTGGATAGGTGGAGTAGCATTTACATTCTTTATTGCATTTTTAGGTTATTTATTAGCAAAAGTACCAGGTTTCGATCATATCGGACAATTGGCATGCGCCATTATTATCGCGGTGGCATACCGACAATTTTTCGGCTATCCTGAAATAATCCGAAGCGGGATTGCTTTCACATCGAAACGCTTGCTTCGCGCAGCTATCATTTTATACGGTTTGAAATTAAATATAGATACGGTTTTAAGCGACGGGCTCGGCTTACTTGCTCGAGATGTAGGTGTCATCATTTTCGCCATTTTCATGACAATTTGGCTCGCTAAAGTATTCAAAGCAGATAAAAACATCTCCTTGCTTTTAGGTGTCGGGACAGGAGTTTGCGGTGCAGCTGCCATTGCAGCAGTGGCGCCGATTATTAAGGCAAAAGATGAAGACACAGCAATAGGCGTAGGGATCATCGCATTGATGGGTACGGTGTTTGCGATTGGCTACACGATTCTGCGTCCCATTCTTCCGCTTGATTCAATCGAGTACGGAATGTGGGCTGGAATCAGTCTACATGAAGTTGCGCATGTAGCTTTGGCTGGAGCACCGGCAGGAGAAGACGGCTTAGCCATTGCTTTACTGGCCAAACTTGGTCGTGTATTTCTATTAGTACCGCTCTGCTTCATTTTAATATTTATCATGAAACGTAAACATAAAGACACTGACGAAACGGGCAATAAAATTGAATTTCCATGGTTCCTTGTAGGCTTTATCATTCTAAGTATTCTAGGAAGCTATGTGTTCGGTCACTCCATTCCTGTCTCAGACAACGTAATGGAAGGCGTCTTCACATTGACCACATGGTTACTAACAGCGGCTATGGTAGGACTTGGTCTCAATGTTAGCCTACGAGATTTAAAAGATCGCGCTATGCGACCACTGGCTGCGATGACAGTAACATCCATACTACTATCGGTCATCGCGTACTTTATTATTTGATTCGGTGTAGCTATAAAAAGCTAGCTTCAGAGAAATTCTCCAAAGCTAGCTTTTTTGTTTGACTTTATTTAGTCCACCCCCTAAACTATTAATTATTGGTTTAGGGGGTGGACTACTTTGAAAGATCAACTTCAAGAAGCGGTAGAACTATTTGAAGAAGTCATGATCTACGGCACGGAACACGTCGTGAAAAACTTGGATGTTCCAATCTGGAAAGACTACTCACCAGAACAAATCCAAGTTCTGAAAATACTTTCTGCCTATGGCCACCTTTCAAGCGGGCAACTAGCAGAGATTCAAGGCGTACATAAAAGTGCCATTTCCACACGTCTCAAGAAACTAGTCGAAAAAGATCTAGTACAGTCTGAAAAAGACTTGAACGATCAGCGGATCAATCGAATTTCATTGACCGCAAAAGGCCACGAAGTACTATCTGTTTCCAATGCGGCAATAAATGAAAGCATTGAAAACCTGTTTACAGATCAAATTGATGAGCAGGAGTTGGAACAATTCATCAAGACATTTCGTAAACTTAAATCAATTTTAGTGACGAAGGAGAGATAACGCGTGAAAACGATATTAAAATTCAAATGGCCTATTGCGGTCGGTATCGTAATACTGACTGCAGTTTTATTTATACTAGCACCTGACTTGGCAAAGCAGGCGGAAAAAGCAGGATCCTTCCAGTTGCTCGACTCAGCAGATTCCCAAAAGGCTGCACAAATGCTAGAAGATGCGGGTGAAGCAGATGAAACCATCTCGCTAGTTTATGATCTCAATCAACCGGCAGATAAAGTAAAGAAACAAGAAATCTCTGCGACTGCCAAAGAGATTACGGGTGCTAGCAAGATTGTGACGGATGTTCTAGATCCGTTTGAAAGTGAAGAAATGGAAGCCCAGCTCGTTTCAGAAGATCGGAAAATTGTATTGCTTCCGATCACGGTAGACGGAACAGATGATGAAATCATTCAGTTGGCTGAAAAAATAAAAAAAGATATCGTCTCTACAGAAGATAAAGTGTATATGACGGGCGAAGCAATCATTAATAATGACGTCAATGAAAGTGCGCAAGAAGGGCTGAAAAAGACTGAAATTATTACGGTTGTATTGATTTTCGCTTTATTGCTCATAGTTTTCCGTTCGATTGTGACACCATTTGTTCCATTAGTGGCGGTAGGGATCACCTATTTGTTAAGTCAGTCATTCGTGGCGTTCTTCATTGACTGGTTTGGGTTTCCGGTTTCGAACTATACCCAGATATTCTTAGTGGCGATTTTATTTGGACTTGGAACGGATTATTGTATTCTGTTATTAAGTCGTTATAAAGAAGAGTTATTAGCTGGTCATGAAGTGGAAGAAGCCATTATCAATACGTATAAAACGGCAGGACGCACACTGTTCATCAGTGCACTGGCGGTATTTATCGGTTTCGCGGCAATCGGATTTGCGGACTTCCCGATATTTAAATCGGCAGTCGCAGTAGCAGTTGGGATCGCGGTGTTGATGCTCGTTCTATTTACTGTCGTACCACTGTTAATGTCTATTTTAAAAGACAAATTATTCTGGCCTGCAAAAGGTGCAGCTACACATAAAGATAGTAAATTGTGGATTGCATTCAGTAAATTATCCGTTATGCGTCCACTACTTTCCATGTTAATCGTAGCGATCATCACAATCCCACTATTATTGACGTACGACAATGATTTATCATTCAATACGGTAGATGAAATTGATGGAAGTAAAGAGTCTGTAATGGGATTAAATCTTATTTCAGATGCTTTTGGTGAAGGAGATTCACTACCCGTACAAGTATTGTTAAAGAAAGATTCCCCAATTGTTAAAGAAGGGGATATTACCTATTTAGAAGCGATTTCTCGAGACTTGGAGAAAGTAGAAGGAGTCAAAAGTGTTCGTACGGTTACACGACCAACTGGTGAATTGTTGGAAGACTTATATGTAGATCATCAAATCGGTTTGATGGCAGACGGTTTGAAACAAGCGAATGATGGGATACAAGAAATTCGTTTAGGATTGGCAACGGTGCAGTATAATTTACGCGACGCAGCTAATCAATTGCCTTCAGGCGGAACGGGTGGCGGTGGCGGACTAATCCAAGCCGCAAACGGTATTGAACAAATCAACGGTCAGCTAGCGCAGATTTCTGGTGGACTGCAACAAGGACTTCCTGCGGCACAAGCAGCTGGAGGGTTGGATGCTTTAGGTAATGAATTGGATAAGATCAGTAAAGGCATTGCTGGAGCTGGATCACAAATCAACCAAAGTGGTTCGCAAATTGGCCAATTAAAAGGTGGTTTGAAGCAACTAGGTAGTGGTGTCAAAGCTTCCAAGGATGGTTTAGCTGAAGTGACGACAGGTCTTCAAGAAATTGCGGTTATGCTCGATGATATGGCGGATACGAAAAGTGTGCGCGACACGGGTTTATTCATTCCAAAAGGGACGCTCGATAATGAAGAGTTTACACCCGTCATTGACCGCTATACATTCGATGACGAAAAAGGCATCCTGATGGAAGTCATCTTGAAGGAAAACCCGTATTCTCGTGAAGCGATTTCGACGGTACATGATATTAAAGATTCGGTGAAGCGCTCGGTTATCGGTACGCCATTTGAAGATGCAGATCTAGCCTTTAGTGGTATTTCAAGCATGAACTCGGACTTGAGTGATATTTCATCCGCTGACTTTACGCGTACTGTCACCATTATGTTAGTAGGGTTATTCATCGTTCTGTTTGTCTTATTCCGTTCGGCGATCATGCCATTGTATATGATTGGTTCATTATTGCTAACATATTACACGGCGATATCTATTACGGAATTGATCTTCGTCAATGGTCTTGGCTATGACGGAATCAGTTGGGCGGTTCCATTCTTCGGATTTATTATGCTGATTGCGCTTGGCGTAGATTACTCGATCTTCTTACTCGATCGTTTCCGCGAAGAAAGTATCGGGGGTATGAAGGTCAGGGAAGCCTTGATGTATTCTATGGCGAAGATGGGTACGGTAATTATTACAGCAGCTGTGATTTTAGCAGGGACATTCGGTGCAATGATGCCTTCAGGTGTCTTGAGTCTCATGCAAATCGCAACGATTGTTATTTCAGGATTACTGCTTTATGGTTTAATTATTCTACCACTGTTAATTCCGGCTATTACGGTTTCGTTCGGCCGCGGTGTTTGGTGGCCGTTTAGAGGATAAAGGAAGAGGTGCTCAGCTACTGACTGAGCATCTTTTTTGTCTATGTTTATAGGACCAGTCTTACAGGGTAAAGAAAGTAAAACGAATAGATTGGAGATTGCTCATGATGAAGCTACATACAGGATCATTATATTGGGAGTCGACTTTTACTAAAGAAGATTTTGTGAAAGTGAATCGTCAAGATATGTATGATGTCGCAATAATAGGTGGCGGAATGTCGGGTGCATTAACTGCATACGTGCTAGCGAATGAAGGCTATTCGATCGCGTTGATTGAACAAGAGGAAGTTGGTGGGGGGAGTACTTCTGCCAATACTGGTTTATTACAGTTCTCCAACGACATTATGCTGCATGAATTGATGGAGCAAATTGGCGAAGAGAAAGCCGTGGAATTTTATCAGGCATGTAAAAAAGCAATGGAAAATTTGCAAGACGTCGCGGAACATGCGCCGTTTGATGTTCAATTTCATACACGCGAAAGTTTATACTATGCTAGCACAGAGGAAGATGTAGCTAGACTACGTAAAGAATTTGAGGCGTTAAAAAAGTATAGTTTTCCAGTAGAGTTTTGGGAACCTGAAGACATTGTAGCGCACTTCCCGTTTTCGCAACCCGCAGCTATCGTAACAGCAGGGGATGCAGAAGTGAATCCACTGCGTTTGTGTATGGGTGCGATTCATTACGCATATGAAAAGGGTATGGATATATTTGAGCATACGGAAGTGCTCGGGATTCAAGACATAGAAGAACGTGTGCTCATAAAAACGACGAATGGCGAATTTCAAGCGAAGTCGGTCGTTGTCACTACTGGTTATGCGCCGACTCCTGACATGAAGATTCCTCAAAAAGACTTAAAAGTTACCTATGCAATCGCTACACAGCCAATAGACGATTTGTCATTCTGGCATGATCGCATGATGATTTGGGAGACGAAACGGCCTTATTTATATATGCGATTAACGGATGAAAATCGTATCGTGGCGGGTGGTTTGGATCAAAATATGGATACATTACCGAGCTCACAAGAAGAAATCGATAAGAAGTTCGCTCAATTAAAGCTAGAGTTACAAGAGCTATTTCCTAATCAGGAGCTCGATTTTGAATATGAGTGGACGGCATTATTCGGTGAGTCAACAGATGAATTACCAGTCATCGGACGTCATCCATTCGAGCCGAATATATACTACCTGATTGGATTAGGTGGTAACGGAACGGTCTACAGTATGTTAGGTGCGTATTTATTGCGTGATGAATTGGCAGGGAAGTCGAATCCTAATGAACCTATATTGGAGATTGAACGTTAAAAAAGCAACTGGAGAAAATTTCTCCAGTTGCTTTTTACGTGTATTTGCATGAGAAATAGTATCTTTACAGACTAGTTAACTTAGAATGTGATAACACCCATAGCCATTGTAATTAGGAATAACACGATACTGAAGCCCCACATGATGAGGAATGAGTAGCGGATATGTTTACCCATTTCCAAACCTGCAAGCCCTAATGCAAGCCATAATGCAGGAGAGAAGGGGCTAACAAATGTACCGATTATGTTTCCAACAATTAGTGCATATGCGATGGAAATCGATGGAACACCGAAACTAGAGACAACTTGTTCTACAATCGGCAGTAATGCGAAGTAATACGCATCCGTACTGAGCAATAGGTCAAACGGAACGCCGAAGAGACCGATCATGATATGCAAATATGGCACAATGATTGCCGGCAGCACTTTTACTAAATCTGTGGCGATGGAGTCTAGCATATTAGCACCGTTAAGAATACCTAGGAATGAACCGGCCGCTAGAATGATCGCCGCCATAAGTAAAGCATTTGGTGCGTGCGCCTTAATACGATCCATTTGTTCATTCACAGAGCGATAGTTTAATGGAAGCGCGATACTGAATCCAATCATGAAGATAAAGCCTGCTGGCACTTTTCCCCAAACGAGTAATCCGATAACGCTTACGGCAATAATCACGTTGATCCAAAGCATTTTTGGACGAAGAAGCAGAGTGCCTTCAGAGTCTACATTTTGCTCATCTTCTTCTATCTCATCCAGGTCGTCATCAAAAAATCCACTTGCCGCTTTCTTAGCGATGATTCGCTTTTCGCGTAAACCGAGTATGAAAGCAAATGCGATTAATAATAGAAGACCGACGATTTGGATTTTGATTAGTGGACGCCACAATTCTGTAACGTCGACACCAAGCACAGCTGCTGCCCGTCCAAGGGGGCCACCCCACGGAACCATATTGACAATACTTGCTGAGATACCGACAAGAAGTAGTAGTAAATAAGGATTCATTTTCAATCTTTTATAGAGTGGTAAAAGCGCTGGGATTGTAATTAAGAACGTGGAGGCACCTGAGCCATCCAACTGTGCAATAGCCGCGATTACTACTGTCGCCATGGCAACTGCCACTACATTTCCACGTGAGATTTTAATCATCGTATTAATTAGCGGGTTGAATACCCCTGCATCCTGCATAACACCGAAGAACAGAATAGCAAAGATGAACATAATGACAACGCTAATTACAGATTCAATTCCACTGTTGAAGAAATCCCCAATTTCCTTGAAGTTGAAGCCGGCAAAGAATGCGCCGAAGATGGGAACAATGACCAGACCAACAATAGGGGTAATCCGGCCACTGATCAGTAATGCCACGATAATAAAAATAGTCAGTAATCCAATAATACTTAACATAGCGATTTCCCTCCAATGGATAAAATGATGAAAGAAAGATGTAAGCGGATACAAATAGAAGTATCTGAATATACTCTCTTAAGCTGTCCATAATGTACCATGTCGAAAAGTCGCTAAAAAGCTTGTGATCATAAGGCGGATATAGTTTTTATTATGCATTTTGTTCATTTTGTTCACGAGCAAGCATTTAGAGCTTGATATACGTACGTTCCGGTCTACCGACATCTCCATAATGCAATTGGGCTTTTGCTTTTTCGACGAATGCAAGGTATTCCAAATATCGTCGTGCGGTAGACCGACTGACGCCAGCTGCTTCGCCAGCATGAGCAGCAGTTATTCCTGCAGTCGAACATTGTAGTAATACATTTTCAATGCGTTCAAGTGTAAGGCGGTCTATACCTTTTGGCAATCCGTCAGTTGAAAGGGATGGGGCTTGTTGCATCTCGATACCAAATAATATGCGGTCAAGATCTTCTTGCGATAGTTCGCTTTTTGATGATAGCAATACTTTACTAGAACGGTACCGTCTAAATGATTCTGCAAACCTCTCAGGTTCAACGGGTTTGATTAAATAATCCAACACACCTCCGTGGAGTGCTTCTTGTACTGTATTTGTCTCTTTCGCAGCTGTTAGCAGCATAATATCAATGGTGGGGAATTCCCTCCGCAAACACCAAAATAAATCGAGTCCCGGGCTGTCGGGTATGTAGACATCCAATAAAATTAGGTCAGGTAGCACTTCTGACTGCCGCAAAAAGGCAATAGTTTCTGAAGCTGATCTTTGTTCGGATACGACTTCATAGCCAGTAATCTGTTCAATTAGTTGGCGGTTAATCTTCGCCACTCGAAAATCATCTTCTACAATTACAACTCGTATAGTACTGATCACCGGGAGAATCCCTCCTTCAATTATCTTTTGGCAACGAAATTACAAAGTATGTACCGCCCAGTTCACTCGGTTCAATGGAGAGCTGACCGTTCGCTGCTTCAATTGCATTCTTTGTAAGAGCTAGACCGAAACCTCTTTCGCTACCAACTTTTGTCGAGAAACCACGGGTTACCACTTTATCAAGAGATGCATCATCCATACCCGGGCCAGCGTCATCAATTTCAAACAGCAGATCTTGTCCGATATCAGTAAATGAAATCGATATTTCTCGGGAAATGGCGTGTTCGTCATATACCGCATCAAATGCGTTATCAAGTAGATTTCCGATAGCCGTTAGCAATGCTTGGCGATTCACGTCGGATACTTGGGAATGTAATTGGCTGTCGGGTTGGATGGACACATTGATTTGTAATTCCCTCGCTTGACTAAGCTTTCCGACAAGCAGTCCGCTAATATATGGATCATTTATATTATCAAGCAGTGTGTTTGTCCAGTGTTGTTGAATGCTAGTTTCTTGTCGGATAAAATCGAGTACTTCATCCTTTTTGTTTAGCTGCGTCAGTCCCATGATCGTATACAATTTATTAGCAAATTCATGTGTCTGTGAACGCAGGGCATTAGCATATTGTTGGATATGTGTTAGTTTTTTCGTTAAGTTCTCGATCTCGGTTTTATTCCTAAAAGTGGCGACTGCACCGAGCAATTCATGTTCGTAGAAGATTGGCACACTGTTTACATACACGATGTGGTTGCTAAAAACTCTTTCCTGGTCAAAGACGGATTCACCATGCTCCAGCACATAGGGTAGATCTGAATTCGGAAAGCTCTCTTGTATTGGTTTACCGATCCAGTCATCGGTTTGCTGTTCATCGCCTGTCAAAAGTTTCAACGCAGCGGAGTTGACCATCGTAATTCGGCCCTCCTTATTAATAGCAATAATGCCTTCATGTATGGAATGCAAAATCGTTTCTTTTTGAAAGAGTAAATGCGAAATCTCTTCAGGCTCCAATCCGAATAACAAGTTCTTTATATAGTTCGCAATCAGTACAGCTCCAATGATCGCGGCCGTGCAAACACCTAGAAGAACGAGCCATATTTCCTTGCTATACCCCCAGATGATTGTTTCAATGGAATCTACTAGGAACCCTACCGAGACAACACCTACAATTTCATCGTTTAAATAGACCGGAGCTTTTGCACGGAGTGAGTTACCTAAAGATCCGGTTGATTTGGAAGTATAGGATTCCCCGTATCGTAAAGCACGTTCGTTATCTTCACCGATCATTTTATCACCAATTCGATCGGGAGTCGGGTGGGCATAACGGATTTCCTGTTGGTTACCAACAACGATAAACTCTGCGTCTGTTTGGGCTTGAATTTTCTGCACGATCGGCTGGATGATAGCGGAAGGATTATTCGATTCAAAGGCTTGTGAAATCTCGGGTATCACCGCCACACTCTTTGCAACACTGAGCGCCCTTTCCCCAATTTGAGTTTCTAATGTATCAGTAACGAAGAAACTCATGAATCCGCCTATCAGCAGAATGATTGTAATAGAGAGCGCACCTATTAAACTGATCATTTTTAGATGAAGATTGACAAACGGTCTGTCTTTTGTTCGATGAATGGATAAATCTTCTTTACGGATACGGATCATGTCGAACCCCCGGTAAACATGTTAGTAGATATAGAATACCATGCTATGTGAAATATTAAATGGTATTGTTCATTTAAAAGTGTAGGGGAGGGATAAAGGTTGGAGGTATACACAGTTAACTGTTCTATACATAGAAAAGAAGAGTTTCCTTACTGACTAGCGATGCAGAAATAATGTCTTGGATGTAGCGTCGATTAGTAGTATGGAAGGAAACTCAGCGTGGAAATAAATAACTTACCAGGTGGGATAGTACGATTTGGCAGTAGGATTTGGAATTTACATATGGGAGTGCGATATAGTCAATTGAAGAGTTATTATCTTAGAGCGCGTTTACATGAATCATTCGTAAATGACCAGGTAACACGGTGATTTGCTGTGCAGTTTCTTCATAAATTTCTCCGTCCATATCGACCTTATTGCCAATAGGTTGCATGATTTCGAGAGCTGTGACTTGAATATATTCGAGTTCGTTTAATTGCTCATTTTCCACAGTCGGATTTTGTAACGCAAATAATTCGCGGAAAGCAGCTAAGTTGGAATCACGCACAATTAAAACGTCTAATTTACCATCAAAAGGAGATAGGGAAGCGATGGGGAGTTGAGTTGTACCGATATAGCGACCGTTAAGGACGAATAGTAAAATAGCGTCACCTTCTAACTCTGTGTCCGTAGTTTGGATTTTATAATGAAATGGTTCTGTCCGATTCAACGTACGTAATGTACTGAGCACATAACTGATAGAACCAAGACGTTTTTTTTCATCTGAATTGATGTTTTCTGATGTTTCGGTGACGAGTCCGATGCCCCAAAAATTCATAAAGTAGTGCTCGCCAACTTTCCCAATATCGGTATCGATAATGGAGCCATTAAGTATAGAAGTAGCTGCTTCGTTAAGAGATTGCGGAATACCTAAAGTACGGCTGAAATCATTTGATGTACCACCAGGTAATATTGCGATGATAGGACGTGTAGCAAGAGGTGCGATACTATTTAAGCAAGTGTGTACAGTGCCGTCACCGCCAAGTATGATGAGCAAATCGACTTGGTCGCTATATTTTACGCAAGCTTGTTGGAGTTGTTCTTCGGAAGTAGTGTTCAACACGATGAGTTCATCTACTGCTTGTGCAACAATATGGAGTGTCTTCTCAAGCTTTAGATGTGTATCATCTTCTCCAGCTGTCTGATTATAAACAAAGAGTGCGCGGTTGAAATGAAGCATAAGAGTCACTTCCTTTTTTTCTTTATTATTCCCTAATTCAAGATGTAGAAACCATGCGTTGAAATGAAGTAAAGCAAATGGTTATTTATGAAAATCTCGGGGAATGGTAACTATAAAAGGAGTGAGAATATATGGATATCTATACAGTTGGTCATTCCACGCATACAAAAGAAGAATTTTTGAAGTTATTGGAAGATGCACGTATTGAGAAATTAGTCGATATCCGTGCGTTTCCTGGTAGTCGCAAATTTCCACATTTCCATGAGGATCGGATGAAAGTATGGTTACCTGCACATCATATCGCCTATGAACATTGTGGTAAGTTAGGTGGTCGTAGAAGGAAATCCAAAACAATTGATGATGAAATAAATGATGGTTGGAACAATCAATCGTTTCATAACTACGCGGATTATACGTTGACAGAGGAATTTCGAGAAGGAATTGACAACTTGATGAAGGAAGCTAAAGAACAGCGAATTGCCATATGCTGTTCCGAACGACATCCGGCAAGATGCCATCGCTTGTTAATTAGTAATTGGCTAGCTACACATGGTTGGAATGTGAAACACATTATAGATGGCCCGAAAGAAAAGACGTTGATAGAAAACCATGTTGTAGGAAAGTGGGGTGCGGAACCTGTAGTGACAAAAGATGATGAAGTGACATATCCCCCTGAAAAGGAAAAATAACAGGAGAGCCCTATGAAACAAAGGGCTTTCCTGTTATTCGTACAATGTTTTATCGTGCGATCCATCTGCATGATAAACAGATAATATACCTTCGTGTTCTGTAACGTACTTTTTTGCCTTTTCAAGTAAAGCTGATTTAGTATCTTCTTTAAATAGGACATGATCGCTACCGGACTTTTTGAAAATCCACTCATCTTCCCGAGGCTTTACTTCATAATGCAGGCGACCATCACTACTACCTTCTACATATTCATGGGCTTTCGTAGTAGCTATAGATATAGCGCGATCTTCTTCATAATTCTCACGCAGCAAAGCGTTGGCAATTTCAATCGCTTTATTACGTACTTTGGGATTTAGATTTTTTAATGAAGCAGGGTAATCCTGTTTGCTCCATGGCATCAGACATCACCTCCTGTTTCAATAATCCCCCTTTTCATCCAACATAAACAACTAAATAGAAGAAATGCAAACGGTCTGAAATGTGATAATTGGCTAAAGTAATAGAGAGTACTAAATTAAACTTTTATACAGCTGACCAAAATGTTACTAACTGTTTCTGTTCCTGTGTCTATCGGCAGAGATTTGTTTTACTCATTCATACTAAAGAAGGATTAACTATTACTCAATTTACAATAGTTTGATTATTCGTTTATTGAATGGTAGAGTATATATATTCTTAAGTACTTAGCAACTTAGCTTTGTTTTGATAGTCGACCAATTCTTGTGATCTCAATAGGATAACCCTATAAAGATAAATATTAACTTGAGGAGTGAAGGTATTGTCTCTGTCCGTTAAGCAATTATTGGATAACAAAGGGATTCAGGCCAAGCCCGAGCATCTAGAAACCTTGGAAAGTCGCTGGAAGGGGATGCAAAAGTTAAGAGGAACATTAGAAGGTGTGAAAATCGAAGACGCCGATATCGGACTTCGAAATATCCCCGGAGGTGACCATATTGGCTAAAGAATTGATTCAGAAATCGGTGGAAGAATTGGCGCCGCTCTTAAAAGATGGATCATTGTCGCCAGTTGAGTTAACCAATGCTGTGCTAGATCATGCTGAAGAAACGCAACATACAATAAACGCTTATATGACAATTTACCGCGAGGAAGCGGAACAGTCGGCACGTGAAGCAGAGAAAGAAATTAAAAATGGAAATTATCGAGGTATGTATCACGGAATTCCGATGGCTTTGAAAGATAATTTATATTTTAAAGGTAAAGTCACCACCATGTCTTCTAAAATTCATAAGGATTTCATTCCAGAAGACGATGCGACTGTAGTAAGCAAGTTAAGAGATGCAGGAGTCATTTTCACTGGTAAACTGAGTATGCATGAATATGCTTGGGGAATTACAAATAATAATCCTCACTATGGAGCAGTGAGAAATCCTTGGAACACAGATATGATTCCAGGTGGTTCCAGTGGCGGCTCAGGTGCAGCTGTTTCGGTTGGTTCAAGCGTCGCTTCTCTCGGAACAGATACAGCGGGATCTATCCGAATCCCATCATCCATCTGTGGTATTGTCGGTTTAAAGCCAACACACGGCCGTGTCAGTAAATATGGATGTTATCCATTGGCGTGGTCGCTTGATCATATCGGGCCGATGACAAAGACAATCAAAGATGCAGCTGGAATGATGGATATCATTTCAGGGTATGACGAAAAAGATCCAACCTCTATTAATACACCTGTCGATCAATACTTGGAGAAGGTTAAGGGCGACGTAAAGGGTCTGGTCATTGGTGTAAATGAAGAGTATTTCTTCAATGAAGTAGACAACGAAGTGGATCAAGTAGTGCGTGGAAATATTAAAGCACTAACTGATCAGGGGGCGAGAGTTGAAGTAGTGAAGATTCCAACTCTAAAATATGCAGAGTGGGCGGAGCTTGTCACGTCACTTTCAGAAGCGTCTACAATTCATCACGAAGACATGTTGAAGCGGCCACAGGATTTCGGTGATGATATCCGAATGTTGTTTGAGCTTGGTGAACTACCATCAGCTGTTGACTATCTTCAAGCACAGCAAGTACGTCGTCAACTTAAGCAGGAATTCGAGGAAGTATTCCAAAAAGTTGACGTGCTTATAGCGCCGACATTGCCAGTAGTAGCTAGTAAAATCGGCGAGGATACTGTAGAGCTTAACGGCAACCAAGTGGACCTAATTGACAATATTATACGCTTTACTGGACCAGGTAATTTAACAGGTCTTCCTGCATTATCAGTACCAGGTGGTTTCAAAGGAGACCTTCCAGTCGGAGTGCAAATTATTGGACCAGATTTCTCAGAAGCGTTGTTGCTTGATGTTGGTTATGCAATCGAGCAAACAAATCCTATGAAGAATAGGAAACCGCCTTTACTCTTAAAGGCATAATAAAACAAAAAGCCCCACGGTCAACCCATGGCCGCGGGGCTTTTTGGTATGTACTCGCTCTTCGACGAAGCGGTACAGACTATTCGACTTTACTTCTTCGCTATCACAAACCCAGCTGCACCAAACTTCAACCCAAATCCGTTTGTGCAATTGCTGTTACTAGTAGTATAACCTATCAAAAACGTAATAAACGCAAATCATCAAACTGTGAAGAATGTCATCTTTCTGTAGTGTTTGGCATCAAATTGAGATAAATTACATGAACCTTACACTAACCTTTCATTAACATATTGTATGCGGAATGTTCTAATTATATACGTGAGTAATCAGAATATTCACTTACATTAATTTCGAGATAAACATCGTCGCAATTCCAAAATAAATCAGTAATGAAAGGATGTCATTGATCGTCGTAATTAAAGGGCCTGAAGCTACAGCTGGATCTATTTTGAATTTATTGAGGATTAAAGGAATAACCGTTCCTGCAATCGTTCCAATAATCAGTGTGGCAACTAAAGAGGAACCGACTACTAATCCTAGTGTAAAACTACCTTGCCATACATAGGCGATCACGGAGATGACGGCACCACAGACGACACCTAATATAATACCGACAATTAATTCTCTAAAGACTAAGTGTAGCGACTTTTTCATATTCAAGTCTTCAGATACTAGTCCACGTACCACGACCGCTAATGATTGTGTTCCTGTGTTACCGGTCATTCCCGCAATCATCGGCATAAAGAAGGCGAGAGCGACAACCGCTTCTAGCGTTTCTTCGAATTTAGAAATGATACTACCTGAAACGAGTCCGATAAATAATAATAGAATGAGCCAAGGGAGTCTACGATAGGCTGCTACTAAAGGTTTTGTGTTGAAGTCGATAGACTTACCGGAAGCAAAAAGCATTTCAATATCTTTGTTTGCTTCTCTAACAACTAAATCAAGTACTTCATCAGCCCGTATGATTCCCACTAATATATTCTCTTCATTGACAACAGGTAGTGATACGAAATCAAATCGTCCAATCATTTTGGCTACTTCGCCTTGATCAGTCGTATCAGATACCTTTGCAAGACCGGTTTCCATAATTTCTGTTACTATACAATCTGCCTTAGCAAGCAATAAATCCCGGTAGGAAAGCACACCTACTAATTGCTTTTCATCATTAATGATATATACGTAATTTAAGTAATGAGCAAAGGATTCATAATGCTTAAGCTTTTCAATCGTTTTTTCAACAGTGTATGACTGATGAACCCATACATAACGCGTCGTCATAATCCGCCCTGCTGAATCAACTGGATACTTTCGGCGCTGCAAAATATTTCTCTTTTCCTCTAGGCGCAATTTAGCTATGAGTTTATCCGCTTGTTTATCTGATAGATCAGACAAAAGATCGGACAAGTCTTCACTTTTCATTTCCTCTAGCAGTTCTGAAGAACGAATGGGCCCGACTAAATCCAGTACGCGTAACTTTTCATTTTTTGAAAGAAAGCCTAGCATCTTAACCAATTGATCTTTATCCAATACTTCTAAAAATGTAGTATGTCGTTTTCGTGGCAATCGTTTATACTGAGCAGCTATTTCTTTAGGTTGCAGTTCTTTAATTGCTTTTTTCACGGATTCCAGATTACCATCTTTGATTAATTGTATAATTGCTCGTGAAACATCATCTTGATCCCGAATCACCGGCATGTAACGCACCTCGCTTATTTGTAAATAACTATAGTCAATCATTCCCTACTATAGAAGGAAAGAAACCACATGACGCAAAGGAAGTTATTTTGGCCAATAAAAAAGCCTCCGAAGAGACTTTATTGAATGAATTGAGTATGTTTTTGTCAATTAATATTGAATCAGTTAAAGGATTATTTCAAAATAGCAGATAAGATTTTTTGCATTACTTATAAAACTCCCCTTTACAATCTAATTAAAACCTGCAATTGTATGGATATATCAAAATGTAATATAGAATGCAGGACTTACTGCCCTAATTGTCATTTAATTCGAACAGAAAACACGTTATTTGTAATATAATAGTAGGCACTGTCATTGCATTGTTTCACGTTTGTAATCTAACTGTAATATAGACTTGGTAAGATAAGGCTATCAAATCGTTAGGGGTGGCATATTGAAGAAGTTATTATTTGCAATGACAGTAGCCATGTTAATCACAGTATTCACAAGCGGGATGAATGAAACATCGGCCGCAGCATCAGTTCACACAGTTAAAAAAGGTGACACACTATATAAAATCTCTCTACAAAACAATGTGTCTGTCTCTAATATTCAGAAATGGAATAACTTAAAATCAACAGTTATTTATCCAAATCAAAAATTGCGTTTAGTAAAGTCTTCTAAAGTGGCGGCAAGCACACCGAAGAAACAAAGTGCACCATCTCGTTCAAATGGAGATAGTGTATCGAAAGAACTTATGGTAAGCGCAACGGCATATACAGCACATTGTAATGGTTGTTCAGGTATTACAAGAACAGGCTTGAACCTGCGTAAAAATCCAGATTTGAAAGTAATTGCAGTAGATCCACGTGTTATCAAATTAGGAACAAAAGTTCACGTTGAAGGTTACGGATATGCTGTCGCTGGAGATACTGGCGGAGCAATCAAAGGTAATAAAATCGACGTATTCATTCCAACTAAATCAGCTGCCTACCAATGGGGCCGTAAAAACGTAAAAGTAAAAGTTCTTAATTAATATATTGAAAGCCTACATAGCATTCTTGCTGTGTAGGCTTTTTTTGTTGAATGTTTTTCTGTTTTTGACAAGAAAAAACATGAATCCCGTTATACTGGTATCCATGTTTGAATTATATGAACGAAACGACTTGGTTCTTACCATTCTTTTTTGCTTTATAAAGGGCGAGATCCGCTAAGTGAAATAGATCATTGAAGGCATTCATACTGCGCATTTTATTGTCACTGAGTCCTATGCTAATTGTTATTGGAATGGGTATCACATCTGAAGTAGATGACAAGGATTCAATTTTTCCGGCAAGTAAAGTAGCTTTTCTTTTTGCATTAGCCAAAGAAATATCTTGCATAACTAAAACAAATTCATCGCCACCGAAACGAGCTAGTACATCTTCTTTTCGTATTTCATTAATAGAAGTATGAGCAACAAATTTAATGGCTTCATCGCCAATTAGATGACCATATGTGTCATTGATAGTTTTTAAATTATCGATGTCGAATACAATACAAACTACGGATTTATTAGTTGTTTTGGCTTCCGCCAACCATAGGTTAGTTGTTTCTTCCAAATACTTTCGGTTATAAATACCTGTTAAGTAATCCTTGTTTTCACTGGTTTGATTGGAAGAACCTTGCAGACGGATTTGCAATTCGAGCGCAGCTTTAACTAATTGACTGTCTTCAATTTCATGCAATAAATCGATATACTCCTTCTGAATAATTGCTAATTCATCAAAACTACATAGATTTTCTGCCAACACAATTCGTTTTTGCTGGATATCTTTCAGTAAAGAATAATCTTTCAGTTTTTCTTCACGTTGTTTTGCCATCGTATAAAAGTGGAAAGCCTTTTCGGGCTCGCCAATCAAATCATAGAATCTACCTTTTAAGATTTCAAGGAAAGCTATTTCACGTGGGTGATGATTCATAGTAGGTAATTGGTGCAAATAATCAAGACTAGTCATAGCAAGAGGAGCATTTTGTAGATTAATGGCGGATTCAATCAAGTGTAAATGCGCACGAATCAATAAAATTTCCCTATTTACACCTTTCATTTCTGCAAATGAAACCGCTAATTGTGCAAATTCCAAAGCTTGATCATATTGTTCTGTTTTATTGTGCAAAAGGCTTAGTTTATTGTACGCCATGCTGACATAAGAATAATCTTCATTCTCGATCGCTATGGAGAGCATGTCTTCCAATAACTTCTGTCCTCTGTCATAATCCAATGCGAAAGAGCTGACGAAATATTGCAAATAATAGGAGCGCATACAATCGGGCCTGTTGCCATGCAAAACACATTGTGTATGATGCTCTTCTATATGAAAGAGAACTTTTTCAAAATCACCTGTGTAGTAATGAGAGATTGCACAAATGTAATGCGCAGATAAAACGGCATTATTGTTTGAAGATGATAGACCAGAATTTAATAGATTTTCTGCATGTTTAATGACTAGGTCATAGCGTCCTTCGTTTCTTGCTCCATTAATTTTGCTATAAATAGCCGTTATCTCATTTTCCCTTGCCATAGCTGTTCTCCTCCGATATAGGAAGTTTTAGTATTTTATATAGTCTCAATATAATGTTCTTTATTTCCATAAGTGTAATGCTATTATACCAGTTGAATAATAAAATAACATATTAGGAAGTACCTATTTCAAGAACAATTTACGAAAAGTAGTATAGACAATAGTTGTACTTACCCCGTAGTTTGAAAGTATAAACGTCCTACCTCAGAATATGAAGTAAGACGTTAGATTATACACTGTATATTTCTTAATTGGATTGAATTTGTTTAAATAAAGAAATGAAGTGTTCTGGTTCTTCTTCTATTTCAAATGTAAAAACACCTTCATTTGTATGAAGATAAAATAATCCTGTATGACCGGAGAAAGGGCGATAGGATATATCAAATACGTGCTTTAGAGGGAAAATTCGCTCGGATGTCGTAATCCGATCTTGGAATAAGCAAATTGTGTGATAAGACTTTTGGTGCGTTTGTTCTATACGGTCCACGACTCGGTGGATGGAAATATAACTAAGCGAAAGAATTTGCTGATCATCTGAGTTATTCATTAGATAACCTCCTGTTTCGTCAATATCATAACACAGAGTCTGTGCTCATAAAAACGTTAGGAATACTATAGACCTAATTAATACTATGGAACTAATTTTTTACGTAAGTGATTGGCTAAACGAATAAACACTAGAAGCAAAAGAAATGTAACAGCCCCTGCTGTATCTAAATAAACGTCTTGCATCGTGGCTGTGCGGCCTCCTGTAAAGTATTGGTGCAATTCATCAGCACATGCTAATAGAAAGGTAAATAGAGCAGCCAATAATATGCGGCTCTTACTCTTAGGTAATAGCCAATAAATGACTAAAGATAAAAAACCAAACGTGATGAAGTGTGCAGCTTTTCGGATCAAAAATTCTACAAAATGATAATATCCACGTTCTTCAATAGAAATGGTTCTATTCCAATAAGTAAATTCCCATGTGGATAAAGTAGTTTTGCCAGGCTCGTTTGGTAGCAATTCTTGTAATGTTGAAACAAGTGATTGTTGTTCGTATGTCTGACTGGATGAGATCGACAGTCCAACTATAATGCTGATTAATAAAAGAAGCGCTAGTAATTTTTTCATATTGGGATTGTATCATGAAAAGCAACTTATCATGTAAGCCATATATATTTCACTTTGGTTACAAGTAGATATCCATAGCTAATTGAGTGATATGCCCACTAAGTTTTAGAAGGAAGTTTTGCAATTCAAGGGAATAATTCTGTGATATCTCTTACCGACTGTGTAAGGGTATGCTACTATATAACTTAAGTAGCCAATAATCTCTCGATGTATGTCTGTTCTGTTGAACTAGTAATTTTGGTGAAATGGAAACAGGGTGATTTTATACTATTGTGTAACCAGCCTGTAATCGTGCTCGTAAACAAAAGGAGGAAATGTTTTCATGAAATCAAAATCGAAAAAGAAATTTAATAAGTATCTAACAGGTATAGCGTCAGCTGCATTAGTAGCATCAGTGGTGGCTCCAGTCGTCACTGCAGCAGACTTTACTGACGTGGCAGAAAATAACTCACACAAGGATGCTATAGAAGCACTATCAAAAGCGGGTGTTATCTCTGGTTATCCGGACGGTTCATTTAAGCCAAATAAAACCTTAACTCGTTCTGACGTAGTGAAGTTAATGGGAAAGTGGCTAGTATCAATGGATTACAAAGTTCCGACAGACTATAAGACAAAGCCACGTTTTACAGATTTAACTGCAAAGTCGAATGATGAACTCTTACAAGCAGCTGCAATTGTTAAAGACAATAACGTTTTCAAAGGTTATGAAGATGGGTCATTACATGCGGGGGGATCCATTACGCGTGAAAACATGGCGATTGTTTTGGTTCGTGCTTACGATTCAGTTAACAAAACAGATTTATCAGCATACGTACAAAAACAAAAGTTTACTAAAGATGTAATAGATTTGAATAAGGCTAAAGCTGAAGCACGTACTGCAATCGACGTACTCGACTTCTTTGACATTACGAATCCAGCTGCACCAAACTTCAGACCGAAAGATACAACAACACGTGCACAATTCGCTTCATTTCTTTATAAAACTTCACAAGTAAAGATGCCAGACGGAGAAACACCGGAAGCACCAGAAGTAGCTGAAATCACCTCTGTTGAAGCAATTAGTGAAAAGCAGATTGAGTTAAAAGGAAAGAATTTGCAAGTACTAAAGGCTGAACAACTGACAATTGAGGGTAATGAGCTGGCTTCATTTAAAGCAAATGGAGACGGAACGAAAGCGGTACTTGATTTAAAAAACGAACTCACGTCGGGTAATGAGTGGACGCTTACTTTGACGACAAAAGCTGAAACTGAAGGACAACGAGATACAATCACTTCTTATAAGTTCACATACGAATTTAAAGTAGAGGAAATTTCATAAGCATGCAACTAAAATGAAAGTTTCAATTGTAGCTAAGCAAATTGAAATAAGTCTAGCACGAAGATAAACTACTTACACGCCCTATTCCTTGAAGACATTAAAGGAATAGGGCTTTTTTACGTTTAATCAGCTACCAATCAAGGGTACAGGTAAATGACAGACAAACAGAAAGGAATGTTGCTATGAATTGGCTAGAAGGAATTAATTTTACAACCTCATTAGTAGTGCTGATCATATTAGCGATCCCAATTAGTATAGGAATCTTTCTGTACTTTTTTGATCGAAGTCAAAAGCAGCATGCAATTTTACGTAACTATCCTATATTAGGAAGAGTTCGCTATATGTTTGAAAAGGCGGGTCCGGAAGTTAGGCAGTATTTATTCAATGATGATAATAGCGGCAAGCCATTCAGCCGTGAAGAATATTTACATATGGTGATGCCGGGGAAGTATTTAAATAGTGTCATCGGGTTTGGGTCTAAACGAGACTTTCAAGAGCCTGGTTACTACATTCGCAATGCTATGTTTACGAAGCAAAATGAAGAAATGCGTGTGGATAATGATAATCTATTGAGTACGATGCGCTATGAAGTGGATACGGACAATTTATTCTCGCGTAAAGAACATCGCGAAGAAGTGACCACATTGCCCTGGCTGTTACCCGAGGAGGATGCGATTGTATTAGGTCCGAATTGTGGGCATCCATTTGTCGTGCGTAGCTTATTAGGTCAGTCCGGTATGAGTTACGGAGCACTCGGAGAACATGCGATTACTGCATTATCCAAAGGTATTGGTATGGCCAAAGGTGCATGGATGAACACGGGTGAGGGGGGCGTATCAGATCATCACTTGGTAGGTGGAGCAGATATTATTGCGCAGATTGGGTCAGGGTTATTCGGATTCCGAACAGAAGATGGGCAGTTCGATATTGAAAAAGTAAAAGAGAAAGCACAAATACCTCAAATTAAAGCGTTTGAAATTAAGTTGGCCCAAGGAGCAAAAATGCGTGGGGGACATGTAGAAGGAGAGAAGGTTACAGAAGAGATTGCGGCTATTCGAAATGTGAAACCTTATACTTCTATTAACAGTCCAAATCGTTTTAAGCAGTTCCATGATTATCCAACGTTGTTTTCATTCATTGAAGATATCCGTCATGCGGGTGGCAAACCTGTGGGCATCAAAATAGTTATAGGTGGAAAGCAAGATGCTGAAGAATTGGCATCATATATGGCTGAAACAGGTATGGGTCCTGATTTTATCTCACTCGATGGAGCAGAAGGTGGATCGGGCGCTACCTATCAAGACTTGGCGGATAGTGTAGGTTTACCACTTCGTTCGTCACTTATTTTGCTAGATGATGCGTTACGTAAGTTTGAAGTGCGTGATCGAGTAAAAGTGATTGCATCAGGGAAAATCATCACACCTGATAAGGCTGCGATAGCCTTGGCTTTAGGTGCGGACTTGATACAAGTTGCTCGTGGCTTCATGATTTCAGTAGGTTGCATCATGGCAGAGCGATGTCATACGAATACATGCCCAGCTGGTGTGGCAACGACGGACAAGAGTTTACAGCGAGCACTTGTTGTAGAAGAGAAGAAATTCCGTGTGACCAACTATATTTTGACGATGAGAGAAGGATTATTCCGTGTGGCGGCCGCTGCAGGTTTGGATTCTCCCACCAAGTTTGAACGACATCATGTAATCTATAAAGATGAGCGTGGAAACATCCATTCAATCGAATAAAAAAACGACCCGAAGAATGTTCATCGGGTCGTTTTACTGATTATATTCGTCTGAAACTATTGAATTTAGATTTCCAGTATGGATTGTTTAAGTTCACCACTTCGGATTTCTTACCGCCTGCATGAACGAATTTATTGTTTCCAACGTAGATTCCTACATGCGAAATTCCTTTACGGTATGTGTTATGGAAGAATACTAAATCTCCAGGTCTAGGTGATTTAATTTTTGATGATTGTTTATATTGTCCAGTTGTTGTTCGTGAAATAGACTTACCATTTTTCTTGAATGAATACTGGATGAATCCACTGCAATCGAAACCTCTAGTTGTAGTTCCGCCGAAACGATATGGGATTCCACGCAAATTCATTGCTGTTTTCACAACGCCAGATCCTCCGCCTTTAGTATGGGAAGCCGCTGCTACTGCTTTGCCTGTAGATCTCTTTAATAGGGAACTCGAAACATATCCTCTTTTACCGTTGATCTTTACTTTATACCACAATTGTTTACCTGCATATTTTTGATGTGTAAGTTGAACACGTGTACCTTTTTTTAATGTGAAGACTCTTCTATGTTTTGTTCCAGCATCTGCACGTACGTTTGCATTATGTACTGTTATGTATGTACCACTCTTAGCTGTAGCTTTACTTGCCGCATCGGCTGTACCGCCAGAGAATCCGACGAACATGGCTGATGCCATCAAAATTGAACATAAAAACTTTTTCATGAATTTCTCTCCTCCAAAATAATATATATCATTATCTAGCTGTGAATAATATCTTACACGACAGCATAGTAGTTAAACATTACGTTCATATTAAGAAGAGATTACAAGAATCGTGTTTTGTAAACAAATTGTAACAAAGCGAAGAGCCTTCCTATAGTAAAGGAAGGCTCATAACAAATCGAGTTATTTTTTAGGGAACGCAGAAGGTTCTTCATCCTCTATTTGTTCAGATATTACGGCATCCTCTTCTTCAGTAGTAAGATCATTCGTCAGGATTGTATCGTCTTGAGTAGTAGCCGCCAGAACTTCTGGATGTGGTGAGTTTTGCAAAGGTTCATATCCACCATAAGATGGTTCAGACATCGTATCCTCAATTAATGGATCTTTTGTTCTTTCGTGATCAACGACAGGGATAGACGCACTGGGCGATAATCCGTCTGTATAGGAATGTTCGTCTTTCGAATACACACTGTAAGCCCAGCCTTCATCTACATATAACATCATGCCGCCATGTTGAACTTCTTCATAATAGCGGTCTACTTGAATCGTATCCATCCCGATGCCATACATCATTTGTTTAATATGATTTTCTCCAGTTAAGAATCCTATAAAGCGATCTGTCCACGTATCATATGCGGAGTATACATCCGCGCCTGTTCTGCTGCGCAGCATGGATACATCGGTTTCATTTTTAGCGATTACATAAATATTATCATCAAGATAACCCGTTTCTTTTAATTCCTCTATCTTACTTAGAAGGTCAGCATCGTTATAATATACACCAATAAATGTTTTGCTTATGAGTTCATCCATTGTAAAGCCTCCTTCTTTTATAGTTGCTTTATATAATATACCCGTTTCGCGTTCTTCAAAAACATATAGGTAGTTGGTAAAAGATTGCTTATGATCTTAAACTTGAAATAATAAATCGAATGATTTTGCAAAGAGCAGTTACCTCCTAAATATTTGTCACTGATTTATCGATATGGTAATGTGTGAAACATAAAGAACTACAGAAAAGGACGGTTTTTCATGTATAAAAGACTAATGTATGTTCCTCTTTTTCTATCATTTTTGTTGTTGGGAGCATGTAATGTGGATTCAGATAAAATAGAACCAGAACAAACCGAACCTGTACAAAATGTTGTGAATGAAGATATTGAAAAATCGGATATGAAAATAATTGATAATGATTTAAAAAAGGAATTTGAAAAAGAGGAAGGGGTATCTGAACTTAGTTTAGTCATTACAGAAGATGCAGGAGGATTTATATTATTAGATTTTGAGGTGGATGAGGACATGAAACAGGAAGAAGCGAAACTCGTCACTAAAAGATATTATGAAAGACTAGAAAAAGAGTACTCAGATCACAGCATTGATATCCAAGCACGCAAAAGTGGAGAAACATTCGTACAAGAAACAAAAGAAGTCAAATAATGAACGCAAAAATACCGTCCTACCAAAGGGCGGTATTTTTATCGTTAAAACTCATAGATTATTATTCAGCTATTCCGTATACTCGATTAAAGGGAGTGGTTGTATTGGATACTCGTAAGGACAAAGAATTTACTAGATGGTGGATATGTATATGGGGTGTGATTTTACTACTAAATGTATTTAGCCTGTCAGCAAATGCAGATAGCTCATTTACTGATGTAAAGACCAGTCATCCTAATTATGCAGATATTATGCGTATGAAAGAGCAAGGCTTCATTAATGGGTATCCTGATGGTACATTCCGACCTCAGGCACAAATTAGCCGAAAGCATGTAGCAAAGTTATTGAATGATGTAGTAAAGTTACCAGCACTACAAAGCGAAAAGCAAGTATACAAAGATCTACCAAAGAGTCACCCGTACTTTGTGCCGATTATGAAGCTGACCGAAGCCGGGATATTCAGTGGCGGTCTGGAAGGGAAGTTCAATCCCGATGCACCGATGACAAGAATTCAGATGGCTAAAGTATTGGACCTGGCATTTGGTTTTCAAATGAAGACGCATTTTGCTTTCGCAGATGTACAGCTGTTTCACTGGGGTTACCCGCATGCAAATGCATTATTCTCCCATGGGGTAGCGAGGGGAAGCGATGGAATGTTCTTCCCGAATCAACCTGTGACACGGGCTCATTATGCAGCATTCTTGCAACGTTCTGTTGACGCGGCGAAGTCTATCCAAAAGGCGGATCTCTTGAAAAAAGATGATGTGTGGGACTTGGCAAACCGTCTACCACTTGCACTTGAAACAGTTTTACTGCAAGGAAAAGAAAGTAATCAACCATTTAGCAAAATTCAAAATCAGTTAAAGCTATATGCAACGGATGCATTTATTGCAGACTTACGAGAGTACTATCCACATGTTTGTACGGCGTGTGATGTGTTGACTTTCCCAACGCTTATTGCAGAGCCAGTTGCTCGCTTTGACTTCAAGCAGACGGGAAATACACTGACGTTGCATACGATTGAATTGGGCGGCGGTCCTACTGCAGGCGGAGAAGTGGACTATATATTTAAAAAAGTTAACGGAAAGTGGAAAATCGATAGCTATATGTTTACGTTAGTCAGTGCGGATCATTTTAATCTAACAATAGATGAAGCGAAGAAGATCCTAACTTACTTCTATTCGGACCCAAGCCAGAAGCCTGCACGAGTCACTTACAAGTTTTCAAACAGTGAAACTGCGAGTGATTACGTAACGGAAGAAATCTATGAATATGAAGAGTATATTTTCACTATCGAAACGTCTAATAATAGTTTTGATGTGTACTTTGCATCAAATGATGGTAGATTTGAAGAGTATTAAATAAATGTAAAAGTAATCATCGTCAACATGTAGATGATTACTTTTTATATTGCTGTACGCATACTGACTGCTACATTGATGAATTTGGTTAATTTGTTAGAAAAGAATCATTGCGATATACTAATTAGAATCTATAGAGAGAGTGGGGAATTCATTGGGGAAAAAGACAGCGATTATACATTCAGCTATAGAAGTATTTCAAGAACAGGGAATTGAGAAAACGAAAATCTCTGATATCGTCAAGCGTGCAGGAATCGCACAAGGGACGTTTTATTTATACTTTCCATCAAAATTATCTCTAATGCCTGCAATTGCGGAAGTAATGGTTATGAAAACGATTGAAATAGTCAAACAAACGGTTGATGATGAAGCCACGTACCCGAAACAGTTTGAACAAATGGTAGAGGCGATATTTGAAGTGAACAAAGAGTATTACGAAATATTGGCCGTCATCTATTCGGGGCTTGCTTCAACAGAACATATCAGGGAGTGGGAATCGGTATACGCACCATTTTATGAATGGATCAGCGAAAAGCTTGAAGCTGCCAAAATAGCAGGTGCAGTTCGCCAATCGATCAAACCTGACCGGACAGCAAAGATTATTATCGGTCTTATTGAATCGACAGCCGAGCAAGTATTCCTGTATGCACAACATGATGAAAGTGAAGCCGATAGACAGAAAGAAGAAGTCCTTGATTTCATGTCTCATGCACTGCATTTTCAAACAGTGAAAGGTTAACATAGCAAAATGTTAGCTTTTGTGATAAAATGAATGACAGTCAGTCAAATAGAGAGAGAAAACAAATTGGAGCGGATCGTATGAATAAAGCATGGCTATATGTCGCATTAACTAGCTTTTTTGAATTAGTGTGGATTTTTGGATTTAATACAGCGACTCACTGGTGGCATTGGATAGTGATTATAGGCTTTATCTTTGTGGATTTTCATTTCCTCACGAAAGCATGTGAAGGTTTACCAACCGGAACCGTCTATGCGGTATTCGCTGGAATCGGTACAGTCGGTACATCTTTAATGGATGTCATGTTCTTCGGTGAACATATTAGTATAGGGAAGATCTTTTTCATCTTCATTCTAGTACTGGGTGTTGCAGGATTAAAGATAGCGGATGGTCAGGATGAAAAGAAAGTGCTGAAGGGATTGAAAGACGATGGGTTGGATTCTAGTATTCTTGGCAGCTCTAAGTGAGTTTGCCGGTGTGATAGGGCTGAAGAAATTCAGTGAAAAGAAAACATGGGGGAATGG
Source organism: Sporosarcina sp. P32b (assembly GCF_002743335.1). Lineage (GTDB taxonomy): Bacteria > Bacillota > Bacilli > Bacillales_A > Planococcaceae > Sporosarcina. The sequence goes on from NZ_PDZB01000021.1 coordinate 28,368, forward strand.
ATTATTATACTACGGAGGATTCGGTATCGCGTTCTTCTTTTTATATAACTCCTTTAAGTTTTTGCAAGTCAGTACAGCATATGCCGTGTGGATTGGTATAGGTACAGCAGGTGCCGTACTCATTAATATGGTGTTCTTCGGTGAATCGAAGAGTACAGGTAGAGTAGTGAGTCTTATCCTCATCGTCATCGGCGTAGTTGGACTCAAAGCATTATCATAAAACATATCTCCTATATATAGAAGGAGATGTACTAATAGAATGGAAAATGGACATGCCTATATAAATAAGGCATGTCCATTTTATTGAATCCGAAAGATCAGCTACTGAGTTTTATCGATTCCAAGGCACGTTTACGTATCTCGTGTTCTAACATTTGGATGAACTCGAGATTTAGTTGATACTTTTGCGCCTGTTGATAGGAATAGAGTAACATTTGATCCGATAAATGTAGCACAGTAGAATCGCCTCCTTTAGGATGAATTGATTGAAATCAGTCTGCATGCTTCTCTCTAGATGTTATCTCTTACTTTACCAAAGGAATCTGAAAAGAACAAGCGTTCGAATTGTCCACAGTACCGGTGGGTAAGCTGTGGGTAATATGTGTACTGTTTACATAAACTGCCAAGATATGCGGTGTATAATGTGTATAGAGTTATGAACAAAATATAAATGTCGAATGCTGTCGAGCGAAACTTGTCATTTGCAATGAATAAATAACGAATTCATGAATAGGGCCAGCAGAGTAATAGTTGGATTCTAGTAAATTGATACATAAATAGAAGTAAGACTAGTGAGGAACAAAACGAAAAATCTAATCAATCCATACGAAGTAATAGGGTCTAGGTGGATTATTGATTGAAAGTACAACCATGTCGTCTATTTATATAGTATCGATATTACCTAAGTTTCTTTTCTTCAATGAAAGAAACGAGATTAAGTCAAAAAACTTTTAATAAAATTTGATATGCAATATATCGCACCGTGGCGCGTGTGTAAGCGTATTCAGATGTTTTTAATTAGTCACAATTAACGAAAAACTTTAAAAATACGGTTGACCTTTATTCATATACAAGATATGATTACAACAATCTAGTTCATAGCGGTGAACATTTCACTAGCTGTTCAGAATATTCGACTGAATGAAATTAATATAATTAGCAATTGATTCGTTCAATTAGTTTAGGAGAGATTGCAAATGAGAAGTGACATGATAAAAAAAGGAATCGATCGTGCACCACATCGTAGCTTACTATACGCAGCTGGTGTTAAAACGAAAGACATGAACAAACCATTTATCGGAGTGTGTAACTCCTATATAGATATTATTCCGGGACATATGCACTTGAACAAATTCGCGGAAGTAGTTAAAGAAGCGATTTGGGAAGCGGGCGGCGTGCCGTTTGAATTTAACACAATCGGTGTAGATGATGGAATTGCAATGGGGCATATTGGTATGCGTTATTCATTGCCAAGCCGAGAGTTAATTGCAGATTCAGCAGAAACAGTCATTAATGCGCACTGGTTTGATGGAGTCTTCTATATACCTAACTGTGACAAAATCACACCAGGTATGCTGATGGCAGCTGTTAGAACAAACGTCCCTTCTGTATTCGTTTCAGGTGGACCGATGGAAGCTGGTGTTTCCGCAACAGGCGATGTTCTATCATTAACTTCTGTGTTTGAAGGTGTTGGAGCATACAAGAGCGGTAAGATGTCAGCTGAAACATTGCTTGATATTGAGCAGAATGCTTGTCCTTCATGCGGATCTTGTTCTGGCATGTTCACAGCGAACTCCATGAACTCGTTGATGGAAATGCTCGGTATGGCTCTTCCAGGAAATGCGACAATTCTTGCCACGTCTGATGATCGCCATAGACTAATTAAAGATGCAGCGAAACACTTAATGAATTGTATTAAAAATGATATTAAACCACGTGACATCATCACGAAAGAAACAATCGACGATGCATTCGCACTTGATATGGCAATGGGTGGTTCGACGAATACAGTCCTTCACACATTAGCGATCGCTCACGAAGCAGAAATTGATTACAATATTGAAGATGTTAACGAGGTAGCAAAACGAGTGCCGTACTTATCCAAGATCATGCCAGCTTCAGATTATTCGATGGATGATGTTGAAAAAGCCGGTGGTGTCAGCGCAATTATCAATGAATTGTGTAAAATTGATGGAGCGATACACAAAGATCGTATTACAATCACAGGCAAGACGATTGCGGAAGATGTTGCAGGACATGAAATTACGAATACAGATGTCATACGAACGAAAGATAATCCATATAGTCCAGTAGGTGGCCTGTCCATTCTATTTGGAAACATTGCTCCTGAAGGTTCTGTTATTAAAGTGGGGGCAGTTGACCCTTCTATCACGGAGTTCAGAGGAGAAGCAATTGTCTTTGAATCCCAAGAAGAAGCGCAAGAAAATATTGATAATGACACTGTCAAAGCAGGCCATGTTGTCGTCATTCGATATGAAGGACCTAAAGGTGGACCGGGGATGCCAGAAATGTTGGCACCAACTTCCGCAATTATGGGTAAAGGGCTAGGTAAGGAAGTTGCGTTGATTACAGATGGTCGTTTCTCTGGAGCTTCGCGAGGTATTTCAATTGGACATATCTCACCAGAAGCAGCATCCGGTGGACCGATTGCACTTGTAGAGAACGGAGATATTATCGAAATTGATCTGACGAAACGTACGATCGAACTTGTAGTATCTGATGAAGTTCTTGCAGAACGACGCCACGCATTGAAACCATTTGAACCTAAAATTAAAAAAGGATATCTTGCTAGATATTCGCAATTAGTTACTTCAGCAAGCACTGGTGGAGTTATGAAAATTTAATATACAAAACGTTGATGAGGTTAAAGTAGATAGAAAATGTATTCACAGAGAGCCGGCGGTGCTGCAAGTCCGGCAATACAGCTATTTGCGACATCCCCTCGGAGTGGATTGCTAAAAGGTATACCGATTAGGCAGTCCCGGGCTCGATTTTCGGGCTCGTTAGCAATGAGAAAGTACAGCTTCGGCTTGCTTTTTCTTAAGGTGACTAACGTCACGAACTAGGGTGGTACCATGAAAGCTTTTTCATCCCTATGTAAAGAGAGTAGAATTCTTTGCGTGGGATGAAAAGGTTTTTTTTTTAGGAAAAAACGTCATTGGCTAAAATATATATAGTTGAAAATTGTAAGGAGGAGTTCAGTATGAGTGCTGAAGTACAAGAAAAACAGACTGCATCTACTATGCCAAAGGAACAAGCCGTAAATAAACCTGCAGATGGTTCTGCCATCTTGATTCAATCTCTTAAAGAACAGAACGTAGAAATAATCTTTGGATATCCTGGAGGAGCAGTTCTCCCCATCTATGATGCGCTATATAACGATCCGATACCACACGTATTAGCACGTCACGAACAAGGTGCAATTCACGCGGCAGAAGGATATGCAAGAGTCTCTGGAAAAACAGGTGTGGTCATTGCTACATCAGGTCCAGGTGCAACGAACTTAGTAACGGGCATTACAGATGCCATGATGGATTCACTTCCATTAGTAGTTATTACAGGCCAAGTAGCAACTACAGTGATTGGATCGGACGCTTTCCAAGAAGCGGATATTATTGGAATTACTCAACCAATTACAAAACATAACTATCAAGTGCAAAGTGTAGCGGACATTCCACGTATTTTGCGTGAGGCATTCCACATTGCCTCCACTGGAAGACCAGGCCCGGTCGTAGTCGATGTACCGAAAAATGTTGCAACAGATCTCTTTGTACCCGTTGAAAAAGAAGATAAAGAAGTGAATTTGCCTGGTTATCAGCCAACTACTACACCAAATTATCTGCAAATTCAAAAAGCTTCGAAAGCTATCTCTAATGCAAAAAAGCCCATGATTCTTGCAGGTGCAGGTGTACTTCATGCAGGCGGAACGGTAGAGCTGAAGGAACTTATTGAAACGCATCGTATTCCAGTAGTCAATACATTACTTGGCTTGGGTACAATCCACGGAGAGCATGAACTGTTTTACGGAATGGCTGGAATGCACGGTACGGCAACTGCCAACTATGCTCTAAGCGAATGCGATTTATTGCTCAATGTGGGTGCTCGTTTTGATGATCGTCTAACAGGTAACTTGGATGCATTCTTGCCGAATGCACGGGTCATTCACATAGATATCGATCCAGCAGAGATTGGAAAAAACGTTGTGACTGAAATTCCTATTGTGGCTGATGCGAAAGAAGCGTTAACCGCATTGCTTAAGGCAGATTTCAAATCACCGGACACAGTAGAATGGGTAAGCTATTTAAACGGTTTAGCGGATAAATACCCACTTTGGTATCAAACGGATGAAGAAGCATTATTACCGCAGCAAGCACTTGAGATTATACATCGGATTACAAATGGGGATGCGATCGTCACAACAGACGTTGGACAGCACCAAATGTGGACTGCTCAATATTATCGTTTCAATAATCCGGATAACTGGGTAACTTCAGGTGGATTAGGAACAATGGGCTTTGGCTTCCCAGCTGCAATCGGTGCACAACTTGCAAGACCGAAAGAGCGTGTCATTGCTATTGTTGGAGACGCGGGCTTCCAAATGACAGCACAAGAGCTTTCACTTCTTCAGGAAATGCGGATTCCGGTGAAAGTCATCATTTTAAATAACGGTGCACTAGGTATGGTACGTCAGTGGCAAGAGACATTCTACGAAGAACGTTACTCACAGTCACTAGTTCCAGTACAACCAGACTTCATTAAATTGGCGGAAGCATATGACCTGAAAGGGTATCGCATTCACAATTTAGAAGAAGCGGAAAAGGTATTTACAGAAGCGCTATTATCTGACGAGCCGGTCTTGATTGATTGCCGAGTGAAACAACGTGAAAACGTCTATCCGATGGTTGCTCCAGGTAAGGGATTACAAGACATGATTGGAGTGAGTCCTCAGTGAAACGAATTATTACAGTAACAGTAATTAATCAGAGCGGAGTGTTAAACCGTGTAACGGGACTGCTAATGAAGCGTCAATTCAATATTGAAAGTATGACTGTTGGTGCTACGGAACAGCCAAATAGATCCAAGATGACCTTTCAAGTTCATGTAGAAGATGAAACCAAAATTGAACAACTTGTAAAACAGCTGCAAAAGCAGATTGATGTTATTACAGTGAAAGATATAACAGACAAAGCAATCGTGTTACGTGAGTTAGCGCTAGTAAAGGTCATCTCACCACCACAGATTCGCTCTGAGATGAATAGTATTGTGGAACCTTTCCGTCCGACTATAGTCGATTCCGGAAAGAATGTAGTAACGTACCAAGTAACGGGTGACCCAGATAAAATCGAAGCGTTTATCGATTTGCTGAAACCATATGGCATCAAAGAATTAACACGAACTGGCGCAACCGGCTTTGCCCGCGATATGCAAAAGGTTCAAGCACCACAGTTATCAATTTTAAAATAATAACACACACACACACTAGGGGGAAATTAAAATGACGAAAATGTATTATAACCAGGATATCAATGAAGGACTATTAGAAGGAAAAACTATCGCAATTATTGGCTACGGTTCACAAGGGCACGCACACGCACGTAACTTGAAAGATTCAGGATTCAACGTAGTAGTAGGAATTCGTGCTGGAAAATCATTCGACCAAGCGAAATCGGACGGCCTTGAAGCACTTTCAGTAAAAGAAGCTTCTGAAAAAGCAGACTTGATCATGATCTTACTGCCGGATGAAAACCAAAAAGCAGTATACGAAGCAGAAATTGAACCAGCTCTTGCTAAAGGAAAATCTTTAGTATTCGCACACGGTTTCAACGTACACTTCGGTGAAATCAAACCACCTGCTGACGTAGATGTATTCCTAGTAGCTCCAAAAGGACCAGGACATCTTGTACGTAGAACGTTCGAAGCTGGCGGCGGAGTTCCTGCACTATTCGCAGTGTATCAAGACGTATCTGGCCAAGCTAAAGATGTTGCTCTTGCATATGCAAAAGGTATCGGATCTGCTCGTGGTGGTGTTTTGGAAACAACATTCGAAGAAGAGACAGTTACAGATCTATTCGGAGAGCAAGCTGTACTATGTGGTGGCTTAACTTCACTAGTTAAAGCTGGATTCGAAACTCTAGTAGAAGCTGGATACCAGCCTGAACTAGCTTATTTCGAAACATTGCATGAAACAAAACTAATCGTTGACTTAATGTATGAAGGCGGAATGGCTGGAATGCGTTACTCCATCTCTGACACTGCTGAGTGGGGCGATTTCGTTTCTGGACCACGCGTAATCGATGCAGATACAAAAGCACGTATGAAAGATATTCTAACTGACATCCAATCAGGTAAATTCGCAAAAGAATGGATTGAAGAGAATGAAAACGGACGTCCTAATTTCAACGCAATCGAAGAAGCAGAAGCTAAGCACCAAATCGAAGAAGTAGGACAGAAGCTTCGTTCTATGATGCCATTCATCAACGAAGGAGCTAAATCAAAAGAGGAAGAAGTGGTAGCGAGTGAGAAAAATTGATCTTTTCGATACAACTCTTCGCGACGGTGAGCAATCTGCAGGAATTAATTTAAATACGGTAGAAAAATTAGAGATCGCTCGTCAGTTAGAAAAACTTGGGGTAGCAGTTATTGAAGCAGGATTTCCTGCTTCTTCTCCAGGTGATTTCGAAGCCGTTCAACGCATTGCCAATACAGTGAAAAATTCTACTGTTACAGGTCTTGCTAGAGCAATGAAAAATGACATTGATGTCACATGGGAAGCGTTACGTGGCGGAGAACAACCGCATATCCATGTGTTTTTAGCTACATCACCCATTCATATGGAGTATAAGTTAAAGAAGTCTCCGGACGAAGTAGTGGATATTGCAGTAGATGCAGTCAAATACGCCAAACAGTATTTCCCTCTCGTTCAGTGGTCAGCAGAAGATGCTTTCCGTTCTGATAAGGAATACCTTGTACGTATTATTAATCAAGTAATTGCGGCAGGAGCTACGACTATTAATGTTCCGGATACTGTAGGCTATGCAACACCTGCAGAATACGGTGCTCTATTCAAGTATTTGAAAGAGAATGTAACAGGAATAGAGAACGTGAAACTTTCAGCTCATTGCCATGATGACCTTGGGATGGCTGTTGCAAACTCCATTGCGGCAGTTGAGAATGGTGCGGACCAAGTAGAATGTACGATTAACGGTATTGGAGAGCGCGCTGGCAATGCAGCATTAGAAGAAATTGCTGTCGCCATGCACATCCGTAAAGACTTCTACAACATAGAAACTGGGATCAACTTAAAAGAGATCAAAAAAGCTAGTCAGCTTGTTAGCCGGTTGACAGGGGTAGTTATCCAGCCAAACAAAGCAGTCGTCGGAAAGAACGCATTCGCCCATGAATCTGGAATTCACCAGGATGGCATGCTGAAAAACCGTGAGACATACGAAATTATCACGCCAGAATTAATTGGTGAAACGGATATACCGTTAGCATTAGGTAAACACTCCGGACGTGCTGCGTTCAAAGATCGGGCAATGACTATGGGGTTTGAATTGACTGATCACCAATTAAATGAAGCATTTGATGACTTCAAAAAATTAGCAGACCGTAAAAAAGAAATTACAGAAGACGATTTGTTTGTTCTATTTACAGGACAACAATTGGCGGATACGGATACACCGATTTACGAATTGCATAATGTTCAAGTACAATACGGAACGAATAATATTCCGACAGCTACTGTGACAGCGACAGTGCCAAGCGGAGAAACAGTTACTGTGGCAACGACTGGCGCAGGTTCTGTTGAATCAATTTTCAACGCACTGGAATTGGCTGTTAAAGGTGAAGTACTCATTCTCGATTATCGTGTAACATCGATCGGTAAAGGCCGCGATGCACTGGGAGAGGCAGTAGTCAACTTAAGACATAACGGACTCGAGCTTACTGGCCGAGACGTAGCGCAAGACGTGCTAGAAGCGTCTGCAAAAGCTTATTTGAATGCTATCAATCGTCAACTAGTTCGCGAACAATTGCGGAAAGAAGAGTTAATGAAATAAGCAACATATCAAAGGGATAGAGTATTCGATCGAGTGATACGAGATTGATCAAGGAGGAGAAGTTCTATGGAAAAGAAAGTAGCAGTATTACCCGGAGACGGCATAGGACCCGAGGTAGTAGCAGAGGCAGTTAGAGTATTGGAAGTGATCGGCAGACGTTTTAACCATACATTCCATACAGAATATGGACTAATCGGTGGAGCGGCGATTGATGAAAAGAATAACCCACTTCCTAAAGAGACAATTGAGTTATGTGAGTCAAGCGACGCCATTCTTCTAGGAGCAGTGGGTGGTCCTAAATGGGATCAGAATCCATCTGAATTACGACCGGAAAAAGGGTTGCTTGCGATACGTAAACATTTTGATCTATTTGCAAACCTTCGTCCTGTTGCAGCTGTACCTTCTTTGATCCAGGCTTCTCCTTTAAAAGAAGACATCATCAAAGAGGTCGATATGATGATTGTTCGGGAATTAACTGGAGGTCTTTACTTCGGTAAACCGAGCCAGCATACAGATCAATCAGCTGTTGATACGCTTGTATATACGCGCAAGGAGATCGAACGTATTGTCGACAAAGGTTTTGAGTTGGCTCGCCTGCGTAAAGGCAAAGTAACTTCTGTGGACAAAGCGAATGTGCTTGAATCCAGTAAGCTTTGGAGAAAGATTGTAGAAGAGAAGAAAGTACAGTATCCAGATGTAGAAGTAGAACATCAGTTAGTGGATTCTGCAGCAATGAAATTAATAACGAACCCAGCACATTTTGATGTAATCGTTACTGAAAATATGTTTGGAGATATTTTAAGTGATGAAGCGTCTGTCATTACAGGGTCACTTGGATTACTACCTTCAGCGAGTGTGCGTTCAGACGGTTTAGGTTTGTATGAACCAGTTCACGGTTCAGCACCGGATGTAGCAGGTCAGGGAATTGCAAATCCAGCAGCAACTATTCTTTCAGTTGCTATGATGCTAAAGTATTCATTTGGATTGGAAACGGAAGCAACTGCTATTGAAAAGGCTGTTAATACAGTATTTGAAGAAGGTCACTTCACAGCAGATTTAGCTGGTAAGGATCAACGTTCATTAACGACTAAAGAATGGACAGATAAGATTGTAGATGAATTGGATCTTCAGTTCGTTTCCAATAGTATCATGTTCTCGTATATTTAATAAAATACCGCTGTCTTAGTCTCGACATGCACATGAGGGCATACCGAAACTGGTGCGCCCTTTGTGTGTAGCTAGAGAAATGACTGACGAGTTGAATCTGATGCCACACATTCATATGGTAATGGCTTGGAAGGGGAAACAATTATGGCTAAAACAATTATTGAGAAAATATGGGATGAGCATATTGTGTACGAAGAAGAGGGAAAGCCCGATCTACTATATATTGATCTTCATTTAATTCATGAAGTGACATCACCACAGGCATTTGAAGGGTTGCGTCTAGCAAACCGCAAAGTGCGTCGACCGGATCTTTGTTTTGCTACTATGGATCACAACGTTCCGACTAAAAACTTACCGGTAATCAATGACCCAATTGCAAAAAAACAAATTACAACACTTGCAAAAAACTGTGAAGAGTTTGGCGTTCAATTGGCTGATATGGAACATCCTGACCAAGGAATTGTACATATTATTGGTCCAGAGCTTGGATTGACACAGCCAGGAAAGACCATTGTTTGTGGTGACAGCCATACCTCAACACACGGTGCATTCGGAGCGATTGCATTCGGAATCGGGACAAGTGAAGTAGAGCATGTATTATCTACACAAACACTATGGCAAGGTAAACCGAAAACGATGGAGATCCGCGTGACAGGTAAAATCGGCTTTGGCGTAACAGCTAAAGATATTATACTGGCAATTATTTCGAAGTTTGGAATTGGTGTGGGTACTGGTCATATCGTCGAGTACACAGGGGAAGCAATTCGTGGACTTACAATGGAAGAGCGTATGACAATATGTAATATGTCCATTGAAGCGGGAGCAAAAGCAGGTTTAATTGGCCCAGACGAAACAACAATCAATTATCTACGTGGTCGCCGGTATGCACCACAAGGCGAAGAATTTGAAGCGGCAGCAGAGCGTTGGCTCGCATTGAATACGGACGAAGGTGCAGTATATGATCAAGTTCTTGAAATTCATGCAGACGAAATCGAGCCATTTGTAACGTGGGGAACGAACCCATCTATGGGATCTGGAATTTCAGCTAACATTCCTACAACTGCAGACTATGTATCTGAAACAGACAAATCCGCACTTCGTTCCGCGATGGAATATATGGGACTTGAAGAAGGAATGGCGTTAACCGATATTGAAATACAACACGCATTTATTGGTTCATGTACAAATGCGCGTCTTAGCGATTTAGAAGCAGCGGCGAATGTGGTAAAAGGTAAACACGTTCATCCGACTGTAACTGCAATTGTCGTACCAGGTTCACGCACTGTGAAAAAGCAGGCGGAAGATATCGGTCTCGATAAAATCTTCACCGATGCAGGTTTTGAGTGGAGAGAGTCAGGATGTAGTATGTGTTTAGCTATGAATGATGATGTAGTACCAGCCGGCGAGCGCTGTGCTTCTACATCCAACCGCAACTTTGAAGGACGCCAAGGTGCAGGCTCACGCACACATCTAGTCAGCCCATCCATGGCTGCAGCGGCTGCTCTACACGGACATTTCGTAGATGTTCGTAAAATTGATGCAGCTGTGCAAATTTGAGGAGGGTATTCAGATGGAACCAATTAATAAAATAGAGAGTGTACTCACTCCGTTAGATAAAAATAACGTTGATACAGATCAGATCATTTCCAAGGAATTCTTAAAACGTATTGAGCGTACTGGCTTCGGGCAATATTTATTCTATCACTGGCGTTTTCATGCAGATGGCACAAAAAATGAAGAGTTCGTGTTGAATGATCCTCGATACGATGGTTCAACTATCCTCGTTGCACATGAGAACTTCGGCTGTGGATCATCCCGTGAACACGCACCTTGGGCAATTTTAGATTACGGCTTCCGTGTAGTCATTGCTCCAAGCTTTGCAGATATCTTCTACAGTAACTGCTTCAAAAACGGAATATTACCGATTACGTTATCTGTTGCAGAAATTGATGAATTTTTACACAAAGGGAAAGAAGCCCCGTATACATTAACAGTTAGTCTTGAAGACCAGACTGTAGCGGGCGAAGATGGGTCGGTGTATAGCTTCAATATCGATCCATATTCTAAAAAAATGTTATTAAATGGTTGGGATGAGATTTCGCTAACATTCCAATATGAAGACAAGATTACAGAATACGAACAGAAGCATGCATGATTCAAAACAGTTCATCGCTTACTTAGCGTGAACTGTTTTTTTACGTATTCGGGTACCTTGAGGAAAAGTAAAAATAAAGTGTGAAACTTTGAAACTAATTCTGTCTTTTCGCGTCTGTACGGTACGGTTGCGCAGAATAGAAAAGAGGCCTTAGTAAGTAGCACCGCAAAATGGTATGGAATATTCCTCCTTTACGATGAAAGTCCAAATGAAATGTTTGATATGCTATAATTGTCGAAGGAAACTACATACTAAAACTAAGACAATCAGAGAGTGGGGTTGATTTTAAAGATGTCCAGCGCATCAAAGAAAAGTACATTCGCAATTTTAAATTCATTTCTAATCGCGACGTTAGTATGCTTCATTGCACTCCCAATTAATGCGCAAGCAGAAACGGTAAACCAGCGTTTCTCCGATGTCAGCAATGAATATTGGGCAAAGGATGAAGTAACACAACTCGTGGAAGAAGGAATCATTAACGGGTATCAAGATTTACAATACCGTCCGGGAATTAGCATCAAACGTGGGCAAGCTGCAAACTTGCTGACTGCTGCATTGAAACTGCCTGAAGCTCCCTATCAGCCGATATTCAAGGATGTCAGCGCGAAATCCTCCCACTTACGCGGTGCCATGTCTACTTATCAAGAAGGCATATTTAGAGGGAAGCCCGATGGAAACTTCGGTGTTAGTGATGAATTAACACGTGAACAAATGGCAAGTGTGTTAGTTAATGCATTTAAATTAAAAGACACAGGTGAAAAAGTATACTTTACGGATGAGAAAAGTATTAGTGAATCTCACAGATATGGCGTAAAAGTACTGATGCAGCACGGTATTACAACAGGTAAAGAGGATGGATCTTTTGCGCCGAAACTTTCCGTAAACCGTGGTTCATTCGCTGTATTCCTACATAGAGCAATGATTCAAGCAGGACTGCTCGAAAAAAAGCAACCGATTGTTTTCAATAAAACACAAACTATGGGGAAATTTGAACCCATTCGTTTTAATCAATATCTTACGGAAGTGCCCTTGACACAAGAAGGACAGACGTACTTGCGTTCAAACCATTACATGTCTTTATCAGCTAAACGGGTAAAAGCACATGGACATGCAACGGATCATATTTATGTCTATGGTGTCAGTGAAAGAAAAAGCACGAGAGTCACTGTAACGAAACGAGAATTGCCAAACGGTGATTACTTTACATTCGTTGAGTTAAGAAACCCGGACCGTCTGCCGATCCGTGTCGATTTGGTACGTATCGATGGAGATATACAAACGAATACAATCGAACGATTTGATAAATTTCCAATGAAAAAAGATGTCGATGATACATTCGGATTCGATATAGCTACTTCGCCAGTTGGTGTTCTCGAAACGATTTCACAACAAGGTACTGGACAGCAAATGATTTCCAAAACATATCGTTCACGTGAACTGGAGTTAAAGTATCGTAATGGTGCAGTCAGCCGGACGCGTGAACTTCAGGACGAGAAAGAATCTTACAGCAATATTTTAATGGGCAATAATCGTGTGTCAGTGTATGAATTGAATTCTAGAGGATACGATGTGGTGGATCAATGGTATCTTTCATCCAATAAAAAGTTGTTCTCGTCGAAGGAAAGATTGGATTCATGGCTTCGTGAATCTATTACCAACTATAAAAAGCGTAACAAATGGTATACAGCTGAAGGTCCATACAATAAAATGGCAACAACTATCGAACCAATGCCTGCTTCAGGGCGAGGATATGGTCGAAATTTACTTCTAGTAAAAGAAGATCGTGTCATGTTGTTATACAATCAAACGAAAGAACGCTATTATGAAGATATTTTGCATAACTCCTTTACGAACTTAGCTGTCTTCAGAGGAAGTAAGCCATATTGGGAAACTGAAGTGACGAGTACGTATTTGACGAATTTATATAACTTCACAGCACCTTTCGTCGATACGCGCTTCAATGAACAGATTGCCTTATTCCTTTATAATGGAGGAAAAGCATTCAATCATACAGATTATAATGAAGGTTTGCGAAACTATGCGAACCTACTTGTACAGCAGCATAGGAAAGGGAATGTAAATTTCTTGTCTCCAACTGCCTATTATATCCCGGATTACTTCCCAGCAAAATCACAGGTGAAGACCCATACGTCAATGAACCATTTACTTGGTGGCATGAATATTCTCTTGCTTGCGTTCCAGGAGTTCAATGATCCCGTCTATTTGGAAAATGCCAGTGCCATCGAAAAAGCGATTCGCTTCGAAGAAAAGAACTGGACCCGTTCTAATGGGGACATTTGGTACAAACGTGCTCCAAATGGTCAGTTTTCAGGAACAGACTATGTTCATTTGACATTGGAAGACTTAATTCACTCTTATGAGAAATGGTCACAAATCGATCAATCGAAAGCCAAAGTATTTGAGCGGATGATTAAGTCGAAAGCTGGTTATTTAAACAGTACGAAAAAAGGGTATACGACCAAGATCAAAGAAGGTCTGAAACGTATTAACATGTCTAACTTATTGCCTGCAGGTAAAGAGTATACAGACGCGTTATAATAATGAAGACACCATCTCCGTTCGAATAGGAGATGGTGTTTTTGTTATTTTGGGGAAGAATTAAGGGGGATGGCAATGTTGATTGACGTTTCGGGTTAACCTTCTGAAGAGTAATAGAGCGGTTACTAACAGGCATAGAGCGCTTGCCCATATTCATAGAGCGATGTATTAATTAGATAGAGCGCTTTCGAGGGATCATAGAGCACCTCTGAAAGTTTTATGAGCGGATATCGTGGAACTATGAGCGTTTCCTCTTAATGAAATGACAGTAAGCGACTGCGGATCAATCAACATGGATTACTCTTCACACTAAAAACCACCAACTCCAAAGCTTCCGGAGATGGTGGTTTCTAGTGTGTATTTAATTAACGAGCGTCACTAGATCGGAACGGATCCAGCCGTATGGTTCGTTGATTTGTTGCGTACCTGGATTACTATCCATTCGCACCTTGTACCAAACGAAGCCATCCGCGCCTGTCGTGCGATCTGTAACAATCAACGGATAACCGAATGCGGCTAGATTGCCTGGATGCTTAGGCTTGTATGAGAATAGAATATTATTTCTATTCACCGCTTCAGGGCTTGTCCGGATATTGACCGCAGTATTGCCGGTGTATGAAATCACAGCTAATTGCGCTTGGTTTGCATCTTTATTCCCGAGGAACTGATCGATCCGCCACATATGGCCGGCAATCTTGCTTCCCCAGAAAGGATCGGATGCATACTTCATATTGAAACCAACTGCTTTATTACCGGGAGCTGCACCATTGGCATAAGCGCCAAGTGGATTCGCATAGTTTAAGTTGATGTAGCGAGTGATGAATGCATCGACACTTCTCGTAGGGTTTCCGTAGACTTCACCTTTATCCGGAGAAGAGTCGAATACGCGGATGCCGAAAATATTGTTTTTCTGCTGAGCATTGCCGCTCATTCCGTAATCACTCTCATGTATAGCGGTTGCTAAGATGAACATCGCATTCACATTATGCTGTTTCTCCATTTGTTTCACATACGTACCCAGTCCAATTAATTTCGACTTGGATGTAGCATTTTTATAGCGTGCAATACCTGTCTTCTGTCTTGCTTGTAATGCGTTAGAAATAAAACGATCCAGTTCCTGTCCTGTGTAAGTGGAAGGCTGGCGCACCGATTGGAATTGGAAGTACGGATAATAGGTAATCGTTGCTGCGCCGTTTAATTCTTTAAAATGAACTCCATCGTTACTCGTATAGGTCTGTCCTTTTTTCATTGCAGGAGAAGCAGGGCCTACTGTATACTCTGCGTAACTACCTTTATATTGTTTCGTTTTTGCATCGTATGTACGATAATAGGGTTGGTGAAGTAGTAAGCCATCACTTGTTACTTTATATTGGCTTGCACCTTTTGATAACAGTGAAGGGATTAGATCAATTTCTGCGTGTTTCGCATAATAGGTATAGCCGCCTACGTCTACGACAATGCGTTCAGGGCTACTGCCTATATAGTCTAGTTCATACCCTTTTTGCACATATGTCACTTCGTTTTTTAATGCAGGATCACTATATAATGACGTATATTGCTTAGGGTTTTCTGAAGCAAACGCCTGACCTGACTTCATTTTGATAATTTTATTATTAACGGAAATGGTCTGAACGATAGAAGATGCATTATATGCAGCCAATGCGTCTTCAAACGTGATGTATGATTCATCTGTTACATTCAGCTGACTGTTGGAAATCGAGCTAACTTTATGCACTTTAGGATTTTCCGTGCCGCCAACATTCGTCGGAGGACGGGTACTACCTTTTCCATCAGCTACTGCGAACATACGGAATAAAAATGCAGAAGCATGAGCAATCGTTGCGTTACTTGTAGGTTTGAAATACCCTTGATCGCCTCGTATGATATTCAATGAAGAAGCCGCAGAAACAGCCGGTATGAAATTCGACGAGATTTTCTTGCTATCTTTAAATTGAACGGTAGTTGAATTGACAGGGATATTGAGGAAGCGGAATGCTTTAAATATCATGCCTGCCATTTGCTGTCGGGTAATCTGCTGACTCGCTTTAAATGTACCATCGGGATATCCAGCTAAAATTCCAGCGCCTGCAGCGTTTTGAATTTCAATTGTGCGGGAATGGTTTGCTGTTAAATCTTTAAAGGTATATCTTGTCGAAGCAGGTAATTCGAGTGAACGTGCCAAATACGAAGCAAATTCTCCTCGTGTCACCGCACGATTCGGATAGACATTCCCTTTGGCGTCCTTTTGAATTACTCCTTTATCTACCCAAAATGTCAGCTCTTGCTGCATTTGGTGACCAGTGAAATCATTTGCACTCGCCACCGGTGTGAAGATAGGAGAAGCGACTAAAAGTAAAAGTGTCAGTAATGTAATCAAACGTTTCAAATCAAAACCTCCTATATAAATCTCCTACTATTGTAGCAGAAAGGGCTAGTATTGGTAAGCACCTTTTGGTATATTAATAGACTATTATTATAATAAACTCCTATATGGTAGGGGGTGTATATAGATCGATAGGGTGAAAGTGCATACTAATTATGTAAATTACTCATTCACGTTGAAATACCAAATATAGCAATAAACGACAATCTACAATTATTCGAAAAGATGCAACGAATGCTTTCACTATTCCGTCCTAGATAGTGATATAATGCAACAAGGAACTAGCAAGCGTAGAAAGGGTTTTATAGACTAATGAATATATGGAAACAGCGAGTAGATAAATACTCCACAAGTACAATACTGATTGCAGTAGCTGTGATGCTCATTGCATTATTGTTACCGTCAAAAATAGCATTGCTGGGAACGGCCTTATTTTTTGTCTTATTTTCTATTATTAAACCACAGCAAAGTATTCTATTTCTGGTCATCTACGTCAACATACGACCATTTTTGCTGGAAGTGAATAGTGGACTGAAATTGATAGGAGACTTAATAATATTTGTCGTATTTGCGTGGACTTTGTTCCATTACCGGCATAATCTCCGTTCTTTATTTACATTCAAATGGTTTGAGTGGTCCTACTTCGCCTTTATTTTATTTGGCTCAATCGTAGGATTCCTAAACGACGTCACCCCTACATCTATCATTTTCCAAGTTCGAACATTTTTGATTATGTATTTGCTATACTACATCATTTCAAGAATGACGTTGACGAACAAATGGTTGCAACAACTTGCCTGGACGACGGTTTGGTTGAACATTGTGATGTCGCTTCATGGCTTAGTAGAAAAACTGTCATTGCGACAGTTACTGCTACCTGAAGAATGGAAGTATAAAGTTTTATCTGCAACAAATGCTGTGCGTATTTACGGACTTACCGGTAATCCTAACTCTTTGGCATTATCTCTGTTTTTCGGGATTATCGGGATCGTTTATTTGCAACATGTCTACCAGCAAAATAAATACAAATGGACATTCCGTGTTTTGCTCGTATTGTTCTTCGGTATTCTAGTTCTTACCTATTCAAGAGGAACTTGGATTTCCGCAGTAGTGTTCGGTATAGTCTTCATTCTCATGACAAGAAAATGGTATCTCTTGAAGCGATTGGTGATTGCAGGTGTTGCATCAATTATCCTGATATATTATCCAGTTAACCTAGCTGTACAATATATACAAACGTTGGGTGTAGAAATAGAAGAGAAGCCTGACGGAGCTGGAAGTATCGGTGGCCGCTTCGGCGAAACATTTGATGAGAAAAACTTAGCGCTCATGACTGAAAGCGGACGATTCTTCTATATAAGTAAAGGGTTTGAGATCTTCAGCGATCATCCTATAACGGGTACCGGATTCGGTTCATTCGGTGGTTCGGCTACTTTGTCGTACGGTTCACCGATTTATGATCACTATGGCATCAGTTCGGATATCTATGGCGGGAAGTATTTTTATTCAGATAATCAATATATTCAAGTCATTGCAGAAACCGGTGTAATCGGTGTATTGATTTTTGCGCTCTTCTTGCTTAGTATGCTGTGGTACTTCTGGAAATCACGACACACGAATTTCGGTGTGTTTATGATTGCGCTATGGTTTTCAACAGGCGTTTCCGGAATGTACTATAATATTTGGGAACTAAAGATGTATACTTTGTTCTACTTTATCTTGCTTGGCGCATTTGTTGCGTTTAGCAAGCAGCGAGACACATCGAAACCTACGAATGGTTAATCCATTCGTAGGTTTTTTTATTTGGTTTGTTCGTTTTTATGTAGGTGATCATAGTAACGGCTTTTTCGCTCATTGTTCTTGTGGGACCGCTCTATGCTGTATGGGATTCGCTCAATGTCGGCTGCTATCCGCTCAACGTTACTCGGAATTTGCTCAATGTCCACCGCCATCCGCCCAATATCACTTGCTACCCGCTCATATCCATCAACCGCCCACCCCAAAACATCAAAACTCCAATCCGCCACCTCAACGAAAACCCAATATCACTCTTAAATTCCATAAACCCTCTTTTTTCTACTTATTTCGTT
The DNA here is from genome assembly GCF_002743335.1 of Sporosarcina sp. P32b. Taxonomy (GTDB): domain Bacteria; phylum Bacillota; class Bacilli; order Bacillales_A; family Planococcaceae; genus Sporosarcina. The sequence continues at coordinate 46,800 of NZ_PDZB01000021.1, forward strand.
CAAACGGTACATGAAAACATAGGCCTAATTTGATAGACTATAGATTGATAAGAGTAGGAAAGGTGGAGTTGTGTTATCGTACAAAATACTTTGCTGTCTCGCACGAAGCGGAAAGTAGTCGTTACCGCTATGTCAGCAGCTATGCTAATTTCATTGCCATTTTCAGCGGCAGCAAGCACGAAAGTTGTTTCTAGTTACCCCGTGTCTTCAGGTGTTACCTATTCTCACTATACATATTCAGCAAGTAGTCACATCAATCACATAGGCGTTGATCTGAGTGACCCGTTCACGAAACTGAAAATGGGTCTTCCCGCACCTATATCAAAAACGGCGCCTACATTGACTTTGGCAAACCGAGATTCTAAAGAAGGCCATCGCGTTGTAGGTGCAGTAAACACTTCGTTCTTCGATATGAAGACAGGTATGCCGATGTATCTGTTATCCGAAGGCAATGAAATCGTGAATGGCGGCGTCATCTCGAGTGCAAGCTCATATTATGTCAGCCATCCGATTGCGTTTGGTGTAACGAGTAACGGTCTTTCAGAAATTGATTATTTTAATCTAGGAATTGAAGTTGGAGTCAATGGCAACACCTTTCAAATGACGGGTCTGAACCGTGAGCGTCAGGCAGATGAAACGATCGTCTTTACCCCGCAACATGTGAAAAACACGACCGGTTCCAATGAATACGGTATTGAATTAGTTGTTGAAACGAGTGCGCCGATCACATCAACACATTACGGACAGCAACTTCAAGGTAAAGTGGTTAACATACGTGGTTATGGAGATAAAAAAGCAGTAACTATACCGAAAAATGGTTTTGTCGTATCCATTCATGGGAAAAAAGGATTGGATCGCTTTAAGTCCGTTGCTGTTGGAGATCCGCTAGCATTGAATCTATCGATTGATGATAAATGGAAAGACTCTGAATTCATGATGGCGAGTGGTCCGATGCTTGTTAAAGACGGACAACGTCATATCACTATGGATACGAATAACTGGCGTGCGACAGCCAAGACGGCAAGAACGGCTATTGCGATTAGTAAAGATAAAAAACAAGTGCAGATGGTGACGGTTGATTCAAGAGCTGGATATAGTAACGGCATGACATTGACTCAATTTGCAGATTACCTTGTATCTCAAGGATATGACCGCGCGTTGAACTTTGACGGTGGCGGTTCCACTACGATGGGAATTCGTAACTACGGTAGTAACCAAGTCGTGTTGGCTAATCGTACATCCAATTCTACACAACGTAACATCTCAGCTATTCTTGAAGCAGTAAGTACTGCACCAACAGGACAACCAGCATACGTAAGTGCTTCCCGGTCACAAATGGGGGAGATGTTAGTCGGTGCAACTGCTGACTTGAAAATCAATCATGTATTGGATGCGCATTATAATCCCATTGTGCCGAACGCATCCCAAGTGAAGACGACATCTGCAAAAGGAACGGTTGAAGGAACAGGTCTGACATATAAAGCAGTTCAGGCAGGAGAAGATCGTATCAGCGTCAACTATGGATTGGCTGAACAATCTTTCCCCGTCACGGTCATTGACCAGCCTGCGAGACTTGATGTGAAATCTACTGCAACTAGCGTCAAGCCAGGGGAGAAAATCACATTTACTGCGACACCGGCAGATGCTTCTGGAAAACCGATCATCTATCAACCGCACCAATTAGTATGGAGCGTTACCAATGATCTGGGTTCCATCACTTCTTCTGGAACATTTACGGCAACGAAAGCAGGAAAAGGCCAAGTGCAGGCGACTCTAGGTAAGAAAGTGATCTCTGTACCAGTTGAAGTGAAGTCCACTGAAGCTCCGCCTAAACCAGTGGAGCCTGTGCCACCTATTATAGATAATCCAAGTAATGAATTATTTAAAGATGTACCGATGTCTTATGCTTACGCGACAGAAATCTATTTCCTACGGGATCGCGGTATCATCAATGGAGACACGGACGGAACATTCAATCCTGGTAATACGTTATCAAGAGAGCACGCGGCATTAATTTTAAGTCGAGCGTTCAATTTACCACTAGCAGAGGAAGCGAGAAGAGAGTTTAGTGATGTTCCAAAGACACATCGCTATTACAATGAAATCAGTGCCATCGCCAATGCTAATATCGTCGGCGGCCATTCTGACGGGACATTTGATCCAACAGGACAATTGACTCGTTCGCAGATGGCGATGATTTTAGTCAAAGCCTATAGTTTAGAAGGAGAGTCTACGAAGAAATTCATAGACGTCTCACCGCAACATGGCGCGTACAAGCAGATTCATATTTTGGCGAACCACGGAATTACTACTGGGAATGAAAAAGGCGAATTCATGCCAGGTAAACCGGTCAATCGTGCCCAATTCAGTGCATTCCTATATAGAAGTATAGCGAAGTAATTATAGAAGCCTTCCATTCCTTGGCATGTCCTTGGTTTGGAAGGCTTCTCTGTCTTTTGAATACACTATAAAAGGTCACTCTGCTATACTTATATCAAATGAACTGTAGAGGATGGTATAAATTGAAAATAGGAATAGTAGGGAACTATGGAAATGACAATAACGGCGATGAAGCCATTTTATTGAGTCTCATTTCACAAGTTACATCGACCTTCAATGTCCCAAGCGACGTCATTACGGTATTCAGCAATAACCCGAAGCAAACTGCGAAACGCTATCAAGTGATGAGTGCACCTTTATATTATAAAAAGGGTAACGCGGTGAAAACGTTCGGTGCCACGTATCTTCAAAACAAAAAGATCGTTAAAACATTCGACTTGCTCATTATAGGCGGTGGCGGAATTTTAATGGATCTTTATAAACGCGAAGCACCATTATATGGATCGTACGCTATGATGGCTAAGAATTCTGGCGTTCCGTATGTCATTTACGGCTGTGGAGCAGGTCCTCTTAATAGCGAGCTAGGTAAATGGTTCATCCGTTACATGGGCAAACATGCTGAGAGTATTTCAGTGAGAGATCCTGAATCAGCTGATTTATTGAAGGCAGTAGGCGTACAAAAACCTGTAGAAGTGATAGGGGATCCAGCGTTTTCATTAAAACGTGAGCGCAAAGCGACAGCTGATCGTCCACTGAAAATCGGTATTACAGCTGTACCTTATTATCATGCGGGGTACTGGCCGGAGAGTAAGGAAGATATCTATCAACAGTATATAGAAGGAATGGCGAGAAATTTAGATGAACTGGCCGCTAAACAGCCTGTTGAAATCACATTCTTCGCGACCAAGTTCCCTCAAGACGCCGATGTTACGAAAGATATTCAATCCTTAATGAAGGAAGCGGAAAAGACTACGGTTATCGATCGTAATCTATTACCCGTTGACTTACTGCAAATTTCCGCTGAACAAGATATCGTAATCGGCACAAGACTACACTCGTTAATCTTAGCTACATGTACGGCAACACCTGTCATAGCTGTTTGTTACCATCACAAAGTGACAGACTTCATGAAACTTGCTGACCTATCAGAAGTGGCGATTCCAATCGGTGAAATGCATAAAGCAGACGACCACTTCTCTAAAGCCTTTGATTCACTGGCGGTAGATTGGAAAGAGACGTGTGCTAAAACTGAAAAACTTTCCGCTTCATTATATGAAGAAGCAATGAAAGGGACAAAACAATTTACGGACGCAATTAAAAAGAACAAATAAAAAAGCATATGAAATGAATCATATGCCCCGGCTGAAGGTCCATCCTAAATAAATAGGAATGGTCTTCAGTCTTTTTTATATTAAAATCCTAAAAGCGCTCGCACTTCATTTAAATATGTCTGACTTACTGGTAGCTCCGTACCGTCAATCAGTTTAATCACAAGATTCGAAGAGAAATCCCGCGAAATCTTTTCAATACAATTCATATTAATAATATACGAACGATGAATTCGTAAGAAATTCCTCGGCAAACGAAGGTGTAAATCTTTCAGCGTGAAACTAATATTATAATTATCGCCCGCTGTGTAAAACCACGTCTTCTTATGTAAACTTTCTACATAACTAACCTGATCCAATGGAATAGGGAACCACTCGTCCTCTTTCTTCCCTGTTAGAAATTGTAACTGATCTTTCTTGAGTACGTGGAAGTTAGGGGGAAGGATAATGATTAACGCACCATTTTCACCTTGTACATCAATAGGATAGCCAATACCGAAGTACGATGTACCATAAAGAGAATTATCCATGACGACTTCCACTTTCCGCTGATCTTTGATCGTAACTTCAGCAATACTGCCCGTCTGGATATGCTGACCTTCCCGCAAATGAATATCATGCATGCCTGGAACGTAATAAATATAGTGATCAGAAACGGCAATAGCTATAGAAGCGTCTTTTGGAACCCAGTCTTCCAATACAGAAGCGTATTGATTCAGAATTTTCTTCGGGATATCGATATTTTCCATAATCTTCATAAAATCCCCTTTTTATATAGTTATATTCCAATGTATGCCCTTTCATCCATTCTACCATTCTTTCATCCGCTAAAAAAGCCTTTTTGTCGAAATGGACTGACAATTCTGATTGACTGTTATATAGTAATAACTAACGAAGGAAGCTGTTATGAAACAGACTGTAACAGTTACCAGTCGAAAAACCTGGAAGGTGTGAAGTTATAATGTCAACTAGACAAGAACAAATTGCACAATTAGAGAAAAGCTGGGCCGAGGATAGCCGTTGGAAAGGAATCAAACGTAACTACTCTGCTGAGGATGTAGTTAAACTAAGAGGTTCACTTCTAATTCAAAATACACTAGCTGAAAAGGGGGCTGCTCGCCTTTGGGAATCTCTTCATGAAGAAGATTTCATTAATGCACTAGGTGCACTAACGGGTAACCAAGCAGTTCAACAAGTTAAAGCTGGTCTACAAGCTATCTATCTAAGCGGATGGCAAGTTGCTGCTGATGCAAACCTTGCAGGACAAATGTATCCTGACCAAAGTTTATATCCAGCAAACTCTGTACCTGCAGTTGTTAAGCGCATCAACCAAGCACTTCAACGTGCTGACCAGATCGACCATGCAGAAGGCCGCGAAGACGGATTTAACTGGTTCGCTCCAATCGTTGCTGACATGGAAGCTGGTTTCGGTGGTCCATTGAACGTGTTCGAACTAATGAAGGGCATGATCGAAGCTGGAGCTGCTGGTGTTCACTTGGAAGACCAATTAGCATCAGAAAAGAAATGTGGACACTTGGGTGGTAAAGTACTTCTTCCAACTCAAAACGCAGTTCGTAACCTGACAGCTGCACGTCTAGCTGCTGACGTACTAGGTGTTGATACAGTAATCATCGCTCGTACGGACGCTGACGCTGCTGACATGGTAACTAGCGACATCGATCCAATCGACGCTCCATTCATCACTGGAGAGCGCACGAATGAAGGATTCTTCAAAACTACTCCAGGTATCAAGCAAGCAATCGCACGCGGACTTGCTTATGCTGAATACGCTGACCTAGTATGGTGTGAAACTTCTCACCCATCACTTGAAGAAGCGCAAGAATTCGCTGATGCAATTCACGCGAAATTCCCTGAAAAAATGCTTGCATATAACTGTTCACCATCATTCAACTGGAAAGCGAATCTTGATCAAGAAACAATCGCGAAGTACCAGGTTGAACTTGGTAAGATGGGCTACAAGTTCCAGTTCGTAACACTTGCTGGTTTCCACTCATTAAACCACAGCATGTTCGAATTGGCACACGGTTACAAAACTCGCGGAATGGCTGCTTACTCAGAGCTTCAGCAAGCTGAGTTTGAAAATGAATCAAAAGGATATACTGCTACTCGTCACCAACGTGAAGTTGGAACAGGTTACTTTGACGAAGTTACACAAGTTATCTCTGAAGGACAATCTTCAACAACTGCTATGTCTGGTTCAACTGAAACAGCACAGTTCTAATAGCAACACTGCATTACCGAGTGTGACTTTTGGGAGAAAGTCTCGTTCGCTTCAACAAAAGGGGTATTCATATGATAACGAAGTCACAACATCTTTAACTAGATGAAGTGAATTATGGAGAGAATTGGATAAATACATCCAATTCTCTCCTTTTCTTTTATTTGAAATAGTTAGATAGTTTGTATAGTATATGAGATATGTACTTCATTATGAGGAGGATTTAAATGATGAGAAATAAAGAAATGTTGTTAATCCCTGGACCCACGCCAGTAGTGGATTCTATCTATGATGCAATGGCGAGTGAGACATGGTCACATACGGATCCACGTTTTGTGAAAATCTATAAACATACTATTGATCAGACAAGAGAGATCTTTAATACAGACGGTGAGGTATTTGTGGTTGCTGGTTCAGGAACGATCGGAATGGAAATGGCAATTGTCAATACGATTGCAGAAGGAGAAAAACTTCTCGTCGTCAGCCAAGGCTACTTTGGAGACCGCTTTATTAAATTAGGACAAGCATTCGGTATTCAAGTAGATGTATTGCAATCCGAATGGGGGCAGCAAGTGTCGCCTGAAGAAATTGATGAGAAATTGTCTGAAGGTAATTATAAAGCAGTTACTGTGACACATGCAGATACTTCAACAGGTGTACGAATTGATTTGGAAGCAGTTGTGCCCGTAATTAAGAAGCACGGTGCTCTTGTCATCGTTGACGGTGTTTGTGCAACAACTGCAATGGATGAGGATATGAGTAAAGAATACGGCGGAGCAGGCAACACAGTCGACATCGTCTTGACTGGCTCACAAAAAGCGATTGGTGTTCCACCAGGTATTGCGCTTGTAGCGTTCAATCAGAAAGCTTTGGATGCACGTGCCGCTATGGAACGTGTGCAAGCTTACTATTGTGATATTTATAATTGGATTCCGGTCATGCATGATCCTTCAAAATACTTCGCAACGCCGGCAGTAAACTTAGTGTATGCGCTAGAAGAAGGGCTACGTATCGTATTGGAAGAAGGATTAGACGCACGTATTCGACGCCATCAAGCATTCGGTCGCGCTGTCCGTCAGAGTTTAGCAGTCTATGGTATGAAGGCAATTGCTTCAGAAGAAGTGGCGGCACCGACGTTGAGCTGCATTTTGTATCCTGAAGGGATTGATGACGGGAAGTTCCGTGCGGCTATGGCGGACAAGGGGACTGTTCTATCCGGCTCGCTCGCTCATTTAGCGGGAAAGGCGTTCCGTATCGGGCATATGGGGAATACAACAGCCGATATGTTGGAGAAGGCGGTTATGCAGATTGGTGAAACGTTGAATGAAATGGGTCATGAGGTAGATATTTCTAAGGCGCAAAATATTTTTGCGAAAGAGGTTAATCAGCTGACTGTATAGTGTGTGGATCCGTTATGAGGAGTTTACTTCTTGTAACGGATTTTTGTTTGTTTTATTATTTTGTCTTCGTGAGTAAGCGGGGGAGTTCATGGTTTAGCTGGCAATGTAAGTGGCAAGTTCATTGTCGCCACTTCGGTGCTGGTGGATGGCTTTCGCGAGGAGCCATAGACAGGAAGTTCGCCTGTCTTTGTCTCCTCGCTATGCCTACCACAGCAGGCGCCTTCGTTGGAGTGTGGGTAGGGCAGTTCGGGTAGGTATTTTTACACGTTGAAGTGCTGTCGGATTACGTTTCTGTTTAAAGTACGTAATAAGCGGCACTGAGTTGTGGTTCTTGCACGTGCTTATTCTCTTCCTGTTTAATCAGTAGTTTGTGGTTTAGCTTTCTATGTAAGTGGCGAGTCCATTGCCCTCACTTCGGCGCTGGTGGATGGCTTTCGCGAGGAGCCATAGACAGGATAGTGCGCCTGTCTTTGTCTCCTCACTACGCCTACCACAGCAGGCGCCTTCGTTGGATTGGGTGTACGGCAGTTCGGGTAGGTATTTTTAATCGTGAAAGTGCTGTTGGATTACGTTTCTGTTAATTGTGCGTAATAAGCAGTGTTGGATTGTGGTTCTAGCACGTGCGTTTTCTTTTCCTATTTAATCAGGAGGTTGTGGTTTAGCTGCCTATGTAAGTGGAGAACTCATTGTCCCCACTTCGGCGCTGGTGGATGGCTTTCGCGAGGAGCCAAAGACAGGATAGTGCGCCTGTCTTTGTCTCCTCGCTACGCCTACCACAGCAGGCGCCTTCGTTGGAGTGTGGGTAGGGCAGTTCAGGTAGTTGTTTTTCCTCGTTGAAGTGCTATCAGATTACGTTTCTGTTTAGAGTTCGTAATAAGCGGCATTAAGTTGTGGTTCTTGCACGTGCATTTTCTTTTTCCTATTTAATCAGGAGGTTGTGGTTTAGCTG
>NZ_PDZB01000022.1 GCF_002743335.1 Sporosarcina sp. P32b
TGATAGAGCGGTTAACGTCCAACTATGAGCGGAACGACGGCCTAATAGAGCGGATACAGACTCACATAGAGCGAATAAGCTCCCCCTTAGAGCAAAAATCCCCCAACAAAACAACATCTCTAAAAGCCTTCATTATAAAAATACTTTAATCATCCACTATTTAACGGTAACTTTTCCCGCAAAATCTGCTAGAATACGAGTAAAGGGAGTGTGAGCCGTGAAAATTGTCATTTCGCCTGATGCATTTAAGGGAAGTTTGAGTGCGGAAGAAGCGACCAACGCTCTATCTAGTGGAGTAAAAAAAGTGTTTCCGCACGCAGAAATCATACGTTTACCTGTTGCAGACGGAGGTGAAGGGACGCTTGATGCACTGATTTCGTCTACTGGTGGGACAATCGAAACGGTATCTGTGCGAGATCCGCTCGGCCGAGTAATCGATGCGCATCTAGGTGTGCTTGGTGACGGAGAGACGGCGGTTATTGAAATGGCCCAGGCATCCGGGTTGATGTTGCTTACGAAAAAAGAACTCGACCCGATGAAAGCGTCTACATATGGTACAGGGCAATTGATCCTCCATGCGCTCGACCAAGGATATCGTAAATTGATCATTGGGCTTGGGGGCAGTGCGACGAATGATGGAGGCGCAGGTCTGCTTGAAGCTCTTGGAGTGAAATTTAAAGCAGCCGGGTGGCCGTTGGAAATGAATGGCACAACGCTTTCTGTATTCGACGAAATCGATATATCGAAACTGGATAAGCGGTTGTTGGAGGCGGACATTCGCATTGCGTCTGACGTGGAGAATCCGTTCGTAGGAGAACAAGGGGCGTCGGTTATTTTCGGTCCGCAAAAAGGAGCGAATCCGGAAATGGTCTTGGATTTGGATGAAGGCTTAGAGCATTTTGCGGATGAGACTGAAAGCGTCACAGGCGTACGTTTGCATGAGCTGCACGGAGCGGGCGCAGCAGGTGGAAGTGCGGGTGCGTTAATTGCCTATTGCGGCGCACGTCTAGAAAGTGGAATCGGTGTCGTGCTTGAGGCGATAGAATTTGCAAAGCATCTATCATCTGCAGACCTTATTCTGACAGGTGAAGGGAAGACGGATCGACAAACGCTTGCCGGAAAAGCATTAATGGGCATCGCGAAGCTTGCGAAAGCAGAGGGTGTTCCGGTCCTAGTCATTTCAGGGATTATTGATGAATCGGCACGTCAAGAGCTGCTCGGATGGTTCTCTGAAGTGCATGCGTTGGATGACGGAGAGAAGTCATTGACCGAATTGATGGCTAACGCAGCAAGTTTATTGGAGGATCAAGCTTCTGTAGTTTTGCAAAACAGAAAATAGTATGTATTATGCTAAGCATAGTAAATAGGCAAGTAGGGTATAGAATACACAAGGAGGTGGTCAGATGTTTCAAAATGCGATCGACTGGCTTGTAGGGCCGGCGAATAATTTCATTTGGACATATGTTTTAATTGGACTTTTACTAGCAGCAGGTTTATATTTCACAATTCGTACGAAGTTTGTGCAAGTACGCTTATTTCGTGAGATGTTCCGTCTAATTGTAGAGAAGAAAGATAGCAATGACGGGGTATCTCCGTTCCAAGCATTTACAATCAGTGCTGCATCACGCGTAGGAACTGGTAACGTAGCAGGGGTAGCCCTTGCGATCGGAATCGGTGGTCCTGGTGCAGTATTTTGGATGTGGGTTATTGCTCTAATCGGTATGGCAACTGCATTCATTGAAAGTACATTGGCACAAGTATATAAAGTGAAAGATGGCGATACTTTCCGTGGAGGGCCCGCGTATTACATGCAAAAAGCACTCGGCTGGCGGAAACTTGGAATTGTCTTTGCGATTTTATTGACAATGTGTTTTGGATTTATCTTTAACGCAGTGCAATCGAACACAATCAGTCAATCGTTCACGGACGTATTCGGCATTCCACATTGGGCTGTAGGAGTAGGACTCATTGTCCTGACGGCAGTGATCGTCTTTGGCGGTGTGCAACGTATTGTTAAAGTAACGCAGACAATCGTCCCTGTCATGGCAACATTTTATATTATCGTAGCATTGTATATTGTAATATTGAATATTACAGAAGTTCCAGCGATGATCGCATTAATTATCGAGCACGCATTCGGTATTAAAGAGGTCATGGGTGGCGGAATTGGTATGGCTATGATGCAAGGTGTACGCCGAGGTCTCTTCTCCAATGAAGCAGGTATGGGTAGTGTGCCAAACGCAGCAGCGACAGCGAACGTATCGCACCCTGCAAAACAAGGACTCGTACAATCATTAGGCGTATTTTTCGATACCATCATCATCTGTTCAGCAACTGCCTTCATTATCTTACTTGGCGGCTTGTACCAATCAGGCGAAACAAACGGTATCTTATTGACACAAGCATCCATGGAAGTACACGTAGGCGCATGGGCACCATACTTCATCGCTGTGGCGATCATGTTCTTCGCCTTCAGTTCCATCATCGGTAACTACTACTATGGCGAAACGAACATCGAATTCATCAACGCCAACGTCATATGGAAACGAATCTATCAAGTACTCGTACTCGCAATGGTCTTTTTCGGAGCCGTTGCAAAAGTACAAATTGTCTGGGATATGGCCGACCTATTCATGGGACTAATGGCCATTATCAACCTAGTCGTCATTCTACTCCTAGGCAAAATCGCCTTCAAAGTACTCGACGACTTCACCAAACAACGAAAAGCCGGCAGAAATCCCGTCTTCAAATCAGCTAGCATCCCTGGCCTAAAAGGCGCAGAATGTTGGGAAGAAACAGCTGAAAGAGCAGAAGATCGTTTGTAATATCGAGAGAAATTCTCGGGCTTTTGAGGTTTTGATCTTGAACTACTATTAAAATGAGTAATGAACTGACTAAGTGTTAGGTGTTTTATGTAGGATGAGGGCGGAAGACGAGGGCCCTTCGGAACGCGTCCCCGGCTGGAGCCCTCATCCCTTCTCCTAACTAATTTCACTATCTAAATAAAACGTTCAGACAAACAATTTAGTCAAGAAGTAAAAAGTTTGATATACTATAAAATACTGAATAAGAAAAATCGAATCGTAGTTCAGAAGAAGGATTCTGAACATCGGTTCGATTTTTGTTTTGCATGTTTGAACACAACATGTTAGGGTTATATATGAATCAACACACTATATATAGTGTATAACAGCATTTAGATGAATTGGTACCCACCACGTTTAAAAGGGAATCCGCCACGAACGGAGCTGCCCCCGCAACTGAGGGCACGGACGACTATCTTATGAAAACCACTGCTTCGGCGGGAAGGAAAGATGGAAGAACGATGTGCCAGCCAGTAGACCTGCCAGTCATCTCAGCAAAACATTCTTCGGGGTTGGAGAGTGAAAGCACAAAGCAGTCTTTTTTCAGTCTGCCTAAAACTTTCCGCTATCTACTACACGTCAATCGACGACTCCCGATTATATCGGGAGTTTTTTTATTTAGTACATAACCGAATTAATTAACTAAAGGGAGCGGATATAATGGCTATTATTCAAGAATCTGTGGGACTTCATTTATTGATGGAAAACTTACAACAGGAATTCGGCAAGAAACAAATCGAACCGTTGATCGAAGCGAGTGAGAAATTCCAAGAGCGTCACCCAGCGAGCTCAGCAACTGAGTGGACGAACGCCATGGTGCTAGAGTCTTTAAGCCGTATTGATGAAGCGAATGCGTATTGGACGTTTGTAGCGGCGCGTATTTATTTATTCGACGTCTATGCAAAGCAAAAAGCATTGCGTGGAGCGGATGTCTATACCGATTTTGCGAAAAATGTAGAACGCTTGGTGGAACAAGGTTTATATACACCCATTCTGACAGAGAAATATAGCCAGGACGAGCTTCAGGAAATCGGTAAGCTACTTGATCCTTCTCGTGACCTATTATTCACATATATCGGATTGAAAACATTGGTAGACCGCTATGTAACGGTGAACTTTAAGAAGCAGTCCGTGGAGCTTCCGCAAGAGCGCTGGTTGATCATCGCGATGACGTTAATGCAAGCCGAAACAGTAGACCGCATTCATAAAGTCGGCGAAGCGTATTGGGCGATGAGCAACTTGTACATGACGGTAGCGACGCCTACATTGTCGAACGCAGGTAAGATGCACGGTCAGCTATCAAGCTGCTTTATCGATACAGTAGATGATTCACTGCAAGGAATCTACAACAGCAACACCGATATCGCGAACTTGTCGAAATTCGGTGGCGGGATCGGCGTCTATATGGGGAAAGTTCGTTCACGCGGTGCATCGATTCGTGGTTTCGAAGGTGCGTCAAGCGGTGTTCTTCCTTGGATCAAACAGCTGAACAACACAGCAGTCAGTGTCGATCAACTCGGTCAACGTCAAGGTGCCGTAGCCGTTTATCTCGACGTATGGCATCAAGATATCTTCACGTTCCTCGACCTCAAGCTCAATAACGGGGATGACCGTTTACGCGCACATGACATTTTCACAGGCGTCTGCTTGCCGGACTTGTTCATGGAGAAAGTCGAGTCCCGTGAAGACTGGCATTTATTCGATCCACATGAAGTTCGCACGAAAATGGGCTATTCATTGGAAGATTTCTATGATGAAACAAAAGGACAAGGAACATTCCGCGAGAAGTATGAAGAATGTGTCCGCAATGAAGATCTATCAAGAGAGACGGTTTCAGCGATTGAAATCATGAAACGGATTCTACGTAGCCAGCTGGAGACAGGAACACCATTCATGTTTTACCGCGACGAAGTAAACCGTATGAACGCTAATAAGCATGAAGGAATTATTTATTCTAGTAATTTGTGTACAGAAATACTACAAAATATGTCAGCATCTACACATGAATCGGTTACACTCGAAGACGATATGGTCGTCACACGCACGAAGCCAGGCGATTTCGTTGTATGTAATCTATCATCGATCAACCTTGGAAGAGCAGTGACAGCAGACGTTTTAGACCGCTTGATCAAAATTCAAGTACGCATGCTCGACAACGTTATCGATCAAAACCAAATTCCAGTTGTACAAGCACAACGCACAAATGCACGCTACCGTGGAATTGGACTCGGCACATTTGGTTGGCACCATTTACTCGCATTGAAAAACATTCAGTGGGAGTCAGACGAAGCGGTGAATTTCGCAGACGAGTTATACGAAAATATCGCGTATTTGACAATTAAAGCTTCAATGGAATTATCAAAAGAAAAAGGCGCGTATCCATTGTTTGATGGTTCGGATTGGCAAACGGGCGAATATTTCGAGCAACGCGAATACGATTCCAATAAATGGCGTGAACTGCGCATGGACGTGGCAATGAACGGTATGCGTAACGGCTACTTGATGGCAGTTGCGCCGAACAGCTCGACGTCGGTTATCGCAGGCTCAACAGCATCGATCGATCCAGTGTTCAAGCCGTTCTACCATGAAGAGAAGAAAGACTATAAATTACCGGTTATTGCACCGGATCTAGATCACAATACGTATGACATTTACCGTCGTTCTGCTTACATCGTCGATCAGCGCTGGTCTATCAAGCAAAACGCCGCGCGTCAGCAACACATCGATCAGTCGATTTCATTCAACATCTATGTACCGAACTCCATCCGTGCATCTGTTATTTTGGATCTGCACTTGCAGGCATGGAAATCCGGCATGAAAACGACGTACTATATGCGTTCAACCGCAGCAGAGATTGAGGAGTGCGAGTGGTGTCATTCTTAATCGCCTATGCATCCTGGAGCGGCAACACACAGGAAGTAGCGGAATTGATTACGGAACGTCTACAAAATGAAGGTGTCGAAGTCGATACCTATCGCATCGGCATCGGCCTCATCCCAAATGTTAAAGAATACGACGCGTTGTGCATCGGTTCATTCACATGGGAAAAAGGGGCGACGCCGGATGAAGTCAAAGATTTCGTGGCGGACGTCGGCTATAAACCCGAGCTCGTCTACGTCTTTGGCACAGGGGATACCCAGTTTGGCGGCGATGATCTATTTTGCAAAGCAGCAGACAAGCTGGCAAAATTTTATCATTCCCCATTTGAACCATTGAAGATCGAACAAAGCCCGCGCGGCATGCAAGAACAAACCGTTACGAATTGGACGAAAGGAGTGCTCGAACATTGGCGACACTTACACGAGTAAAAGTACTGAATCCTGCAAACCCGAATAAAGCAACAGCTATTTTCGGTGGGGAAGCAAGCGGCATCCTGAACTGGAACGACATCGCGCACCCTCATTTCTATACATTACGTCAGCGAATCCGATCCCTTTTCTGGACAGCGAATGAAGTGGACATGACACAAGACGTCAAGCAGTTCTCAAGCTTGACCAAAGAAGAGCAATCCGCATTCCTGAAAATCATTGGCTTACTCGCTACACTTGATGGTCCACAAACCGTCATTGCAATGAAAATCGCAGACTTCACAACGGATCCTTCCGTCAAGTCGATTCTTGCGACGATCGCAGACCAGGAAAGTGAACATAATCACAGCTACGCATACGTACTTTCATCTGTCACGAACTTGGACAAGCAAATGGAAGCCTTTGAAATGGGGCGTACAGACGAAGTATTAATGAAGCGAAATGAACGAATTGTAGACGTCTACAATGAATTTGCGGAGAACCCGACAATCGAAACGGTTCTAAAAGCGATGGTCTACACGACTTTATTAGAAGGTCTATTCTTCTACAGTGGTTTCGCGTTCTTCTATAACTTGGCGCGCCACCAGAAAATGGTCGGTACATCGACTATGATTTCGTACATCAACCGTGACGAACTGCAGCATGGTAAGGCAATCAGCGACATCTTCCGTGCAGCATTGGCTGAAAACCCAGAGTACAACACAGACGAATTCACGGAATGGATCTATGACCAATTCCGCCACTCCGTCGAGCAAGAAGTCATCTGGAGCCGCTACGTATTAGGAGGCATCGATGGCCTGGAGCTGGAAGAGATGGAAGGTTACATCAAGTATCGCGCAAACAAAATGTTGCGTATGCTCGGCTTGAGCGAAATCTACCCAGAGTTCACGGACAATCCAATGAAGTGGATCCGCGCGTACGTCGATAACTTCGACGATACGAAAACGGATTTCTTCGAACAAACTAGCCGACAATATGTGAAGACTAGTGATTTGAATGGTTTTGATGATTTGTAATGGGTAAAAGGGGAGGGGAATCCGTTATGGGTTCCTCTTTTTTATGCATGGGGGAAGGGGGAGTACATTGTTTTTAAGAGAAGATGCTTATATATATGGCAGAGCGCTCATACTTCCACGCTATCCGCTCAAACATCTTCCGCAACCGCTCAATGAACCCTCGCATGCGCTCTATCCATCCATTTATCCGCCCTATGTATCACGGCATCCGCTCAATCTTCTTGTTTAACCGCTCAATGTCCATCACGGCAGTCATCTCTATTCATGTTCGGAAGGCGAGCCGCTCACACATCTGGCTAAGTGCTCATACTTCCACGCTATCCGCTCAAACATTCTCCCAACCGCTCAATGAACCCTCGCAACCGCTCTATCCATCCATTTATCCGCTCTATGTATCACGGCATCCGCTCAATCCTCTTGTTTAACCGCTCAATGTCCATCACGGCAGTCATCTCTATTCATGTTCGGAAGGCAAGCCGCTCACACATCTGGCTAAGTGCTCATAGTTCCACGCTATCCGCTCATACATCTTCCCAACCGCTCAATGAACCCCCGCATGCGCTCTATCCATCCATTTATCCGCTCTATGTATCTCCACAACCGCTCAATAAACCCCCGTACCCGCTCAATCCCCACCAATCAAAGCATCCGCATACAACACCAATCAACCTCGCCAACCAAACCATACCAAACCAAACAAAATCAAATCAAAAAAAACCAAGCAGATCAATATCCGCTTGGTCATGTCCTACCTATAAAATTACTTCTGAGCTTCTGCAGTCTTGTGCATTGTCTTGTTTTTCGCAAGATTCACGTGCCAAGATAGAGCTTCTTCCAAGATGTGTGGAGTTTGTCCGCCAACTTGTTCACATGCTCTGTTGTAATAATCGCGTAGCTCTTCCTTGAAATCAGGGTGAGCACAGTTCTCGATCAACAACTCCGCTTTTTGTCTTGGAGCCAAGCCGCGAAGATCCGCATAGCCTTGTTCCGTAACAATTACGTCTACGTCGTGCTCCGTGTGGTCCACGTGAGAAGAGAAAGGTACGATAGATGAAACGTCTCCGCCTTTTGCGTAAGACTTCGTAACAAAAATCGCGATGCGTGCGTTACGTGCGAAGTCACCAGATCCACCGATACCGTTCATCATACGTGTTCCGCTAACATGTGTAGAGTTCACGTTTCCGTAGATGTCTAGCTCAAGCGCTGTGTTGAATGAGATGATACCCAAACGACGGATAATTTCCGGGTGGTTTGAGATTTCTTGTGGACGGAATACCAACTTGTCGCGGTATTTGGCGATATCGTCTTCGAAGCTGTCCAAACGCTTTTTGGATAGAGTCAATGAAGTAGCAGAAGCGAATTTCACTACACCATCATCGATCAAGTCGAAGATTGCGTCTTGAAGTACTTCAGAATATACTTCGATATCTTTAAACTCGGAATTTCTCATACCGTCAAGTACTGCGTTCGCAACTGAACCAACACCTGATTGAAGAGGCATTAGCGTTTCATCCATACGGCCCAATTTGATCTCGTCACGGAAGAAGTTCAACAAGTTGTTTGCAATCTCTTGTGTTTCTTCGTCTGGAGGAACGATAGGGGAAGGAATATCGCCTTGCTCTGTAAGAACGATTCCAACAACCTTTTCAGGGTCTACTTTGATACCTGGTGTACCGATTTTATCTGTTGCGCTGTATATAGGAATTTCTTTACGTTGGTTTTGAGCATCTGGGATGTAGATGTCATGTAGGCCTTCAAACTCCATAGGTGCATTTACGTTCAATTCGATGATGACATGCTTCGCTTCTTGAACGAAGATCGGAGAGTTACCAACAGAACCAGTCGGGATGATATATCCTTCTTCTGTAATAGCTGCTGCTTCGATGATTGCATAGTCAACTGGTCCGATTACGCCTTGGCGAATCCATTCAGCTGTATGAGAAAGGTGCTGGTCGATGTAGAAAGAGTCACCTGAGTTGATTTTGCCGCGCATTGCTGGGTTGCCTTGATAAGGAACACGTAAATTGATTACATCTGCATTGGCCATCAATTCGTCAACGTTGGGGCCCATTGAAGCGCCAGTGAAAACGTTTACTTTAAAATCTTCAGTTTTTCCTCGTTCTGCCAATGCCAATGGGACCGCTTTTGCGTCTCCAGACAAAGTAAATCCACTCAGACCTAGAGACATTCCATCCTCGATCCAAGACGCTGCTTCTTTTGCTGTAACAATCTTGTCTTTCAGTGCTTCACAACGAAGTACCTTGTTTAATTCGTTTGCCACGGTATCATCCACCTTACCTTTCATTTTGTATATAATTCTATCATTTATATAAATAAAATCAACATAATATTATGAGAACTATACTAATTTTCCCACTCGTGCAAGAAAAATACTAAAAATTATGAAAGTTTTAGATGACATGTAGAAGCTAGCATAGAGAGTTTTCCCTTACGCTAAAATTAAAACCAGGATTTGCGAAGGGATAATAGGGAATTCCCTGATAGAAACGAGTGTAGAAACACGTATACTTGTATAATATAAAGATATTTTATGAGAATTAAACAAAAAGTCCTATGATTAACGGAAATTAATAGGGAATTCCCTTAGATTAAATTCAGACTACTTAGTTTATTTTGGGGTAAGAAGTTTAATAGGTTGGATTCATTTACAGCTACATTCTGAGAAGGAGTGGAAAATTTCGATGAAAAAAAGATTCGGATTGAATTATTTTAAACCCGTCGAGAGTTATTCTGGAAGTTGGTCAGTGCTGGAAGAGAAAAATCGTGATTGGGAAAACATGTACCGTCAACGCTGGTCGCATGACAAAGTGGTGCGTACGACGCATGGCGTAAACTGTACAGGCTCTTGTAGCTGGAAAGTCTTCGTCAAGAACGGCATCATCACATGGGAAAATCAGCAAATCGATTATCCTTCCTGTGGTCCTGATATGCCAGAATTCGAACCGCGTGGTTGTCCGCGTGGCGCTTCATTTTCTTGGTATGAATACAGTCCATTGCGTGTGAAGTATCCTTATATACGCGGCAAGCTGTGGCGCATGTGGAACGAAGCATTGCAGGAAACGAAAGATCCAGTAAAAGCATGGACAGCGATTGTTGAAGACCCTGAGAAATCCAATGAATACAAAAAAGCGCGCGGCAAAGGCGGTCACGTCCGGATTCATTGGCGTGATGCGACGATGCTCATTGCAGCTCAACTCATCTATACGGTACAAAAATACGGTCCGGATCGCGTAGCTGGATTCACACCGATTCCTGCGATGTCGATGGTCAGTTATGCATCGGGCGCACGTTTCATTTCATTGCTCGGTGGCGAAATGCTTAGTTTCTATGACTGGTATGCAGATCTTCCGCCGTCCTCTCCACAAATTTGGGGTGAGCAGACGGACGTTCCGGAATCAAGTGACTGGTTTAACGCGGGCTACATCATCATGTGGGGCTCGAACGTACCGCTTACACGGACACCGGATGCGCACTTCATGACAGAAGTCCGTTATAAAGGAACGAAAGTCGTTTCCGTTGCACCGGATTACGCGGAAAGTGTCACGCATGCGGATGACTGGATTGCGGCGAACCCGGGAACGGATGCAGCAGTTGCTCAAGCGATGACCCATGTCATTTTGGATGAATTCTATCAAAAACGTAAAGAACCGACATTTATAAACTATGCCAAACAATACACGGACATGCCGTTCTTGATTCTACTTGACCCGCATGAAGATTCGTATAAAGCAGGACGTTTCTTGCGTGCAAGCGATCTTGGACAGCAGTCGCCACATGCTGAGTGGAAACCCGTGTTATTTGATGAAGCGAAAGATGAAATCATAGTTCCAAACGGCACGATGGGTCAGCGCTGGGAAGAAGACGTCAAGTGGAATCTGCAACTGGAAAACGCAGATGGCACACGCGTTGAGCCTGCATTATCCATTGAAAAGCATGCAGAGAAATGGCAAGAAATTCATTTCCCGTACTTTGATAACCGAGGAAACGGCACATTCAAGCGCCCGATCCCTGCGATGAAAGTTCAATTTGCAGACGGCACAGAGCGTTTAGTTGCGACAACGTACGATGTCATGATGAGCCAGTACGGTGTCAACCGAATCGGTAGTGAGCTAGAGGCGACAGGTTATGACGACGTGACGTCTATCTATACACCGGCTTGGCAAGAAGCGATCACGAACGTTAAACCGGAACTCGTTACACAAATCGCTATGGAGTTCGCACAAAATGCGATCGACACAGGCGGACGATCCATGATTATTATGGGAGCGGGAATCAATCACTGGTTTAACAGTGACACGATCTACCGCGCAATCCTCAACCTCGTTACGCTAACGGCTTCACAAGGAGTTAACGGCGGAGGCTGGGCGCATTACGTAGGACAAGAGAAATGTCGTCCGATTGAAGGCTGGAGCACGATTGCCTTTGCGAAAGACTGGCAAGGTCCGCCGCGTCTGCAAAACGCGACTTCATTCTTCTACTTTGCGACCGATCAATGGAAGTACGAAGAAGCAGGAACGGATACACTTATGTCACCACTAGGCGGAGAAGCGCGATACCAGCACCCGGCAGACTATAACGTACTTGCAGCGCGTCTCGGCTGGTTGCCATCGTATCCGCAGTTCAATAAAAACAGTTTAATGCTTGTGGAAGAAGCGGCGAAGCTTGGGAAGACCGATACAAAAGAAGTCGTTTCACATGTTGTCGATCAGTTGAAATCAGGCGAGCTACAATTTGCGGCAGAAGATCCAGGTGCACCAGAAAACTTCCCACGTTCATTATTTGTCTGGCGTTCGAACTTGATCTCCAGTTCGGCAAAAGGGCAGGAATACTTCATGCGGCACTTACTCGGCGCATCCGACGGCTTGCTTGCAACGCCGAACGAAGATATGAAGCCGAAAGAAATGGTTTGGCGCGATGATGTGGAAGGAAAGCTTGATCTACTCGTAGCACTCGATTTCCGTATGACAGCGACTCCACTGTATGCAGACATCGTGCTACCAGCTGCGACGTGGTATGAGAAAGTGGATCTGTCTTCAACAGACATGCACCCATTCGTCCATCCATTCAACCCAGCAGTCAATCCATTATGGGAATCCAAATCGGACTGGGATATTTACCGCGAGATCGCGAAAACATTCTCGACACTTGCGGAAACGCATCTGCCAGGCGTCTATAAAGACTTAGTCACATCTCCGCTAGCACATGACTCCGTTCAGGAAATTGCGCAGCCGATGGGCGAAGTGCATGACTGGAGTAAAGGTGAAATTGAAGCGATCCCCGGTAAAACGATGCCAGGTATGACCATCGTAGAGCGCGACTTTACGAAAATCTATGATAAATACATTACGCTCGGACCGCTGTTATCGACAGGGAAAACCGGCGCACACGGCGTCAGCTTCTCGGTAGCGGAAGAGTATGAAATGATGAAAGGCATTAACGGTATTTATGAAGACGATACCGTGAAAGATGGCTTGCCTAAATTGTACACGGCGAAACACGCAGCAGAAGCGATGTTGACATTGTCTTCCGCAACGAACGGCCGCGTTTCACAAAAAGCATTTGAAGCGGCAGAGCACGATACAGGTATGGAACTAAAAGATATTTCAGCAGACCGCGCAGCAGAGCGATTCACATTCGCAGGGATTACCGCGCAACCGCGTGAAGTCATTCCAACACCGGTCTTTAGTGGTTCGAATAAATTAGGACGACGCTACTCGCCATTTACGACGAATATCGAACGTCTCGTACCATTCCGAACATTGACGGGGAGACAGCATTTCTACGTTGATCACGAATTATTCCTTGGATTCGGCGAAGCATTGCCTGTCTATAAACCAACACTTCCGCCATTCGTCTTTGCGGATCGCGATGCAGAAATTAAAGGCGGACAAGATGCACTCGTTCTTCGCTACTTAACACCACACGGTAAGTGGAATATCCACTCGACCTACCAAGACAATCAGCACATGCTGACATTGTTCCGCGGTGGTCCGACCGTCTGGCTATCGAATCTCGATGCAGAAGAGCACGGAATCGATGACAATGCTTGGCTTGAAGTGTATAACCGAAACGGTGTTGTCAATGCGCGTGCCGTTGTCAGTCACAGAATGCCTAAAGGTACGATGTTTATGTACCATGCACAGGATAAGCATATTCAGATGCCCGGCTCGGAAATTACCGAGCAACGCGGAGGAAGCCATAATGCACCGACGCGAATTCACATGAAGCCGACTCAAATGGTAGGCGGCTATGCACAGCTCAGTTATGGATTCAACTACTACGGACCGATCGGTAACCAACGTGATGTTTACGTCGCAGTCCGTAAGATGAAGGAGGTCAACTGGCTTGAAAATTAAAGCGCAGGTAGCAATGGTAATGAACTTAGACAAGTGTATTGGGTGTCATACGTGTAGTGTGACGTGTAAAACGACATGGACGAACCGCGAAGGTGCCGAGTATATGTGGTTCAATAACGTAGAAACGAAACCGGGGATCGGCTACCCGAAACGCTGGGAAGACCAGGAACTCTATAAGGGTGGCTGGCAGTTGCGTAAAGGAAAGCTAGAACTGAAATCGGGTTCAAAGCTTTCGAAAATCGCACTAGGGAAGATCTTCTATAACCCGGATATGCCGGAAATGAAAGATTACTATGAGCCTTGGACATACGACTATGAAAAGCTAACGTCCGCACCGGATCAAGAACATACGCCGGTTGCACGTGCAAAGTCCGTCATCACAGGCGAATACATGGATCCTGAGTGGGGCCCGAACTGGGAAGATCAGTTAGCTGGTGCACATATTACCGGACCGACTGACCCGAATATCGAGAAAATTGAAGAAGAAATCAAATTCAACTTCGAACAAGCGTTTATGATGTACTTGCCACGACTATGCGAACACTGCTTGAACCCGAGCTGTGTGGCCTCTTGTCCGTCAGGCGCCATGTACAAGCGTGACGAAGACGGAATCGTTCTTGTCGATCAAGAAGCCTGCCGTGGCTGGCGTTATTGTATGACCGGTTGTCCGTACAAGAAAGTGTACTTTAACTGGAAAACGAATAAAGCGGAAAAATGTACATTCTGCTTCCCACGCGTAGAATCCGGTTTACCGACAGTTTGTTCCGAGACATGTACAGGCCGAATCCGCTATCTAGGTGTCTTGCTTTATGACGCAGACCGCGTGCAAGAAGCCGCGTCTACACCGGATCCAAAAGACTTGTACCAAGCGCAATGTGATCTATTCTTAGATCCGCATGACCCGGAAATCATCGAACAAGCAATCAAAGATGGCATTTCTGAAGACTGGATTGACGCAGCACAAAACTCACCAGTGTACAAATTAGCAATCGAGTACAAGCTAGCATTCCCATTGCACCCGGAATACCGGACATTGCCAATGGTTTGGTACGTTCCACCGCTTAGCCCGATCATGAACTACTTTGAAGGGAAGGACTCCATCAAAAATCCGGACATGATTTTCCCGGCTATTGAAGAAATGCGAATTCCACTTCAGTATTTAGCCAATATGCTAACGGCTGGAGATGTGGATATCGTCAAGGGAGGCTTGCAACGTATGGCGATGATGCGTTCATATATGCGTGCAGTTTCTTCCGGCAAGGACTTCGACGAATCCAAACTAGAGCGCGTTGGATTGACTGCCAAACAGACGAAACAAATGTATCGTTTGCTGGCGATTGCGAAATATGAAGATCGTTTCGTAATCCCGACTTCTCATAAAGAAAGTCAAATGAACGTGTACCGTTCCCAAGGTTCAGCAGGGTACGACGGCATGGGTACCTACGGTGAACAAGCACCAGCTCAAAATCCGTACTCTTCATTCTCTGTAATGGGCTCGGACGGAGGGTGTGACGGTTGCGGACCTGTAACTCCGGGAGCAGCTCCAGTGAAAACAGGCAAGGAAATCTATGAAGAGAATTTCTATGGGGGGATCTGGCGTGATTAATCTCGACCTCTTATATGATAAGAAGCATATCTTCGGCTTTTTCTCCCATCAACTGAACTACCCGGAAAAGCTGACGTTTCATCCAGATATGTGGAATGAGTATGTAACGGAAGATGCTGCAGGTTACGAAGACCTGCAGCTGTACTGGGAAACGATGCAAACGTACAGTTTGGATGAAATACAAGAGATGTACACCTACACATTTGATTTCCAAAAAGACGCTACGCTGTTCATGACCTATGTGAAGTTTGCGGACTCAAAAGAGCGTGGTCAGACGCTGGCGCAGTTAAAAGTGTTATACGAAATGTTCGGGCTCGAAATGCCGGATGAAGAACTATCCGACTTGCTTCCGTTAATGTGTGAATTTATTTATGCGGCTGAATGGAAGGGAGATCCGCGAGCGCAGCAGAGCTTTTCGATGTTGCTCGCAGTCATCGAGGACGGTTCCTACTTTTTAATGAAAGCACTTGAAAAGTATGAAAGTCCATGGCTACATTTGATCCGTGCACTGCGTGAAACATGTAAATCATGTATTCAACGGGAGGTTTCCGCTAATGACTAGTCAATTTCTATGGGTCATTTTTCCTTACATCTGTATCGCAGTATTTATTGTAGGACATATTTTCCGCTATAAGAACGACCAATTCGGCTGGACCGCGAAGTCGAGTGAATTTATTGAAAAGAAGCAATTGATGATCGGTAGTTTGCTGTTCCACATCGGAATCTTCCCCGTCATTTTAGGTCATGTGGCGGGACTTGGGATTCCGAAAGAGTGGACACGCGCAATGGGTGTTAGCGACCATATGTACCATATCGGCGCTGTGTGGGGTGGCGGATTCTTCGGTGTCATGACATTAGCCGGTATGATTATTCTTACGTCACGTCGTTTCACAAAGAAAAATGTTCGTAAGTTGTCCTCGAGATCCGATTTAATCGTCAATACCTTTTTACTGTTTATCGTGTTCATTGGTGTTTACAGTTCGTTGATCACCAACACGATGACGCCGGGATTTGATTACCGTGATACGATTTCGGTCTGGTTCAGATCATTACTGATTTTCCAGCCAGAAGCGGCATATATGGCATCTGTTCCGATTGCGTTTAAACTGCATGTTTTAACGGGCTTCCTTATTTTCGCCATGTGGCCATTCACTCGACTCGTTCACGTCTGGAGTGTGCCATTGAATTATGTAGGTAGAAGTTATATTCTATATAGAAAACATCTACCGACCAAACAATCACCTCGGTAAGCGAATGATGAATAATAGGAGATTAAGTCTATGACAGGACAAGTAAATAGTAATTTCCAACTAGCGATCGATGAATTGAAAGAGACGCTTCATGCGGATTTCATCGGCTTGGCGTTAGTGGATTTGAAGAAATATCATCATGAGTTAAAGTGGCGATATGTAACGGGGAATATCAGTTTACGCTATCGTAGAATTGTCCTTCAATCAGGAAAAGGCGTGGCAGGAATTGTGTTCAAGACAGGTAAGCCGATGAAGATTGAGAATGTAGACACCAATGTAATGGATGGAGATCTCTATAACTATCCCATCGTCGTCTTCGAAAAGCTGAAAAGTTTTGGCGCGATTCCACTATTTAGAGATGATCATGTGCAAGGCGTGCTTTTAATTGGCTACCGTGAAGTGGATCGGTTAACAGCTGACAAGTTTGAGCAATTCAAGCATGCGGTAGGACCTCAATTCGGACCGTTTCACATGAAGGAGCGATTGAAAGATGACTTTATTGAACAATGACCAACTAACGACTATGCTTCACAAACTATACGACCGTACGACAGAAGCGATGTTCTTTTTCGGCGCGAACGGCGAGATTCTATCCATGAACGAAGCAGCGAAACAAATTATGGAACCCGCGCTCTATGAAAAGATGCTGCAAGGCGAGGCAGACGCGATGTGTCTGACATGCCGCGGCTTTACGAGCGAAGACGAACAGATGACGTGTGTTTCGTGTTTCATGGAGAAACCACAACAAACATTATCTTCATTCCAATTATATTTGGAGACGAAAGATCTTGGTTTGCAACCGTACAGCGCAACGTATCAGGTGTTGGATGAAGAGACTTATATGTCCGTATTGATGTTGCGTAATTTAACGCGGCAAACGCAAACGTCTGAAGTTCTCCATCAAAAATTGCGCATGCAACAAGTCATTTTAGCGCAGGAAAATGAACGCAAACGAATTTCACGTGAGTTGCATGACAGTGTAGCGCAGGAAATGCTTAGTTCGCTTGTGGATTTGCGTGTGTTGAAATACATGGGCATGAACGACAAGGCGCTTGAAAAGTTGCGTCAAACGGAAGGTTCGTTGATGCGCTTGCTCGATGAGATACGTCATCTATCTGTTGAACTGCGACCGGCTGTACTCGATGATTTTGGGTTAGAAGCCGCTTTCCGAACGCATATTAAAAATCTTGAAAAAAATTACGGATTGTATGTTCATTTCGAATCCGATTTGAAAGAAAGTCGTTATGAAGGCGCGATTGAAACAGTTGCGTATCGAATCGGTCAAGAAGCGATTCTTAACTCTATGAAATATGCCCAAGTAGAAGATGTCTTTTTAACGTTGAATGAAGTGGATGGACAGCTACACATAAAAGTATTCGATGAAGGTGTCGGCTTTGATGTCAATGACTTTACACCGCAAGGCACGGGACTCGGACTATATGGTATGAAAGAACGGGTGGAACTTGTAGGTGGTAATTTGACCATCATTTCAAGTCAGCAAGAAGGCACGACAGTACAAGCAACTATTCCACTGAAAAAGGAGAGAGCAACGAGTGAAAATCATAATAGCTGATGATCATGCAGTCGTCCGCACAGGATTCATGCATATATTAAATTTCCAAGACGATATGGAAGTCGTAGCAACAGCGGCAGATGGATTGGAAGCATATGAACTAGTTGCGAAGCACAGACCGGATATTATTTTACTGGATCTTAGCATGCCTCCTGGCCAAAGTGGGTTGATTGCGACAGGCAAAATCCATGAAGATTTCCCAGAAACGAAAATAGTCATTTTAACGATGTACGACGACGAGGAGTATATGTTCCACGTACTGAAAAACGGTGCAGCAGGCTATATCTTGAAAAATGCTCCCGACGAAGAGTTGCTACACGCCATTCGTGAAGTGTACGACGGCGGCACATATGTTCATCCGTCTATGGCTACTTCGCTCGTGAGGGAGTTTGTCAAAAAAGGAACGAAAGCGGACGATGAAGACGATCCGTTCAAGATTTTATCTAAACGTGAAATTGAAATTTTACCGCTTGTGGCTAAAGGCTATGGCAATAAAGAAATTGCAGAAATGCTTTATATTTCCGTCAAGACTGTAGAAGCGCATAAGGCGAAAATGATGGACAAGCTACAATTGAAGAGCCGCCCGGAACTCGTCGAATACGCGCTGCGAAAGAAGTTTTTAAGTTTCTAAAGAAGAGGTGAAGGATGATGGTCAATACAGGACTTACGCATACGCTACCCGCACTACGCGTGCTTGAAAATGAACATCGCTTCCTAACGACTTTAATGGAGCAATGGCATGCGATTGTACTGGATTTTGAGAATGATAGATTCACGCGTGACGAAGGTCTAAAAGCACTCATGCGGTTGCGTGAACTAGTCGTCGAATTCATTGATCCGCTGAAAAATCATACGGAAAAGGAAGAAGCATTCCTGTTTCCAATGCTCGCGAAATATGTAGGCAGTGATCAAGGGCCGGTTCAAGCAGTACAAGAAGAACACGACGAGATCGATGCGTTTATCGGACATTTCCTTCATCACACAAGAGGGGATTTATCGGAATTTACACTCGCAATGATGCAAGACGTCGTAAAAGATGCAGGCGAGGCGTTTGAAGTCATCATGATTCACTTTGTTAAAGAAGAAAACGTCATTTTTCCGATGGTTCTATCGGTCTTACTTGCCAAAGAGCAAGATGAATTATTCGACCAATTATATACGTCGATTCTACCGGATTAACACATAACGAAAGTAATTGGTTAGCTTTGCAACTAATTTCAGATTGGATGGATTCCTATGACACAAAAGATTCAGTTGCCTCTACAGACGGCAAATCTAGTTGTCGGCTTCATGGTGTGGGTCTTGATCTCTTCTTTGCTACCATTTATCAGCGAAGATATCAATATTCCACCAGAGCGTGTGGCCATCATCACAGCAATCCCTGTAGTACTCGGTTCGATTTTGCGAATTCCACTTGGCTACTACGCCAATGTCTATGGCGCACGTATGATGTTTTTCATCAGTTTCATCGTATTGCTATTTCCTGTCTACTACATAAGTGAAACATCAACAGTGACAGGGCTTTTGATCGGCGGTACGTTACTCGGGGTAGGGGGTGCGATTTTCTCTGTTGGTGTTACGTCGCTACCGAAGTACTATCCTAAAGAAAAACACGGACTCGTCAACGGTATTTACGGGATGGGGAACATCGGGACAGCGATCACGACGTTTTCAGCACCGGTCCTTGCGATGAAATTCGGCTGGTCGATGACTGTCAAAATGTATTTGATTTTATTGCTTGCGTTCATCGCATTGAATTTCTTCTTCGGTGATCGTAAGGAAGTTCGAGTGAAAGCACCGATTGTCGAACAAATTAAAGGTGTCTATAAGAACGAAAAACTATGGTTCTTCTCATTATTCTATTTCATTACATTCGGTTCTTTCGTTGCGTTTACCGTGTTCTTGCCGAGTTTCCTCGTTAATTACTTTGAACTCGATAAAGTCGACGCAGGACTTCGAACAGCTGGCTTCATCGTCGTCGCGACGCTATTACGTCCGGTCGGTGGTTGGTTAGGCGATAAGTTCCAGCCGTTATTCTTATTGATGGGCTGTTTCGCAGGCTTGACGATCTCGTCCATCGTACTCGCATTTTCACCGGATATTGGACTATACACAGTCGGCAGCATTATGATTGCCGCAGCTGCAGGTCTCGGTAATGGTGTCATCTTTAAACTAGTACCGATGTATTTCAGTAAGCAAGCAGGTACTGTCAACGGAATTGTATCGATGATGGGTGGTCTTGGTGGATTTTTCCCTCCATTATTACTCGCAACAATTTTCTCCATGACAGGTTCCTACTCCATTGGATTCATGGCGTTTTCACAAGTATCATTAGTCAGTCTTGTATTGGCATTTTGGCTCTATTACATGGATCGCACGAGCTTGTCTAAAGAAGTATTTGATTCAACGGGGCAAGGTATTCTCGTGACCAATTCAAAGGGGCTCATTGTTTCGGTCAATCCGGCATTTACGAAACTAACAGGGTATAGTGAAGAGGAAGTGTTAGGTCAAAGCCCGAACATCTTAAGTTCAGGCAGACACGACCGGGAATATTATAATGAAATGTGGCGCACAATTGATGAACAAGGCGTTTGGCAAGGTGAAATTTGGAATAAGAAAAAGAGTGGCGAAGAGTACTTAGAGTTCCTTTCCATCAGTTCCGTAAAAGATGGAACGGGCGACGTCGTTCGCTACGTTGGTTCGTTCAGTGATATTAGTCCAGAAGTAAGCGCAGGCAATCGGTCTTAACCGGTTGCCTCGCTTGTTGTGTAATGAAAGGAAGTAGATCTAGTGGAGAATCGCTATTCAAGGCAAACATTATTCCAGCCAATCGGTACGTCGGGACAGCGACAGCTAGCAGACGCACATGCGGTAATCATCGGCTGTGGCGCGCTCGGCTCTTCGATATCCGAGACGCTCGTACGTGCAGGAATTGGCAAAATAACGCTCGCAGACCGCGATTATGTGGAGGCATCCAATTTACAGCGGCAACAATTGTTCGTTGAAGAAGATGCGAAAAACAGTGTGCCGAAAGTAGTGGCAGCAGAGCGTCGTTTACATGCTATCCGTCAAGACGTAGACATTACGACAGTGCTCGACCATATCGACGGTCCGTTGCTCGAAGAAATCGCGGTTGGTGCGGATATCCTACTCGACGCAACGGATAATTTCGAGACACGTTTGCTGATTAATGATGTCGCATGGAAACTGAATATTCCTTGGGTCTACGGCGCAGTCGTCAGCAGTTCAGGTAGCGTCTTTCCTTTCATTCCAAGCAAGACACCGTGTTTCCGTTGTCTACTACCGGTCATGCCGGCAGTCAATGAAACATGTGATACAGTAGGGGTAATTGCGCCTGCTGTACAGATTTCGGCTGCACATCAAAGTGCGGAAGCGATGAAATGGCTAACGGGGAATGAACAAGCCATGCGCATGAAACTTCTGCATTTTGATGTGTGGAATAATACATCAGTTGAAGCGGGAATTAGCCGGATGAAGAATCCGCAATGCGAAACATGCGGTGAACATCCGACGTATCCTGCGTTGCATCAAGCAGCAGGCACGCAATACGCTGTGCTATGCGGACGTGATACGGTGCAAATCATACCGGATGCAGGACGTAAATTAACGGTGGCAGACGGTGTGAAAGTCGCGCAACAACTAGGGTCAAAGTATCGAGAGACACCGTTTTTCGTAGAGTTTCAAGCGGAAGGCTATCGCTGTATTTTATTCGGCAATGGTAGATTGTTGATTCATGGACTGAAAGATATGCGAGAAGGACGAAAAATCTATCATTCATTATTCGGCTAGGAGGAATGGGAAATGGAAGAAGCTCATTTACCACAGAAAGCGCGTGACAAGTCGATCGCAGTTGCGGTGCTGACGATTAGTGATACGCGGACGAAAGCGGACGACAAAAGCGGCAAGGTGATTTGCGAGAAGTTGGTTGAAGCTGGCCATACAGTGAAAGCGTACGAAATTTGCTCGGATGAAGCGACGCATATTGTGGAGCGGTTATCCGCTTGGTCGTCCAATTCATCCATTCGGGCCATGATTTTCACGGGCGGAACGGGGATTGGTGCACGGGATATTACAGTAGAAACCGTATCACCTTACTTCACGAAACCGTTAGACGGATTCGGTGAACTGTTTCGCTTTTTGAGTTATAGGGAGGACGTGGGATCAAAAGCATTGCTCAGTCGCGCGACGGCTGGAGGGATTGGCTTGCAGGCGGTGTTTTTATTGCCAGGCTCTTCGAAGGCTGTGACGCTGGCGATGGATAAGTTGATCGTGCCGGAGTTGCCGCATATTGTGCATGAGCTTGGGAAGCATTTGGAGTGAGAGTAAGAGCGGTTTCTTGGTTTTATAGAGCGGTAGGTTTGGGGGAATGAGCGGATATGGGGCTTGATAGAGCGGTTGGCTTGGAAGTATGAGCAGTTACGTGGCCAGATAGAGCGGCTAGCTTGGGAGTATGAGCGGCAACGCGGTTTGATAGAGCGCTAACGCAGTCCAATAGAGCGGTCACTCATCATCCTTGAGCAGCCAAGCCAACCCAACCCAACCCAACCGCCCCACCCACCAAATCCAATCAAAAAAACGCGCGACATTTAGTCCGCGCGTTGATAATCTCCATTTTTCCCGCCTGATTTATGCAGTAGCATCGTCGGTCCGATGACCATATCCTTGCCGGCAGCTTTACACATATCGTAAATCGTCAATGCGGCGGCAGAAGCGGCTGTCAAGGCTTCCATTTCGACGCCGGTGACGCCTTTCGTTTTGACTTCGGCTTGGATTAACACGTTGTAATGGGAAGATTCTTCGTTAATATCCCAATCAAATCGGACATCTACCCCCGTTAAAGGGAGTGGATGGCACATGGGAATGATGTTGGACGTGTTTTTCGCGGCCATGATGGCGGCGACTTGCGCAACTGCGAAGACGTCTCCTTTTTTATTTGTGCCATGCGTGATTTGCTCGTGAATTGATGCGTTAACCATAATTGATGATGTAGCGATCGCCGTTCGTAAAGTCGTTTCTTTGTCGGACACGTCGACCATTTTGGCGCGGCCTTGTTCATTGAAGTGTGTAAGTTCGGACATGATGATCATCCTTTCGTTTCGTTTCATTTCATTGTACTAGTTAGTATACCAAAAGAAAGTAGGAGATGTACGTGGTAGAAATTCGAAAACCGATTCAAGTGGCGGAAGCTGTAGAGCGTGTGATGAAACATGTACATAAGCTTCAGACGGAAGTTCTTTCGTTAGAAGATACATATGGTCGAGTGTTAGCTGAGCCGATCGTGGCGAAGCATGATGTGCCGCCTTTTGATCGTTCGCCGTATGACGGGTTTGCGATTCGTGCGGAAGATTCGAAGGGTGCTTCAGGTGACACGAGAAAAGCCTTCCGTGTGATTGGAGAAATTGGTGCAGGGCATGTGGCAGATCGTCCGATTGAGCCAGGAGAATCGTTCCGCATCATGACGGGTGCATTGATTCCGGAACAGGCGGACGCAGTCGTCATGCTGGAGCAAACGGTGGAAAACGACAGTGGGTTTACGCTGCGTAAGCCGTTTGAAGCGGGCGAAAATATTTCGCGTCAAGGAGAAGATGCGAAACAAGGAGAGACATTGATCGAAGCAGGAACGGTTATTCATCCGGGGACCATTGCGCTGCTTGCGACATTTGGTTATGCGCAAGTACGTGTTGCGAAACGGCCGATAGCTGGGGTGTTGTCGACGGGAACTGAATTGCTCGATGTCACTGATGAACTCGAACCGGGGAAGATTCGCAATTCCAATGGGCCGATGATTCGTGCGCAGTTGAAGCGAATGGGAATTGAATCTACGTCGTATGGCATGATGGAAGACGACTTGGATGCATGTACCGAAATCGTCGAGAAAGCACTTCAAGAAACAGACTTGCTCATTACGACGGGCGGAGTGTCAGTTGGGGATTATGATTATCTGCCTACGATCTATGAACGTCTCGGTGCGAAAGTATTGTTCAATAAAGTGGCGATGCGTCCAGGTAGTGTGACGACGGTGGCAGTTTTAGGGCACAAATTATTA
The DNA here is from genome assembly GCF_002743335.1 of Sporosarcina sp. P32b. Taxonomy (GTDB): domain Bacteria; phylum Bacillota; class Bacilli; order Bacillales_A; family Planococcaceae; genus Sporosarcina. The sequence continues at coordinate 24,062 of NZ_PDZB01000022.1, forward strand.
TTTGGTCTATCAGGAAATCCTTCCGCTTGCTTCACAGGATTTGAATTGTTTGCACGTCCTGCCATTTATTCGATGATGGGCTGTTCGGCGCCTTATATGCCCCGTATTCAAGCGGTCCTTGGAGACGATTTCAAGAAAGCGAACCCGTTCACTCGTTTTGTTCGTGCTAGCTGGTCGATGACGAATGAAGGTATCGTGGCAACACCTGCAGGTTTCAATAAATCTAGCGCGGTGTCTTCTATTGCGCGTGGTAATTGCATCATCGTCTTGCCGAGCGGAACGCGTGGTTTCGAAAAAGGGATGCTAGTGGATGTTTTATTGCTAGGAACGGAACAAGGTGTGGAGCGTTGGGAACTGTGAAGACGCTACATATTGTCGGCTTCAAGGACAGTGGAAAAACGACGCTCGTTTCGCACTGGATTACTGTGCTGAACCGCCTCGGTTACAAAGTGGCTGTGCTCAAACATCATGGACATGGCGGTGTGCCTGAACTGCCGCCAGCGCATACCGATACGGTGCAATTCTTAGAATATGGAGCTGTCTCCACTCTTGTGGCGGGCGGCGATATGATACAATTGATACAAAATAAAGAACGTTCATTTGAACAGTTAAAGGCATTGGCTACGTCTAGCGGGCCGGATGTCTTATTAATAGAAGGGTATAAAAAAGAAGCTGGTGAGAAAGTGGTGCTCATCCGAAATGAAGAAGAACGACATGAGTTGGAGTCGTTGCTTGGCATCGTTCGGACGGTGAAAACAGCCGAGTTGTTTGAAGACATCACACGACTCGACGACTGGCTACGAGAATGGGTGGAGGCGAGACGATGAAACGTTATGAAATCATAGACACGCCGATTGATGTGCAGAAATATAGTGAGTTGGTTTTGCATCCGGCAGCGGGCGCGGTAACCGTGTTCACGGGACATGTTCGCGAATGGACACATGGTGTTCGTACATTGTATCTCGCGTATGAAGCCTATGTACCGATGGCGGAAAAGAAGCTTGCTGAAATCGGTGCTGAGATGGAAGCAAAGTGGCCAGGAGTTCAAGTCGCTATGGCGCATCGCATTGGTGAGCTGAAAATATCGGACATTGCAGTAGTCATCGCGGTATCGTCGCCTCACAGAAAAGAAGCATATGAAGCGAATGAATACGCAATTGAGCGTATTAAAGAAGTCGTACCGATTTGGAAGAAGGAAATCTGGGAAGACGGCGAAGAGTGGATCGGTGCACAAAAGAAATATCCTGAGAAAGGGAGCGAATCACCATGATTACAGTTCATTACTTTGCGAGGTTACGGGAGTTGACGGGTAAAGGTGAAGAGTCTTTGGATCGCGCGCCTTTAACGGTGGAAGAATTGCTGAACTGGGCGGAAGAAACGTATCCGGGTTTCGGTAAAGAGACGATCCATGTAGCAGTAAATGAAGAATATGCCCTAAAGGATGACGTCATTCAAGCGGGGGATGTCTGCGCGTTCATTCCACCAGTGAGTGGCGGATGAAGACGGTCGGTGTGCTACTCGCGGGTGGACAATCGCGACGTTTCGGCTCACCGAAAGCGTTTGCGACGTATGAAGGTCACTCGTTTTATCATTATTCAGTAGAGGCATTACGACCGATTTGCGATGAGATCGTCATTGTGGCACGTCCTGAATATAAAGAACTGTTTCCGGACAGCGTTCATGTGACGACGGATCTTGCGTCCTATGCGGGAATGGGTCCTCTTGCAGGAATCTTATCCGCAATGGAGTCTATGCAAGCAGACCGCTACGTTGTATTACCTTGCGACATGCCGTTTATAGAAACCGGGGTTATGGAAAAATTGCTTAAATTGCATGATGGAGATATTTCGTCTATCACGGTTGAAGGCAAGCGGCATCCACTCGTTTCGGTCTGGAATGCAAGCGTCAAATCGACAATCAAGCAAGCGTTACACGATGGTAATCGCCGAGTGATGGATGTGCAAGCACAACATGAATGTCGGTGGATTGAAGGCGCTTTAGTAACGGATACACCTGAAATTGCTTTTAAAAATGTCAACACGCCATGTGAACTGGAAAGGGGATGAAGAAGATGAATGCCATTGTAGATCAACTCGGACGCCCGATTCGGGATTTGCGTATTTCCGTTACGGATCGCTGTAATTTCCGCTGTACGTACTGCATGCCGAAAGAAGTATTTGGTGATGACTTTGTATTTCTAGCTAAAAATGAATTGCTGTCGTTTGAAGAATTGGAACGCTTGGCTCGGATTTTTGCTCAGTTAGGTGTTAAGAAACTGCGTTTGACGGGCGGTGAACCGCTGATGCGTCGCAATTTACCCGAGTTGATACAGAAGCTTCACGACATCGAAGGGATTGAAGACATCGGACTTACAACGAATGCAGTGCTGCTCGGTCAATACGCGCAACCGCTTTACGACGCTGGATTGCGCCGTCTGAACATCAGTTTAGATGCACTGGACCCAGAACTGTTCGGCCAGATCAACGGCCGTGGCATTTCACCTGATCTCGTTCTCAAAAACATTCAAAAGGCACAAGACATCGGTTTTACAATTAAAGTGAATATGGTCGTACAAAAAGGCGTCAATGAAATCGAAATCCTCCCGATGGCTACGTATTTCAAAGAACGCGGCATCACATTGCGCTACATCGAATTCATGGATGTCGGCAATGACAATGGCTGGAGCTTCAAAAAAGTCGTCACGAAAAAAGAAATCTATGACATGCTGGCTGCTGAATTCGACATGGAGCCTGCGGAAGAAGACTATTACGGTGAAGTAGCCAAACGCTATCGTTATATAGGAACGGAGGCGCAAGTTGGCTTTATCACATCTGTTTCAGAGTCGTTTTGTTCAACTTGTACGCGTTCTCGTTTATCATCCGAGGGGAAATTATACACGTGTCTCTTCGCATCAGAAGGCTTTGACCTACGGGAATTAATTCGTTCTGATAAAACGGACGAAGAATTATACGAAGTGATTGCCGATGTGTGGAGAGGTAGAAAAGATCGCTATTCCGATGAACGTACGGAGCAGACTGTGAAGAATCGCAAGAAAATTAATATGAACTATATAGGTGGCTAAAGGAGTGTTGTCCATGAAACCAACAGTATATATTTGTCGTGAGATGCCGGAAGAAATGATCGCACCACTTCGTGAACACTACGAAGTACGTATGTGGCAATCAACGAGTGAAGCAGTTCCTCGTGAAATATTGCTGAAAGAAGTGGCTGACGCGGATGCACTTTGGTCCGTTATCTCCGACCAAATCAATGAAGAAGTGCTCAACGCTGCCCCTAAATTACAATTAATCGTCAATATGGCAGTGGGCTATAATAACATCGATGTGAAAGCAGCCTCGGCACGAAATATTATGGTTACGAATACACCCGATGTGCTGACAGAAACGACGGCAGATTTGGCGTTTGCTTTATTGATGGCTACGGCCCGTGATTTGATTGGTGCAGAGAACACGTTGCGCGAAGGACGTTGGACGTCATGGGAGCCACTTGGTTTTACAGGAACAGATGTATACGGAGCTACTCTTGGTATCGTCGGCATGGGGCGGATCGGTGAAGCGGTGATGAGACGTGCGAAAGGGTTCAATATGGACGTGCTCTATCACAACCGTAACCGCAAGTCTGAAATAGAAGATATGTACGGCAGTCGATATGCTGCGCTTCCCGATTTGCTGGCGTCTTCAGATTTCGTCTTGATTTTGGTACCGTATAGTGAAGAGACGAAAGGTATGATTGGGGCAGAACAGTTGTCTCAGATGAAAGAGACGGGCGTTCTGATCAATGTTGCGCGTGGCGGGATTGTGGATGAAGAAGCATTGTTTGATGCGCTGCGCACGAAGAAGATTCATGCCGCAGGGCTAGATGTGTTTGAAACGGAGCCGGTTCCGCTCGATCATCCGTTGTTGACGTTGCCGAACTTGACGGTGTTGCCGCATATTGGCAGTGCTACCGTGAAGACGCGCAAGGCGATGATGAAGCTGAACGTGGACGCATTGCTTGCGTTTGCGAGAGGGGAAGAGCCTAATCATCAGGTTCGTGGTTGACTGAGGCGAGACCTTGGTGACGTGGAGGCACCGTTGATCGACGTTCCAGGCGGACACTTTCCGGAGGGCGTGGCCCGAGCCGCTTCCCTCACTTCGTTCAGTCCAGGGTCTCGAACTCACGCTGATCCTCCCGGAGTCGCCGCCTTCCACTTACGATCAACTAGTTTATTCTGTTATTTATAGTGACGTGTAAAGATTACCCCACAATAGACAAACGAAAGTCATCTGCCGGTGCTGAAGTGGATTCAATACGTGATCCACAAGCAACTCGAAACTATTTACACCCTAATCCCCAACAACTGAAAAAGAGACTAGCAAAGTCATAATCGCTGACTTTGCTAGTCTCTTTTGTGTTTTTCATTGAGATTTATTAATGAACAACCATATCGCTGCGGATAGTTCGATTGCTTGGAGCTGCAGTTCGGAGCCTTCGAAGGCTTGGCGGAATGAGCGGACGACGGATTCTAGTAAATAGAGTCGTGGTTGGTCAGATGATAACTCGTCCAATAAAAATTGGCTGTATAGTGTTCTTTGATTTTCTTCATCTGGTAACTCCGCGATGAACTTTTGCAAACTTTCGATCAGCACTTCGCGTGTCATCGGATAAAACTCTGCAGCTGTTAACATGTCTTCCAGCAAGTTTTGCGACAGGAAGCGTGCGTCTCGTTTGACGATGTCTGGCACGATGACTTCCATTCGTTGCATGACGAACTCCACTAGTTTCATCGTATTGATTTGCTCTGAAGTAGAACTTTTCCAGACATTGAGTGCGTGTTGGATGAAACCCAAAAGTAATGATGCGCAATCATAGGAATAGGGCTTTACTTCCTCGCCGTAGACGTCGACGAGTCGTTTCGCGATCCACGCGAGTTCTCGAAAATGCATCTGTTTGACGAATTGACGTAACTCGTCATCGGGCGAATGAACGATAGTTTCAAATAACCGAAGCAAGTTTTGTTGTCGGTTCATCGTCAAACGAATTTCAATCTGAGCAGAAAGAAGGGCAGGGTCTGCTATATCCTTGCCGATCGCCAGCTCATTTCTTCGTAAGTAACTTATATAATAAGCATCGCGCAATATCGCCATGAGACATTCGTTTTTAGAAGAGAAGTAATTATAGAACGTTCCCTTTGAAATTTGTGCCGCATCCAAAATGTCTTGGATAGATGTCGCATGGAAGCCTTTGTCGATGAATAGTTGTTTTGCGATAAGTAATACGTGCTTTTTCCGGTCGTTCATAAATGATCACCTGTATGTTTGAATTTGTTTTATACTGCGTGTATACTTCATATACTATTCTTAAAACACTGTTATATCAAGCTTTTGAATCTCACCGAATTTATTAGTTGTAATAAATGTACTGACGGTATAAAATATAAATCTGACATATTTTATACATGTTATAGGAGGGTAAAATGGTAGAATCATTAGAAATTAAAAAAATGCATGAGAAGCCGCCTTATGGCATCATTGCAATTTTGTTCATTGGTGCGTTTGTTGCGATCTTAAATAATACTTTACTGAATATCGCATTGCCTGTCATTATGGAAGAGTTTTCGATCACTCCATCGGCCGTTCAGTGGCTGACGACGGGGTATATGTTAGTCAACGGGATTATGATTCCGGCCAGTGCGTTTTTCATTCAGAAGTTTACCAATAGAAGAATCTTTATTACCGCGATGGTGCTCTTCTCGTTAGGGACGTTTATCGCCATCATCGCGCCGACATTCTCTTTACTAGTTGTCGCACGTATGATCCAAGCATCCGGTTCTGCACTGATGATGCCGCTATTAATGAATGTGATGTTAACGGCTTTCCCAATCGAAAAGCGGGGAGCGGCACTAGGTATGTTCGGTCTGGTAATGTTCACGGCACCCGCTATCGGACCGACTTTGTCGGGCTGGGTAGTCGAGAATTATTCATGGCGGACGCTGTTTGAAATTGTTTTGCCGATTTCATTGTTGACACTAGCTCTTGCTATTTTCAAACTAAAAAATATTACACCAAACCGAGATGTCCGCATCAACTTCTTCTCGTTAGTCTTATCGACTCTCGGTTTCGGGGGTCTGCTGTACGGCTTTAGTTCTGCTGGAGAAAAGGGTTGGAATTCTCCAATTGTCTATGGCACGATTGCACTCGGAACAGTAGCACTCGTATTGTTCATAGTAAGACAATTACGTATGAAAGAACCGATGCTCGATTTCCGGATTTACAAATACCCGATGTTTGCACTCGCCTCCGTCGTATCCATGGTGCTATCTGTAGCGATGTTCTCCGGGATGATTTTGACACCGTTGTACGTGCAAAATGTGCGAGGTATTTCACCATTAGATGCAGGCTTGCTGATGTTGCCAGGTGCGGTTTTAATGGGAATCATGTCACCGATCACAGGTCGTTTATTTGATAAATACGGTCCGCGAATCCTAGTGTATACAGGATTGACTATTTCAGTAATTGGGACGTATTTAATGAGTCAATTGCAGATGGATACGGGTTATTATTATTTGATGGCAGTGTATACATTCCGAATGTTCGGCTTGTCGATGGTCATGATGCCGGTGATGACAAATGGAATGAACTCGTTGCCGATGATCTCGAATCCGCATGGTACGGCAATGAATAACACATTGCAACAAGTATCTGGTGCGATTGGTTCGGCGTTGTTATTGACACTCATGACCAAGCGATTGGATGTATCAGCGGCTGCCCAAGTGAAAGATTTGGCTGCGTCTGGAGTCGATGTATCCACTATGAAAGAAGAGATTGGACGTCTGGCGATGCTAGATGGTGTCAATCATGCATTCTTCATTTCTACGGTGATTACATTCGTCGCATTGATCCTATCGTTATTCATTAAACGGGTCATGCCACCGACTTCGCCAACTATTGGTGAAGTGAAGGAACAGTCAGAAAAGTAAAACAAGGGGTTTCGTATGCTGCTATGCATGCGGAGCTTCTTTTTAGTATGGTATAGTAAAAAGAAAAGGTTGTGTTCGATGTGATAGGGAATAAAGAAAAATGCCCATGCGGAAGCGGGGAAATCGTAGAGAACTGCTGCGGCAAAACAGATATGCCGGGCACAAACATGGTCCAGGAAGAACTGAAAAAAGTATTAAACAGTTATTACGAAACGTCATTGTCTCCTGCTGAGATCCAATCGTTAGAAGAGTTATTGAAGGAGTGGTCTGGAAGACTCGGTGAATGGATGGAAGAAGAAGAGCTCGTGACGAATGTCAGCGATTACTACTTCTTCATCGTTCGTAAAGATCTATGGAGACGCCACCTAGTCAAAGCGCTAAACCGTACGCAAAATAGAGCTGTACGAGCGATTTTGAAGAGCTGGCAAAATGCTTTCATTACATTCGCGGAAGTGACAAAGGCTGATAAAGAAGTCTACCATATGAAAGAAATTCTTGGAGAAGGCGAGTATTTATTGGCAAGAGAAGCAGGCGAACCTGAAGACATACGAGCTGTCATTGCCATCGTCTTAGAAGAGATGCGCAATGAAGAGCGCTGGGTCATGCCGATTTCTGCCATCGCGGTGAATAAGCATATGAGTGATGAACTACTGACGCGTGTGCAAGAACTAGCTGAAACGAGTGAAGAGAAGAATAGCTTCGATTTCTTTAAGAAGCATCTAGTCGACATTTATGAAGTGGTTTGTAAACTCGATGTTCAGACGTTATCTGACGTAGTCGAGCAAAACTTCACACCATTGCAGCGTGAAGTAGTAGAAATACTAGATGCTCAACTCGAAAAGGAAGAGCTATATCCGGGCGCCTATGAAATGTTACTGTCCTTAATGGCGTACTACTTTACCGATCAAGATCCGAAGTTCCGTAAGCCGGAAGTACTCGCCGCGGCTGCGTTCCAATTAGCAGTCGATACGAACATGATGAAGAGTACGTATACGCAAGCGGAAGTAGGTAAACAATTCGGGGTTTCTGTCTCTTCATTCCGGAAGCATACGGATATTCTGCTAGAGAAGATTGAAGATCTCGAGAAGATGATGGAGGAAGGAAAGAAGGATGCCGGGTATCATATCGGAACGAATCCACTTCCATCTGAGCAAATGAATTGGCAAGTGCATATGTTGACGCAAAAACATAACTTCGATACGTTTGAAGAAGCACAAGCCTATATTCAAGAAGCAATCCAGCAACCATTCGAGCCGGAAAATCAACAACAAGAAGCACAGATGCTTTGTTATATGGCGTACAATGCTGAAACAATCGAACAGCGACATGACTTCGCGGTAGGTGCGTATGGCGCGGATCCGACGAATGTCGATGCATTGTTGCTTCAGACTGAGCTGACAGATTCGAAGGACGAGCAAGAAAAGTTCTTCAAACAAGCTATATTCTCTGGTGAAAAACAGTTTGATAACCGTGCGGAAGATGCGTGGAAGTTCGCACCGAATCGTCCATATTTACGTAGTTTGATGCAGTACGGCGTGTGGCTCTATGAGCAAGACCGTTTTGCTGACGCAAGCGAGATGTTTGTACGTCTGCTGTCGCTCGACCTCTTTGATCATCAAAGTGCACGGTACTTAGCAATATCTTCGTTGATTCACCAAGGAGAAATTGATCAGGCGGCGCGGGTATTGGAGGCGACTGTAGAAGTTTCTGAAGGCGATGCGGCGTATTGGTATTTGTCTTGGTTGATGGAGATGGAGCATGCGCAAGGTAAGTCTTCGGAGAAAGCATTGGAGTTGTTTGCGAAGGCGGAGCAGTTGAATCCACATGTGAGTAAGTTGATGGAGATGGCTGTGGATAAGATGAGTTATCCGAAGAGTGCGGCGCTTACGCCGGGTAGTCATGAGGAAGCGCATTATATTTGGTATTTGTTGTAATAAATGTAGGCCGTCATGGCGAGTTGGAGTTTCCGACTTGCTGTGGCGGTTTTTTGCATTGGTGAGTGATGAGTAGGGCACCGTTGATCTGCGTTAGGAATTTCATTCAGTCCAGGCTCTTAAAGCGCATGCTTATCCATCAAGATTCGCTGGCTTCCGCTTAAAATCAACTAGAATCGTTTTCTTTAGGAGGAGAAACGCTCATACTTTCATCTAAGCGCTCATACTTCCACGACATCCGCTCATAAATCTTTATAGACGCTCTATGATTCCCCTTGAGCGCTCTATCAATCCATTTAACCGCTCTATGAAATGGGTTAAGCGCTCTATGCCCGTTACCAATTCTTGCCCATCAAGTTGACATTTCAGGAATATGTCTAGCTTTAAAGGAATAGGATGATATATTGTCGAACAATTCTAATAGGGACAACTTACGAAAATGATATGAAGTAGAGAGGAGTAGTTTTGATGAAGCTGACGAATTATATCGATGGTATGTGGCAGGAGGAAGCGGCTAGTTATGCTGCTGTGCTTAATCCGGCGAATGGGGAAGAGTTGGCGCAGGTGCCTTTGTCGACGGAAGAAGAAGTGGGTATGGCGGTGGCTGCGGCGAAGAAGGCGCAGAGGAAGTGGGCTTTGGTGCCGGCGCCTAAGCGTGCGGATTATCTCTATGAAATTGGCCGTATAATGAAAGATAAAAAAGAACATCTAGCGCAAGTGTTGACGAAGGAAATGGGTAAAGTAACAGAAGAAGCCCGTGGTGAGGTGCAAGAAGGAATTGATATGGCGTTTTACATGGCGGGAGAAGGACGACGATTGTTCGGTGAAACAGTGCCGTCGGAGTTGCAGGATAAGTTTGCGATGAGCGTTCGTGCACCGATTGGTGTGGTCGGTCTCATTACACCGTGGAATTTCCCGATTGCGATTGCTACGTGGAAGTCGTTTCCGGCGATTGTGGCAGGGAATACATTCATTTGGAAACCAGCGACGGAAACGCCGTTGATGGCGTATGAAATGGCGTTGGTTTTTGAAGAAGCTGGCTTGCCGCGTGGTGTCGCGAACATTGTCTTCGGTTCCGGCTCAGACGTTGGTACTGCACTGATCGAACATCCGGACGTACGCGTTATTTCATTTACTGGCTCGACCGAAACAGGTCGCCATGTTGCGGAATTAGGTGGTCGTCACTTGAAGAAAATCTCTCTTGAAATGGGTGGCAAGAATGCAGTGATCGTGCTTGAAGATGCAGATATCGAGCTGGCGGTAGAAGGTATATTATGGAGTGCATTTGGAACGGCAGGGCAGCGCTGCACAGCTTGTAGTCGGGTCATCGTTCATACAGACGTGAAAGAAGAATTGCAGAAACGTCTACTAGAGAGCATGAAAGGCCTAACAATGGGTGATGGACTGGATGAAACGGTAAAAGTCGGTCCTGTGATTAATGCAAAAGCGCTGGAGAAAATCCAAAGCTATATCGAAATCGGCAAAAGCGAAGGCGCAAATCTAGTGGCGGGTGGAAATGTGCTGAATGAAGGTAAATTCGCTACTGGACATTATTTCGAGCCCACATTATTTGCAGATGTCGCATGGGATAGCCGACTCGCGCAGGAAGAATTATTTGGCCCGGTCATTTCATTGATTACGGTTAGCAGTCTGGATGAGGCAATCGAAGTGAATAACAGCGTCGCGTACGGCTTATCCAGTTCCATTTTCTCGCAAGATGTTAATAAAGTATTCCGCGCACAACGCGACCTGGACACGGGTATCGTTTATATTAACGCAGGCACAACGGGCGCTGAAATTCATTTGCCGTTTGGTGGAACGAAAGGTACGGGGAACGGTCATCGAGACTCTGGTGTTGCGGCACTCGACGTCTTTACGGAATGGAAGAGCATTTACATCGATTACAGCGGCAAGTTGCAACGCGCGCAAATCGATACGGAATGAACTCACAGGAAGAAGGGATGAGCAGATGAAAGTTGTTGTATTAGGTGCTGGATTAATGGGAAAAGAAGTCGTTCGTGATTTAGTCAAGCAGGATGAAGTGAAGAAAGTGTATCTCGCAGACCGCGCCATTCGGCAAGCGGAAGATTTCGCCGAAGAACTCATGAATGAAAAACTCGACATTTTATTGCTCGATGCGACGAATGAAGAGCAACTCAGTGATGTAATCGGGCTTGGGGATATCGTCGTCAACGCACTGTTTTATACATTCAATGAATCAGTCGCCCGCTGTGCAGTAGAACGTGGCGTTCATGTTGTGGACTTAGGTGGACATATCGGTGGAGCAACGGAGAAAGTTCTCGCGCTAAGCGAACAGGCTGCTGCGAAAGGCGTGACGCTCATTCCAGACCTCGGCGTGGCGCCCGGCATGATTAATATTCTGGCAGGTTATGGTGCGTCCTTACTCGATGAAACTAAGTCAATCAAACTTTATGTAGGCGGAGTTCCAGTCAAACCCGAGCCGCCACTAAACTATAATGTTGTCTTTTCATTGGAAGGATTATTCGATCATTACACGGATTCGTCTCGCGTTATGCGAAATGGCGAAGTGAAGGAATTGCCTTCATTATCGGAAATTGAAACGTTGGAATTCGATGGCTATGGCGAAATGGAAGCCTTCCATACATCAGGCGGTACGTCGACGATGCTCGAGTCATTTCCTACTATCGAAACACTAGAATACAAGACCATCCGCTACCCGGGCCATGCAGACAAGGTTCAAGTATTAGTCGATCTCGGCTTACTGTCTAGAGAATCCACGATCCGAGTAGATGGTAGACCACTACGTGTGCGCGACGTCATGCTCGCCCATTTGACGCCACAATTACGCCTTGGGGATAAATCGGATGCCGTCTTACTTCGCGTCATTGTGAGTGGTAGTAAAGGCGGGCAAGCGCATACGGTGACATTTAATATGATTACCGAAAAGGACCAGAACACGAATGAAACGGCTATGGCACTCGCAACAGCCAACACCATTTCTGTCGTAGCACAAATGATTGGCAATGGAGTCATCACAAAAAGAGGCGCTTATCCACCGGAAAACATCGTGCCCGGCAAACTGTATATCGCAGAAATGATGAAACGCGGAGTTGTCATTGACGTACAACAGGCCTGATACAGTATATACTGGTAGGAAAGCGTGGATTTAGATCTCAACAGACCATCTCCTCGTATTTCTAAGGAGTGAAGTGAAATGCAGAAACAAACATTAAATACATCACAGATGGGATTACAGCATCTCGCAACGAATCGACGGACGTTGAATAGGTTATTCAAATTCGTGCTAGTAGACTTCGGATTTCTCGACCATATTCCGTTCCCGATTATGCGTAAAGCGCTGAAGAAAAACATCTTGCGTGCAGTCTATTTGACGGACGGCATCAACGTTTACGGCTATGCCATCTATCAAGAAATCCCAAAGTATGGGGGTATTCACGTACTCTACTTGGCAATAGCGCCGGAATTCCGTTCGTATGGCTTAGGCAGCGTCATGCTTCGCCGTCTAGATGCGCTATCACCAGCGGGAATTTTACTCGAAGTGGAAGACCCTGACTTTTCCCGAAATGAAGAAGAATTATCTATTCGAACGCGACGTATCGCATTCTATGAACGGAATGGACTGACACTGGATCAATCAGTGAAGTTAACCAATTTTAAGCACCCATTATTATTGATGACGACTGTGCCATTGCCTACGTTGAACGAGCGTCAGTTCAGGAAGTTTTATAGACAATTGTATAATCGTGTATACCGCGTACCAGTAGGACAGATTGCGGTAAACGCACGCATCGTAAAAGCCTAGTTTCATTGTAAAGGAGGACACAAAGATGGACTTTACATTTACAGATGAACAAAACATGTTGCGAAAGACGGCAAGGCAATTTGTAGATGCGGAAATTATGCCGTATATTGCAAAATGGGATGCAGAGGGAAGTTTTGATAAAGGAATTTGGAGACGGCTCGCAGATCTTGGATTCATGGGTGTCTGTGTGCCGGAAAAGTACGGTGGCAGTGGGATGGACTATAATTCTTTGGCGATTTTATGCGAAGAACTCGAACGTGGAGATACAGCTTTTCGCACCGCAGTTTCCGTCCACATCGGTTTGAATTGTATGACGCTGATGCAGTGGGGGACGGAAGAGCAGAAGCAAAAGTATTTAGTGCCGCAAGCAAAAGGCGAGAAAATCGGCGCGTTCGGATTGACGGAACCGGGCGCGGGCTCGGATGTGTCCGCACTTCAGACGACAGCGGTTCGCGATGGCGATGACTATCTATTGAACGGTCAGAAAACGTGGATTTCACTTTGTGATTCAGCAGATAATTTTCTCGTTTTTGCTTATACGGATAAATCAAAGAAACACCATGGCATTAGTGCATTTATTGTAGAGCGCACGATGCCGGGATTTTCATCGAAGGCAATCAAAGGGAAGTATGGCATTCGTGCAGGTAACACCGGTGAGCTGTTCTTCGAAGACGTTCGTGTACCGGCTGCCAACTTACTAGGTGAAGAAGGCGAAGGCTTCAAGATTGCGATGGCAGCGCTCGATAACGGTCGTTTTACCGTAGCGGCAGGTGCAGTGGGCTTGTTGTATGCCTGTCTTGAATCGAGTGTAGAGTACGCAACAACGCGTGAAACATTCGGTAAGAAAATAGGTGAACACCAACTAGTCCAACAGATGATTGCAAAAATGGAAGCGGGTTATCAAATGAGCCGTCTTCTCGTCTATCGTGCCGGTGAGTTGAAAAATAGTGGTGTTCGGAATACACGTGAGACATCGCTCGCGAAGTGGCAAGCTTGCGATTTTGCCAATCAAGCAGCAGATGACGCCGTGCAGATCCATGGGGCGTATGGCTATTCGGATGAGTATCCGGTTGCTAGGTATTTACGCAATTCGAAGGCGCCTGTTATTTATGAAGGTACGCGAGAAATCCATACGATCATGCAGGCGGAGTATGTGCTTGGGGAGCGTAGCGATAAAAAGTTGAATCGTATGTTGCCTACGTGGCCATTTGAAGAATGAAAGCGATGCGGTAAGCCAGAGTGAATGGCTTACCGCATCGTTTTTTGCGTGGAGTTCATAATTGTACGGGAATGATGCGGTCACTCTCCATTTATTCCAAATTAAGAGCCGACAAAATCTCCACCATCAACGTGGATCGTCTGGCCAGTCATGTAACTCGAGTCCTGTGAAGCGAGGAATACATACGCAGGTGCGTTCTCAGCAGGCTGTCCACGACGTTTCATCGGTGTGTCTGCTCCGTGTTCAGCGACTGTTTTCGCGTCGAACGTAGAAGGGATCAGCGGCGTCCAGATAGGTCCTGGTGCTACCGCGTTCACTCGAATCCCTTTCTCCGATAAATTTAACGCTAATGAACGTGTGAAACTGGTGATGGCCCCTTTGGTCGCGGAGTAATCGAGCAAACCAGGCGATCCGTTATAAGCTGTAATGGAAGAAGTGTTGACTATGCAGTCGCCTTTTTTCATATGTGCAATGGCTGCTTTTGACATAAAGAACAATCCAAAGAAGTTCGTTTCAAACGTTTCTTTCAATTGCTCTTCAGTAATATCCTCGATGGACTGTTGTGGAAATTGTTTTCCGGCATTGTTAACTAGTATATTTAGAGCGCCAAAGTCATCAATCACTTGTTTGACCAACTGTTTACAGTTCTTATCACTGCTAATATCGGTTTGATATCTCTTCGCTTTGCCACCGTATTTCTCAATGAGTGCAATCGTTTTATCGGCATCTTCATCTTCCTGATCAGCTAAATACGCGATAGCGACGTTCGCTCCTTCTTTCGCATAGGCAACCGCGACAGCGCGACCAATTCCGCTGTCACCACCTGTGATCAATGCGGTTTTTCCTTTAAGTTTATCAGCACCTTTGAAATTCGGATCATCATAGATTGGCGCGGGATGCATCTCTTCCTCGACACCGGGCTGTGATGATTGTGTCTGTCCGGATATATTATCATCAATTTTTTCGTATGGATTTTTACTCATGTGACATCCTCCTCAAAATATAGTTACCAAAAGTGTTCCCTGATTGCCCATGAACAAACATCCAAATGTTCGATATAAAATACATCCAGGCCATCTTTTCGCGTGTTATAATAAAGTCGTGAAGTACTATATAACAGCTAAGGAGCGTGTCTTCGTGAATTTTCAACCTTCCCAAAAAATGTCCATTTTTTCACCAGCAATCTTTGGTGACTTAAAAGCAGCCGCCGAGTTAAAAAAAGCAACAGGTGCGCAAGTCGTCGATTTGAGTCTCGGCAGCCCGGATCTTCCACCTGACGAGCGTGTACGCCAAGCGTTATCTGAACAAAGCGCGTTAGCATCATCTTATGGCTATACACTAGGAGGAACGAAACGATTCCATGAAGCCGTCGCGAATTATTACAAACGTCGCACAGGTGTCATCATCAATCCCGATACAGAAGTCTTGCAGACAATGGGTTCGCAGGAAGGTCTCGTTCATTTACCTTTCGCGTTCTGTGACGAAGGAGATTACGTCCTGACAACGAATCCTGCCTACGTCGCCTATGACGCAGGTATTAAACTAGCAGGCGCAGTGCCTTACTACATGCCATTGCTTGCGGAAAACGGCTTTTTACCTAATTTGAATGAAATCCCAGAAGACGTGCTGAAAAAGACTAAGCTTCTTATTCTGAACTTACCAGGAAACCCAGTACCGGCCATGCCAAGTGAAACCTTTTTCGAAGAAGTCGTAGCGTTTGCGAAAAAGTATGAAATCATCGTACTGCATGACGCAGCGTATTCCGAATACTATTTCACTGGCGACCGTCCAGCAAGTTTCCTCACAACACCGGGCGCAATGGAAGTCGGTTTGGAAATCAACTCACTATCTAAAAGCTTCAGCTTAGCAGGTGCACGGATCGCGTACTTCGTTGGAAATGCAGAAATGATCAAAGTCATACGTGAACTAAAATCCAATCTCGACTATGGAACATTCGGACCGATCCAAGAAGCCGCCATTGTTGCGCTTGATAACGGGGAAGAAATCACCGATCGCCTACGTGCTGAGTTCTCCAAACGCCACCATGCGTTAATGAATGGACTCGCATCACTAGGCTGGGAAACGACACCATCTGAAGGCGGTATGTTCGTCTGGGCGAAGTATCCATACGATATCGACGACATAGAATTCGTCTTCGAAGTCATCAAACAAGCGGGCGTCGTCATGGTACCCGGCAGCATCTTCGGCACGGCCGGTATTGGTTACGTCCGCCTTGCTCTCGTACAAAAAGTTGAATTAATCGAGAAAGCAATTGAACAACTGAGAGAATTATCGTTGGTTCGTGTGTAAATAAGGGCAAGGAAGAGCAGGGGTTTCTGCTCTTCCTTTTTTATAAAGAAGTGGGTCAAAACCAAGTCGATACTATACATCTTCTGCATACAGTAATTTATTACCGTAAAACATCTTTAAAAAAGGAATGGAGAGAGGGGGAGGTAGGATGACCCGCCAAGGAAAAGACCGAGACTACAAGAAAGATAACAGAATCCAACCCCGTAGGAAAAAGCAGGGTATTGTGATCTGGAGCGTTGTCGTAATCGCCACAGTACTGTTTCTGCTACTCGTGCTGCCGTTATTGCAAGAATCAAACACTGGAACTGAAAGTATTGTACCAGCTGTAGATCTTTACGAAGATTTAGAGGGTTTACAACTCAACGTGTTACAAGAAAAAGCGTTAGAAGATGGAAAAATCGAATACTTAATTGAAATAAGTAACGACACCAATAGGGTAATTCACCAGCCTACATTAACCTTTAGCTTCGATGTGAAACTGAAGAACGGTTGGGCAGAGAACCCCTTCAAGTATTCAATAGATCTTGGATTGCAAATCGAACCGGGACAAAAAATGAAAGTGCCGCTCGCAGTTGATGTCAGTCTACTTAACCAGGAGAAGATCGATACCGATCACATTATGCTTGAAATGAAAGGCTATTTGGATGAACTGGAGCTTGAGAATTTATTTCATACGGGACAATCCATCAGTTACACGGAAGGCGACAGACAATGGAAGAAGTTATGATCACTCGATAAAAAGAGTGATTTTAGTTTTTTTAAATAGGATGTAACGAAACCCAAAGTTTTCAGTCTACTCTAATACATACTAAATAAGAGGAGATGAAAATTATGAATACAGGCAGATGGCTCATTGTATTAGGGGTAGCTGGAACGATTGGAATTCTTGTACTGATCAGCTTCCTGTTTTGGCCGAAAGTTGGCATTACATCTACAAAATCCGTGCTCGCGGGTCAGTCGCTGAATGTTTACTTTACAGATCCAGTGAAGGGGAACTTGGATGTTTCGCAGTTTCATGTGAAGAAAAGTAATACGAAAACTCCGGCCAAGCTTTCGTACGGAAATGGAAAAACGTCATTGCAAGTAGGGGAGCTACAACCAGGGGACTATACATTGCATATCCCAGCGAATAGTTTTGGCATATGGAAACGCGCAGCGGACCAAGTGCTTTCATTCACCGTTCTCGAATCGGTACAGCCCGTTACTTCCATTAAGGAAATTGAGAACTTCTTTGAGCGAGTAGAACCTCAGGGACGCAGTGAAGTCATGGAGGAGTCTTCTTCGGAGGATAAAGCTTCTAGTGGCGGTGTCGATCATTCACAAACCAATCAACAAGTGGCGGGCGTAGATGAAGCGGATACTGTCAAAACGGATGGTGATTTCCTATACGATGTCCTAAATGGAGAAGGACTTATGATCACAGATATCCGCAATCCAAACGACATGGTCCGTGCCAGCAAGACCGACTTCACCGATGGATTTTATGCAAACCAACTATATGTAGATCAAGACAAAATTATAGTAATCGGTGGCCAAAATCTAGATGCCCCGACGTCTAATATGGATGTGGAAATTACTGAAGACCGCATAATGCCCACGCAGCAAATGTCGATCATCCGTGTGTACGACGTTACAGACCGCACAAATCCGAAACTTATTCGTGAAACAGGTGCAGAAGGCTACGTCATCGGAACGCGTAAAATCGGACAATTCGTTTACATGATCACGAATAATCAACCGTTTCTTTGGTATGATCATCCGACTCCGGTAGAAGATCATCTAGTGCCGAAAGTATATGATTCCACAGCCGATCAAAAAGTGCAGGCGCTCGCACTCGATAAAATCTCGATTTTGCCAGGCGCGATGGAACCTTCCTACTCGGTCATCACGACACTCGATATTGAGTCCGGTGAAAAGGGGGGAGTGGATACGAAAGCTTATCTTGGCAGCGGTGAACAACTGTACATGTCTGCAAATCATCTGTATCTGACGTCTACAAACTACCAAGACAATCAGCAAAGCACTAGCGAAGTATTCAAATTCAGTCTCGACAAAACCAACGTCCATTTCCTACAAACGGCTCAACTAAAAGGGACTATCTTAAACCAGTTTTCGATGGATGAGCACAACGGCTATTTCCGTACAGTAACAACAGAAGGAAATCTCTGGGATGAACGCAACAAAGCGAAAAACCATTTATTCATTCTTGATGAAAATATGAAGCAAGTCGGTTCAGTCGAAAATCTAGCGGTCAATGAACGCATATACTCCGCACGATTCCTAGGAGACAAAGCGTATATGGTAACATTCCGCGAAACGGATCCACTATTCGTCATGGATGTTGCGGACCCGAATAATCCGAAAGTGCTCGGTGAACTCAAGATTCCTGGCTTCAGCAACTACTTGCATCCGCTTGACGAAGGCCATTTAATCGGCTTCGGCTATGAAACCATCGCAAAGAAAAATCCCCAAGGTGGCGCACCTATTATCCAAACAGGCGGCATGAAAATCTCTGTATTCGACGTGACCGATTTTGCGAATCCAAAAGAAACCGCATCTGAAATCATCGGCGGCCAAGGTACTTATTCGTCAGTCCAGCAAGATCATCACGCCTTATTTATCCATCCGAACCGCAACTTATTCGGCTTTCCGATTTCAGTATATGAGCAATCCCAGCGTGACAACATCTTGGATCTACAAAGCTCAGGCGCCATGATTTACGAAATCACAGCGGAACGCGGCATTGTCAAAACAGCTGATTTGACCAAGCGCATGACAAATGACTACATGGACTGGGAAAAAGAAATCCAACGTCTGTTGTATAGCGGCAATTCACTCTACACGATTTCCATAAATGAAGTAAACAGCTACACATTAGATCATTACACACCGCTAGATACGTTAGAAAGAGCTAGCTATACACCAGACAGTGTGCCGGCACAAAAGTAAGGTTTGGGCGCTCACTACGATTAGTGGGCGTTCATTTAGTTTGTTAAGTGCTCTATCATGGTCGAGTTTCGCTCAATGAAGCTGGTTGATCGCTCTATATTGGTGGCTATCCGCTCAATCAGACGCGCTATCCGCTCAATGAAGCCGGCCAAGCGATCTATTGCATTCGCAACCCGCTCTATCAAGACGCCCCAGCGCTCAATAGCACTCACCATTCGCTCAATCCCCCAAGCCGAGCACTCGATCAACCCTCACACCCCAATCAAAAAAAGGTTGTCTTTTCACCTCCCGTACAGTAAGCTGTAGTCAAACGCACTAAGACCCACCACAACTGAACAAGATAGACAAAAATGGAGCCCTTTCTTTATGAAAGGAGCTCCATCTAATTTGGTGGCGATACTTTATTTAATTTCAATCTGCTCAGCAGGCATTGGCATTCCGATGAAATGACCTTGCATAGCATCGATGCCCATTTCTTTTAGCAACTCAAATTGCTGTTCATTGCTAACGCCTTCAGCGATCGTATATAAGTTAATCTTTTTGGAAAGTTGGATCAATCCTTCAACCAATTTCTGTGTCTTCGGATTGCTCAACAACGCATCGATAAAGACGCGGTCAATTTTGACACTGGAGATTGGCAAGTGTTGTAAGTAGCGCAACGATGCGTATCCAGAGCCGAAATCATCGAGAGTGAACTGTAAACCGAGGTTTTGTAGTTCGGACATTTGCGCTAGAACGGATTGTTCTTCTTCTGCTTTAAGCGCGAATTTCTCCGTGAACTCTAGATGCACTTTATTCGCGGGGCAACCCGTTTCATTTAAGATGGAGATTAACCGGTCTTTCCATTGTGGATTCAAAGATTCACGAATGGAAGAGTTGATGGAAATACTCATATCATTACCGGCGCGATGCCATTTCGTTACGAACGTCATCGCTTCTTCTGCTACATATGCACCGATTTCTTCAATCAATCCGTTTTCTTCTGCAATCGGGATTAATTCGTCAGGACTGATGACGCCTAGATCTTCATCCTCCCAACGAACGAGCGCTTCGTAGCAAGTAATTTTCTCGCTCGCCACATCGAATTGGGGCTGATACGCTACATGTAATGAATTGCGATCTAGTGCAGTCAGCATCTTGCGGTCAATTTCCAAACGTCGGTTCAGAATTTTATGGGACTGGGCAGATAGTGAAGCAATCCGTCCGCCACCTTGACTAATGACGTCGTCTGCAGCAGTCATCGCGACTTTGTACAATTGTGTGTATGTTTTCTGATCTTCAGGGAAGCGGACAATCCCGCCACTAATCGAAAGTGTTTGGGCATTGTGGCTGAGGTAGATCGGCTGTTGTTTTAAGAAATCATAGAAACCTTGAATATACCAATCACCGAAAGCCGTCAGCACGACAAAGCTATTCGTATCGATACGCGCAATCGGACTGTCCTGGAAGTAGCGCTTTAATCGGTTGGTGAATTCTTGAATCAGCTGCGTCTCAGATTCTTGAGATTGCAGCTCTTTCATAGTGTAGTAATGATCAATCGTCAAATAGACGAATGAAAAATTGGTAGCACTAGCGATGGACGTATTCACTACTTGTTCCAGCTTGTGGCGGCTCATGAGGCCCGTTTCTACATCAATGAAAGCAATTTCACCTAAGCGTTCCTGTAAGCGAATATCTTCTGTAATATCCAGTTCCAGAAAGAACACAGATTGCAGTTCTCCGAAATTGGAAAGGGTAGGGACAGCGAGTGTATTGACAAAGAACGGTTCGCCTAAGCGAGTCATTTTTTCTATTTTACCCACCCATGTTTTTCCGGATAGCAAACAATCCCAAATGGAGTTCGCTATTTCCTGACTTTCGGCTCTGTCCGAAAACATTTGCCAGAATGATTTACCTAAGATGCGCTTGGGAGTCCAACCACTAACAGTTAGGTAGTTTTGGTTGGCATAGGTTATTAGACCTTCGCCGTCAGTATGTGTAACTAATTGGTATTTATTTAGACTATCGACTAGTGCCTGATGTTCGCTAGTCTCTGGTAATGGAATTGCATGCATAGAGGTACTCCTTTCCAATCTACTATATAACTATTATAAATGAAGTTTCAGTGTTGTCTATGTCTCATATGTGAATTTTATACTATATGAGTAAAAACGCAAGAAATTAGTAAGGGGTGAGAGATCATGTTGCGATTAAAAGGAATTATCATGATTATTATAGGTTCGATGTTATGGGGCGCTACGGGGCCAATGATGGAGTGGATTTTGAACCATAGTGACATGTCCGTTTCGATGATGTTAATCCTACGTTTGACGATCGCTGGTGCCGTGGTTCTATTACTATTGAAAGCAAAAGGCATACAGGTCGGTCGTCCTATGAGACAGAAGTTGTGGTTGCGTAAAATGGTGATGTTCGGCGTGATCGGAATGCTTGGTGTACAGTTTGGGTTCGTCCAAACCATCGCACATAGTGACGCGGTAGTCGCGACTTTATTCCAGTTCGTTGCACCAGTCTATATCATCATTTTGCTTTCACTCTTACAGAGGTCCTTCCCGCCAGGTAGCCAAGTAATCGGTATGGTCGTTGCGTTATTCGGCTTGATCTTACTTTTGACAAATGGTTCATTCTCAAGCATGTCATTAGATACAACCGCAATTGTGTGGGGAGTCATTGTAGGATTCGCCTTCACTTTTTATACGTTATACCCTGTAGTACTTATGGCAGAGTGGGGTGTTTTGCTCGTCGTCGGCTGGGGAATGTTCATTGGCGGCATGACTTTATTCATCATTAACTTGCCGATGTTCTTCATGAATCTTGGTGCTCTGCTCAACGGTCCGGCGATGGGTATGTTGTTACTCGTCATCATTATGGGAACACTTGCATTTATTATGTTCCTGCAAAGTATGACGTATATTTCACCCGTGGAAACGAGCGTGCTTTCCAGTTTCGAACCGCTCACGGCAATGATTGTTTCCGTGTTCTGGCTCGGTCAGACGATGGGTGTCTGGCAAATTAGTGGCGCGGCGATCATGCTCGTTGGAGTTGTCTGGTTATCTATCGGTGGCAATCGCAAGAAGAAAACTGCACCGTTCCCAGAAACCATCCAAGAGTACGATCATAGCGAAGTATAGCTTTTCACCTGTACACGCTGTATTCCTATATGACATAATGAAGGGAAAGACCGCACGTAAAGGGTGAATCAGATGAAGACGGTTTTTCGCTATGCACTGCCTTATAAATGGCCAATGTTTATCGCTATTCTACTTATGTTACTTGAACTATCGGTCGAATTAATTCAGCCATTGCTGATTGGTAGAATTATAGATGAAGGAATTATGAAAGAAGACTTGAACACGGTTGTAATTTGGGGGAGTGTCATGATGGCACTCGCCTTCGTGGCGCTCTTTTCGGGCGTCATCAATTCCTATTTCGCTGCACATGCCGCGCAAAGTTTCGGTTATGATCTAAGGCAAGCATTGTTTCAGCGCGTCCAGACGTTTTCGCTTGCGGCATTCCTTCGCTTTCCGACGTCTAGTCTTATTACACGTTTGACAAGTGACGTAACGCTTGCACAAAATGCCCTCTTTATGGGATTGCGAATTATGGCACGAGCACCGTTAATGGTGCTCGGCAGTCTGATTATGGCATTCGTCGTCAGTCCGAAGCTCGCAGTATTTCTACTGATTGGCGCTCCGTTCCTCGCAGTATTTCTCGTCGTCATGGCACGCAAAGGAGTCCGTTTATTTGGTCTAGTGCAGCGTCGTTTGGACGGGGTGAATCAACTCGTACAAGAAAATCTACAAGCGGTTCGTCTCATTAAAGCCTATTTACGAGGTGTTTTTGAAACGGACCGTTTTTCCACAGCAGCACGTGCACTGAAAAAGGATAGTGTGCATGCGATGCGCTTAATGGAACTAATTTTGCCTGTCTTACTGTTCATCATGAATGTCAGCTTCATGGTGGTTCTTTGGTTCGGTGCAGATGAAGTCCGTAACTCCAATATGCCCGTCGGAGATATCGTAGCCATTGTCAACTATACGATGCGCATGACAAGTGCCTTCTCGATGTTCTCCTTTTTGATCGTCATCTTCTCACGCGCAAAAGCGTCTTCCGATCGAATGGAAGAACTGCTAGTTGCCGATGGGGATCTCGAAAAGCTTGCGATAGCTGACAATCTCCACCAAGGCGCAGTTTCTGTACGCTTTGAACACGTATCATTCCGTTATGCAGGAACGACTGAAGATGTGCTAAGAGACGTGTCGTTCGAAGTTCCGGCGGGCGAGAAACTCGTCATTATGGGGGCTACTGGCTCCGGTAAATCGACGATGCTTCAACTACTCCCGCGCATGTTCACTGCAACGGAAGGCACGGTGTGGGTCAACGGCAAAAACATAGCGGACTGGCCGCTTGATACGTTACGGAACTTGATCGGCTACGTGCCCCAGCAATCCATGCTCTTTACAGGTTCGATCGCCAATAATCTATCATGGGGTAAACCGAACGCCACTGCGAATGAAATGGAAGAGGCCGCTAAGAAAGCACAAATTCATTCGTCTATCATGGACTTTACGGGTGGTTATGAAACACGAGTCGGACAGCGCGGCGTGAATTTATCTGGCGGCCAAAAACAGCGTCTGTCGATTGCTCGGGCATTAATCCGTAAACCATCCTTACTAATTCTGGATGATAGTACGAGTGCGCTCGATGTCAAAACCGAATCTTCATTATGGGACGCATTGCAGGAAGAAGATACGACGATGCTGATCGTTACGCAAAAAATTCAAACCGCTCAAATTGCGGATGCGATTTTATTATTATCAGATGGCAAGATCGTGGGCTATGGTACGCATGAAGAGCTACTTCAAACGTCTAGCTTCTATCGGGAAATTGCGGAGTCGCAACAGAATGGGGGAGTGGCATGATGCGAAAACCATTCGGCTATGAACCTATTATCCAGAAAGAAGATTTATCAAAGGTACAGCGGAAAAAGGTTCAAAAAGCAAGCAACTGGCAGTCCGTGCTCTTACGCATTTGGCGTTTGATCGATCAACAACGTGGATTACTGATCACAGTCATGACACTCGTTTTAATCAGTTCAGCCCTAGCGCTAATCGGCCCATTGATGATTGGAAACATGATCGACCATTTCATCATTCCGAAAAAAGTGGACGGACTCAGTATGCAGATTGGCTTATTACTACTCGTATATGCAGGCTTTTCATTGTCTACGTATTTTCAAAACTACTGGATGGTCGGAATCGCACAACAAACGGTTTATCGTCTGCGCACGCAATTATTTGGCCATCTACAGAAGCTACCCATCCGATTCTTCGATAAACGGCAGCACGGCGAATTGATGAGTCGCGTGACAAATGATATCGAGAATGTCAGCCAGACGTTGAATTCCTCGTTGATTCAAGTGTTCTCAAGTGTACTGACACTAGTCGGTACCGTATCGATTATGCTGTATCTCAGTCCGTTATTGACGTTGCTGACCATGATCATCGTACCTTTAATGTTCATTGCGATGCGCTGGATCACTCGACGTACGGGTATTTTATTTAAAGAACAACAGCGTGCAATCGGTGAATTAAACGGCATGATTGAAGAAACGGTTTCCGGTCAACGAGTCGTCAAAGCGTTCTCACAGGAACAGAATGTTATGGAAGAGTTTGCGAAAAAAAGTGAACGTCTTCGAACAGCAGGTTTCTGGGCGCAGACGTATTCAGGTTTCATTCCAAAAGTCATGAACACACTGAATAATATGTCGTTCGCGATAGTTGCAGGGGTTGGCGGACTGCTGGCGGTGACAGGCTATGGTGGCGTAACGGTCGGAACGATTGTTATCTTCAGTGAGTACGCAAGGCAATTTACACGACCGTTGAACGATTTGGCCAATCAATTCAATACTGTCCTCTCTGCCATCGCAGGGGCGGAAAGAGTGTTTGCCATTATGGACGAGCCGGTGGAAAAAGACGAAGCAACGAAGCGAATCGAAACATTACATGGCGATGTCGAGTTCCGCAATGTGTCGTTTGGCTATGAAGAGGAAGCGATTATTAAGAATCTTAGTTTCCATGTTAAATCAGGCGAAACGGCTGCCTTTGTTGGAGCAACAGGGGCAGGGAAGACGACGATCATGCAACTTCTGTCACGCTTCTATGAAATAGACAGCGGCCAAATTTTGCTCGATGGTATTCCAATTAATGAACTGCCACGCCATACTGTGCGCAGTCAAATGGCCTTCGTCTTGCAAGATCCGTTCTTGTTCGAGGCGACAGTGCGCGAAAACATTCGCTACGGCCGACTTGACGCAACGAACGAAGAAGTGGAAGAAGCTGCAAAAAAAGCCAATGCCCACAGCTTCATCTGCAAACTATCAAACGGCTATGATACAGTGCTAACAGCAGGTGGCGAAGAAATATCACAAGGACAAAAACAACTGTTGTCCATTGCCCGTGCGCTAGTGGCGGATCCGACCTTGCTGTTGCTGGACGAAGCGACGAGCAGCATCGATACAGTGACGGAGCTCGCGATACAGGAAGCATTGGAACGTCTCATGGAAGGTCGAACGAGCTTCGTCATCGCCCACCGTTTAAACACGATTAGACAAGCAGACAAAATCTTCGTACTGGCAGACGGCGAGCTACTCGAATCTGGTAGCCACGAAGAACTACTGAAACGCAAAGGCGTGTTTTACGGGATGCTGAATAATGAAGAGTAAATGAAGGGGAGGAAGCGGTTGATCGCAGCCATCTACTTACTCTTTGTCTATGATATTGAATAAATAGAACATGAACGAGCATCGCATTTAGCGGTGCTTTTTTGGTTTTTCACTTAATTAAAACACTTTTGGAATTTTATGTATACTTGTAGTATAGTAATTGAAAGCGTGTAATCAGAATAACTAAACTCAGTCAAATAGATTCTGAATATTTGAAAATATGAACACTTTTACATTTTATATACGTATAAATAGTAGAACTGTGATGGTTCAAGAATCGAATCGAAAAGGAGGGTATTTATGAGAAAGTTCTTTTATTACTTCGGATGGACAATAGTTATAGGGGTTCTTATTTATTTAGGTGACAAATATCAGTTCCTGTTGAAACAAGATTTTATGAAAAATTTTGAAGTACTATCATTTGTTCTGTTTTCATCCATATTTCCTATTGGTATAGGAATATTGCTCAGGTTGCCAAAACTTATAATTGAAATGAAAGAGGATAGACAATGGACTTTTGATTGGGCTAAATTCATGGGCGTTGGGTTGCCATCTCTTGGTGTATTATCTATGTGTGTAGTAATCTTTACACCCACGGGCGAAAACCTTATTCCACTAGTACCGGAAATCTTGTATTTTGGAAACTCCACAATTCAAACAATAGCCGGTGTGGTGTTTGGGTTTATCTTGTTAGACAGTGTAAAGAAATAATGAATTGCATGTATATTAATGGGTGTCGTTGTTGGAGAAGTGTTATGGCTGAAACGGGCCATTTTGTTAAGTAATATAGGGGGGACGACAATGAGCGATAAATCTACTTTAGCCGTCATTTTACTTGCAATACCCATACTTATCGCAGTTTTTATTATTATTAACCCGAATATATTACTCTCGGGAGGCTATGAATTAGCTCTTGATGGGTATGTAATATCAAGAACTTTAATGATTATTTTCGTATTATCTTTGCTATTTAAATTAGGTTTGTTTTTAGTCGAGCAAAAAGACAAATAACTTTTTATCAGAATCAGGGGCATTAGCAGCATAGCTTTGTTCCAGGACAAGGCCATATTGTTTAAAGGAGGGTGGAAAAATGGAAACTATTTCTCAAGTATTAAATTACAACAATCCAATTTTTTATTTACTCATTACTTGGTCATTAATTTGGAAAGGGATAGCACTTTGGCATGCAGGTGGTAATAGGCAACTAGCATGGTTTATTATTCTACTGGTAGTCAATACAGTTGGGATTCTAGAAATTATTTATCTCATTTTCTTCAGGAAAAATAAGCAATTAAATAAGTAGACTGTGTTCATGAATCTGGTCTTTTGTTATATAGGATTTGGAGGGATGGATAATGGCAAGTCAAGTTTTCGGTATGATTATTCTTTGGATAGTAGGGCTGTTCATTCTATATCTTGTGATTTTTAAAGCTGTCAAAGATGGTATTAATAGGTCTGTTGTGGGGCAATCTCTCGAAAAAGATTCTGATCAAGGTGGAAGTAAGAAATCCTGGCTTGATGATGATTTGGATAATTAACGACAAGGCCATTAATTGCAATAGGGGGGCAGTTCTTTAACAAGGATTTGCTCCCGTATCAATAACGGACTAGGTGTTAAATACGAGAGTGGGAAATTTTAATGAAATTGAAAATATCAGCGTTATTATGCTATGTTTTTCTAATATTAGTGGCTTGCTCAGGGCAGCAAACATACCACTTTCAGGGAGATAGCGAGAATGGGAATGTGGATTATACTATTAATAGTACAGGTGATAATTCTGAATCAGGTGATATTACGATTAAATATATAGGTGAAAATGAAACCCCAAAAGAAATTAATAGTAGTTCAGGGTCATCTTCTGGCAATGCGAGTTAAGTAATGGGATATTAAAAACATCTGGTTCCACTTTTTCAGGTTGTGCTGTTACAAAAGAAAATGAAAACCAGATGTAACTATAGAGTGGGATGAAAAAACAGAAAGATGTACTTTAAAGAATAAATAATCTTGAGCCTAAGGCTGTTTTAATGACTTGCTTTGAATATATAACTATTCCGTAATCGGGCCACTTAGTGGAATAATGAAATGAAAAGGGTAGGTGGTTTTTTTTGAAGTTCATCTCCTTTACTGCTATGTAAAGCATTGGATTTAATCAAAAAGTAAACAACTTTCTTGAATCTTATCCTGAAATT
>NZ_PDZB01000023.1 GCF_002743335.1 Sporosarcina sp. P32b
AAGAGAAATTCGATTAGCTCGAGTTTCATTTGCTGGCATCAATTAAGATACTCATTTTGTTTGTGTCACCGTTAGGTGCACAAACTGTATTTCGTTAACGTTTTGCTGTTCAGTTTTCAAGGTTCATGTTTTGCGCTTCTTGTAAAAGCGACTTCTCTAATATAGCTCATCTTGCTTTCATTCGTCAAGTCTTTTTTAAAATTCTTTTTTCGAATGTGTTGTACGCGTTGTTAGAACGTTTCTCCCAAGCGACATTTACTATAATAACATGACGTCAAAGAATAAGTCAACAACTATTTCAATAAAAGTTATAGAGCGATCTCGGAATCGCTCTACGACAGCTACCGAGCCCTTATAATACGGTACTCTCTATGGAATAGCAACTCATTTTTAGATGGTACTTGCGTAGTTTCAATTAAATGTTTATCTACCAAATACTCGATAAAGAACTCTAGGTCCGAGGAATACAACGCTAACTCTTCCTGTTCATGCAATTGCTGGACGGTCCATGATTCCTTTTCACTCATGATAGTCAGCAAATGTACCGCAGCTTCATTTGTATAGTTATGGATGAAGAACTCACTTGCCAAGAACACCAAATCCAAACGTTTCCCTAGTTCCTCTTCACTGCCAATCAATTCTTCATATAACTTAAAAACAGCTGGATCTATTTTCTTCATTTGTGCCCAGACGGTATTTTCAGGTAATACGTTGCGTTTAACGGCCACGAACCTTGCTAGGTGATGTAATGTATTGATCGCGTAAAGATAAGAATCCATATGTTGTTTTCTTTCGAAATGAATTTTCCCTTCATTATAAGCGCGAATCATTTTAGCCATTTCCATCCCCATCTTAATGCCCCTACCAAACAGCGGTTCTTCGGATAAACGTTCTTTCAGTCGTTCCGCATATTCATCACGGTCAAAGAATACTTTTCCGAGGATAAGCCAATCAATGATTTTCTTGTTTGTTCCTACAAGCAACCAATGTGTTAGTTGTCTTTCGCTAATGATGTGCATAGCCGCCTTACGTTTACCATCTGTATAGTGTTTGGTCTGAATGGGTATCTCATTGTTTGAGGTAATTATAAATAAGATTTCATCAAAGGTATCAGTGATCGGGTCGTCTTCTCTTTGATTGCCAATGAGGAGCACACTTAATGTCTCAGGTAAACTAGCTCTCTCTTGGTACACTGGCCGTAGCATTTGTTCCACTATCTCGCCTCCTAGCTTTCTATAAGATCATCTCGAATACTCTATTTCGACGAATTTCACACAAAATCCTTTATTTTAAAGGGAGTTTATACTGCAATTAAATAATAATATGATATATTAGGTGAGGATAGCGTTAGGAGGAAACTTAAGATGAAGCCTTACAAAAATAAAATAAATCGTATTCGATCATTTGCCTTAGCACTTATTTTCATTGGTGTTGTCATTATGTATGTCGGGATCTTTTTCCGTTCCAATGAAATTGTCATGTTGATCTTTATGTTCTTGGGAATGCTTGCAATTATCGGTAGTACAGTGGTGTACGCGTGGATTGGTACCTTGTCAACGCGGGCTGTACGAGTACAATGTCCGAATTGCGGTAAGCATACTAAAGTGCTTGGACGAGTTGATATGTGTGGACATTGCCGTGAGCCATTAACACTCGATCCAAACCTTGAAGGTAAAGAATTCGATATCACGTATAATAAAAAAGTGAAGCAAGAAAAATAATACAAAATAAAAGAGTGTAACCCACAATGGGTTACACTCTTTTATTTCGCTTGAGTCTGTTGTGCTACTGCGCAGTCAGGACAAGTTCCATACACTTCTAAACGATGTGAATTTACTTGAAAACCCGTTACATGCGCTGCTAGACGTTCTACTTCTTCTAGACCAGGATGGTAGAAATCTACAATCTTTCCGCAATCGTCACAAATAATATGGTAATGATCATGTGTCACGAAATCAAAACGACTTGACGCATCTCCATATGTTAACTCCTTTACTAATCCAGAGTTTTGGAATACACGCAAGTTGTTATAAACTGTCGCCACACTCATATTAGGAAAGTCTTCTTCTAGCGCTTTATAGATTTCATCAGCAGTTGGATGTGAATGAGATGTGATTAAATACTCGAGAATCGCATGTCGTTGCGGAGTAATTCTCACACCACTTTCTTTCAATGTCACTAACGCATCTTTTAAGAATACTCCAGGCATCGTAATGCACCTCACTTCATAAGGATTACTTCTTTATAATCATTATAATTAGTTTACTCAACTATGAGGTGTATTGTCAACTATTCTGCCGATAACGCTATATTAATAGCCTTTTGCTAAATCCACTTGGTTGATGAGATCTCTGTTTCCCGCCACCCATTTCTCAAGATTAGTATCCATAATATCTAAGGAACGTTTAATGTATTGATCGGAAAGACTGGACATATGCGGGGATACCGTACAGTTCGGCAACTCCCAAAAAGGGCTATCTTTAGGTAATGGCTCTGTTTCAAAGACATCCAGTACCGCATGGCGGATTTCCTGTTGTTTTAACGCGTCTAACACATACTGCTCTCTTACTGCGTCCCCCCTACCCACGTTCATAAAGACAGCTGTCTCCTTCATTGCGCGGAAATGCTCTGGCTGATAAATCCATCGCGTTTGAGGAGTGCTTGGCAATATGGAAATCACATAATCGACATGAGGAAGCTTTTCAAGAATTTCATTCAAGGAAATCGTTTCGTTCATATAAGGATTTGAATGCCCTGAACGGTTACATCCGATTGTATGTACATGAAATGCTTGCAAAAGTCTTCCGATTTCTTCGCCAATCGCTCCAGTTCCTACTATTAATGCAGTGGAGTGATTCACTTCACCTGGTAAAGAGTCTAGCTCCCACTCTTTTTCAGCTTCTCTCTTATAAATACCTGGTAAACCCCTTTCAAGTGATAATAAATGAGCTAATACAGATTCGGCTAACGGCATTTTATGAACACCATGAGAATTGGTGACTAGAACATCTTGCGCCTGAAGTGCTTCGATCGGCAATGTATCGACTCCTACAGCCGCAACCATGACCCATTTCAGTTCAGTAGCTTTTTCGACATGTTCTGCTTTCAAATCTCCACCATCTGTCACGATTACTTCTATATCTTCTAACGACACTTCATCAATATTGGTTGTATACAGGAATTCCACATTTGAATACTTCTCTTTTAATTGCTCTTTAAATGAAGTTTTGATCTTAAATGTAAATAATATCTTCATAGTGATTGCCTCCTAGTTCGTCAGTTGCTCAAGTGTCGCAAGTGCATCTTCCACATGACCTTTCACACGAACTTTCCGCCATTCTTTCACTACGGTACCTGTTGGATCAATCAAGAATGTAGATCGTTCTATTCCCATATACTCTTTTCCGAAGTTCTTCTTTAGCTTCCAAACACCATACTGTTCAGCTACCGCATGATCTTCATCCACAAGCAAAGAAAATGGCAAGCTGTGCTTCGCGATAAACTTTTGGTGAGACGCTTCATGATCTGGACTGACACCAAGTATTACCGCATTTAGCCCTTCAAAATCTGATTGCGCATCACGAAAATCACAAGCCTCTGTTGTACAACCAGGTGTGGAGTCTTTCGGATAAAAATACAATACTACATAACTTTTCCCTCTGAATTGATTCAATGAAATCATTTCGCCATTTTCATTTGCTAGCGAAAATGCAGGTGCTTGTTTTCCTTCTAATTTTTCCATTAAGAATCCTCCTCTAATAAAAATGAATAGTACACTTCGATCTCTCTTTACTTATCGTATAGGAAGTTTTTGAATTTTACAATTTACCTATACTTCACTCTGAAGGTAGAGACTTCACTCCCATTAATGCTAAAATGGATAACGTATAATTGATTTGGAGGAATTAACTAATGAACCGAAAAAATTCAGAAGCAATCTACGCAGAAGCATGTGAACATATTGTGGGTGGTGTCAATAGCCCAGCCCGAGCTTACGGAGCGGTTGGCGGAGGTGCACCTACTGTTATGGAACGTGCAGAAGGCGCTTATTTCTATGATGTAGATGGTAATCGTTATATTGACTACTTAGGAGCATACGGCCCGATTATTACAGGACACGCGCATCCTCACATAACAAAAGCCATTACGAAGGCAGCGGAAACAGGTGTACTCTATGGAACGCCTACACGCCACGAAGTACAATTTGCAAAAATGTTAAAAGAAGCTATTCCAGGAATGGACAAAGTTCGTTTCGTTAACTCCGGTACAGAAGCTGTTATGACAACAATTCGTGTAGCAAGAGCTTATACTGGTCGTACAAAGATTATGAAGTTCGCTGGTTGCTATCACGGTCACTCGGATCTTGTATTAGTAGCTGCTGGATCTGGTCCCGCTACTTTAGGCACGCCAGATTCTGCAGGCGTCCCTTCTTCTATCGCGAAAGAGGTCATTACGATTCCGTTCAATGATCCCGAAAGCTATAAAGAAGCGATGAAGCAATGGGGCGATGAACTTGCTTGTATTCTCATCGAACCGATTGTCGGGAACTTTGGAATCGTCGAGCCAAATGAAGGTTTCTTGGAACTTGTTCATGAGTTAGCTAAAGAACAAGGCGTTTTGACTGTCTATGATGAGGTCATTACAGCATTCCGTTTTCATTATGGTGCAGCACAGACATTACTTGGCCTTCAGCCGGATTTAACAGCGTTCGGGAAGATTATCGGCGGCGGCTTACCTATTGGCGCATACGGCGGTAAAAAAGAAATTATGGAACAAGTTGCCCCACTAGGGCCGGCTTATCAAGCTGGAACAATGGCTGGAAATCCTGCATCTATGCTTTCTGGAATTGCTTGTCTGGAAGTGCTTCAAGAACCGGGCATCTATGAAGAAATGGATCGCTTAGGCGGGTTACTTGAAGATGGTATTCTAGAACTAGCTAAAAAACACAGTGTCCAATTGACGATCAATCGTCTCGGAGGCGCACTTACATTGTTCTTCACAGACGTCAAAGTGGAAAACTACAAGCAAGCTGAAGCAACAGACGGTGAAATTTTCGGTCGTTTCTTTAAAGGGATGCTGAAAAACGGTGTCAACTTGGCACCATCTAAGTATGAAGCATGGTTCTTAACTTCTGCTCATACAGAATCCGATATAAACGAAACTCTTGAAGCAGTAGATCACGCATTTAAGGCGCTTTGAAATAGAACAATTGACCGTTTTATGCGTATATTGTAAAGTAAGCATAAAAGAGCTTTTAGGAAAGGAATTACCCAATGAAACTTGGTGCCCGCGTCTTTAAGACGGGTATTGCGATTGTATTTGCTCTGTTTCTCGCAAATTTATTAGAATTACCTACAGCAGTGTTCGCAGGTATTGCAGCTATTTTCGCAATCCAACCCTCTATTTACAGATCATACTTAACAATAGTAGAACAATTGCAAGGTAATTTAATCGGTGCCACTATAGCAGTCTTATTCACTCTCATCTTCGGGCCTCAACTAATAATTGTCGGTTTGGCGGCTGTCATCGTCATGACCATTATGTTGAAACTCGGCCTCGAAAAATCTATGTCACTTGCACTCGTTACGATGATTGCAGTGATGGAGGTTAAAGATGATGCCTTCTTAACATTTGCCCTTCTTCGTGTAGGTACAATTTTGGTAGGTGTACTAGCGGCGTTCATTGTGAATCTAGTGTTCATGCCACCGAAATATGAAACGAAACTGTTTCAGGCGATTCATCAGGCACAGGACGAAATTATTCGTTGGACGCGTCTAGCAGGTCGTCAAGTGTCTGAACATACTGCTATGAAGAAATCGTTGAGTAAGTTAAAGGAACGTCTGATACAAATTGATCAGCTGTACTTATTATTTAAAGAAGAGCGCAGCTATTTCAAGAAAACTACTGCCGCAAAAGCGAGACGGCTTGTTGTCTATCGACAATTGATCGCTACAACTAGGAGTAGTTATGACGTTCTTAAAAGGATGCATATGTATGAAAATGAACTCATCAATCTTCCGGAGCATTTCCGAATGATGATTCAGGAGCGTCTAGAGTCATTACTCGTCTATCATGAACAACTTCATCTGAAATTCGTTGGTAAGCTAAAAGCGGATTTCGACGACGATGAAACACATAGTGAGTTTATGCAACGACAAGAAGTAATGAATATTTTCGTGAAGGAAATTGCAATCACCAATGAAGAAGAAGAGTTTTCTTCTTATCATTTACTTCATGTCCTCTCGTCCATCCTGAATTACGAGGAACAGCTAGAACATCTGGATACGCTGATCACTTCTTATCAAACACGGTATGAAGATGAAGAGAACATTTTAGAAGATGAATTCTATTAATAAAACGGCACAAGACTATACTAGTCTTGTGCCGTTTTTATTTGTATAAATAGTTGAAGTTCATTTGCCGAATGGTTCGCATTTTCGTTACAGTACACACGCTGATCCTGCCCATGTCCACCTTTCTACTTATCCCCCAAGCTCTTGACGATTGTATAAGCCAGCGTAGGTACCGTTTAGTTTCATCAATTCCTTATGGGTACCTGATTCTTTTAAATCACCGTGATCTATTACATAAATACAATCCGCATGCGTAATGGTAGATAGTCGATGAGCGACGATTAGTGTAGTGCGATCGTGTGCTAAGCGTTCTAATGAATCCTGGATAAGCGCTTCGCTTTCTAAATCCAAGGCGGAAGTTGCTTCATCCAAGATGAGCAATGCCGGGTTCTTTAGGAAGACGCGAGCAATGGATATACGTTGCTTCTGTCCACCTGACAACTTCACGCCCCGTTCCCCTACCCTCGTATCGTATCCTTCGCTCAATGTTTCAATAAAATCATGCGCATTTGCGGCTTTTGCTGCAGCGATGACTTCTTCGTCAGTGGCATCTGGCTTCCCCATCAAAATATTACTTTTGACAGAATCACTGAACAAAATTGAATCTTGAAGTACCATACCGGTCTGATCACGAAGCGATTTAACCTTTACGTCGCGGATATCATGGCCGTCGATGCGAATAGCACCAGACGTCACGTCGTAAAATCTTGGGATCAAACTGATAATGGTTGATTTCCCACCCCCACTCATACCAACAAGTGCAGCTGTTTCACCAGGGCGGATCTTCAAACTAATATTTGACAGTACTTCCTCTTCTTCATATGCAAAGCTGACACGATCAAACTCGATCTCCCCAGCAATCGATGGTAATGCTTTTGCATCCTCTTTATCAACAACGTCATACTTTTCATTCATTAATTCTAGTACTCTATCCATCGAAGCAAATGATTGCGTCAATGAAGTGGATGAATTAACTAGTCGACGTAAAGGTGAGTATAGTCTTTCTATAAATGCGATGAAAGCGACCATCGTTCCGACAGTTAATGAACCGTTGATTACTTGGTAACCTGCATAGCCAATGACGAGTAATGGAGCCACATCGGTAATCGTATTAACGACTGCAAACGCTTTGGCATTCCAACGTGTATGTTCAATTGCCCGGTCAAGGAATTTATTGTTCACTTCATCAAAACGTTCCTGCTCTTTGTCTTCGATTGCAAAACTTTTAATAATACTTACTCCCGCCACACGCTCATGCAAATAACTTTGTACATCAGCGAGCGCCTGAGATCGTTTACGTGTTAACTGACGCAATTTACCGAAGAAATGTTTGACACTGAATGCATAAAACGGAAATGCCAGCAATGTGACAAGCGTTAGCTCCACATCCAAAGTCAACATAATAGCAATTGCAATAATAATAGTTGCCAAGTCAAGCCAGACATTCATCAAACCAATCATGACGAAGTTTTTTGTTTGCTCTACGTCATTGATCACCCGCGAAATCACTTCACCCGCACGTGTATTTGAATAAAAGCGCAGTCCAAGCTTTTGTAAATGACTATACAGTGATTTACGGATATCGAACAAAATTTTATTACTTACTAATTGCGCGTAGTATTGACGATAATATTCCACAGGCGGACGGATCAAGAAGAACACAATGATCGTCCCGCCAAGCCAATAAAATAATTGCTGTGTTTTATCCGAATCACTTAACGTCGGGGAACCGATAATATCATCAATCACAATTTTAATTAGTAATGGTAAAAATAGTGGAATCGCAAACTTCACAACACCAATGAGAACAGTGAAGACAATTTGCCAGTTATAAGGCTTTACAAATTGAAGATAACGTTTAATGCTTTCGCCCATCGTGTTCCTCCTACTAAAAAAACCTGACTTGCACGAGTGCAAGCAGGTCTAGATTTGCTCTTCTTGGATTTGCTTATAAAATTCAAAACGTGATGTCCAAACATCAATGAAATCAGGAGCAAATGGACCCTTCCTTTGCTTGATCCAGCCAAGAAGCTTCTTTAAGTTATCCTGCAAGATTAAATCGATGACTTCTGGATAATTCATTTGACGTTTATGATCTGAATATTCATCTTCATCGAGAATCAAATAGCTCATATCAGGAAACACTTTAACGTCCAAGTCATAATCGATATACTTCAAGTACTTTTCATCGTAAACGAATGGTGAACTCATATTAACGTAATAGTAGACACCATCTTCACGCAACATACAAATGATGTTAAACCAGTTTTCCGCATGAAAATAGCAGATGGATGGTTCACGTGTCAGCCACGTGCGACCATCTGACTCAGTCACGAGCGTGCGTTCATTGCCACCGATGATAATATTGCGTGTACCTTTTAAAACGAGTGTCTCTTGCCAGACACGGTGAATTTTGCCGTTATGTTTGTAGCTGTGTATCTGTACTGTTTCTCCTTCTTTTGGAATCGCCATTTTTATACCACCTTTGAGCCTTGCCGCTCTTGCTATCTGTTCATTATACCAACAGCTTTCCTAAATTTAAAACGATTCAACCATCTATTTCGTAATTCATTCAATACAGTAGGTCCACAGCATGCTTTTTCACACAAAAAAACCGGTAGAAATGGCTTATACTAGCCTTTTCTACCGGTCGGTGATGTTCCTGCTTAGTTTGAACCTTTATTTTGGTTCGCACGTGCTCCTGAAGCATTTTGTTTGTTTGCTTCTGCTTTGTTAATTTGTTTCTTCACTTCATTGACATCTGTTTCAGATCCGAACTCCTCATTCATAGAGGACTGCATCGCGGATGAAGAAGACTGCATGTTCATCGCAGATTGCGCGTTTTGCTGACGTACTTGATTGACGTCCGTCTCGGAAGCGAACTCTTCATTCATCGATTGTTGCGCATTCTGTTTTTTCACTTGGTTCGCATCTGTTATAGATGGATCTTGCTGTGAATTACGTTTTGATTGATTTGGCATGTTTTATTCACCTCCGTACTCACTATGATGTCCTGTTAGTCGGAGTTTTATTCACGGGAGGTTATAAAGTTTTTACCATTCAAGCAAATCGATTATTTTTAGAACAGGCTTTGACTTCGGTAGTGCCAGAACTTCTTGTGTAGTGAAGAACTGCAAATCGCCTTTTGTATGTTCTTCATCCAATTGTGCACGATATACATGAATATCCCATGTTATATGTGAAAACACATGGAGCACATGCGGTAATTCTTGAATTTTTTTTAGTTTTATTCCATTCTCTTTTTCAAATGCTTCCACCGCAGAAGCTTCTTGAAGTTCAATCATTGGAAATTCCCACAGACTGGCGAGAAGCCCAGTGCTGGGACGTTTTTGCAACAACCAATTGCCGTCTTCATTTTGAATGGCAAAGGCAGCTAGCGAAACATGCTTCATTTTCTGTTTTTTTATTTTAATTGGCAATTGCTGTTGTTTTCCCTCTTCAAAGGCGATACAAAACTCCCTAACAGGGCACAATAAACAGTGTGGATTCGGCGTACATATCGTTGCACCCAGTTCCATAAGCGCTTGGTTGAAGGATGATGGATCTTCTTCCGAAATTAATTCCATCACGGCTTGCTCAAATAACTTTTTATTACGGGGCAAAGCGATATCTTCTTCAATTAATAAAATTCTCGACAACACCCGCATAACATTTCCGTCTACTGCATGTTCGGGTACTCCATAGGCAATACTCAATATAGCACCTGCCGTGTATGGCCCGACTCCTTTTAATGTAGAAATTTCTTTTCGGTTATTAGGAACTTTCCCACCATAGGTTTCAACGACTTCTCTTACACCTGACTGTAGGTTACGCACCCTGGAGTAATAGCCAAGTCCTTCCCACATTTTCAAAATCTCTTCTTCTGGTGCATTTGAAAGATCTTGCATCGTAGGAAACTTTTTAATAAAACGCTCATAATACGGTATGACAGTATCCACTCGTGTCTGTTGTAACATAACTTCAGAAATCCAGATATAGTATGGATTGTCTGTTCTTCTCCAAGGCAAGTCTCGTTTTTCAGCTTCATACCAAGTCAATAACGCATCTTGGAATGCTTTCTTTTGTTCAATAATTTGCATATGGACCTCGCTTCTTCATGTAAATACTTTTAGTTATAATAATAAAGGGTATATAATTATAAGTAGCATATAACTCTTTCGATTAAGGAGTGATAATTTGGATACAGGTACACATATCGCTATGGGTGTTGCGATCAGTGGATTAGCTCTTGCCGATTCAGTCGTAGCAACTGAGCCTGCCACAATGGGCGCTGTTTTTGCAGGAATTATGGTCGGATCTCTAATTCCCGATATAGATACGGTATTGAAACTTCGAAACAATGCTGTCTATTTACGTAATCATCGTGGTATCACGCATTCAGTTCCGGCTGTTATGCTGTGGCCGTTGATGATTTCCATACTGCTGACATTCTTTGTTCCCGGAGCCATATTCTTTCATGTCTGGGCTTGGACATTTTTAGCCGTGTTCACACATGTATTTGTTGATATTTTCAACTCATATGGAACACAAGCCCTTCGTCCATTTTCTCATAAGTGGGTAGCCATAGGAGTCATTAATACATTTGACCCCATTATATTTGGCCTCCATGTAATTGCGATCATGGCATGGGTGTTCGGCGCAGATCCCGTCTTTACAATGTCCACATTATATGTCGTCATCTTCTTCTATTACCTATTGCGCTTCGCTGTGAAGAGCGCAGTGAAGAATGCAGTCAAGAAGACGATTCCTAACGCGACGCATATATTTACCGCGCCTACGATGAATTTCTTCCAGTGGCGAGTTGCTGCCACGACAGATGTTGACCATTATGTAGGACGAGCATACGGACGTTCCATTACTATTTACGAACGATTCGAGCGCGAAGTCATGCCGATGTCACCTCAAGTTGAAGCGGCACTAGAAGATCCGAACATGCAAGCTTTCACTTCATTTTCGCCTCTTTATCGTTGGTCCATTTCGGAAAAAGGACATATTTACGAAGTCCGTTTAATTGATTTGCGTTATCGAAGCAAAGGGTACTACCCATTCGTTGCAGTCGCACACGTCAATGAAGACTTAGAAGTAGTCAATTCTTATACAGGATGGATCTTTTCAGAAGAAAAACTTCGTAAAAAGCTTAATTTCGCCCCAAATAACTAAAGAACGTTCGTGCATAATGCACGAGCGCTCTTTTTTGTTTATTTTCCGCTTTTTATATCTTTCAACATAGCAAGCGGTAATGCTTCTTCAGCTCTCTCGCCGCCTAAGCGATATCCCCATGCGAACAATCCTTTAAGGTAATCTACTTGGAAGAAGACCCCATCGTCTCCTTCAATACGGTACATCTCGCCTGGCTTAATACTAGCCGGGTCTACAAGATATGATTGTACAAGAACTGCCTTTCTTTGGTGAACTGCATATTCGCTAATCATCCCCATCTGTTCGGCTTTACGCGCTTTTTCCATTAGGTTAGCAATTTCACTACGCAGCTCGTTTTCATTCATATCACTATAACGTTTTTCAGTATCCATCTTCTTCATTCCTTTTCTGTTCAATAAATTGATCAATTTGACTGAGTGGAATGCCTTTTTGATACATTGATTGCTTCACGCGTTGTCTAAGGTCGGATCCTGAGTATTTACTTTGGTATCGTCTCCATGCTTTCTCACCGAATGCAGACGTAATGTCGGACCATTCTTCTTCGTCCCGCTCGATTGTTAAATTGCTGAGAACTTCCGAAATTTGCTGATAAGAAAAACCTTTTCTAGCCAATGAATTCTGTATTTTTTGCTTAACTTGTGCTGGCGGCTGTGAACTATTCGATCGCATCGTTTTTTCAGCCAGTTTCATGGCATTAGCCATTTGGTCTTCCATTGTATATTCCTCCAATGCTTGAGTTTGCAGTTCTTTGGGTATACCTTTTTTATAGAGAGATTGCTGAATAGCTCTTGGACCCTTTAACGTACTATTTTTTTCCGTACGTACAAGCGCTTCCGAAAATGCTTCATCATTCAAAAAGCCGAGTCGTTTTAATTTCACGATAGCTTCTAGAACAACAGCTTCTCCATATTCTTTTTCAAGCAATTTCTTTTTAACTTCCATTTCACTCCGCATACGAAACGACAAAAAATGTAATGCTCGGTTAAATGCTTTTTCAATTTGGTCTGAATATACAATCTCATCCGTTGACCAATCGTCCAATTCCATGCCTTTCGTAAGTTCAAATTTCACTAGGACTGTTTCATGGACACTAAATGCATATTGATCATCAAGGAAAATATTATAACGTTCGCTATCTCGTTTTTGTTGTGATATTTTGGTAATAAGCGGCACGTTTCCATCACCTACTTTATCTTAGTATACCGCTTCTAGTGGTGCTGGTCAGCAATAGTGTATTAATTTTCAAGAGAATGGAGGGAAACCATTATGAAAGTGGTTATTACAGGGGGAACTGGATTCATTGGCAGCATCTTAACGAAGAAACTGAAAGATAATGGTCATGAAGTAGTGATCTTAACACGTAAGCCTTCATCGCAGCTTAATGGAGTTCACTATGTCCAATGGTTGACGGATGATGCCTCACCTGAGAATGAAATCGGGCAAGCAGATGCATTCGTTAATTTAGCAGGAGTGTCTATAGATGACGGCCGGTGGTCTGAAGAACGAAAAAAGCAGATTTATGATAGCCGAATAACAGCTACACAAGAAGTGTTGCGTATGATACGAACACTCCCAAAGAAACCTCGTGTCCTAGTGAATGCGAGTGCGATCGGCATTTATCCTACATCACTGACCGCTGAATATACCGAAAACTCCACTGCAGTAGGCGATGATTTTCTAGCCAAAACCGTCTATGACTGGGAACAACTTGCGGGACAGGCAAATGAAATGGGCGTACGTACTGTATACACCCGATTCGGTATTGTATTAGGGAAAGATGGCGGAGCACTTCCACTTATTAAGCTTCCTTATCAATTATTTGCAGGTGGAAAAATTGGTTCAGGCAATCAGTGGTTCTCTTGGGTTCACGTGGAAGACGTAGCCAATGCCATTCTCTTCTCCATAGAGAATGAAGACGTGGAAGGGCCTGTTAACGTAGTGGCACCGAGCCCAATGCATATGAATGCATTCGGAAAAACGATTGGAAAAGTGTTGCACCGTCCGCATTGGTTCCCGGTACCAAGTTTTGCGATGGAAGCTACATTGGGAGAAAAGAGTATTGTCGTACTGCAAGGTCAACATGTATTACCGGAAAAGTTGTTGGCTAATGGATTTATATTTGATTATCCTTCCTTACGACCGGCGCTTGAAAACCTATTAATATAATTTCAAATGTTTGTTGAGACGTTTTTACGTTTTGACAAACATTTTTTCATTACATACATACAAAAAGCGGATTGACACATGCTTAGTAAAAAGGAGTGACGCTTAATGACTCATCATTTGTCAGGAATTTTACTGGCATCTTGTTTGCTCATAGTTGGAGTGGTGATGAATCCCTTTACTGTCCAAGCAGAAGCTTTACATTGGGGTTTCAAGAAGGCTACTGAAGGAGTTCCCCCTTCTGCAGGAGCCGAACTGGATCAATTGCTTGATGATTACGGTGCAATCTATAAAGGGAAAGATGATAAAAAAGTCGTCTATCTAACATTCGATAACGGATATGAGAACGGCTACACGGAAAGCATTTTAGATACACTAAAGAAAGAGAAAGCACCCGCCACATTTTTCTTGACTGGTCATTATGTAAAAAGCGCCAGTGATCTAGTCAAACGCATGGCGAAAGATGGTCATGGCATTGGAAATCATTCATATGACCATCCGAACATGGCCAATATAACTGAGCAACAGATGGAAAATGAATGGAAGAGGTTGGATGAAGTTGTCTATGCTACTACTGGACAAAAGAGAACAATCTACGCGAGGCCGCCAGAGGGAACATTTAATGCGAAGTTACTGCAGAAAGGAAATGACCTTGGGTACAGGCATATTTTCTGGTCTGTTGCATTCATTGACTGGCACCGCGATCAACGAAAAGGAAAAGCGTATGCCTATAACGAATTGATGAATCAATTACACCCGGGTGCTATCATTCTCATGCATACCGTATCTCCTGATAATGCAGAGGCACTCCCCGATTTCATTCGAGATGCAAAGAAACAAGGCTATGAATTTCATTCACTGGATCAGTTAGTGAAGGAATATGAGAAAGGAAATGCGATTACACAATAAATGAGAGACCTTATCTGTATGTTCACTACCAACAGATAAGGTCTCTAATTATTTGATGCATCTTCAGTTTGCATGTTTACATTCGTAGTTATCCAACGTGTTCACCAATGTTGGATTGTTACGGATCCCCTCCTTCGTTGTTATGTGTCTAGGATTCGATTCGTCTCTATAACTACGACCTCCTTTTCTTTTGATTAGACTTACTATAACAACTATTCTGTTAATTGTAAAGTGTTTTAATGAAAATTCTATTATTTTCTTTTTCTTTTGCCGTTTGTAGTATGCCCAACAAAATCAGATTGAAAAAGACAGTGTTTTCGTATACGATATCAATG
The DNA here is from genome assembly GCF_002743335.1 of Sporosarcina sp. P32b. GTDB lineage: Bacteria > Bacillota > Bacilli > Bacillales_A > Planococcaceae > Sporosarcina. The sequence continues at coordinate 14,942 of NZ_PDZB01000023.1, forward strand.
ATAGAAAGAGGTGTACGTATGGATAACTCACAAAATAACGAACAAGTCGTCGAACTGAAGAATCGATTCAATCAATTTATTGAAACATTAGAAGCGATTGAACCTGAACACACGGACCTCCAAGATATAGATCGTCTAATCATGTTACTCGATGAATTAGAAGAACAAATGGATAGTTCGAAAAAATAACATATACTAACGGGGGATTTTGAGATGTACATAGAGACAATTGAGAAGAGTATTTATGAACTGGTTTGTGAAACGTCCACAAACTTGCCAAAAGACGTTAGACGCGCAATCCTTTCTGCAAAAGAAAATGAAAATAAAGGCACAAGTGCTGCAATGAGTTTGGATACGATCGCAAATAATATCAATATGGCAGATGATAAACTATCTCCAATTTGTCAGGATACAGGCCTTCCTACATTCAAGATTAAAACTCCAATCGGGGTAAACCAATTGGAAATCAAAGCGGCTATTGTACGCGCTTTGGAGTTAGCAACTGAAAAAGGAAAGCTCCGTCCGAACGCTGTAGATTCATTAACTGGCGATAATAGCGGCAATAACTTAGGAATCGGTCTACCGGTTGTTAAGTTTGAACAATGGGAAGAAGATTATATAGAAGTGAAGTTAATCTTAAAGGGCGGCGGATGTGAGAACAAAAACATTCAATACAGCCTCCCTACTGAATTAGAGGGCCTTGGCCGTGCAGGACGCGATTTAGACGGTATTCGCAAATGTATCCTTCACTCGGTTTACCAGGCACAAGGACAAGGGTGTTCTGCTGGATTTATCGGTGTCGGAATCGGTGGCGACCGTTCATCTGGATATGACTTGGCGAAAGAACAACTTTTCCGCGATGTAACGGACGTGAATCCAGTTCCTGAGCTTGCACAGTTGGAAGAGTACGTATTAGAAAAAGCCAATCTTCTTGGAATCGGAACAATGGGCTTCGGCGGCGAAGCTACATTATTAGGATGTAAAATCGGTGTCATGCACCGCATTCCCGCAAGCTTCTATGTATCTGTAGCGTATAACTGCTGGGCATATCGCCGTATGGCAGTGAACATCAATGCAACAACTGGCGAAATCATGGATTGGCACTATAATGAAGGCGAGAAAATTGCATTCGAACAGCCAGCTGAAGAAGCAAAATCCACTGCACGTATCGTACACTTGCAAGCACCCATTTCAGAAGAAGACGTTCGTGACCTTCATGTTGGCGATGTGGTGAAAATTTCGGGCCGTATGTACACAGGCCGTGACGCAATCCACAAGCACTTAATGGACAATGACGCACCAGTTGATTTGAATGGACAAGTCATCTATCACTGTGGACCAGTTGTTCTAAAGAATGATGAAGGTAAGTATGAGATTAAAGCTGCGGGACCCACGACTTCTATGCGTGAAGAACCGTACCAGGGTGATATCATGAAAAAGTTCGGTATCCGTGCGGTCATTGGTAAAGGCGGAATGGGACCTAGAACACTTGCGGCTCTTAAAGAGCATGGCGGTGTGTACTTGAATGGTATAGGCGGTGCGGCGCAGTATTATGCTGACTGTATTAAAGAGGTAGAAGGCGTCGACTTACTGGAGTTCGGTATTCCAGAAGCACTATGGCATTTACGCGTAGAGGACTTCACTGCAGTTGTCACGATGGACTCTCACGGTAACAGTTTACATGCTGATATTGACAAGTCATCATTAGAAAAGCTTTCTCAGTTCAAAGAAAAAGTATTTAACTAATAAGCAAGCAGCGAATGAGAACTATCATTCGCTGTTTTTTTATGTAAATAAATAGATTGGCATGGATAAGTGATGGTGCGGTTATCCATCGTTACGCTGCGTTCAAGGCGGACGCGTTCGGGAGGGCTCGCGGTGAGCCAACTAGTCACTACGTTCCTTTAGTTGTCTCACCTGTCGAGCTGATCCTCCCCGAGTCGCCGCCTTCCACTCCGCTTCACTTTTGACTCGTTTTTAAATTGGAAAGTGTAGTTCAAATCTATTCTTGTACTTGATTTTGAACTCAAATTGTATTTGCACTTGAGCTTAACTTATTTAGAAGTGTGATCAAATTACAAATCTAACTTCAATACACAACAATAAGTATCATCTATTTACATTGCAAGGGATTGGAGCGGCAGACGGCGACTCCCGATGGATCAGCCCGATTAGGTGAGACAACCGAAGAGAGTGCAACGAACTAGTTGGCTCACCGCGGGCCCATGGGAAAGCGTCCGCCTAGAGCGAGAGCCGTAGCGTAGGACGACTTTTGCGAGCATAAGCGGAGCGTTGGGAGCACATCTTTGTACTAGAAATCCCCTCCTCAACACTAATGATAGCCTTACCCTTATAACTTTTAACCCAATTTGCATTAATTAGCCATTTAAGTAACACTTCTCATTGAGAAATGATATACTGTAGATAATAACTATTACAACTTCATATTCATTCTATTTAGATGCCCGAAAAGTCGATTCTACTACTGTAGAGTCGACTTTACTGCTTTAATAAGAGCTTTGAAATTGAAACTCATTATCAATTAGGAGGAAATCACATGACTACACTTGCAAAAGAACAACCGCAACAGACGATTGATTGGTCTGCACGTCTTGAACTAATTGCGGCTATATTATCTGGAATCATTATTCTTGCAGCATGGATTTTAGGAAAGAACGGTACAGAATCCTTTTCTGTCACGCTGTATATCATAGCCTTTCTGATCGGCGGTTACGCTAAAGCGAAGGAAGGTATTGAAGAGACGATAAAAAACAAAGAACTGAATGTCGAGATGCTAATGATTTTCGCGGCCATTGGTTCAGGTATTATTGGATACTGGGCTGAAGGTGCAATCCTGATATTCATCTTCGCAATAAGTGGAGCACTAGAAACCTATACACTTAATAAAAGCCATAATGAAATATCTTCTTTGATGGAATTGCAGCCTGAGGAAGCTTGGTTAATCCTTGAAGATGGTAGCGAGAAAAAAGTATCTACAGATTCTCTATCCATTGGAGCTATATTGCTCGTTAAACCTGGTGAACGAATTCCCGTTGATGGTGAAATCTTGAGCGGCATCACTTCGATCGATATGTCAGCCATCAACGGAGAATCTATTCCCGTGACGAAACAGGAAAATGATGAATTATTTGCAGGGACAGTTAATATTAGCGGTGCGATTCGCATGACGATGACGAAACCTAGTTCTGAGACATTATTCCAAAAAATTATTACGATGGTGCAAAATGCACAAAGCGAGAAGTCTCCATCACAACAATTTATCGAGCGCTTTGAAGGGTCTTATGTAAAGATTGTGCTCGCAGCAGTTGTCATCATGATGTTCCTCCCCCACTTCTTATTTAACTGGGACTGGACTACAACCTTCTACCGTGCGATTGTTTTGCTAGTAGTCGCCTCCCCTTGTGCATTGATGGCTTCCATTATGCCCGCTACACTAGCAGCTGTTTCTAACGGTGCCAGAAAAGGGGTATTATTTAAAGGCGGAGTCCATTTAGAACACTTAAGTACTTTGCAAGCATTTGCTTTTGATAAAACAGGTACTTTGACTAATGGAAAACCTATTGTGATGGATTTTATCGTTCGTGAAGGTGCAGACGTGGAAGAGACGCTTGCTTTATTTGCAGGTGCGGAGTCACTTTCCAATCACCCGTTGGCAAAGGCCATCATCAATTACGCGACAGAGCATGGTGTAGAACCTAAACGTAATCTTCATATTGAAGACGTTCCTGGATTTGGTATTAAAGCAGAAACTGATCAAGGGTACATGTTAATCGGTAAACCGAAATTTGTTGGCGAAGAGTTAGTAGAAGAATTTCAGGACAATGTGGCAGTATCACTTGCGAATGAAGGAAAAACGGTCATTTTCATGAGAGATGAACAAGGAATTGTAGCTCTAGCAGCTTTACAAGATACTTTGCGAAAAGAAGCTATTTCTGCGATTAAATCGCTGCAGTCTTTAGGTCTCCATACCGTCATGTTGACTGGTGATAATGAAAAGACAGCACAAGCCATCGCAAACGAAGTAGGTATGGATTCTTACGTAGCGGAATGTCTACCTGAGGAGAAAGTGATTCAGCTTAAGCAACTATTGAAGAAGTACGGTATGGTCGGTATGGTGGGAGATGGAATCAATGATGCCCCAGCCCTTGCTACCGCTACTTCCGGTATCGCGATGGGTGAAGGTACAGATGTGGCATTAGAGACAGCTGATGTTGTTCTCATGCAAAACGACTTGAATCGCTTATCATATGCTATTAAGCTTTCAAGAAAAATGCAACGAATCGTTAAACAAAATGTATTCTTCTCGATAGCGGTCATCTCGATCCTCATTATCGCAAACTTCATGCAAGTAGTGGATTTACCTCTTGGTGTCATTGGACACGAAGGAAGTACAATATTGGTCATATTAAATGGTTTACGGATGCTTAATAAAATAGAATAAAAAAAAGTGAAGAAAGGCAATCCCTTTCTTCACTTTTTTATTTATACAATTTGTTGGTTATGTTCTTGACGATTTTTCACGACTGAATTGATTGTACCTCCGAGTATCAAAATGATAGCTGACAGGTATAACCACATGATTAATACGATAATTCCAGCGATACTCCCGTACGTATTGGCGTAGCTTCCAAAATTACTAATATAGAACGAGAATCCTAGTGACGTAATGATCCATCCTATTGTTGCAAAAATAGCACCCGGAAGTATACTTTTAAAATGCAACTTCACACTTGGCACTAGCCAGTATAGTAAAGAGAATACTGCAAAGATCAGGAATGGTGGAATGAGGAATCGTATCAAGTTCCATACAGTCAAGAACGTTTCTTCCAATCCTAAGAATGTGAAAATCACTTGCCCGATTGGTTGGCCAAATATAGGTAGGACTAATGCGATGATTACCGTCGCCACTAACATAATAGTAAACGCAATCGATAACCCTTTAGATACGAAAAAGTTTCTATCATCTTCCACTTCATATGCATCGTTCAAGCCTTTTGTTACTGCACCCATACCTTTAGATGCCGACCAGATAGTAGCCAAGATTCCGACTGACAGTAATCCTCCACTTTTATTATCTAGTACTTCAGAGAGTGTCCCTTCAATTAAAGAAGCTGTACTTTCCGGCGCGTACTCACGGATAAACAAAAAGATTTGGCTTTGGTCTAACTGTAAGTAAGGTAGTAATGTGAAAAGAAAGATTAATAGAGGGAATAATGACAATAGGAAAAAGAACGCTAACTGCGAACCAGCTGCTGAAATATCCAATTCTTTCACTCGGATAATCAATTGTTTGAAAAAACCACTCGTAGTAGTCGGATCAAAATCATCTTCTTCTCCGTCTTTAACATCCTTAATGAATCCTTTTACTCTTTCTCTTTGTGATTCCTCTTCATTTTCAGCATCAGAAGAAGGGGCACTTTTTTGTTTATCCAACTGATGTGTCCCCCTTTCATTTACTGATTCTACTGTTATGCTTTCTCTAATGATATTATGTTTTTTTTTTGAACCATCGGAGGCAACGAAGCGTCTCCTTCTGTTGAAACAGAAGACGCAGCTGTAGAATCGTCCTCGATAATATGCTGATAATCTGATTTGGAATCAGCAATTGCTTCTTTTGTATCCGCAAACATTTCTTTAACTTGCGGAGTCAAAGTCTTGATTTCATCGACCTGTGACTTGATGTAATTTACATCACCTTTCACTTGATCAACAAGAGTTTGTACTTTTTCTTTTTTCTGTTGGAACTCATTTTTCACGATATCCGGATTTTCTTTGTAATACAATGCTTTTTCATACGAGGATCTTGCCGTAGTGATCGTCTGCTGTCTTGTTGCTCTATCCAACATACTCACTGCAGCTCCAAGTAGCGCCCCGCCTAATACATATCTTCCAAATTTACTAGAACCCATACATGTTTCGCCTCCTTATTCACGATTACGTCTCACTTCATTATACCCATATTGCAACTTACCAAACAATCTTTGTTACACTTTATTCAAAAAAAGCTTGACGAATCGTTCTATTTTTTAGATTATTAACAATAACATGTTAATATCAGAATCTACTGAAAGGGGTTGGTCCTCGTAATCTTGGGAACGTATACAAACATCACAGAGAAATTGGGGGGATGAAATGGAGAATATCGAGAAGTTCTTGACTACCGCGTCCGATTTAATATGGGGACCACCGTTGCTCATTTTATTAATTGGTACCGGAATTTATTTAACACTGCGTTTAACATTCATTCAATTACGATTACTGCCCTATTCACTGAAACAAGTTTTTTCACGGAAGCATGATAAAAAAGCAGATGGTGACATTTCACAATTCCAGGCTCTAATGACCGCGATGGCCGCCACAGTTGGTGTTGGTAATATCGTCGGAGTTGCATCCGCTGTTGTAGCTGGTGGACCGGGTGCGATTTTCTGGATGTGGCTAGCTGGATTCTTCGGTATGGCTACAAAATACAGTGAGGCAATCCTTGCCGTTAAATACCGCGTTAAAGATTCCAATGGCTTAATGGCCGGTGGACCGATGTACTATCTTGAACATGGTCTGAAGCAAAAGTGGCTTGGTGTACTATTTGCGATATTTGGCGCACTAGCTGCGTTCGGAATCGGTAACGGAACACAATCTAAAGCAGTAGCAGACGTAATGAAAAGCACATTTGAAGTACCCCATTATATTACAGGGATCGCTTTGGTTTTATTCGGCGCACTCGTTATTCTTGGAGGTATCAAATCAATCGGTCGTGTAACGGCATTTTTCGTACCGATCATGGCATTATTCTATTTCATTGCCGGAGCGATCGTTATGGTATTGAACTTTGAACAAGTTCCAGCTGCATTCGGCCTCATCTTCACAGATGCATTCACTGGCCAGGCAGTTGCAGGTGGTGCTATCGGTACAGTGATTCGATTTGGTGTTGCACGTGGACTCTTCTCCAACGAAGCGGGTCTCGGTTCTGCACCAATCGCTGCAGCAGCTGCACGTACAGATATGCCCGGACGTCAGGCTCTTGTTTCGATGACGCAAGTATTATTCGATACGTTGATCATTTGTTCAATTACAGGTGTTACTATTGTTATGAGTAATCAATGGCAAGATAAGTCAATTGACGCGGGTGCTTTGACAGCCCAAGCATTTGGCTCCTTCCTCGGTAATACAGGACCCATTTTAGTCTCTATTGGATTAGTATTCTTTGCCACTTCCACTATTTTAGGATGGAGTTATTACGGCGAGAAATGCTTCCAGTATCTATTCCCTAATCGTGTGGCTGTACTAGCATATCGTGTAGTATTTGTAGCATTTATTTATGTGGGGGCCACTGCATCACTTGATCTAGTATGGATCTTAGCAGATGTATTGAATGGATTAATGGCGATTCCAAACTTAATTGGATTGCTAGGCTTATCCGGAGTAGTTATTATGGAAACTAAACGTTTTAAGAAGAAAATTGACGAAGAACGCGAAGAAGCTCGCAAGTAACACTTCGCAGTGCAGTTGACAGCTTACCGCTTTCATGAAATGATAGATTTCATAAGAGGAAAGGCGGTAAGAATATGGATTTGTCTGCAAAATCACCTGAGAATGTCTCATACATGATTGAAAAGATTAAAGAAAAACTACGCATGGTAAATGTCGATGCGATGAAACCTGAAAACTTTAGTACAGAACAGTATGATGATTTGCACTATATGTACGAAATGGTTATGAAACGTGAAAATATCACACCGAATGAAATGCAAGCAATTGCCACAGAACTTGGTTCTATGCGCAATTAAAAAAGCGACTCCACGTGGAGTCGCTTTTTTTATTGCGCTGTGATCTGCGTGCCATCTTTTAAAACAAGTGGTTGAATGAGCACTTCTACTCTTCGGTTTTTACTGCGATTTTCTATCGTATCATTCGGAACAATCGGCTTATATTCTCCGTATCCTTTCGCACTGAAAAGATTCGGATCGACTTCATTGTCCGCGACAATGATTTTTAGGAACTCTACAGCACGCATAACGCTTAATTCCCAGTTAGATGAATACTCTGCATTGTTGATCGGAATGTCGTCTGTATGACCCGTAATGACCACTTGACGTGGTCTATCAAGTGTCAGCAACTGAGAAATATCATTCGCAAGTTTTTTATACTCAGGATTGATCGTTGATTTCCCGGATTTAAACAGTACACTGTCTCGAATCGTCAACAACAAGCCTTCATTTGTCATTTCAGTATCAAATTGATTTTCTAGTTCATTCACGGCAATATACTCGTCCAAATCATCTTGCGTTTCCCCCAAGGATTGCTGATCTTCCATATAGGAGGAGTTTTCATCTTGCTCCCCTACCGAGTCATCTGGGACTGGGGTAGTGGTTGGCGCGCTCTCACTCATGATTCCACTACCACTTTCAAATATTTCACTAAATACTTTAGAGACTTCTGCAAATCGTCCCTCGTCTACTGAACTAGTAGCAAATAATACGATGAATAATGCCAGTAATAATGTCAGTAGATCGGCGTAAGGTAATAGCCAGGACTCATTAATATGTTCTATTTCATGTTTCTTTTTCTTACGCTTCTTCGCCAACTTTACCAGCTCCTTCGCTGCCATCAATAGCTAGCTTCTTCCGGTCTTCTACAGAAAGATAAGATGCCAATTTTTGTTCGATGACACGCGGTGCTTCCCCTTCCAATACGGAAAGAATTCCTTCGATTACCATGGTCCTCTGGCGGACTTCTTCTTTTGACTTACGTACAAGTTTATTGGAAAACGGATGCCATAAAACGTATCCTGTGAAAATACCAAGCAATGTCGCAATAAATGCAGCAGAAATCGCATGTCCTAACGCATCGATATTATTCATATCTTTCAGTGCGGCAATCAGACCTACAACAGCTCCTAGAACTCCAAGTGTAGGGGCATATGTACCCGCTTGTGAGAAAATGAGTGCTCCGACTGAATGCCGCTCTTGCATAGCCTCAACTTCTTCACTTAATACATCACGAATGTAATCAGCATTCTGTCCGTCGATTGCCAAACTCAATCCATTTTTCAAAAACGGATCATCAATTTCATCTGTTTTCGCTTCCAAAGCTAGTAACCCTTCCCGACGAGCAATATCAGCCCAAGAAGAAAATAGACGAATTAATTCTGCATCGGATGCAAGCTTTTGCTGCGTAAAAATAATTTTAAATAATTTGGGTATCTTTTTTAATTCATTCATCGGAAATGCGATGACTACAGCGGCAATCGTTCCTGCTATGATGATTAGGATCGCAGCCGGGTTAAGTAACGCATCGGGTGTAACTCCTTTAAGCGTCATTCCAATGAGGAGTGCTGCAAATCCTAATACTAAACCTATAATTGTGGACAAATCCATGTATAAAGCCTCCAAATACTGCATTCTTCTTATTATTTCGGTCATTTCATGACGTTGTTTAGGGAATACTGACGACTATTCTTAGGCAGTTACGAGTATTTCATCCTATTTCAATTGCTTTATCGTTGCGAACTGTGATCTTCACTTGTTAGAATTGTCACAATACGTAAAAGGAGATGTCATGATGAATCAATTTCAAGATCAACTTTCTAATTATGCCGACTTAGCCGTTAAGGTGGGTGTAAATATTCAACAGGACCAATATCTATTCATCAGCGCTTCTACAGAAAATACTTCATTTGTTCGATTGATCGTTGAAAAAGCGTATGAAGCAGGTGCACGACAAGTCTTCGTAGACTGGGCTGATGATGTAGTCACACGTCTGCGTTATGAAAAAGCACCAGCGGATTCGTTTTCCGAGTTCCCTACGTGGAAACAGATGGAACGTGAACAGCTAGCTGAAAAAGGTGCCGCTTTCATGTCAATCGTATCGCAAGACCCTGATTTATTAAACGGTATCGAATCTAGTAGAATACGTGATAATCAAAAAGCTGCCAGTACTGCTCTCAGCAAGTTCCGCCAAGCTATGCAGGCAGATAAATTCAGTTGGACAGTCATTGCGGCACCTTCAGCAGCATGGGCAGCTAAAATCTTCCCAGAACTATCTACGGAAGAACAAGTTCCTGCTCTTTGGGATTCTATTATACGTGCTGTAAGGGCTGATCAGCCTGATCCAGTGCAAGCATGGAAAAAGCACAATGAAAACTTGCATGAAAAAGTAGATTATTTGAATGGTAAACATTACCGCAAACTTCAGTATACAGCTCCAGGCACTGACTTAACAATAGAATTACCAGAAAAGCATTTATGGTGTGGAGCTGGTAGTGTCAACCAAGCTGGGCATGAGTTCATGGCGAATATGCCGACCGAAGAAGTCTTTACGGCACCATTAAAAACTGGAGTGAATGGCTCTGTTACTAGCACTAAACCACTTAGCTATGCAGGAACAATCATTGATAACTTCACGATTCAATTTAAAGAAGGTAAAATCACAAACGTTACAGCTGATCAAGGCGAGGAAATACTGAAACAACTTGTCGATACGGATGAAGGCTCACAATTCCTTGGCGAAGTGGCATTAGTACCGCATGACTCACCTATTTCCAATTCAAATGTGTTATTCTATAATACATTGTTCGATGAAAATGCTTCGAATCACTTGGCTATTGGAAGTGCCTATGCATTCTGTCTTGACGGTGGGAAAGAAATGGATTCCGAACAACTTCAAGCTAACGGGTTGAATCAAAGCTTGACACATGTCGACTTCATGATTGGATCTGAAAAGATGGATATTGATGGGATACTTGAAGACGGAACAGTAGAGCCTGTCTTCCGTAATGGCAATTGGGCATTCTAAATTCCGTCACTTTTCATTCAAAGTTTACAGTAGCTCTTAATTTTTTCTTGAAAATCGTGTATAATAGATAAGAGAACATAATACATTTCAGAAAGAGGGGCTTTCAAATGGCTTTAATGTATACAACAGTTATCGGTTACATGGTTGTTCTTGGACTTGCATCCTTGTTTACGATGCACTTCTTATCTGGATCAATGGACTCAAACGATTCCATTACAGTTGATCCAAAACCAGAAGGCAGAAACTAATTTGCTTTTATTCCAGTCTTAATAGACATGGATTTAATGATTAGAGTTGCCTAACAAGGCGACTCTTTTCTTTTACATACTATAAACAGTACGGGGGAGATCATAACCATGACATCATTATCCGAAATTATGATTTATAACAAAACGTTCGTCGAAGAAAAAAAGTATGAAGAGTTTTCCACTACGAAATTTCCGAATAAACGAATTGTCATCCTAACATGTATGGATACAAGATTAATCGAGCTCCTCCCTAAAGCGATGAATTTGAAAAATGGCGATGCTAAAATCATTAAGAGTGCCGGCGCAATCATCACGTCTCCTTTTGGCGGTTTGATGCGAAGTATTTTAGTGGCAGTTTATGAATTACAAGCTGATGAAATATACGTAGTTGGCCATCATGATTGTGGCATGAGCTCCATCAACACCGATCACATTATAGGCAATATGATTGAGCGCGGTGTAGATCCAAACATGTTTAAAACATTGAAGTACTCCGGAATCGATATGGAGAAATGGTTGCACGGTTTCAGTGATGTAACAGAAAGCGTGAAAAAGAGTGTGGACGCGATCCGTAATCACCCTCTCATCCCAACCGACGTAAATGTACATGGACTTGTTATCGATCCCGGAAACGGCAAGCTGGACATTATTGAAGATGGTTACAAAGTAAAGGAAGTCTCTCAGTAAAATAACTTTATGAAAAATCGACCTCTTCTATTGAAGGGTCGTTTTTTTGTGTTTTTATGGTGTACTTGTTGAAGTGGCTGTGCGGGGTGATAGAGCGGTTAGGAGTCGACTATGATCGCTTGGACTGAATGTATGATCGGTTATGAGGTGGCATAGAGCGGTTATCCTTTGTGATAGAGCGGATCAGCATGATCTATGAGCGCTTCACGCGAAACTATGAGCGGCAATGCGTCTGCACTGCCCTACCACTTTCAGGATAACGTAGCTGTGCGGGGTGATAGAGCGTTTAGGAGTCGACTATGATCGCTTGGACTGAATGTATGGGCGGTTATGAGGTGGCATAGAGCGGTTATCCCGTGTGATAGAGCGGATCAGCATGATCTATGAGCGCTTCACGCGAAACTATGAGCGGCAATGTGTCTGCACTGCCCTACCACTTTCAGGATAACGTGGGCGTGCGGGGTGATAGAGCGGTTAGGAGTCGACTATGATCGCTTGGACTGAATGTATGATCGGTTATGAGGTGGCATAGAGCGGTTATCCCGTGTGATAGAGCGGATCAGCAAGAACTATGAGCGCTTCACGCGAAACTATGAGCGGCAACGAACACATCTGCACTGCGTACTACCGCAATAAAAACGAAAAACCAGCAACTTCTATTCGAAGAGCCGGCTTTTCCATATAGTTATCCACTTTTCCAAAAGGGTCTTACCCTTTCAATAATCCTCTTCCACAATGGCATACATATAATGATCTTCCCACACACCATTAATAAATAGTAATTGGCGTAACAATCCCTCACGCTGGAATTGTGCTTTTTCCAACACTTTGACTGAACCTACATTACGAGGAGATACATATGCTTCTACCCTGTGTAGATTCACTTTTTCAAATGCAAACTGATTAATAAGCGAGACCGCTTCTGTGCCGATGCCTCTTCCTGTTTGCCGCTGATCAATGGAATACCCCACAAAACCACTGGAAAACGGTAACCGTTTGATGCTGTACAATGAAATCTGACCGATGATTAAACTTGTTGCTGAATCAAAAATACCGAAATTATACTCCCGTCGATCACGCATTTGATAGAGAGATTCTCGAATTTTATCTCGTTGCATTGCTACTGTATAATACGTATTATCGTGCCTTGGTTCAAATTCCGTCCAGTACTCCTTATTGGCAATTAGCAGCTGGGTGAATTGATACGCATCATCTTCTGTGAGTATCCGTAGGTAGCACTGCTCCCCTTCGAGTAAAATCATTTGTCCTCATCCTTTTCGAAGCATTCTGTTCTTGCCTTCTACTTTATCCAAACGATATGAATGAAATGGAGATTCAGTACCAGTTACCTGAATTCATTAGTTCTTATTATAGATTTTTTACATCTACAAGACAATAGAACGCCACATTTTCTCATTTGTAAAGGAAAATTCATACTTTTCCCCTCCATCGATCCGTAATCTCTGTATACTGTTGTTCAGGAGGATTTTATCATGCTAAGAATTATTTTGATGGTACTTTCGCTACTCATCATGATTGGAACACATATCGCTGCAAATTTAATTCCACTTAACGGACTGACTACTTGGGAAATTGCTAATCGAGTACCGGTTCTATTCATGCCTGCAGAGTACGTTTTTTCAATTTGGATAGTGCTAGATCTGTTACTTGTCAGTTGGCTATACATGTTTTTCAAAACATCAGTTAGACTTTCTTCATCCGTTGCCAATCTACGTGCAATTTCTTTCTCAGTCAGCTGCTTTTTAAATATCGCATGGCTTTTATTATGGCATTATAGTTATTATTACTGGGCCATCGTCAGCGTAATTGCTTTGTTAATTAGTTTACTCGTGCTGTATTTCAGTTACGCCAAAATAGAGGGAACGAACCGGGAACGACTTCCGATTTCGGCTTACATGGCATGGATCTTCATCGCTGTCATTGCAAATTCTACCTATGCTTTCAAATTTCACGATTGGACAGGATGGGGTTTGAGTGATCCACTATGGACAGTATTGTTCTTAACTCTGACTGCAGCGATCGCTCTACATTTTATGTATCATTACCACGACTCTATGTTTAATTTAATTATCATTTGGTCTTTCATCGGTATTGCAATAAAAAATGGAACTGATGAACTATTTGTTTCAACAGCCGCTTTATTTCTTTCCGCAGTTATCGGTTTTATACTATTTATGGGACAGCGTTTTTCAAAGCCCACACAATTATAACACGGTGCCAATTGGGCAACCGTGTTTTTTTTATGATTATACCGTAAAATAGGGTATAGGTTAGAGTATGGACTATCATGCTAGAGAGTGGAGGTTACGCTATGTCAAATTCAAAATTATTGTCTTCACTTAGTTATTTCAGTGTATTTTTCGCTCCCCTTCTATTGCCGATTATCATTTACTTCGTTGCAGATGAATTCGAAGTTCGCCGCCATGCAAAAAAGGCACTCATTTCACATATCGTCCCTATGGCATTACTAATTGCTGGGTTTATCATCATGTCCTTTTCGATATTTTCCTTTAATGTCGATACCATAACCAATACAAACAGCAATATGATGTTCTGGGGATTCGTTCCTATGCTATTCATCATTCTATATAGTTTATTGTTTGTAAGCGTCTTGATTTGGAATGTGTATCAAGGTGTAAAAGTCTTGAAGTAAGTAATTGAAAGAACAAGATAATCATTAAAAAAACATCGATAAAGTATGATATAGTAGAATTGAATAAATTGTACGGAAGAAAGGACTTGTGAACATGATTGTGAAAAATGATGAAGAATTAGAGGGGTTACGGGCAATAGGTAAAATTGTTGCGGAAATTCGTGAAACGTTGAAAGATGCTACAGTACCTGGCATCACAACGAAAGAACTTGATGATATGGCAGGTCGTCTGTTCACTGAAAAAGGTGCAGTTTCTGCTCCTATCGACCAGTATGACTTCCCTGGCTATACATGTATCAGCGTCAACCATCAGGTAGCGCATGGCATTCCAGGAAGCTACGAGATAAAAGACGGTGATCTCGTGAATATAGATGTTTCTGGATCAGCTGGCGGCTACTTTGCAGACACTGGGATTTCATTCGTGGCAGGTACACCTGATGAGAAAAAGCAGAAATTATGCGACGTAGCAAAGTCCGCTTTGGACCGCGCGTTATTGAAAGTAAAAGCAGGTTCTAGTCTGAATCAAATCGGTAAAGCTGTAGAGCGTGAAGCAAAAGATAATGGCTTACATGTGATCAAAAACTTAACCGGTCATGGAATTGGTACGGCCCTTCACGAAGAGCCTCAACATGTTCTGAATTATTATGACCCTTGGGATAAAACGTTATTGAAGGATGGTATGGTTCTGGCAGTGGAGCCTTTCATTTCACAAACGGCTGAGCAAGTAGTTGAGTTGGATGACGGTTGGACATTTGTTACGCCCGACAAGTCGCTCGTTGCACAGATTGAGCATACGATAGTCGTGACGAAAGGTCAGCCTATTATTTTGACTCAGCTTGATTGATGATAGAAATGAGTATGTACGGATGTTTCCGTGCATGCTCATTTTTTATACTTACGAAGCGTTTTGAGATCTAACCTGCTATAGTAAAAGAAAAAACTGAAGGCCACCTCCCTGATAGGAGAGTAGTCTTCAGTCTTTTTGTATTATCGTTTGGAAGATACGTTTTTGGTTATTTCTTTTTCTTAACTTTCGGCTTTGATTTCTTTGGTGCTGCTTTTTTCATGTCGTCGATTGTCTTGGAATTTCCTTCGATCAGTTGTCCATTGTACCAAACTTTTTGGACTGTTTTGATACCCTTGGAAACTTTACGGTAGTCGCGTTCTTCTGGGTAGGATAGAAGTGTGAGGACTTCTCCGTCTGCCCCCGCACGGCCAGTTCTTCCTGATCTATGCACGTATTGTTCGGCTGTATGAGGTACGTCGACATGGATGACGTGCGTTAGTCCTTCGATGTCCAGTCCTCGTGCCGCTAAGTCTGTAGCGATAAGGATGCGAATAGTCCCTTTTCTAAAGTCTTCCAATGTTTTCTGACGGTCGAGTTTTTTCATGTCAGAATAGAGGACTGCGATCGGTGCATCATTGTAGAGTAGTTTTAGTTCTTTCATGCGCAATTGATCCACATTATTCATGAATGTTAGCGCTCGTACTCCTGATAATGCAGAAATCCCTCGAAGTATATCCGTCTTTCTGCGCTCATCTACTTTTACGTATGAATGAACCACTTGACCACTATTTGGAATTTCATCTGAATTGACTTGCAGTCGGATTGGATCTTTCATCAGCTGCTTGGCAACGAGTTCGATTTCATCCGTAATTGTGGCAGACACAACCGCTAACTGACGTTCGGGGTTTGCTGCTTCAATCAAGCTTTTCACCAGTACGCGATATTCGCGCGACAAAAGCTGATCCCCTTCGTCAATGACTAAGTATTGAATATCATACATTTTCAGTTTTCTTTCTCTTACTAGTTCATTTAATCTTCCTGGAGTGCCGACTACGATTGTCGGTTTTTTCTTTAGCTTTTCGACTTGACGTTGCATGTTTGCACCGCCAATTAGTTGAGTTACCGTTACGGAAGTTCCTTCAACCAATTCACGTATCACATTAACGATTTGCATGGATAACTCTTGTGATGGTGTAATAATTAACGCTTGTGTCTTCGGTAGATTGCCGTCGACCATTTGAATCACAGGTAATGCGTAGGCTAGTGTTTTACCTGTCCCTGTTGGTGATTCAGCTACTATGTCTTTACCAGACAACATCTCGGGTATCATTTGAGACTGAATCGGCATAGGCTGTTTAAATTTCCATTTTGTGCGTAAAGATTCATTCAGCTCGTCTAAAAAATTCATTCGGTTCACTCTTTTCTGTAGTTGAGGACTTCAACCGGTTATTTTTTTTGAAGCTTCTTTTTCAACTTCTGAATTTTAGGCACTACTTTCACAAACATATTATAAATGAACGGTTTGTACACTTTATCAATTTCACCGATAAATTCTGTCACTCCGTCTACCTGACAAAAACTGTTTTTAAAATTATATAATCCATCTTGCTCACTGTCGAGTACGAATACTCCACCAAGATCATACTGTTCTGCACCTATTTCCAATCCCCACTTCATCATTTCATAGTTCATTAGATAACTAGGATTTAGATTACGCTTCGTGTTGGAGCTACCCGCATATAAGTAATATAATTTTCCGTTATAGTTAATAGTTACAGCACCAGCTAAATAGTCGTCTTCGTGCTTCGCTATATAAATACGTAAATCATCGAATGCTTCTCGCATTTTAACGAAATAATCATATGAACGAATAGAGATTTGATTTCGAACAGACATTTCTTCATGGATTTCAAAGAATTTCTTTAAATATTCATCACTGCGTGAATAAGATACTTCCACACCTTTACGTGCTGAACTTCGGATTTTACTTCTCGTTCTGCTACGGAACTTAAGCATTAAAGAATCTTCATCTTCGTCCGTCAATTTAACAATCATATTATAGCGAGGCTGGATTAAATCTTCTTTACCCGCGCCTTCGTTGCGTACTATGTAACCTGCATCACGGTATAACTTGTCCAATTCATCTGTATAAAGCTGTTCAGGATCCATTTTTAATGCAAAAGCTTTATGTTTTTTCACAAGCACTTCTGCCTCTTGAATCAATTCTTCAACCAGCTTCTGATCATGTAAATCGCAAATAGGTCCACGTGGTGCATATAGTAATGAAAAACCGCCTGGTACCTTACGTATCAATAAGGACATAGCGGCTACAATTTCTCCGTCCCGTTCTACATATACTTGCTCGTTACCCCAGTCATCTTTTACATGCGCCCAATTGGGATCTTGTGTAATCGAACGAAACGGAGAATTTCTCATAAACGTTTCATATCTTTCAACATCTTTTGCATTACTTTTATCTAAAATCGGCACTGCTCGAACACTCCTTACGTTACTATAGCTCCATACAATTTCCGTTTTAAACTTTTGAAAATCTTTAAGAACCGTATAGCCACAGCTCTATTAAGTGTATCCTACTGCATTTTTCAAGTCAAGAATCGAAGGGTATACACCTGCCATTTAACAACGTTGCTTGAATAATAAGTAATAATTTACTAGAAAATGAGACAGGCTATTCCGTTATCAATCGGAATAGCCTATACTATAAACAGGGTAGAAAGGTTCACATAGAAATGCAAAAGGGGGATTACATATTGAAAGGTTCAGTACGCAACAAGTTGATAGCGCTTGCAGCACTAGTTATTTTAATTCCATTAGTAGCTGTTGGTGTCGTCAATTACTTTGTGGCGAAGCAAGAGCTTGAGACTGTTGGGGAAATGGGATTACAGAACGGGACATACGCTGTCCTAGATTTGATCGATGAGCTCAATGTTCAAGTAGAGAACGGTACAATTAGTTTAGAAGATGCCCAAGAACGGGCTAAAGAAAAAATCATGGGACCTATGGCCACAGATGGTACTAGATCTTTAGACAATCCAGCGAAATACGGGGAGAACTTCTACTTTTATGTAGTGGATGAGGAAGGTACTTTGCTAGTACATCCACAGAAAGAAGGAGAAAGTCTCTATGAAACCAAAACAAAAGATGGACGTTACTTCATTCGCGAAGTAATTTCAGAAGCTAAAAACGGAGGCGGTTATGTACAATATGACTGGCCACTACCAAGTAACTTAAATGTAGAAGCACCAAAAATCACGTACGGCTTAGAAGATCCTAATTGGGGATGGATCGTAGTGGCCGGAACCTATTTAGTAGACTTTAATGCTGGAGCAAAAAATGTTTTATGGTACACCTTAATTTCAGTAATTATTTCTATAATTGTAGGCGTTACATTATTTTCGATTTTCTCAGGACGTCTGACATCATACATTAAAAATATCCGCCTCATTACAGCTGAAATTGCGCAAGGTCAATTGTCAGGTGAAGATATTCCAATCCGTTCACGTGATGAGCTTGGCCATTTAGCTGAAAATGTGAATACGATGAAAAATAATCTGAATGAGATGGTCGGTCACACAAGACTTTCTTCAGACCGCATGCGAACATCATCCGAAACATTGAGCGCAATCACGGAAGAAGCAACAGCATCTGCTGACGAGATCCACAGCGCTATTGCTGAGGTATCTTCAGGGGCTGTATTGCAATCAGAAGAAGCAGATGTTGCGATCACAAAAGTGGGGCAATTATCTACACTGATTTCCAATGCAGCAGCGCAATATGAAAACGTTGTGACAGAGATGCGCAGCATGAACGATCTACAAAGTTCTGGTATGCAAAAGGCCGAGAACTTAGAAGAAAACTCTCAGAATTTCAACATCGTCATTAATGATTTACAAGGTAACTTCTCACAACTTGTATCTAGAATGAATGAGATCCAAGCCATCGTCCAAACCATTTCATCCATTTCAGAGCAAACGAATTTACTTGCGTTAAACGCTAGTATTGAAGCTGCTCGTGCAGGGGAACATGGTAAAGGATTCGCTGTAGTAGCCAACGAAGTGCGTCATTTATCTGAAGACACGAACGAGGCAACTACGAGAGTTCGCGACCTCCTCGTGCATATTCGAAAAGATACGACGACTGCTGAAAACCAAATGAAACACACATTAGAATTGACGAGTAATCAAGAAGTCACCATTATGGAAACTAAACATGCTTTCGAACAACTATCCGATTCCATTCTCAACATCACATCACTGTTGAAGACTATGGAAAATGATATGAACAGTATGGATGAAAATCGACAACATGTTGTTCAGGCAATTGATCACATTGCCGCTGTTGCGACTGAATCCGCAGCAGCTACCGAACAAGTCAATGCATCTATTGATGAACAAAAAGCTGCGATTAGCACGATTATGCATGCTTCCCTCGACCTTCATACAGAAGCGGAGAATATGCACGACTTAGTAGACCGATTCAGCTAATAACTTAATAAGAATAAAATATCCCTGCGCAGATGCGCAGGGATTAGTTTATTCTTCAACAGCGTTTTTATACTTCTTGTAGTAGTTGATTTGACGCATAAGTAAATATAACTTACGTTTCATATGCTTATCTTTATTGTAAAATAAAGGATTTCCGTATTTTCCTGCTTTGATTAAAGATCGAATCTCTTTTTCCATAGGCGGATTATCCACAAATTTTTTCAATACCGCTTTCGGTACGACAGTGAATAGGAAATGGTCATCTAGATATGTTAACGGCTTTTCCTTACCATATACTAAGTCATCGACCAAATACTTCGCCATATTCTCACCGCACTGCGTAATGTAATAACTTGAACGCCCTTGGCGGATATTCACTTCAAACGCTTTGAATTTACCATCGCGTTCGTCGTATTTCAAATCGAAGTTTCCGTAACCGACATAGCCAATTGCTTCAAGGAAGTTAGCTAATTTTGTCATAATTTCTTTATCATACCGCGTAATCAGCGCTGTATAGTTTCCGATCGCTGTCATCGCACGTTCTTGTAATACCACCTGCGCCAATGTGATTAACTGTGCTTTACCATGCTGATCTGCATAATACACAGCATCCCACATATACGTATCATCACCAGGAATGAAATCTTGGATAATCAGATCTTCTGTATATCCACTAGCCTTTACCATTTGAATAATTCGATTGATTTCCTCATATGTATCGACCTTATAGATCTTCTGCAACCCTTCAAACGGATGGCGGTAGTATTGAACTCCGTCGCTTGGCTTGATGATGACCGGGAACAGCACTTCTTCCGTAAATGGTTCATCGGATAAACATGAATGAAAGTAGGTAGAAGGTGTATCTATCCCATGTTCAGCACATAATTCATAGAAATTCTTCTTAATATACACGGCATTCATAATTTCTTCATTGATATAATTGAACAAGAAATCTTCTTGCAAAGCTTCCCGCTGCTCAATAATCAGACGTACATATAAGTCGTCTGTACCGACAAGCACTAATTTTTGATCAGCTGTCCTATATTTTTTAGCAATTTCACGTAAAAACTGGACGAATATTTCTGGATCATGCAAACCAGGATTTAATTCTTGGATGTCCGTAATCGTACTATAGCTTGTGAATGGCAATGGCTCTCTGCCTACAATTACAGGTTTAATGCCATATTCTTCATGAAATGAAATTGCCATATTATAGGCGTTAATATTAGTTCCGACAATAATCGGGATAAAAGAATGCTTACTCATATATTCCTCCAACAGACGTTTTTCCATTTAGTGTAGTGGCACCGAATTCGTAAGTCAAGAATGGACGGTTCTTCACTAACCATATGTTTTATAAACTTGATCGTGCGTAGTATATAATTCCCAAGGATAAACTCGTGGTGCTTCTGATGTAAATTGTAGCTTTTCCTTTGTTGTCGGATGTTCGAACTCCAACTCGTGTGACCATAACGCAATTTGTTCGCCACGCCTATTGATAGTACCACCGTATTTCTGATCACCATAGAGCGGAAGCCCTTCTGTTGCCATTTGTACTCGAATCTGGTGTGATCGTCCTGTATGTAGACGTACACTTACTAAGCTTTGATCAATTTTACTATCAAGTACTTGATAATCCAAACTAGCCATCTTCCCCTCCGGATGGTTCGGCTTCACGCTGTACACTTGATTTTTTTGACGATTCTTGTATAAATAATGCTGAAGAGTAGATTGTTTTTTCCGAGGCACACCACGGAGAACCGCTAAATATCTCCGTTCGATGATGCCGCGACGAAGCTGATCGGATAGACGAGATGCCGCCTTGGAAGTTTTAGCAAATACCATTACGCCACCAACGGGACGATCAAGACGATGTACTAAGCCAAGGTATACCTTTCCTGGCTTTTGATAACGTCTCTTAATATCTTGCTTTAAAATAGTTAATACGTCCAAGTCCCCGCTCTCATCTTTTTGCACCGGTACATTGACCGGCTTTTCAACGACTAAGAGATGGTTATCTTCATATAATATAGGAATCTTCATTTTATGGATCCCTCTTTTTTAATTAAATCCAATAACGCCTGACACCCTTCGAGCACCAAGTCGTATGTTTCTTGGAAATCACCAGTGAAATACGGGTCTGGAACGTCTTTTTGATGACTTGTCAAATCCAAAAAACGAAGCACACGTTGATGATTATGATCACCAAATATGTTATGAATATTTCGGATGTTTTCTGCGTCCATTCCGATTATATAATCAAAATCCGCTGCATCTTCCACGTTTAATTGACGTCCCGCCATCCCATCTGCCGAAACGTGATATTCTGCCAGTTTGGCCAAAGTTCCTTCATGGGGCGCTTTCCCGACATGCCAATCACTTGTTCCTGCCGAGTCTACTTTGATGCGCCCTTCCAATCGTTCATCATGAATCATCTTACGAAATACTCCTTCAGCCATAGGTGAGCGACAAATATTCCCGAGACAAACGAATAATACACGTATCATACGACTCTCTCCCTTTACTAGTATATTTCTACTCTAGTATACATCATTCGATAAATTCATTCATTCTATGTATAATAATCAGCGATAATTCCAGTCATACTGAAATTCTTATCTTACACAAGAGAATTAAGTCGTAGTTAATATCTTTTAGTATTTCATGTTATAATAGGACTTAAATATCATTTATCAGGGAATGATACAGGAAAAAGGAGGTCTACGCTATGCAAATTGTTTTTGAAGCAACGTGGGAAGCTACTTTATCGGACAAACAAAAACAGGCTTTTATTCTTCAATATGAAACTAAAAAGTCAGTACATGAAGAATTTACAGCTACACCTATACTGTTGAAACGAAAACGCAACGGAGGATTAGTCGCTACTGTATTCTTGCAAAATAATCGTAATGAATTATTATCTATTCGTGAAGCTATAGTATGTGTAGTGAATGAACACAGTGATGTAGTAGCTGAGGAGACTTTTTCATTATCCCTCGATATTCCACCTTTTGCCGCAACACCCTGGTCTTTCATCTTCTTACCTACTTATGTACATTCAATTGAAGAACCTTCTGACGGATGGAAAGTCATCATAAAGTAATATAAAAACAGCCGCTCCATTTATGGAACAGCTGTTTTATTATGCTAATTCAACGTTATGATGAACTTGTTGTACATCTTCTAAATCATCAAGCGCATCAATCATTTTTTCAAACTGATCCTGAGTTTCTTCATCTAATGAAATCTCGTTCTGAGCAATCATGGATAACTCGGCTACGGTAAAGTCCGTAACACCCGCTTGACGGAATGCCTCTTGTACTTCATGGAAATGGGTAGGGTCAGCGTAAACTACTACTTGCCCATCTTCCTCCTCAATATCATTTACATCAACGTCCGCTTCCATCAATAACTCTAATACTTCATCTTCCGTTTTGCCTTCAACACCGATAATTGCAGCTGGATCAAACATGTAAGCTACAGAACCACTCACTCCCATGTTGCCACCATTTTTACCAAATGCCGCACGCACTTCGGAAACTGTCCGATTGACGTTATTTGTCAAAGCGTCCACGATGACCATAGAGCCATTCGGACCAAATCCTTCATAACGAAGTTCGTCGAAGTTTTCCTCGCCGCCACCTTTCGCCTTTTCGATTGCACGGTCGATGATCGCTTTCGGTATGCTGTAGGTTTTTGCACGCTCGAGTACGAATTTCAGTGCTTGGTTGGACTCAGGACTTGGATCCCCTGATTTTGCTGCTACATATATTTCACGGCCAAACTTTGCATAGATTCTACTTGTGTTCGCATCTTTAGACGCTTTCTTTTCTTTAATGTTATTCCATTTACGGCCCATTGGGTGCACACTCTTTCCTTTAGTTATAATGATTTACTACTACTATTTAGTATACCAATTGCATTTTGACATGAAAAGTAAAAAGAATAATGTTGTGAGATAAATAGAGATGAAATAGTACTGTCGTCCTACGTTTTATTCGCTTGGGGCAACAGTATGTTACCCGATTGTGAAATGCGTTTGACTGGAACACTAGGCGTCTGCGGGTCTTTGGCACTTTTGTTGGGGGTCGTTGCTCGACTGGTTGTTGGATACCGAAGTCATCGAGTGTCTGCTTTCTGGACTCGCGCAGGCACGTGGGGGATTGCCTACAGCCAGAAGCCAGCTGGCGGTAGTGCTGCCAGTTGGCTCCTGGCCACGGCCTACCCCGCAGTTGTGCCTGCGCTGCTGAGTGGTAGTTATTTTGGTTGTGGTTCTTATAGGAAGAAGATCAGTGATTTGGTGTTACTGATTTTGTACTTTTTAAAAAGAAGTTTACGAACTGCCCTACACCCAATCCAACGAAGGCGCCTACCACCAGCGCCGAAGTGGGAGCAATGAACTCGCCGCTTATTACGCCCCCTTTACAGAAACGTAATCCAACTAACAAACCGCCATTATTTACACGTATAAAAATTCAATCCCTACTATTCTAATTTGCATTGACTATTTTTAATTGTCTGTTAAACTGTTAATAATATAACAGTTAACGGGGGGATGGAATGATCACATTTGAATCGTTAAAAGATGCACCGGTCTTACCAGAGTTTCCGGCAGACTCCGAGACAAAAGGAGCTTCTGAAGTACTGCAATGGGCTTATGATCACTATGGAGAACAGCTAGTCTATGCTTGTAGCTTTGGTATCGAAGGAATTGTATTGATCGAACTGATTTCACGCGTGAAACCCGATGCCAAGATTGTATTTTTAGACACCAATTATCATTTTAAAGAGACATATGACACGATAGAAAAAGTGAAGACGCGTTATCCTCAGCTTCAAATTCATTTGCAACAGCCTGGTTTGACTATTGAAGAACAGACAGATCAATATGGCCTGGATCTCTGGAAAACCAATCCAAACCAATGTTGTGATTTGCGCAAGATTAAACCACTGGAAGAAGCAATTGCCCCTTCCACTGCTTGGATATCAGGATTAAGGCGTGAACAATCTGAATTAAGAAAATCTACCGAGTACTTGAATTTAGATAACCGTTTTAAAAAGATTAAAGTGTGTCCGCTTATTCATTGGACATGGAAAGATGTTTGGCGTTTCGCCCACACCCATGAACTGGATTATAATATACTTCATGATCAAGGATACCCGAGTATTGGGTGCGCAAACTGTACAAAACCAGCATTTACTGAAGAAGACATGCGCTCTGGACGTTGGACTGGTAGCGGCAAGACAGAATGCGGATTGCACACATGATTTTTTTTAACCTTAAAACCAAGTATTTCTATATGGCTTATTAAAATGAAAAGGATAGGTGTTCAAATAATGACAACAATACAACCACATGGCGGTAATTTAGTTAATTTATACGATCCCGCTCTCTCCATTGAGGGACTGCATAAAACAGTCTCAATTGATGCTACATCAGTAAGTGATTTGGAATTAATAGCAACGGGTGCATACAGCCCGTTAACTGGTTTTTTAACTTCTAAAGATTATCATGCAGTCGTCAATGATATTCGTTTAGCAGATGGTACAATATGGAGTTTACCAATTACACTACCCGTTAAAGACAGTTCGGCTTACTCCGTAGGCGATACGGTTTTACTCGATTATCAAGGCGATATCTACGGTACACTTGAAATTACCGATATCTTCGAACCTGATCAACAAATCGAAGCTGAGAAAGTTTATAAGACAGCTGACCGTACACACCCTGGTGTTGCGAAGTTACTCGATCGTGGCCATATCTATCTTGGCGGACCGATTAAACTAATCAGACGAATAGAACAGAAAGATTTCGCTGAATTTTATTTCGATCCTTCCGAAACTCGTCAAGCATTTGAAAATAATGGATGGAAGACCATTGTCGGATTCCAAACGCGTAATCCTGTGCATCGTGCACATGAGTATATCCAAAAAACTGCACTTGAGATTGTTGATGCACTTTTGCTCAACCCGCTAGTCGGCGAAACTAAGTCAGACGATATTCCCGCCGATGTCCGGATGGAAAGTTATCAAGTATTACTACGTGACTACTATCCTAAAGATCGTGTGAAACTGGCTGTCTTCCCTGCTGCCATGCGTTATGCAGGACCACGCGAAGCCATCTTCCATGCACTTGTACGTAAAAATTACGGTTGCACACACTTCATCGTTGGGCGTGACCATGCAGGTGTTGGGGATTATTACGGCACATACGAGGCACAAGAAATCTTCTCGAACTTCACAGCGGAAGAAATCGGCATCACATTACTGTTCTTTGAACATAGCTTCTTCTGTAAAACTTGCGGCAATATGGCAACGCCTAAAACTTGCCCGCACACTAGTGAAAACCATGTAATCCTTTCGGGAACTAAGGTACGTGAGATGTTGAAAAACGGCATCTTGCCTCCACCAGAATTCAGTCGTAAAGAAGTAGTTGATGTACTGATTAATGGTTTACAAGAAAAAGAACTGGCGAAGTGAGGGGAAACGATATGGCAAAGAACATTGTATGGCATGATCAATTAATTTCAAAAGAAGAACAGCGTATAAAAAACAAACATCATAGCGCAGTACTCTACTTCACCGGCCTATCCGGTTCAGGGAAATCTACAATTGCCAATGCAGCCGCGCGCCGATTGCATGATCTTGGTGCTAACACTTATGTACTTGACGGCGATAATGTCCGTCATGGCTTAAATAAGGACCTCGGCTTCTCTGATGAAGCACGTAAAGAAAACATTCGTCGCATTGGCGAAGTTTCGAAATTATTCATAGATAGTGGTCAGCTCGTATTCACCGCATTCATCTCTCCTTTCCAAGAAGATCGAGACAGCGTCAGACGTTTGGTAGAAGAGGATGAATTTGTTGAAGTATATATTAGTTGCCCTCTTGGTGCTTGTGAAGAACGTGATCCAAAGGGATTATATGAAAAAGCACGTGCCGGTGTCATTCCTGAATTCACCGGAATTTCATCACCTTATGAAGTACCAGTAAAACCTGAACTTACATTAAAAACGGATCAATATACTGTGGAAGAGTGTGTCGAGCAATTAATCGACTACTTACGTGATAAAAAATGGATTAATTAAGGAGTGATTGGAATGGGTAAAGTTTGGCTAGTCGGAGCGGGTCCTGGAGATCCTGATTTATTGACCGTCAAAGCGGTGAAAGCTATACAGCAAGCGGATGTAATTCTTTATGACAGACTGATCAATCAAGAAATTTTGACTCATGCGAAGCCGGATGCGGAATTGATTTTTGTAGGCAAGCTTCCGAAGCATCATTTCGTCCAGCAGGATATGATCAATTTCTTATTGGTTAAACATGCGAAGCAAGGTAAACAAGTCGTACGTCTGAAAGGCGGCGATCCATTTATATTCGGTCGCGGCGGTGAAGAAGCAGCGTTTGTGGTGAAGCATCACATCCCATTCGAAGTGATCCCGGGCATCACGTCTGGAATCGCAGCTCCTGCCTATGCAGGGATTCCCGTTACTCACCGTGATTACAGTGCATCATTTGCAATCGTCACGGGCCATCGTAAGGAAGGTGCCGAAGAGGCTGAGAAATGGCAGGCCCTCGCCAAAGGAATTGATACACTGGCCATTTACATGGGTGTCAGCAATCTTCCCTATATCCAGAAACAATTAATTCAACACGGCAAAGATCCAGACACACCCGTTGCATTCATTCATTGGGGTACTACAGAGACGCAGCGCACAGTTACTGCAACACTTTCCACCATGACAGATACGGCACGACTTGAAGAAGTCAAAAACCCTAGCATGATTGTTATTGGTGAAGTGGTCCGCTTACGTGACGAATTGCAATGGTTCGAGGAATCGAGCGAAGAACGTCGTTTGCATGAGACGATAGTATGAGAGCGATCCTATATATTTGCCATGGTAGCCGCGTAAAGAAAGGACAGCAGGCTGCTTTGGCCTTCATTGAGAAGACGATGGAAACCGAAGTGGCCCCTATTCAAGAAGCGTGTTTCCTTGAACTCGCTGATCCATCTATCGCAGTAGGTGTCGCACGCTGTATAGAACGGGGTGCAACAGAAATTATTGCTATCCCCTTTCTATTATTGCGCGCGGGCCATGCCAACGTGGACATTCCTACAGAGCTACAAGACGTCATGATGAGTTATCCTGATATTCCTGTTTACTATGGTGATCCAATTGGCGTGGATGAACGTATGGTTGATGTACTAATCGAACGATTGCATGAAACGACAGAAGTAACCCCTAACGATGCATCCATTTTATTGATTGGAAGAGGCAGTAGTGACCCGGCTACGAAAGAAGATTTTGCGAAAATCAAAAGAATATTCCAAGAGAAAACCAAGCTTCAAAATGTTCATGTCGGCTATCTAGCAGCTTGCGAGCCTTTTTATGAAAATGAACTTAAACGGCTACTAGAACACCAACCTAAAAATCTGTACATTTTACCGTATTTATTATTCACCGGTATTTTAATGAAATCAATTGAACGAACACTAAAGAAAACCCAAACCACAACCGCTATTCATCTCTGCCCCGAACTAGGCTATGATCCAGTAATTCATGCGATTCTGAATGAAAGGGTTAATGAAGCAGCAGAAAGGAAACGTGATCTCTATGTTCCCCATCATGCTTGAAAACATGGATGAAGCAAAAATATTCTTAGTTGGTGGCGGGCACGTCGCATATCACAAAGTACTCAACCTACATCGGTTCGGTATTCATCCTACAATTGTCAGCCCTGAATTTCATCCATCTTTTGCGGAACTTGAACTGCAAGGGATGGTTACGCTCATTACAAAAGAAGCGGAATGGGAAGATGTTGCGAACGCTTTTCTCACATTGCTCGTTACTGACAATGAAGCAGTAAATGATTATCTCGCTAAGAAATTAAAAGATGCGGGTAAACTAGTCGTCCACGCTTCCAACCCATCACTAGGTACCGCGCAAATTCCAGCGGTTACGACTCGCGGTAAACTGATCATCAGCGTATCTACAAGTGGCGCAAGTCCTTCATTAGCCAAGAAGATTCGGACGGAAATAGCAGAAACGTATGACGAACGTTATGAAGACTACTTAGACTTCTTAGCAGATATCAGATACTACGTGAAGCAGTTTGTAACGGATCGTGTAGAACGTCGAACTTGGCTGAAAGAGGCCATTGAACCGATTTATCTTCATAACGTAGAAGAACGTCAAACCTTCCTCGATGAACTTAAACAAACCTTCCCAGCAGAGCAGACTATCAGTTGAAAAGATAAAAAGATCATTAATTCATTTACGAATTAATGATCTTTTTATAATTTCACTCAAATTACTTATTCATAAAAGACTTAATCTCTTCTTCTGACATTGATGAATCACATTTCACGTTTACTGTGTCACCATTAGTGTAAATGAAACCAGGAACTGTCGGAATATCATATTCATTACGGAATGCAGAAACACCTTTCATATCTGCATTTTCTACACTGTTAACGTAATAAATGTGGGCGTCCGTTTCTTTAGCGACTTTATTTAGTTTTTCAACGAATATTTGACAGAAAGGACATACGGATTTACCGACATAAATTACAGCTTCTCCGTCACCTTTTACTAATTCCTCTGCTTTTGCCGAATCAATTTTATCAAAACCAGCTATATTTTCTTCATAAGTCATTGATGTTCAATCTCCTTTCTCTACTCTCACTAGTATACCGTATTGTGTAAATACTTTAATAAATTAGGCTTATGCGTTGTACGAGAATCCAGTTCATCATCAAAGTAGAGAGGGATTGAAGCAAAGAATAGTGTGATGCACAGGCAACTTTTTTACTGATGACCTGGTTTTTTTCCTATTGCAATAAGTTCATTAATTATCTCAATTAACTGAGGAAGTTCGCCCATTGTCTTAATTGTGAAATCTGCACCGTTCTCGATAAAAGTTTGTGCTACTCTAGTAATCTCTGCTTCTTTATCAGCTTGCGCGAGCCCAGTAAATTCTTCAATACTTAACCCCATTTCAGAGCTTCCAACAATAACACCGACTGACCACAGACCTGCGTTAACGCCTTCTTTAATATCTGAAACCGTGTCACCTACTTTAATTGTTCTCCATGCCGCTGATAATTTCAACTTCTCCATAGCTCGATAAACCATATAAGGGTACGGTCGACCGACTGAATCTGTCTCATCAGCTGTTACATAAACATCCGGGCGATAGCCTTTTTTCTCAGCATTCGGCACAACGACATCCATCATCGTATTGGTATATCCAGTTGTCGAGCCAATTTTCAAACCATTTCCACGTAATACTTCAATCGTTTCTATTACCTCTGGAATCGGATCCGTATAGTCCTTCAAAGAAGCCATCAATGCAGGCTCAAATTCCGCATATAAGTTTTCCACATCTTCTTCTGTAAATGATCTATCATGTTTTTCTTTCCATAAAGCAGAAATTCTTGGCATTTCCAGCATTGTACGAATATGATCGATTTTCAGCATTCCCATTGGGCGTCTTGCCTCTTCCATCGTTACCTCAACATCAGCATTTTTAAAAATAGATATAAAAACATTTACAGGTGCAAAACATCCAAAGTCTACAGTTGTTCCAGCCCAATCGAAAATAACACCGTCAATTTTAGCCATTACGCCACCACTTTCATATAATTTTCTATAATTGTACATAAGTCTTGAATATCTTCTTCATATACTTCACCGATATTGCCCATGCGGAATGTATCTACATCTGTCAGCTTCCCAGGATAAATAACATAACCTTTCGTTTTCACATATTCATAGAAGTCTTCGAATTCAAATTCGTCGTTTGGAAAAAGAAATGTTGTAATGATGGGTGATTGTTTTTCCTCCGAAATATAAGCATGTATATTTGCTTTTTTCAATCCCTCTCGTAACAACTGATTATTATGTTCATAACGAGAAAACCGTGCTGCAATACCGCCTTCATCAATTAACTCCTCAATTGCTTTCGCAAATGCGGCTACGACGTGTGTTGGCGATGTATAACGCCATTTCCCATCTTTGTCCATCTCTTTCCATTGGTCATATAAATCGAGCGACAAACTGCGTGCATTTCCTTCACACGCCAGCAGATGATCTAGCTTAGCAATGACAAATCCAAATCCGGGTACACCTTGAATACACTTATTGGCGCTGCTGATTAAATAATCGATATTGAGCTTGGACATATTAATTTCAACGCCACCAAAGCTACTCATTGCGTCAATTATCAACGTCTTTCCGTACTCCTCTGAGATGTTTGAGATCATCTCTAAAGGATTTAAAATGCCTGTTGTCGTTTCACAATGTACCATCACAATATGCGTGATTTCCTGATCGATTTGTAAAATCGTTCTAATCTCATCCTCCTTGGGATGTTCATCGTAATCGACACTATATTGAACATAGTTTATTCCAATATAATTAGCCATTTTCACAATACGCTCTCCGTAAGCACCATTCGTTACGATTAATACTTTATCCGATTGTGAAATTGCAGTTGTCATGACAGATTCAACAACGAACGTCCCGCTTCCTTGCATCAAAACCGTTGTATAGTCCTCATTTGAAACTGATGCAAATTCCAAAAGCCGTGCTCTAATTTCTTGGGTGATTTTCTTATAGTCTTGCTCCCACGTACAACGGTCAATAAGCATTTCTTGTTTCACTGTAGTTGTTGTAGTTAATGGACCTGGCGTTAATAGTTTATAAGTATTCATCATTGGACACTCCCCATAAATTTAGTTGGCTGATTTAAAAAAATCTTGGTGTTGCTGTAAAAGCTCGACTGTTAGTGGTTGTTTAAAGTGCTTTGAATAAGCTGGTTTATTCGTATCTAATACAGTTTCACCTTCATATAGCGCGACTGGATAGTGCGTAATAAGCTCTTTTCGTGCATCTTTAACAATGACCTCCGCCATTTCCATCGCCAATTTTGTTGTTTCATCATACTTATCGACGACAGCAACTGTTTCAGTCAGCGAGAAATTCCCTTCGATTGGATCGATATATTCAATTGGCAAACCAGAATCCTTGGCCAGTACTGCTTGATACCGCAAACCAAATCCAGCGGCAACTTCTCCAGCCTGTACTTTTTTAATTGGACCTGAACCTGAACTCTCAAGATGTGGACCCGTATTGGCGATTAAATTACGAAGAACTGTTTTCCCCTCTACTTCCCCGTATTCACTCATAATCGCTTGGACGAATAACCAACCTGTTGAAGAGTCCATAATATTTGGAATCGACACCAACCCTTTGAACTCTGGTTTTGCTAAGTCTTTAATTGAAGTTGGCATTGGTAAACCCTTGGCTTTTAATACTTCCGTATTGGTGAAAATTGCTCCTGTATTGGCTAAAATCGGTGCATAGTAATTAGGATGTTGTTCCAACGCATTTGTCTCAAATGTTAAATCTGCAAACATCTCATGTTCTTTCTGAGCACTTTCAACAAAATAAGAGCTCATCGTTAAGATATCCGCCTCGATCTTATCGCCCTCTACCATCAGTTTTCCACCTATTTCAGATGTCCCTAATGACTGAAGTACATACTGTTCTTCGTATCCAGCCTCGTCTAACGCAGCTTTCATCGCTTCAGAAGCGGCTTCATCACTATTCGTATAAATGACTACTTTTCCTTCCTCTGCATTACCAACGCTACATGCTGCCAACATCATTAGTGAAGTGACTACTAGCAATATTCCTTTAATTTTTTTCAATTTCGAATCCCCCTCACACATGATTGAATTTCCTTTTTTGAAAATAATCGCAAAGCAATTTTACAAATAGGTTGGTCGCGAATATTAACAAAGATAAAATGAAAATCTCATTAAACTCTGCAAAGTATTGCAATTCTTTAATTTTGCTCGCAACGAGCGAGGTTTTCGCTGTTACTAAAAAGATAATCCCACTAATCGTGACCATTGAATTGATAAAGTAATAGCTAAACATTTCAATTACCGTTGACGATGCATTAGGAAGAATGACTCGATAAATCGTCTTCAACCAACTATCTCCTAATAACGCGCCAGTCGTTTCCCACGAAGGATTCATCTTCGATAAAGCATTTTTTGCCATTAAATAAGGTGTAGTGAAATAATGGACTAAATTACAGATAATAATAATGAGAAAGGTTCCTTTTAAACTGCTGTTATTGAAAAATAGTAAATACGATAAGCCGAGCACCATCCCCGGAACCGTGTTCGTCATCATTGAAATGATGTCGATCGTCGCTTTCCCTTTTACGGCTGTACGAACATTGAGTACCGCCGAACTAAATGCCACCGTTGTTCCGATGATTGCCGTGAATAAAGCAACAAATAATGAGTTTTTATAAACTGTAAGTAAACTACTTGATTCGAATGCATCGATTAAATGCTTAGATGTAAATGTAAGATCATAAGGAAAACTTACTAAAAACGGCGCAATGAACATTACGGCAAAAACCGAAAGCATACTTCCTAAAATAATCGTTGAAACAAAACCAAATCCTATGTCTCTGCCTTTATGCGAGAATAATTCAATGCTTGAAGTCTTGTCATAATGAAAGTTGAGTTTTTCAAGATAATTTAAAAACAGTATTCCGAACACTGCCGGAACTAACATCAGAACTGCAATGACAGCACCATTATTAAAGTCTGGGATTGCACCAAGCATCACTTGATATAACTGCGTTGCCACAACAGAATACGTCCCGCCGATTGAAGCCGGAATTCCAAAATCCGTAAAACTCAAAATAAAGGATAAGATAAAAGCGCCGCCTATAGTACCTAGTAACGGACGAACAATAGTGTTTTTAAAACTTCTAAGTGTACCATCGCCCATTAGCTTAGAAACGACGATAAACTTTTTATCAATGTATTTAAATGAGTTATTGATTAATAGAAAGGCTGCAGGCAAAGTGTAAATGATATAGCCGATGAGCAGCCCGTTAAATCCATAAATCGTAAACAGATGTTGACCGATGATTTTTGTTAGCAGCCCTTCATTACCGAATGAATAGATAATCGCGAATCCATAAGTAATCGTAGGCAACAACATAGGAAGAAGTATGCCCACTTTAATTGCAACTTTTAAAGGCTTATAGATTCTTGTACAATTTACCGCGTAAGCTAAAGTGAATGCTAAAACGGTTGTAATGACAGCAGTCAAACTTGAAATTTTAATGCTGTTCCCGAAGGATTCCATTAGTTCTTTATTTGACAGGACCGAAAGATAATTCGTAAGTTTAAATCCTTCAGCAGTTTCAAAAGAACGAAAAAACAAAATACCTAGGGGAGCGACTAAAAAAGCGATAAAAAAGAGTGAGATTGCAATAAAGATCACCCGTATTGCCGGTTTTCTATTAGGCATATTTTTCACTGAACAAATCATAAATATTTTGTCTCTTAATATGTAATTGTTTCAAAATAAACGATTTAACGAATTCATTGCTTGGCTGATTGATAATTTGCTGCGGTGTACCGTACTGGGCAATTGTCCCCTCGTTAATGATTAAAATCTTATCGGACATCGTTAAGGCTTCTTCAGGATCATGTGTCACAATGATAGTCGTTAAGTTAAATTCTTTTGCGATTGATTGAATACGCTTTTTAATGGACTCTTTAATCACACCGTCCAACGCACTTAACGGTTCATCTAGTAATAAGATTTTAGGTTTCATCACCAATGTACGTGCAATAGACACTCGTTGCTTTTGTCCGCCTGATAATTCACCAATCTTTTTTGTTAAGTGAGGTTCTAGGCCTAAGAATTCTATGTACTCCTGAAGTTCTTCTTTAGTCACGAGATCTTTCCTATTTCTTAATCCGTATACAATGTTTTCGTAAGCGGTCAAATTAGGAAAGAGTGCATAATCCTGAAATACGATATTGAATCCACGATCCTTCATCGATACATTGCTTAAATCCTTATTAGCAAAAAGGATTTTTCCACTGTCCATCGTCGTTAACCCTAAAATAATATGCAGTAGAGTTGATTTTCCACTTCCACTTGGACCTAATAACGAGACGATTTCTCCAGCTTGAATATCCAAATTGATATTCTCGAGAACGACTTTGTCTTCATACTGTTTGCTTATATTTTGTAATCTCAGCAAACGACTCACCTCCCCTATACACATCCTTAGTATATCTAGTGATTGTTAAGGCACGACGGAGTCTTTGTAAACATTGTGTAAACCTTTGTAATGATTCGATTAGAAGATGGGTGCTTGTGTATGACATAAATAAGACGCGACTCTGAATAGTACATAAATCCAAAGGTATATGATATGCCCCCCAAAAGTTAGAGCTACAATCTAAATTTGGGGATGTATTCTTATGGTTAAATTTAGCGAAAGTTTAAGCTGAAGCTTTTTCAAAAATATCTCGATGGACGATCCGGCTATAAGACATTGGCTAAAAAGTATGGCGTGAAAGCGGATATACAGATAAGGAATTGGGTGAACGCTTATAAAAGATACGGTGTGGAAGGATTATTTAGAAGGAAAATCCGTGAAGTTTATCCTGTTCAATTCAAGCTGGATGTACTAAGCTTTATGAAAAGGACAGGCGCTTCGCGGTCAGAAACGGCACTTCACTTCGGGCTAACCAATCCATCGATGATCTCTTCATGAAAAAGGAAATTCCTTGAAGGCGGTGAGGAAGCCCTAGGACCAACCGAAAGGACGGCCAACCGTGTCAGACAAAGTGAAGAACGTTAAAAGTACACAGCCTGCTCTACAGGAAGAGATGACGCGTGAACAGAAATTAGAAAGAGAGAATGAACTCTTGCGTTTAGAGGTAGAAAGTTAAAGGCTTTTCAGATGGATCCCGACGGCTATCCCGAAAAGCACAAACAGCGGTATCATTCGAACTCAAAGAAGAATTTCGATTGAAGGATGTCCTTCAAATTCTAGGCATTCCTGAGTCTTCTAACATTATCATGTCAAACAATTGAAACGAAATAATCCAAATCAAGTGCTCGAAGAAACCATTCAATCTATTTTTGATGAACACGATGGTAATTATGGCTACCGCAGGATTCAATTGGAGTTAAGGAATCGTGGAGTTATAGTAAATCATAAAAAAGTGCAGCGGATCATTCGTAAACTCGGAGCGAAAGATGACAAATTCATTCGTAAATCACGGGGTATCGCTCATATAAAGGAACGATCGCAACCGTGGCAAAGAACCGAATTCACCGTCGTTTCAATACGTCGATTCCCTATCAAAAATTGATAATGGATATTACAGAATTCAAGTGTTCCGATGGTCGAAAACTCTATCTTAGCCCCATTATGGATATGTATAATGGAGAAA
>NZ_PDZB01000024.1 GCF_002743335.1 Sporosarcina sp. P32b
TTGTAATCTCAAAATCCGTATCGAATGGAATGGTTATGTACATATCTATCACCTCCGCTTTAGTATGCGAGAGATCGGTAGATTTGTACATATTTATCCCGGCGACAGTGTACATATTTATTTTAGCGTTTATAGTTGGCTGCATGTAGCCGTTTTTTCTCTTCGGTTTCCGTTTTCAGCCATCCGAATTGTTTGGGAATTGTTTGGGGACCTGGTACCGTATTTGGAAACTTTCATGATTATTTAAACATTCACATTTGTTTCTTGCACAGGTACCTAGTTTTAATAAGAAGACTCTGGAATGCTTATGAATTCGAGTACGTCCTTCAGTCTGAATTCTTCTTTGAGTTCGAATGATAGCGCTGTTTGTGCTTTTCGAGATACCCGTCCGGATCCATCTGAAAAGCTTTTACCTTTTTTATGTACGCTACCTCTAGACGCAAGAGCTCTTTCTAATTTCTGTTCACGTGTCATTTCTTCTTGCAGGGCAGGCTGTGTACGTGTGATGTTTTTCGATTTATGTGACATAGGAGGCCGTCCTTTCGGTTGGTCCAGGGCTACTTCACCGCCTTTAACAAACTTCTTTTTCCATGAAGAAATCATCGATGGATTCGTCTGGTTGAAATGAAGTGCGGTTTTCATCTGCGAAGCACCTATCCTTTTCATAATGCTTAGTACATCTAGCTTGAATTGAACAGAATAAACTTCATGAGTTTTCTTCCTGTATTGTCCATTCACGCCATATTTCCCGTACGCGATACCCAATTTTTAATTTGTCAATCTGACTTTATTTAAAGGTACCTTGCACTAATATTAAGTTTCATTTTCGCAGAGGTATCTTGCTTTTACCTATCTAATCACTCAATCATATTTAAACAAGCAATGATAGCAAAGATATTCTTCACCATAATACTCACCTTCTTCATCTCCAACTACGTGTGTAATTAAACAATCTCCACATTCTACATAATCACTAGGTTCT
The DNA here is from genome assembly GCF_002743335.1 of Sporosarcina sp. P32b. Classification (GTDB taxonomy): domain Bacteria; phylum Bacillota; class Bacilli; order Bacillales_A; family Planococcaceae; genus Sporosarcina. The sequence goes on from NZ_PDZB01000024.1 coordinate 983, forward strand.
ATAACTCTTAGGCAACTTAAACAAACACATTCTTCCAAGGCAACTATCATAGAATTTTTAAAGCAATATGGACAGCATTTAATTTTATTAAACTCTTTATAAGTAAATACATCTTGCTCATTAGTAAATTTCGGTATAAGTTCTCTAGCTAAATTTCTGAAATGTGTATTACAAAAATAGCAATATGCTTCATCGAGCCTTAGTGTTTCTTTTTGCATACAGTACGGACAGTCAAGTAATTTTATATTATCAGATACTTCTTTTAACATTGAAGTGATTTCTTTATATCTTTGAGTAATATAGCTATCCATTTGTAGCAGTTTATTGTTTATGTAATTCAATAATTCACTATCTCTACTAACTAGTTCCTCTCTATGAATGAAGGGTATTAAAAAAGAGAGAACCTCAAACGTTGTGGCTTCAAGGGCCATTATATGTATATTAAGATTATAATGCTCCATTTTATTCCTATGCATTTTGAGATTTTGTAATCTTTTTTTTGTCCTATCACTAATTTCAATTTGACAAATGTTCACAAGCCTACTTAAAAGATTTTCAAAGGATACACTTTTAAATTCTCCACTTACATAATTTTGATAATTAGCTTTGTTTATGTCTTCAAATAAAAATGACCAATGTTCTTTTTGTAAGCGTGACTTTAGAATTAACTCTAAACCTGCGCTCAAATGAAGAACAGCGTATTTAATACTTAATTCGTCGGCTTCTTCCATTTCCTTTAGAGAACATTTTATAAAATCAAGCCCATTGTCCGTCATTGAAATTTCAACTGAAAAATTACTATCCATAGCTAGCACCCCAATATGTATACTTATTAATTTTATTTAAAGGTACCTGTGCGTCAAACTTTCATGATTGTTTAAACATTCACGTTCGTTTCTCACACAGGTACCTTAGTTTAGGTACCCTCTTTTCAAGTTACTTTTATACTCTGTTCGGATTTGTTAGCTTATTTTCAATTCATTTCTGATTTATCACTACTCAGTCTCTGAATAGTTTCATAGTTCTTCACAATTGTACCGTACACTAAAAGTACAAACATGAGAATTAAAATCAGCCACCAGCTTACAACAAAATAATTGAAAAAGAGTGAAGCAGTTATTGCTAAATTGATGACAACCGTAATCAGAAACCCTGTTTTTCTCCAACTGTACAATTGACTAAGCAACGACTTATACTTCGGTGGATGACACAGTTCTTCATGGAACTTTACATGATTTAACCGTTCTCTAGAATAAAACAAGTACCCTCCATCCTTCGCTTGTAGTAGATATGTATGCTTATTAACCTTTTTCACAACCTCTAGCGGTTCTTCATCCACTATATGAAAGGATGTCTTTACACTGAATATGGAAAAGAAACCGTATACGAAGAGTAAAAGTAGAGTCACAAAAAACACCGCAAGAGAATATGATAGTCCCGCTATCAGTTTCCATGAAATTTCAGAATCTCCCCCTGCTCCCACGCTCACACCGTCTAACACTAGCGTGAATATTGCTGTACCAATCAATGCAGACAAGGTAAGCCATTGTGCAATCTGCACTGTTAATCTCTCACTTTCCGTTAAACGCAATTTTTCAATCGGCCTCATAAAAAATGAATTGTGGGCAATGCGAAAAAAAGGTAATAAGGAGATAGCAAGCAATATCACTACCTTCCACGGCTCCTGGATATAATCGAGAATCTGCACATTCATCTACTCCTTACTATCACATCTTAATTTGTGTTGCCATGATTGCAGTATAAGAATTATAAAATTGTAAAGGTACCAGGTCCTCACACAACTATTCTTAATAATACCCATGTTAGAGAATGATGAATTTGGTTCATCATATAACCCAGTGGAACTCCTATAACAGCTAGAAAAGCTCCTATAGCTACTACATCTATATTTTCTGACAAGTCTTTTATTTCTTCTTGATAAATAAAAAATATATTAATTAAATAAACCAGGTCCTCACACAACTCTAGTTCAATTCAAAATTGTTTCCAATTTGCGTGTGGACCTAGTACTCTGTTTGTGTTTTTCACACAGCAGCCTCACTACAAATCTTTCTTCCGCCTTTGGATTTATAAAAGCCAAGAATATATCAAGCAATAACTAACTCTTTTTTAGTTTCTTCTAGCTGTTTTCTGTGTGCAATAGTTTGTCTATAGTCTTCAGCTAAAGCAGTTGTTTTAAATTCAATTGTTTTATCATGATTTCTTTCTACAACGTCTTGTATTTCTTCTAGAGACACCTTGAAAAATTCTTTTCTTTCATTAATAAGGTTTAACCGTTTATCATTAAATGTTCGATGTAAAGTGTTTTCTAATGTTGGTGCATCTTCACTAAAAATCATTGCATGGACATCGAATAAGAATGGAACAGAAGCACTTCCTAATTCTTTAACTCGATCCAACGGTTCCAATCTTCTTGTCATTCCTATTTTATAAACATCTTCTCCGAATGATCCTATATTTGATATTACATATACATAACCAGCTCTAGTATTTCTTTCTCGGTTTAAAACATCCTCTTTTTGCTTATTAACTTCTTCTAATTTTTGATTTAATTCAGCGATTTTTAATTCTATTTCTGATAGTTGTTCTTGCGTTGCGTTTTCTTTTTGACTCTCTAACTTTTCTAAAGCTTGAATGAAATGTTTTTCTTCTTTTTCAATTGCTTCTTTTAATTTCGCAATTTCACGTCTAGCTTTTTCTTCTTCTTTTATCTGCTCACGGATTTCTCGTTGCTCTTCTTTTTCTTTTTCTAATTTTTGATTGTATTCAAGTGCCAGATATAACTCTTCATGTTTCAAATTTAAATAATTTACTTTCAATTGAATCTGATTGCTAGCGTTTAGTTTATTAATTATTTCAAATGTCCGATTAATCCGATCTTCCATAGACTTAATATTTGATACTTTAACTTTAGATATAGCTACATCACATTCATTATTAAATGAACGAATTGCAAGTTTAAGTAAGTTATTATTCATTTTCCTTCCTTCAGCCTTACTGCCATTTACTGTCCAATTAGAATTAAACGAGGCAGCATCTTTCTTAATTACCATTTCCTTCTGCTTATTTCTTATTTCGCTCAAACGTATTTTATATGCAGCAGAATCTTCTAAGTCATATTTAGGTTCGAAAAATCCAAAAGACTGCAAAAGCACTTCATCTTCAAGTTCAACATACTTAGTTTTCAAATTAGCATATTCAGTTTTATATGCGTTTAGAGATTCGGTTAACTTTAAATACTCTTGTTGTTTAACTTCCAGTTCTTCTTTCTGCTTTACAATAAGGTCAGCTATTTCAATCGATTCATCATAGCCATTGTTTTTTAGTTCTGATAGTAATTCTGCTTTTCCCTTAATTTTATTCAGTCTCTTTGTATGTAAGATTATTAAGATCGGTATAATTATTAGTCCAGGCAAAATTATTAGCATTGGATTAATTATGGCTAATAATACTGTTAGCAACGAAATGAACCATGCGCTTAATAACCATGGCATTGAGTCCTTGTTCATAATAAACCTCCATTTTTATGTTGTTAATTGTGATGAGATAGAAATATTTGATTGTAATAAATTTCATCGATAATTAAAGTAGCTGCGCCTGAATTTTTCGCGATTATTTAAACTATCACTTTCGCTTCTTACACAGACTTTTAACCTCTCATTTCTCACAAACCAGCTTGATCAACAGCTTACCCTTTCAAATCAACTTCGATTTTCTCAACTGCATAGGCAGCATAAATGTTGTCGAAGCCTTCAAACTCTAACTGTTTTATTAAGCCTATAAATTATGATAAAAATAATATCAAGAAAATAAATTGTTCATTCTATTATACTTCTAGTTGACGTTAAATAAATGGTTTTACTATACAATTTCTGTCTTTCAATTGTCCTTTCTGAAATCTAAATATCTAAAGTAGTTTTACACTATCCTTTAAACAGCCTATAGACGACAAATCTCATTAATAGTTTCAAAAATTATTACTATATTTATGATTTGAAAATCAATAACCTTCCCGCTCATCCACCAAATACAACAGCTGCTCCTGATCCCTACGATTCGCTGTCACTCTCTTCAATCGTTCTTTCAAATAAGACTGCAACTCTGGATCCGTACAATAAATAAAACATCCCTTTTGCCCCCGTGTCATAAGGGTCCGATACGTATTCCGGATAATCGAATCCGCCACCTCGTAAGCTTTTTCAGGATCTTCTCTAGCTAGCTTCTTAATACCTCTCAGTGATTGATCCGACTTTGCGCGCTTAGTAAAATCCGTGACCAGTTTCCCGTCCTCCATGCGGAGATCGTCCCCTATAATCACACCGACATAGTCAAACTCCAGTCCTTGAGCTGTATGGATACACCCTGCTTCACGAACAGAGGAATTCTCTATAGCCCACGTATTTTCTATGTTCCAACTAATACCGAAATCATGCTCCGGAATCGTAATGTCAAAATGATCTACGTCACGCCGATTGGATTTCGGCCACTCCCAGCAGTACCCCGCCATCAGACGTGATTTGTTGTTTCTCTTATTTAGCTTTTCAATTTCATTAAGCATTTCATTCGGATCATCAAACATCCTGAAATCGTAGTCCATCCCCATATCATTGATGTTTGCTGTATGTCTAATTTGCAATACATCATCCAACCATGCAATATAACCGTCTGATCCGCCACAACGGAATTGTGATACTAGCTCACGTGAGATGATCTCAGCGCCCAGTTCTTTTGCATATTTTTCAATGGTTTCTATACTGCCAATGTCGTGTATGGTAACTTTCTGATGTTCATCAATAAAGAAAATTGTAAATTGAGAGCCCTTAATCAGCTCTTTAACCTGATTCTCTCCTAGATTACGAAATAAGCCTGACTTCTCATTTAATCGATGAGCTTCATCGACGATTAAAATATCAAATTCATTTGGCTCTACTTCTGTAAAGCTGCCAGATCCTTTGAAGAGATTATCAATATGCGACTTTTTAAAATCCTTTTTCAGCTTTGTAGAATAAATATGCCGCGGCGCAGCATTCTTCGTTACATACATCGCCACCAGTTCTTCAGCTATCAACTTCACCATTAAATTAATAGCGAGCACAGATTTACCTGTACCGGGTCCCCCTTCCACTATCATCACTTGTTTAGTTCCTGTCCGGATACTATTGAGCGCTAAGTGGAATGCCTCTTCATAAAACACTTTCTGCTCATCGATCATGATGAACTCTTCATTTCCTTTTAACATATTGTTCAATGCATCCTGAAGAGATTTTGACGGTCGGATTCTACCATTTTCAATCTGATAAATTAAATGATTGCGGTCACCTTCGCGTATGTACTTTTTAATGAATGTCCGCAACTTGGAAATTTCACCTTTAACAAAAACAGGTGCCTTTTCTAGATGATCCGTATAGTGATCATCTGTTAACGGATCATTATCTGTTTTACGATAGTTATGTAAGTAAGCACACGGTTCCAAACGAATTTCTTGTTGCTGAACGTTTTCATTGAAATCTTCAATGAGGGCCGCATACGACCATGCCTGATAGGAGGGATGGACGACTTCTCTAACACCTCCACCGACATATGTGCGAACCAACGCATCACGGGATGGTACTTTTTCTACTTCTTCCCACTGCTTTAATTCTACAATGACTACATGATCTTGCGTCCCGTCATTACCCGCAATAAGAAAGTCCACCCGCTTGGACGTATTAGGAATATTGAATTCAATAGCGACTGCTGCATCGCGCGGTATATCGTCATCCTGCATCACATTGGACATTTTCTGCAAAGAATTTTCCCACGAACGAATCTCCGCTTTACTCGTTCTTCCTATTTTCTTTTGATAGGAGCTATATAACCGATCAATCAACAGTTCATTTACGACATCACCAACAAATTGTTCTTTCGTCGATTCATATATAATCAATACATCACCCACATACTTTATATTTACGTTCTATCCACATCCTACCATTATAATAGTATAACGACAATACTTGACAAAATAATCAGTATACTAAGAATTACTTTTTCATACATTTCATAAATCCAACATACATACCCCATCTATCATGTATAGTTAAACTAAACTCAATAATCACACACCTAATAAAATACAAACAGGAGGCGACATACAATGAATAAAATCATCTTAACAACAGAAAGCGGTGCCGATTTGCCGGAGTTTTTAGCGAAGAGACATAATGTACAAGTAGTACCCATGCACGTCATCATGGACGGCCAGGACTATTTAGACGGTCATCTACCCGTACAAGACATCTTTGATTTTTACGATCGTACTAAAAAAATTCCGTCCACCGCCGCCACGAATACCCATGAATACCAAGAGTTCTTCAAAAAGATTCGAACAGAATTTCCTGATCATACAATCGTTCATATAGGCTATACATCGAAGGCATCTGTTTCCTATCAAAATGCGTTAACCGCAGCGGAAGATGTAGAGGATATTTATTTAATCGATGCATTAAACGTCACAGGCGGATTAACTGCGGTGATTATGTATGCGGTTGCTCTGCTGGAGGAAGAACCTGAAATGGATCCTGTCCACTTGCTAGAAAAGATCGAAGCAAAGGTTCCCAAAGCGAGACTTGCCTTCCTTCCGGGTAGCTTAGACTTTTTACGGGCTGGCGGACGAGTCAGTAATATGGCGTATCTAGGCGGGGCTTTGTTAAAAATCAAACCGTGTATTGAATTAGTGGAAGGGAAGCTTGTTTCGACTAAAAAATATCGTGGGAACATGAGCAAAGTGGCTGAAAGTTTGCTACTAGACTATTTACAGCAATATGACATTGATAGACAACAAATTTATTTTATATACTCTATCGGGCTTAGTGAGACTATTAAAGAACGGATCAATGAAATTGCACGAGAACGAGGATTTGAAAATAGTCTTTGGATGGAAGCGGGTGCGATGATTTCGTCACATTCTGGTCCTGGAGGATTTGGGATTGCGGGGATAGAGGTTTAATATCAAAAAGGTATCTGTGTTATACAGGTACCTTTAATTATGTTGAGCTCTATCTAATAAAACACAAATACCGTCCTCAACAACAAACGAGCTCCATTGCCATCAGTGGAGGTATTTTCCAACCCGCTATGGAGAATTACAGTTTCGTACACAACTATAGATCAGTTACTTGTTTTTCATAAGAGAACTCTCATTTAAACCCTTACTGAATATAATTCCAAACATCTTCCACAGATTCATAACCGAAAATATTAGACAATAACAGCCCCAATTCAATCGAGTCCGCTCGCATTATCGCTTCTTTAATGTCTACTTGTGCCTCTGCATCATATTAATTTAGTTTCGTATATTTCAAGCTTAAAAAGCCAACAATGGAATTAATATCGAATTTTACCGTTCTTCCAAAATGCTTTTTAACATATAGAAGTGAGGAATGTACATGTTTTGGAAAAAACAATCAGATGAAAATAAGCCTGATTCTCAATCAAATGCAGAATCAGAAATATCAATAGAGACTCTAAAAAAAGCCCTCGTTCAAATGGATGATGCGGAATTTGTGGAAATCAACATTTCTGAAAATCAACATGTTGATCTTATCTACGTAAGAACTCTGATTGACCAAGAAAGATTAAATGAAAGCATTCTAAAACCTTTATCTAACTGTTCCAAACAATCCATTCAGGAATGCAATGTTCACTCAACAATAAACCCCATTTCCACTTTTAATGAGGCAAAAAAGCAGCTGTTTAAAGGATCTGTTTTGTTATTTGACTCTTCGTCAAATCTTTGGTTCGCTATCCCTTTAGAAAATCCACTTGGACGAGCAATTGAACCATCCGATACTGAAACCATCCTTTTAGGAGCAAAAGACAGCTTCAGTGAACAGCTAGAACAAAATATTACGCTCATTCGTAGGCGTCTTCCAACACATGATCTGAAAACAGAGAAGTTCACCGTTGGTTCTTTAAGTGAGACAAATGTGGTCTTATTGTACATAGAAGGGCTGACCAATCCAGAATTTGTTTCAACCGCCAAAAAGAAGATTTCGGAAATTAATTATGATCTCTTATCTGATTCTTCTCAAGTAGCGGAATTCATGGAGGAACATCAAGATAGTATTTTTCCTCAGTTTCAGCAAACTGACCGACCTGATGTTGTTGCTTATTCTCTGGGATCAGGAAAAATTACGATTCTGGTAGACAATACACCTTTTGCTCTCGTTGCCCCAATTACTTTTTTTCATTTGTTCCAATCACCAGAGGATTATATTAATCGATGGGTAGTTGCCAGTTTTTTGCGCATCATCCGATATGTAAGTTTTATTCTGTCTATCACATTGATCCCATTCTACGTGGCATTAACAACTCATCACTATCAAATGATTCCTTTACAAACACTTTTCGTCTTGGTGGAGTCAAGGAGCAAGCTTCCGTTCACTCCTTTTTGGGAAGCATTTATCATGTTGATTTTTATTGAAATTATAAAAGAAGCAAGTTTAAGGATGCCAACAAAGACTGGTCAAACGCTTGGGGTTATTGGGGGCATTGTAATCGGTCAAGCAGCAGTTGAGGCTGGTATGGCAAGTCAGGTGTTAATTGTCTTGGTAGGGATTTCAACTATTGGATCTTTTCTTGTTCCTAATTACCTTGTGACAAAGGCGAATTCATTGATTCAATTCATTCTTCTTATATTTTCTTCGTTTCTTGGGATAGTAGGGATTGTTTTGGCAATGATTATCATTTTAGCCCACCTTAATGGCTTGTCTTCACTCAAGCAGCCATATTTATCTCCTGTTGCCCCTTTCTACGGAAAAGATTGGCTTGACCTATTCATTCGAGGGCCTTTAGTCAAAATGAAGGAGCGTCCAGAACATCTTAAACCGCTGAAGATGAAGAGATATCAAACTAGGAGATGAACTGATGGAAGCCCTTCAATTATTTAATAAGAATGAAACCTATAATGGGTTCTATGTCATGTTGATGGTAAATCGCCTCCAAATGCTTTACTTTTTTTTGATTATGCCAAGGTTTTTGATCCATTCATATATGATTTGGGTGATTATAGCGGTCGGCATATTGTCTCAACTAAACATTCTTCTTTTATCCAAATGGTTTTTAACCCGGTTTTCTAGCGAAGGATACAACGGATTTGTCCAATTATTCGGAAAAAAACTTGTACGTCTCCTCTCATTCATCGGGTTGTTCTTTATCCTGCTTAAACTTTTCGTGATTTTGTTAGGATTCTCGGAAATGGTTCAAATATTTATGTTTCCAGCTACAGATTCAAATTGGCTTATCTTTTTTATTCTGTTGTCTTGTTTGTATGTAGCATGGAAGGGCGTTGAAAAAACTATACGTTTCGTCGTGATTTCATTTTTGTGTACATTTTGGATGTTCTTATTCTTTGCTTTTTTCTTCTTTCCTCCAATAGCTCAACTCAGTGATTTGTATCCGATTATTCCAATGGAATTAAGTGTGGATTCCTGGAAAGGAATATTTTTAATTTTATCTTCATTTTCAGGGCCTGAATTTCTGGTATTTTTAGGACCGTGGTTTAAAACAAATAATAAGACATTTCGCTATTTGTCTTATGGCAATGCTCTAACCGTTATAGAGTATGTATTTTTATATATGGCGTCCTTATTCTATTTCGGTTCCAATTATTTAAGTAAAAGTCAATTTCCAATTGTCACTATGGCTCGTTATTTTCAAAATCCAGTAATTGAACGTATTGATATGGTCATGCTTTCTTTAGAATTATTTAACATCGTATTTGCGGTTTCAATTTTTCTACTGTTGTTTTATGGAGCATCTAAAATAGCTAGTGGGAAAATGGAGAGACCACCCAGTCGAGTAGGCTTTTTATTCAGTGTATTCATTATTTTAATTGGAATGATTCTTGTAAATGAATGGATTTGGAAGTCAGATGAAAAGCAGGTTATTTTACTTAATCTTCAAATTTTAGCAGGAAGCTTAAGTTACTTAGTGGTTCCAATTACTATGATCGTAGTGATGAAGATAAAGGGGTTTAATAAACATGAGACTACGAAAGAAGATGGCTAAAAAATTGTCAATCATATTTATGGCGTTATGGTTAACTGGATGTGCCCCTTTTACTGAAAATAACATTATTGAAGAGCTTACTCCAGTCACATTTTTATCACTTAGTAAAGGGGATGAAGGTAAAATAAAAATCAGTACGATTTTGCCTTCTCTAAGCAAAGAAAAAAAGAGTGTAATAACGCAAGAAGTAAGCTTAATAAAGGAGGTACTAAGGAGTTTTAATTTAAGCTTCTACCAGGAAATGAAATTTGGGCAAATGCGAATGCTGATAATTAATGAAGACCTCGGAAGAAACGAAGGTATTATGTCCATTATTAATGTGTTATTGACTGATCCGGATATTTCTTTGAGAATCTATTTAGTTATCGTAAAAGGAAATTTTGAAGAATACTTGGAAAATCAATTGGACAAACAAGAAAATCTTGATTACTCTTTTTACCGAATGCTGAAGCACTATGAGGAAAAAAATCAGGGAGAATTAAGTGTCGTTAATCTACATGAATTTAAAAAATTGTTATATACTCCTTATTCAGATCCTTTCTTACCTGTATTCAAAATAGAAAATGACGCTATCAGCTATGAAGGTACAGCCCTGTTTCAAAATGATAAACTAGTTGAAATAATAACAACTTATGATGATCGTATCTTCCAACTGTTACACAACGATCACTACTTAGCAGTTTTACCGATCCCAGAATTACAAGTTGTTCTAGGTCATGTTAGGTCTAAAACGAAAGTGGATATCAATAAAAGCTTGTCTACAATGACCTATACAGTGAATATAGACTCAAGAATTGAAGAATACCGGGGAGAAAAGCAATTATTTGACCCACAGGATTTAGAAGATTTTAAAAAAGATATCCAATCCAATCTTGAAAAACAAACACAAGAACTAGTAAAAAAGATGCAAGAATTGAATGTGGATCCATTACAGCTAGGCATTCATACATTAAAACCATTCTCAAAACCAATGGATGAAAAAAAATGGATTGAACTTTACAAGAAGATGGACATTAAAATAAAATACAATATTAATATTAATCCTTTGACGGATGCAAATTCAAAAAGGCAAAACCTTTAATTCTTCCTATTGCAATCTCTTTCTCATTAATCGGACGTGCGTCTTCTTCAGCCTGCTTTTCCTTTAACCATTGTTCACGTTCGGCCTTCGGCTTCCGTCCGCGCTTTTTCGGTACCTGCTTCTTTTTCTTTTTGGCGGCTTGGACTCGTCTCTTGCCTCAAAATGTGTGGCATCGAAGGCGACATATTCATCGCTGATATGCCCTTGTAGAATTAGTTCATCATGGATCTGTGGAACTACTACAGCATCAGGTGGCGTATGAGAGGCACCTGATATGATTACATTCTGCTCTCTATACTTCCCTGCATTTGTTCTGTCTATTGAATGCAAGACGATGCCATGCAATTCTTTAATCACTATTTCTGAGAGGGGCTGATCTTGCTGCACCATTTCTTCGGCAACTAAAATTGCTTCTTTATGATTAATAGCTTCTAGGTGCTCTCTCATGGATTTTCCGGCAATAACTATGCCATCATCTAGCACTGCTTTTGTTTCATAAATCGATAATCTATTTCCTTCAATCGCATTGGAATGATATGTATTTTTAATTAAAAAGTCTTCTTTCAGGCTACGAATAAGCCCTTTTGAAATTGGTCGTCGTTGATCGACATTCTTTTTTAACAGTGAAAGTCGATCCGTTTTTTCTATCACAGCTTACATCCCCTTTATTAAAATAAGGGATATTGTGCAAGAGCTCACTCTTGTACAATATCCCTTCATCGAAAAAGTATAGAAAACCGATTCATCACTGGATATATTTCCAGATGTATTCAACGTCTTCGTATAGCTGCTTCACTACAATTCATTTTCTAAAATTCGATCTATTATTCGTATGATTTCCTTTACAGATATATCTTCTTGTTCGTTTTTAGAGTAAATGGTTAACGGATATATTTCTAAGGCGGCTGTGACTAAATACCATATTACACGGAATCCGCCACTCTTGCCTTTGTCTGCATTTGGATTACTCAATCTGGTTTTATATACGACATTTCCTTTGGTTCTGGGAATTCGGTCCCCATATAATTTACCTTCTTCAAAATCTGCAAAAAGGGAATCCACTAAATCAACCACTACTGGATATTTTCTAGCGATTTTTAAAAGCTCTTTTTCGAACGCTTTAACACCAAGCACTTTATACTTCATTATTTTTCTTCTAAGCTCTTCCTCACTCGGTTCATCATATCCTTATATGAATGTTTGGGTAGCTTTCCCTTTCTCATTTGGTTTACTTCTTTTATAGATTCTGTCAGTATTTTTTTACTATCTGCCTGATTGTCTTTTAAAATGGCCATTTCATTTTCCTCCTTCTCATCCACACATACCACATCCTTTCAGATTATGTATATGTGTAAGTATGTAATGAGCATGATGATTTAAACATCGTTTTACTTTATTTTTAAAAATAAGGGATATCACACAAGAGGTTCTCTTGTACAATATCCCTTACATCTTATTACACCTTAATCTCATAATGGAGACGGTGGGAGTCGAACCCACGTCCAAAGGCTCTGCTACTTCAGCGTCTACGCGTGTAGATTGACTACTTAGGTTTCGCGCAAGCATTCTGCCATCAATCAGGGCGTCCTGTGCGCTATTCCGGGAATCTCTTATGACACCCTCAGAATGCAGATGTCATCGTAGCTCACTAATAAGTGAACCTTACGCCTCCACATGAGCGATGGAAACGGAAGGTAGATTCAACAGCTTACGCTGCGAATGCTAGGTTGTTGTTTGTTTTGCCAGTTATTATTAACTGTCGTTTCTGACGGAGACGATCCCTCCGACGCGCGGCTCAAGCCCAGACCACCCCTGTCGAATCCGTAACGTCCCCGAAGGAAAGTCCGGAACCCAGACCCGTTTCACTTAAAACGGCGGGTCGTACTTGATACTTCATCTAGTATATAATAAATCGGTTCGATTATCAATCTTGTTGATTGGATTTGAATACTCGTTGCATATCACGCTTATGCTCTTTTTCTTTCAAGTCTTGGCGCTTATCATAGAGTTTCTTCCCTTTACCTACACCGATCAATACTTTAGCGAAGCCATTTTTAATATACATTTTCAACGGGATGATGGAATAACCTTGTTCTTTCATCGTGCCTGCGAGTGAAGCAATTTGTTTTTTGTGCAACAGTAATTTCCGCACACGAACGGGATCGTGGTTATGAATATTCCCTTGTTCATACGGGCTGATGTGCATATTTGACAACCATGCTTCGTTATTACGGATTAGAATAAATGCGTCGCGCAACTGGACTTTCCCTTTGCGGATCGATTTGATTTCCGTTCCTTTTAGCACGATGCCTGCTTCAATCGTTTCTTCAATTGCGTAATCAAAGTTCGCCTTTTTATTGACGGCGAGTACTTTTCCAGATCCTTTGGCCATGCAACTTCCTCCTTGCTAGAAGACCGGAGACGTGCTCCAGTCTTATTTTTTCTTCGGTCGTTTCTTAGATTTCTTTGGCATACCTTCGTAAAACTTCTTCTTTGGCTTTTCGTACTTTTTATTGCGCTTGTCGCTAGAACTTTTCGCTCCGCCACCTACACTTGGTTTACTACTAGACGCTTGGCTTCTTCCTCTGCCTGCACCTTGGCCTCTGCTCTTGCCTCTACTAGCTTGGATGACTGTTGGTGACTCTTTACGAGAACCTCTGAAGTTTTCTTTCATGCCGACGATTTCGAAGTCTACTGCTTGTTCTTCTGGTTTAACAGATGTCACACGCACTTTTACTTCGTCCCCGATACGGTATTGTTTCGCTGTCCGTTCGCCGATCATCATCATTTGGCGATCGTCGAAACGATAATAGTCGTCGTTCATGTTTTTGACATGTACGAGTCCTTCTACCGTGTTCTCCAGTTCGACAAAGATTCCGAAGTTCGTCACAGAAGAAATAACGCCTTCAAACTCTTCTCCGATTTTATCTAACATGAACTGTGCTTTCTTCAGTGCGTTCGTATCACGCTCTGCGTCTACTGCACGGCGTTCACGTTCAGACGTGTGTCGAGCAATCTCAGGCAGTGTAGCAGACCAATGTGCAACCGTTTGTGCCGATGTGTCTTTATTGAATAAATACGTACGGATCAGACGGTGAACGATTAAGTCTGGGTATCTTCTGATCGGTGCAGTGAAGTGCGTGTAGTATTCTGTAGACAAACCGAAGTGACCGATACTGTCTTCAAAGTACTTCGCTTGTTGCATCGAACGTAATAACATCGTCGAGATCAGTGATTGTTCTGGCATTCCTTCGATCGATTTCACGATTTCTTGCAATGCACCTGAATCGATTTCTTTCCCTGTTCCTTTGACGACGATACCGAATGTCGTAAGGAACTCGAAGAAGCGTTGTAATTTCTCTTCTTTAGGATCTTCGTGGATTCGGTATAAGAACGGCACTTTCATGCGGTCGAAGTGCTCGGCGACGGTTTCGTTGGCAGCTAGCATAAATTCCTCGATCAAACGTTCAGATACTGTACGCTCGACAATGATGACGTCTGTTGGCCATCCTTCTTCATCTACTAGAATTTTGGATTCTTTGAAGTCGAAGTCGATTGCACCACGATCTTGACGCTTCTTACGGAAAATGCTTGCCAGTTTCGCCATGTCGTTTAACATTGGGACGATTTCTTCGTATTTCTTTGAAAGTTCTTCGTCTTGATGATCGATGATTTGATACACTTCATCGTATGTCATGCGGTAACTGGAATTGATAACACTCGGATAAATATCATGATCAATGACTTTACCATTTGCATCGACTTTCATTTCGCATGTCAAAGTTAAGCGATCTTCTCCTGGATTGATAGAACAGATACCGTTAGACAAGCGATGCGGTAACATCGGAATGACGCGGTCTGTTAAATAGACACTCGTACCACGGTCTGCAGCTTCTACGTCCATTGGAGAGTTCTCTGTGACATAATAGCTGACGTCCGAGATATGCACAAATAGACGATAAGATCCGTTGTCTTCTTTGAAGACGGAAATCGCATCATCCAAGTCTTTTGCATCGGCACCGTCAATGGTCATCGTCAATTCTTTACGTAAATCTCTACGACCTTCGAAGTCTTCTGGCTGAACTGTCGTCGGTACACTGTTCGCGTGTTCCATAACATCTTCAGGGAATTCGATTGCAATACCATGTTTGTGAATGATCGATAGGATGTCTACACCTGGGTCGTTTTTATGCCCGAGAATCTGTGTGATCATGCCCGTTGCATTGTTTTCATCGGTTGGCCAGTTCGTAATTTCCGCGATCACTTTCTGACCGTCTACCGCTTCTAGTGAATGACCTTTTTCGATATATAAATCCATCGGCAATTTCTTATCGTCTGGTAGAACGAAACCATAGCCTTCATGGGCTTGATACGTTCCGACGACTTGTGTCGTTTTACGCTCGACCACTTTCGTGATGACGCCTTCGCGACGATCTCCGAATGAGCTGCCGGATACGCGTACAAAGACGATGTCGCCGTTCATAGCGCCGTTTACTTCATGGGGTGGGATGAAGACATCATCGCCCTCTACTTCCTCTGGTACGACAAAGCCGAAGCCTTTTGCGTGACCGATGAATTTACCGCGAAGTAGATTCATTTGTTCTGGCAAGCCGTAGCGGTTATTGCGTGAACGAACAATTTTCCCGCTCTGTTCTAATTGTACGAGCATTTTTACTAAGTCTTTAAATTCGTCCGCCTGTTCTAAGTTGAGTGCTTCTTGTATTTCGTGGACAGTGGACGGCATATAGGATTTGTCTTTTAATAAAGACATAACCCGTTCTTGTAACTCTTTTATATTTGGTTCCAAACAATCATCTCCTCCTTTTGTTCCTTTAGTTATATCTTCCCCTGTTTTCACTCTTGCCAATCAAGGGATTCTAAAAAATGTAGTACGTTTTCGTGAAGTTGTGCTTTTTCGGGACCTAGTGTAATGACGTGGCCGGATTCTTCGTACCATTGTAGTTCTTTGTCCGTGGATTCTGCTTCGTCATAGATGATTTGCGCGGAATTTGGATCGATTACGTCGTCATGACGTGATTGAACTACGAGTAATGGTGTGTAGATGCAGTCGACTTGGTCGCGTACGCCTTGTACCATCGATTGCAAACCGTCTAGACCTGGCATCGACTTCGTTTTTAAGTCGTCCATTTCTTCTTTGATTTGCTCGTCTGACAGGCCTGCGAACTTTTTGTAATCTCGTGCATATTTCAGCACGCCTGACCACATCAAGTCAGTCGTTTTCATCGTCATCGGTGCACACATCGTGACGATGCCTTTGAGCGGAAATTGCGCTGCGAGTTTCAATGAGAATACACCGCCGAGCGATAATCCCGCCACGGCAATCTCTTCATATCCTGCCCCTTTTAGCTCATTATATGCATCCAATACATCTTGCCACCACTGGTCAGGATTCGTCAGGATTAGTTCCTCAGGCGGCACACCATGACCGCGGTAATGTGGTGCTAATGAAGTATAATTATGTTTTTCAAGGAAGCGGCCGAGCATCCGCACGTCCGCGGATGTTCCTGTGAAACCATGCAACAGTAATACCGCACGTTTTCCATGTTGAAAGAAGAATGGTTTCGGTTGGGCAATTCGCATGTCTTTCGTTCCCTTCTACGAAAAGCGCCTGACCGTTCAAACATGGTCAGGCGCTTGCATTTTATATTTTCATAATCGCAATGGTTAGGACAAAAAATAAGACGGATAAGACGATTGTCGCTCTTTGTAGAACGAGATCTAATCCACGTGCTTTTTGTTTTCCGAAAAGTTGCTCTGCGCCTCCGGAGATGGCCCCTGACAGTCCCGCACTTTTACCGGATTGCAATAAAACGACTACTATTAATGCTATAGCTACGACTATCAGCGATGCTGTGAAAACTGCATGCATGTTTTTCCACCTCCAAAAATAGCAAGTTACAACATTTCTATTCTACCAAAGCAAGTCTCTCGGCACAACCTTTTGTTACAAATTATGCCGATTGACCAGTAGTAGCGTTTATTATTTATTCAAATTATAGAATGTGTCTTTGCC
This sequence comes from Sporosarcina sp. P32b, assembly GCF_002743335.1. Taxonomy (GTDB): domain Bacteria; phylum Bacillota; class Bacilli; order Bacillales_A; family Planococcaceae; genus Sporosarcina. Next base: position 18,169 of record NZ_PDZB01000024.1, read on the forward strand.
TAGGTACTGTGCTGTTTCAAACAATTGGTCTTCGATACGAAGCAATTGATTGTATTTCGCGACACGATCCGAACGAGAAGGTGCACCCGTTTTGATTTGGCCAGCGTTTGTTGCGACTGCGATGTCTGCAATCGTGACGTCTTCTGATTCACCTGAACGGTGAGAGATGACTGCCGTATAGCCTGCGCGTTTCGCCATTTCAATCGCATCGAATGTTTCAGTCAATGTACCGATTTGGTTCACTTTGATAAGGATCGAGTTACTGATGCCTTCTTTAATTCCACGTGATAATTTTTCCGTGTTTGTCACGAATAGATCGTCACCGACTAATTGAACTGTATTGCCAAGACGTTCTGTCAATAGCTTGTGGCCAGCCCAGTCGTTCTCGTCCAAACCGTCTTCGATTGATACGATTGGGTACTTTTCGCAAAGCTCTTCATACCAAGCAACCATTTCTTCAGATGTTTTACGAATATCTTCACCTGCAAGGTAGTAGTTGTTTTGGTCTTTATCGTAGAACTCAGAAGAAGCTACGTCCATTGCAAGCAAGATATCTTCGCCTGCTTTGTACCCTGCTTTTTCGATCGCTTCGATAATCGTTGATAGTGCTTCTTCGTTAGATGCTAAGTTCGGAGCAAATCCGCCTTCGTCTCCAACCGCTGTGTTCAAGCCTTTACTGTGAAGTACAGATTTTAGGCTGTGGAAAATTTCCGTACCCATGCGAAGTGCATGTCGGAAAGATTCTGCGCCAACTGGCATGATCATGAATTCCTGGATGTCGACGTTGTTATCTGCGTGCTCTCCACCGTTTAGGATATTCATCATCGGTACCGGCAATTGCTTCGCGTTGAATCCGCCAAGGTACTGGTACAATGGAACGTCTAGGTAATCTGCTGCTGCGTGTGCAACTGCCATAGATACTCCTAGAATTGCGTTCGCACCGAGCTTGCCTTTATTGTCTGTACCGTCTAATTCGATCAATGCTCTGTCGATGACGACTTGATCCAATACCGAATAGTTTTCTTCTAGTTCAGAAGAGATCACTTCATTGACATGATCGACTGCTTTCAATACGCCTTTACCGTTATAACGATTTTCGTCGCCGTCACGCAATTCTACCGCTTCATACTCCCCAGTAGATGCACCAGATGGTACGATGGCACGTCCAAAGGCACCGCTTTCTGTGAATACTTCTACTTCTACAGTTGGATTGCCTCGTGAATCCAATACTTCTCTAGCTTGAATGTGGGTAATGATTGGCATGAAAATCTCTCCTTAGAATAATGATTTTCCGGTCATTTCAACCGGTTGTGGAATTCCTAACATTTTCAACATCGTCGGTGCCAAGTCTGCAAGAATACCGTCTGTGCGCAGCACTACATCTGGATTCGTCACAATGACAGGTACAGGATTTGTCGTGTGCGCCGTCATAGGTTGTCCACCGATAGTAGTGACTTCATCCGCATTGCCGTGATCCGCTGTAATGATAGCCGATCCGCCTTTTGCAGATAAGGCATCAATGATTCGGCCTAAACAAGTATCGACCGTTTCAATGGCTTTAATCGTCGGCTCTAGCATTCCGCTATGACCGACCATATCCGGATTCGCGAAGTTCAGGATGATGGCATCTTGTCGTTCCGCTTCGATTTCCGCCACTAACGCATCTGTTACTTCGTATGCGCTCATTTCCGGTTGCAAATCATACGTCGCGACTTTGGGCGAATTGATCAGAATGCGGGTTTCCCCTTCAAACGTCTCTTCGCGTCCGCCACTCATAAAGAACGTCACATGCGGATACTTTTCCGTTTCCGCAATACGCAACTGACGCTTGCCTTGGTCTTCTAGCACTTCACCGATTGTTTTGGTTAGATTGACAGTATGAAATACAATGTCTGCTACTACATCATCATTATAATGCGTAAAGCCGACAAAATGTAAGTCCGTAAATTTTTTCACGCCGCGATCGAAGCCATCAAAGTCAGGTTGCGTTAAAGCGCGTGACAATTGAATCGCACGGTCTGGGCGGAAATTGAAGAATATAACCGCGTCTCCGTTATGAATCGTCGCTACTGGTTTGCCGTCTTGTTGAACGACAAATGGTTCGACAAACTCATCATGTATTTCTTCGGCATATGAAGCGCGGATTCCTTCTTCTGCTGAATCACAATGAGGTCCGATACCGTAGACCATCGCGTCATACGTTTTCTGCACGCGTTCCCAGCGCTTGTCGCGGTCCATCGCAAAATATCTGCCGGACACCGTTGCGATTTGGCCAACACCGACTTCTTCCATGACATCTTCTGTACGTTTGATATAAGGAAGTGCTGTCGTTGGTCCTACGTCACGTCCGTCGAGGAATGCATGCAAGTAGACACGCTCCACGCCATGTTCTTTCGCCATTTTCAATAAAGCGAATAAATGCTCATAATGACTGTGGACGCCGCCGTCAGATAGTAACCCCATCACGTGAAGTGCAGAGTCTTTCGTTTTGACGTGCTCCATCGTTTCAAGCAATGTCGCGTTATCAAAGAACTCGCCTTCACGAATCGACTTGTTGATGCGCGTCAAGCTTTGATAGACGATACGCCCAGCCCCAATGTTCAAGTGTCCTACTTCAGAGTTCCCCATTTGTCCTTCTGGTAACCCTACCGCTTCTCCACATGCCGTCAATGTTGCGTGAGGGTAGTTCTCCCACAGCAAATCAAAGTTTGGAATGTTAGATTGCGCTACCGCGTTGCCGTACGATTCATCTCGTAAGCCAAAACCGTCCAAGATAATTAACGCGACCGGTTTATTCGCCATGAGTTCCAGCCTCCACTAATTTTACGAATGCTGTCGGATCAAGACTTGCTCCTCCGACTAACGCACCGTCAATATTGTCCTTGCTAAGTAATTCAGCGATGTTTTCTGGTTTTACACTGCCGCCGTATTGAATACGCACTGCATCTGCTACATCTTTTGTATAAAGTGTTTCGACCTTATGACGGATCGCTGCACATACTTCATTGGCATCGTCAGCTGTTGCGGTTTTGCCTGTGCCGATTGCCCAGATAGGTTCGTACGCAATGACTGCTTGTTTCGCTTGTTCCGCTGTTACGCCGTGAAACGCTTTTTCTACTTGTGCGGAAACAATTGAAACCGTTTCAAGTGCTTCGCGTTGTTCTAACGATTCCCCTACACAAACGATCGGTACGAGGTGATGGTTGAACGCTGCGAGTACTTTTTTATTTACCGTATCGTCTGTTTCATTGAAATACTGACGACGTTCAGAGTGTCCAAGAATGACATACTGTACGCCTAAGTCTTCCAGCATAGCTGGGCTGATTTCGCCTGTGAATGCCCCTTCGTCTGTATCATGCATCGTTTGAGCGCCTACTTTAATCGCAGTCGTTTCAAAACGTTGTTGTAAATCGTTCAGATACAATGCCGGAGGGCAAATGACTGCTTCGACTTGATCTGATGCCGTGAGTTGTTCTTTAATGTGTTCCGCAAAATCTGCAGCTTCACCAGATAATTTAAACATTTTCCAGTTGCCCGCAATTATTCGTTTTCGCAAAAGAATTCCTCCTTATTCTCGATCTTGTAGTACAGCGACTCCTGGCAATTCTTTACCTTCCATGAACTCGAGTGAAGCGCCGCCACCTGTAGATACGTGATCCATTTGTTCTGCTACTTCAAACTTTTCCACAGCCGCTGCAGAGTCTCCTCCACCAATTACCGTGTAAGCTGCTGTTTCTGCCATCGCGTCCGCCACTGTTTTCGTACCGTTTGCGAATGGTTCCATTTCGAACACACCCATCGGCCCGTTCCAGATGACAAACTTCGAGTTTTTAATCACTTGCTCATAACGCGCTGCTGTTTCCGGTCCGATATCGAGACCCATCCAGCCTTCTGTAATCGCATCGACTGAAACCGTTTTCGTTTCTGCATCCGCTGCAAACTTATTCGCTACGACTGCATCTGTCGGCAAGTATAGAGTCACTGCCCGTTGCTTCGCCTTTTCAATGAAAGATTTCGCCAACTCTACTTTATCTTCTTCTACTAGTGAATCTCCAGTTTCGTGACCTTGTGCGCGTGTGAATGTATATGACAATCCGCCACCAATTAACAAGTTGTCGACATTATCCAACAAATTATCAATAACGCCGATTTTGTCTTTTACTTTCGCACCGCCAATGATCGCTGTGAACGGACGATCAGGATGAGACAAGGCTTTTCCGAGAACATCTAATTCTTTCTCAAGTAAGAAGCCAAGAACGCCTGGTATGTACTCTGCAATGCCAGCAGTGGAAGCATGTGCGCGGTGCGCTGTTCCAAATGCGTCATTCACAAAGACGTCAGCAAGCTCTGCATATTGCTTGGACAGTTCTGTATCATTCTTTTCTTCGCCTGGATTAAAGCGAACGTTTTCCAGCAAGATCACGTCGCCGTCTTTCATTTCGGCAATCGCTTTTTCTACTTCTTCACCTATTGATGAATCGAGTTTCTTCACTGTTTTCCCAAGAAGCTCAGACAATTTATCGCCAGCAGGTGTCAAACGCATTTCTTCTTGTACTTCACCTTTAGGACGTCCGAGGTGGCTAGCTAAAATCACTTTTGCCCCTGCGTTTGTCATATATTCAATTGTTGGTAGTGCCGCTCTAATGCGTGTATCATCCGTTACCGCTCCATCTTCCATCGGTACGTTGAAATCCACGCGACAAAATACGCGCTGGCCGTTCAATTTAATATCTCTGATCGTCTTTTTCATGTTCATACAATAAGTCCTCCTCGGCTTAAATACAAAAAGAGGAACGGGGTTCTCCGTTCCTCTCACCCATATTTATTCATTATAATCGGTTACTTGTGGAATGGCTACGATTTATAACAGAATTCATGGTTTTCTCGGCTTATAGGCCTTGTTTGCTCATATATCGTGCAAGATCGATACAACGAGCAGAGTAACCTGACTCATTATCGTACCAAGAAATTACTTTTACCATATTGTCTTCCATCACCATTGTAGACAATCCATCTACTGTGGAAGAAGCAGTGTTTCCATTGTAATCAACAGATACTAATGGCAAGTCACTGAAGAATAGAAGTCCTTTTAATTCGCCTTCAGAAGCTTTCTTCAATGCAGCGTTGACTTCTTCTACCGTTACGTCTTTTTCTAATTCCGTTACAAAGTCCACAAGTGACACGTTTGGAGTTGGCACACGTACGGCCATTCCATCTAGTTTCCCTTTCAGTTCAGGAATTACTTTCGTTACAGCAGAAGCTGCACCCGTTGTCGTTGGAATCATCGACACGCCAGCCGCACGCGCACGTCGGTAGTCGGAGTGTGGTAGATCAAGAATTTTCTGGTCGTTCGTATACGAGTGAATCGTCGTCATCATACCGCGCTTAACGCCGAATGAATCATTCAATACTTTCACGACAGGTGCTAAACAGTTTGTCGTACAAGACGCGTTCGACACGATGTGGTCGTTCGCTGCATCGTACGTTCCTTCATTGACACCCATCACAAGTGTTGTCATGTCACCTTGTGGTGGAGCTGATAAGATGACTTTCTTTGCACCTGCGTCGATGTGCTTTTGCAATGCTTCTTTTGAACGGAAGACACCTGTACAATCGATCACGATATCTACGCCAAGGTCTTTCCAAGGTAAGTTCGCAGGATCTTTTTCTGCAAACACGCTAATCTTTTTGTCATTTACCATGATTGAAGATTCATCTGATTGCACATCTGTATCAAAAATGCCGTGCACTGAATCATATTTCAATAAATGAGCCAACATCGCTGCGTCTGTCAAATCATTAATTGCCACTACTTCTACATCTTTTGTTGCAAATGCTTCGCGAAGTACCAATCGTCCAATTCGTCCAAATCCATTAATCGCTATTTTTACTGTCATACTAAATCGCCTCCGTTAAAGTGGTTGTTATGTTTTTGCCTTCTAGGCATTGTGTTCGCGTTTTACATGAGCGACAGCATATTTTCCGCTGCCCCTTCGTCTGTTACTAAAATCGTCTGAGACGGTGCACTGGCTAAATACGACAGCAGTGCTTCCGCTTTACTTGCTCCGCCGGCTACTGTGAGCACGAGCGGAACGTCTTGCAATTGCTCCATCTGAATTCCAACTGTACGGATCCGATGGACAATTTCACCTTGCTGATTGAAATAAAAGCCGAACGCTTCTCCCTTCGCTTGCCGATCCTGTAGAATCTGCTGTTCCTCTTCAGGAGAGTTTCGCAATACAGCCATTTTCGTCGCATTCCCGACACCGTGGATCACGCAATCGGTGCGACTATATAACTCCAGCATCTCTTTCGCAGCAGGCTCATGCTGGAATACCGCATGTGCTTCTTCACTCAAAGTATCTGGATAATAAAACGCTTTGTATGTCGCTTGACACGTTTCTGCAAACGAAGCAGCAATCATATTCGCCTGTAACCCAATTTCTTCCCCTACGCCACCTCTTGCTGCAATGAATTGCACATCCGGCAATTCATCTTGCTGCATAAACGATGGAATCGCGGCTACTGAACTGCCGCCAGTTACTGCGACAATTTCATTGCCTTTAATGCGCGAGCGAAATTGTTTCGCCGCTTGCATACCAAGCAACTTTTTCGTTAAAGGTGAATCATCGGAATCCCCTTCTACTACATGTACTTTTAGAATGCCGAGACGCTCCGCCAACTCATTCGCAAGTTGTCGTCTGCCCGATCTTTCCTCCATCGTATCATGCAATGCAAAGAGCACTTCTATACCTTTTTCTGTAGTCGATACGCCATCTTTCGCAATATGCACCAATTCCTGCTCTTTCAATAAATCAAGCATCGTGCGCGTTTCCCGCTCGGAATAACCAGACACAGAACTAAGTGTTCGTCTGCCAACAGGTCCCGACGCTTTGATTAGCTTCAACATATGGTAGCGTTGCTCGATCAACAGCGGAAGTTCAGGTATAAGTGCGAGTTGCGCTTCATAAAATGACAAGTTCACTCACATCACTCTTTTCAAGTGGGTTATATTTGATCCCTGTTGTTTATTCTTGTCCCACCTAGTGTAAAAAAATACTATACGTGAAGTATAGCATGTTTGAAAATGAAACACAACAAGAAAGCGTTTTCATTGTTCAATTAATTCCAAAACATCGACATAGCCGATATTTCCATATGCCAACACTTGTCCTTCGTGCTCGATGACCGGGATCATCAGCATATATTTCTCGTGGATTTCGTCATCTTCTTCTATATTGATCGTCTGCCACTCGAGTCGGTAATCTTCCGCGACCAAGTGAAGCATTCGTTCCGCTTCTTCGCATAGCTCACAATTGGGTTTTGTGTAGAGTTGAATTTTCATATGTGGATCACCTCGTTTGTACTTATGATGGCATGGATTGGGTTGTTTTTCTAGGGATTTGCATTTTTTGGAGTGGGTGGGTGTTGAGGTTGAGGTTGGGATGGGGTATGAGCGGTTGTGGGGTTTGATAGAGCGGGTAACTTGGATTTATGAGCGGTTGTGGATTGGGATAGAGCGGATGGCATTGCGGATAGAGCGTTGGCGGGATTACATTGAGCGGATTTTGTGATTCATTGAGCGGCAAACAGCAAATGCCAAAGATAGATGGCGCGGCGGATTGGATACGGGTGGACGAGCTGTCGTGCCGCGGGCTTTGAGCGGATACGCAGCTACTTAGAGCGAATAACATGAAACTATGAGCGGCTGCGGATCGCGATAGAGCGGATATCGCTACGTATAGAGCGCTGGTGGGATGGGATTGAGCGGATTTTGTGATTCATTGAGCGCTAAATCGCAAATGCCAAAGATAGATGGCGCGGCGGATAGAATGTGGGAGGACGAGCTGTCGTGCCGCGGGCATTGAGCGGATACGCAGCTACTTAGAGCGAATAACATGAAACTATGAGCGGCTATGGACCGCGATAGAGCGGATAGCATTGCGGATAGAGCGCTGGCAGGATGGGATTGAGCGGATTTTGTGATTCATTGAGCGCTAAATCGCAAATGCCAAAGATAGATGGCGCGGCGGATAGAATGTGGGAGGACGATTTGTCGTGCCGCGGGCATTGAGCGGATACGCAGCTACTTAGAGCGAATAACATGAAACTATGAGCGGCTGCGGATCGCGATAGAGCGGATAACGCTATGGATAGAGCGTTGGCAGGATGGGATTGAGCGGATTTTGTGATTCATTGAGCGGCAAACAGCAAATGCCAAAGATAGATGGCGCGGCGGATCGGATACGGGTGGACGAGCTGTCGTGCCGCGGGCATTGAGCGGATACGCAGCTACATAGAGCGAATAACATGAAACTATGAGCGGCTGCGGATCGCGATAGAGCGGATATCGCTACGTATAGAGCACTCGCGAAACTTCATAGAGCAGATAGCGTGAATCATTGAGCGCTTAGCCTACCTCATTGAGCGCCCCGTGGCCACATAGAGCACTCAACCAACCAATCCAAACAAAAAAGTGACGATAACTCAAAATTCGAGTTATCGTCACTTCCCGCGAAGTAAGCTATTACCAACTTCGGCCTGCTCCGCCACCACCACCCGAACCACCGCCGCCGAAGCCACCAAAGCCCCCGCCGCCACTTCCACCTCCGAAGCCACCGCCACCGGAGCCAGGGAAGAATATCGGGCCGACACTAGATCGACCACCTGGACCGCCGCCACCGCCTCTTCCTCCACCGCCGAAAAAGATGCGGAAGAGAATATAGAGAACGATGATCACGAAAATAATCGATGGCATGCCTACGTCTTCTTCACCTTGCTCAGGGTATACGACTGGCAACTCATCGCCTTCGAGTCCGTATTCCGCGGCTATTTCATTATAAAAAGCTTTGTATGCTTCCATAATCGCGAGGTCTGGTTGTTCTTGCCTTAAATACGGCATCGCTAGTTCATCAATATAACGTCCCACTTTACCGTCAGGAAGTGCTCCTTCCAAACCGTAGCCGGTCGTTAAATAAAACTTCCGCTCAATACCTGCAGCTTCATTTTTTTCTGTGGAAACGACGAGCAATGCGCCGTTGTCCATTTCTTTATCGCCTAATTGCAATTCACGGAGCAAGCGTAATGCGTATTCCTCAACCGACTCGCCTTCTAGGGAATATACTGTACGAACAGCGAGTTCGGCTTTCGTTGCTGCTTGCAAGCGAATGCCATACTCTTCTATCTCTGCTTCTTGCTCGGGTGATAAAATGTCCGCATCGTCCACTACTACTTCTGTAATCGCATGAACGGTCGTAGTACCAGTAAGGGCCACTAGTAGTGCTACGAAGAACATGCAGATGCGGTTGATCACTTCGCGTCATCCCCAAAATCGACTGATGGCGGTTGTTGCGCCCCTTCGACCGCTTTGAAGTATTCTTTTTCATCGAATCCGAAGATCGAAGCAACGATTTTACCTGGGAATCGTTTAACGGTTCTATTAAAGACCGACACGACGTCGTTATAATCTTTGCGTGCAACCGCGATACGATTTTCCGTACCTGCTAACTCATCCATTAATTGTTGGAAGTTTTGATTTGCTTTTAAGTCAGGATAGTTTTCTACAACGACTAGTAAACGACTTAATGCGCTCGATAGTTCTGAATCTGCGGCTGCTTGTTCTTCAGGACCTTGTGCCCCGGCCATTTTACTACGTGCGTTGGCAATGTTTTCAAGCACCTCTTTTTCATGTGAGGCATACCCTTTCACTGTATTGACTAGGTTCGGGATTAAATCTACTCTACGTTGTAATTGCGTTTCAATCTGCGCATACGACTGGTCGACGTCTTCTTCTAGATTGACTAATTTGTTGTAAGAAGGAACGATCATAATCGCTGCGATTACTACTAACACTATGATGGCTATAAGCGGGCCAGCTACTTTCTTCATACATCACTACTCCTCTCATCATCTCATTAGTATGTACTTACCCTACTTCTTTCACTCACCAAACTTCCAGTTGCAATAATTTTAAAGCGAGTCATTGGGTTTATGTCCAGTTTACTTCCTATATATAAGCATAAACTACATACAATATGACGCATCTATTCAAATACATGTGCTTCTTGAGGAAATCTGCAAGAATATATTTTCAATTACCGCTTTACAGATATTTTTGAGTAAGTTATACTAATAAATGTTGCACGAAGGAAACAATATAGTACCAATCATGCATTAGAGTTGCATAAGGGAAACTATTGTTTTATATTATTACTTATAAAAAAACTATACTGCTTCTTGAGTAAAATAAAAGTTGTATTCCTTTTATCTGAAAGTTGCACTAGGGAAAGAAAAGAGGAGGAAACTGGATGATAGATCCGATAACGGTCAGCAATATAAGTGTTTCGTATGACGGCAATGAAGTCGTAAAAGACGTTTCGTTTTCATTTGGATCTGGTAGTTTGATTGGTGTTCTCGGGCCGAATGGTGCGGGTAAATCTACATTGATGAAAGCTATGCTTGGCTTAATCCATAAAGATCAGGGGGATGTAAAAATCGGTAGCAAGACGGTGGATTCCATGCGTAAGCAAATCGCTTATGTTCCTCAGCGTTCCAATATCGACTGGAACTTCCCGATCATTGTGAAAGATACGGTTTTACTAGGAACGTATCCAAAAATTGGTTTGCTCAGACGTCCGCGTAAAGCAGATAAAGAATGGGCAATGGAGTGTTTAAAGCAAGTAGGAATGGAAGGTTTCGCAAATCGCCAAATTGGTGAATTGTCGGGTGGCCAGCAACAACGGGTATTCCTTGCACGCGCACTAGCCCAAAAGGCGGACTATTTCTTTCTTGACGAACCATTTGTCGGAATTGACGTATCCAGTGAAGAAATCATTATTGGAATCTTGCGCGAAATGCGAGAGGCCGGCAAAGTGATTTTCGTTGTTCACCATGATTTGTCTAAAGTGAAAAAGTATTTTGATGGGTTGGTCCTCATTAATAAAGAGTTAATTGATGCAGGTCCTACTAGTAAAGTGTTCCAGTCAGACAATATGGCGAAAGCATATAACCGTGAATTTATGATCGACGGCTTGGAGGTTTCTATGTAATGGAGTTTATTCAAGACTTAATGACGTACGGTTTCTTACAGAAAGCATTGATTACGTCGATCATGGTCGGCATCATTTGTGGAGTCATTGGTAGTTTCATCGTTCTTCGAGGTATGGCTTTGATGGGTGATGCGATTTCCCACGCGGTTCTACCGGGTGTTGCCATTTCTTATATGCTTGGAATTAGTTATTTCTATGGTGCCGTGTTTACGGGTGTTCTTACCGCATTCAGCATCGGTGCCATATCTCAAAATAGTCGAATCAAGAATGACTCCTCTATCGGGATTGTCTTTTCAGCGTTTTTTGCTCTCGGGATTATTTTAATCACACAAGCCAAAAGCGCGACGGACTTAACGCAGATTTTATTCGGTAACGTGTTATCTGTCCGTAGTTCTGATATGTGGCTGACATTGATCATTGGTGCCATTGTCATTTTAGTAGTCGTGTTGTTCTTTAAAGAACTTCTCGTTTCTAGTTTTGACGAGACGATGGCCGCAGCATACGGTTTGAAAACGCGTTTAATTCATTACGCGATTATGTTTTTATTAACGTTGGTTACAGTTGCTTCATTACAAACTGTTGGAGTAATTCTTGTTGTCTCTTTATTGATTACACCCGCTTCTACGGCGTATCTATTAACGAATCGCCTATCCATCATGGTCGTACTGGCAGCATTTTTCGGTGCCGTGTCTTCCATCACTGGATTGTATTTCAGTTTCTTGTACAACATGCCATCTGGACCCGTGATCGCCTTAGCCGCGACAGCCATTTTCGTCCTGGCATTTTTATTCTCACCTAAACAAGGTCTTGTGGTCGGTATGTTCCGGAAGAAATTCAAACGTAAATCAATGACAGGCGCAACCGAGTAAGGAACCAACCGCCACGGCGGTAAAATAAATTTAATATCCATAAAGGAGTAGAGTGTATTACATGAAGAACTTAGCAAAGTGGCTAACGTTGTCATTGCTCGCTGTATTTATGTTAGCGGCATGCGGTAATGATGATGAAGGCAAAAAGACAGAAGGTACGGACGACGGAGACAAAGTAGCGGAAACAGGCGACAAGCTGAAAGTCGTTACGTCATTTACTATCATTGCGGATATGGCACGTGAAATCGGTGGGGACTACGTTGACGTATATAACTTAGTACCAACTGGAACGGACCCTCACGAATATGAGCCATTGCCGAATGATATCAAAGCGGCAACAGATGCTGACGTATTATTCTACAACGGTTTAAACCTAGAAGGCGGAGAAAAAGGCTGGTTCTTCAAAATGATGGATTCCGTCGGTCAGAAGGACGAAAATATTTTCAGCTTGACTGAAGATGTAGGGCCGAAGTATATCGGTGGAGAAGACGGCACTGATGAGGAAATCAATCCACACGCGTTTATCGATCCAGCGGTTGGTGTCAAGATGGCAGAAGCTATGCGCGACGTATTGATTGAAAAGCACCCGACAGAGAGCGAAAAAATTCAAGCGCAAGGTGACGAATACGTAAAACGTCTTCAAGAATTGGATGATGAATTCGCAGAGCGTATTTCTACAATACCTGAAGAAAACCGTGTACTCGTAACAAGTGAACGTGCATTCCAGTACTTGAATGATCACTACGGCTTAAAAGAAGCGTTTATCTGGGAAATCGATACAGAAGAGAATGGTTCTCCTAAACAAATTAAAGAACTCATTAACTATATCAAAGAGCACAAAGTTCCTGTGTTATTTGTAGAATCCAACGTAGACACTCGCCCAATGGAAACTGTTTCTGCAGAGACTGGCGTTCCAATTGCCGAAAAGCCGATCTACTCTGATGAAATTGGTAATCCTGGTGACGAGATTGATACGTATGTAAAATATTTGAGCTACAATATGGATCTCATTCATGATGAGTTGAGCAAAGAACGATAAGTAACTCGGTCAACCAACTCGAGATAAAAAGGAAGCCACACTCCCCTTGTGGCTTCCTTTTTTGTTTGTATAAAAGTATTGAATATATAAGTCTTAGCTTATATGCTATAGATACTAAAAACAAAGGAGTATTTTATGAATCCTAAACAAATGGAACGTTTCTTAAAAACGATTGGCGATCAATCCCGATTACAATTATTGAAGGCATTGGAGCAAAAGCCTTTATGCATTTGTGATTTGAATACTTTACTAGACGTATCACAACCTGCAATTAGCCAGCATATGCACAGACTAAAGAGTGATGAAATTGTGCTGAATGAACGACGTGGACGTTGGGTGTTTTGGTCATTAAATGATTCCCATCCCCACTACTTGTTACTACAAGAATTATTGAAGTTATTACCGGTTCCTACTATTGAATGTAGTCAGGAGGAGAATCGATGCAAATAATACTAGCTGCTACTATATTTCTACTCACGTTGGTCCTGGTTATTTGGCAACCGCGTAACCTATCCATCGGCTGGTCCGCTATCGCTGGTGCGGTTCTCGCCTTACTTTTTGGTGTCGTCAGCTTTACTGACGTCATTGATGTAACGTCTATCGTATGGAATGCTACATTAACGTTTGTTGCACTGATCATCATTTCCTTGATCCTCGATGAAATCGGATTTTTCGAATGGTCTGCATTACATATGGCGCGTTTTGCCAAAGGAAGCGGCGTGCGGATGTTTTTACTAGTCATCCTGCTTGGTGCCAGTGTATCGGCTTTATTCGCAAATGATGGAGCCGCATTAATACTCACGCCCATAGTTCTCGCGATGGTGCGTGCGCTTAATTTCAAAGAGAAAATGATCTTACCCTTCGTCATGGCGTCGGGATTCATTGCGGACACTACTTCCCTGCCATTTGTCGTCAGCAATCTCGTGAACATCGTCTCTGCTGACTTCTTCGGCATCGGCTTCGCTGAATACGCGAGCCGTATGATCATTCCGAACTTCTTCAGTCTTGGCGCAAGTATTGTCGTGTTGTATTTGTACTTCCGCAAATCGATACCGAAACGTTTTGATGAGAAATTGCTACGTACACCTGCCAGTGCGATACGTGACCATAAACTATTCCGTATTTCCTGGGTAGTACTCGGCGTATTATTGTTCGGCTACTTCATTAGCGAATCACTAGGTTTACCAGTCTCCTTTATCGCAGGTTCCATTGCGATCATATTCTTGCTGATCGCAAGGACAAGCGAAGCGGTGCAGACTAAAACGGTAATCAAAGGCGCACCCTGGGCTATTGTGTTCTTTTCTATCGGGATGTACGTAGTCGTCTATGGATTGCGCAATGCAGGATTGACGACTGTACTGACAGGTTTGATCGAGTGGACATCGAGCCATGGCTTGTATGCTGCAACGATTAGCATGGGGTTCATCGCAGCGATCCTATCGTCGATTATGAATAATATGCCGACTGTCATGATCGACGCGCTCGCAATCCAAGATGCCGCAGTTCCGCCTGATGTGCGAGAAGCGCTAATTTATGCGAATGTGATTGGGTCTGATTTAGGTCCGAAGATGACACCGATCGGCTCGCTCGCGACGTTGCTTTGGTTGCATGTGCTATCGTTAAAAGGCGTGCGTATTTCATGGGGGTATTATTTCAAGGTAGGTATCGTATTGACTGTGCCTACGCTTCTGATTACGTTGACGGGGTTATGGTGGTGGCTTTCGGTTTCTTGAAAGTAAGGAAGGCCAAGGATTGGCACTTCCCCTATTTAGATACTAGCGAACTCTCACAAACGTTTATGCTGATCTCCGGAGTATTACTTTGGTTCTCAATTTCTATCGATGATTTATCCATAGGGAAAAGTAAACAAAATGAATATAACGAATTAAAAAAGAACACACTCAATGAGATTACTTACATGTTCTCTCATCAAGTGTGTTCTATTTATATGTTTCCAACGGCATAAAAAAAACAACGATTGTCTGCACGATCCAATTGGACCATGGCAAACAACCGTTGTTTAGATAGAACCTTGATGCCCTCGGCGGGAGTCGAACCCACATTTTGAGCTTCGGAGGCTCACGTGCTATCCATTGCACCACGAGGACTAAACGTGTAGTATCAAACTTTAACTATAATTACTCCACTACAGAAAAAAGCTTTTCTTCTGTAAGAGACATCTTCCATTATATCGTAGAATATAATGAAAAGCAATGTGTATTTTTAAGGCAAATGATTTGACCTTTGTTGACCTTAATAGGTAAAATACAGTTATAGTTGAAATACGAAATGATTTCAACCGAACGAATATTATGAAGTAATTAAAGGAGGAAGTCTAATTGAATCTAATTCCTACAGTTATTGAACAAACAAACCGTGGTGAGCGAGCGTACGACATCTACTCTCGTCTATTGAAAGACCGTATTATCATGTTGGGGAGCGGTATTGACGACAACGTAGCAAACTCCATCGTGGCACAACTGCTATTCTTGGAAGCTGAAGATCCAGAGAAAGATATCTCCATTTATATCAACAGCCCAGGTGGAAGCATCACAGCAGGTATGGCAATCTATGATACAATGCAATACATCAAACCAGACATCCGCACAATCTGTGTAGGAATGGCAGCATCTATGGGTGCATTCTTGCTAACAGCTGGTACAGAAGGTAAACGTTACGCTCTGCCAAACGCAGAAGTAATGATTCACCAACCACTAGGTGGCGCACAAGGTCAGGCAACTGAAATTGAAATCGCTGCAAAACGCATCTTGCACCTACGTGAAAAACTAAACCAAATCCTATCCGATCGCACGGGCCAGCCAATCGACGTCATCGCAAAAGACACAGACCGCGATAACTTCATGACTGCCGAACGCGCTAAAGAATACGGTCTTATCGACCACGTTCTAGAACGCAGCGACATCGAAAAGAAATAAATACCACAGGTTGTCGCAGAAAGCCAAAAGGCCTTCCGCGACAACCTTTTTATTTTGTATTTTTATTTGGGTTTTGGTTTTGGTTTTATCTTTACCAATCAAATGGACTAGCTCTCTAACTCCAGAAAGAGACACTTGTTGGTCGGAGTGAGAGCCGTGGCGAAGTACGGCTTTTGCGAGTAAAAGCGAAGCGTTAGAAGCACATCTTTGCACTTAAGGCGGCGACTCCGGGAGGATCAGCGTGAGTTCGAGACCCTGGACTGAACGAAGTGAAGGAAGCGGCTCGGGCCACGCCCTCCGGAAAGCGTCCGCCTGGAACGCAGACCAACAACTTCTCCACGTCTCCCCTCCCTTATACCAAAAAACAAAAAAAGATGACGAAACCTCAAAAGGTCATCGCCACCCATATCCAACTCATTGCTCATCTTCCACTAAATCAGCCAAATTCTGAAGAGCTAACTCCTCATCAATCCCGTCCGTAATCAACGTGATCTCCGTACCCTTCGCAATCGCCAAACTCATAATCCCCATGATGCTCTTCGCATTCACCTGACGACTATCCTTCTTCAAATAAATATCAGCCGAATACTTATTGGCCTCCTGTACAAATAACGCTGCCTGCCTCGCTTGTAAACCGGGTTTAATCCCTACTGTAATTGTTTTTTCTACCATATTGTGTGCTCCTTTTCTTCCTCTTCTCATGAAGGATCTACTAGTAATTTAACGTAATCGATCTGCGATTTCTTCAATCTTACGCAAACGATGATTGACACCTGATTTACTGACCGGTGCACCCGTCACCAGCTCGCCTAACTCCTTTAGCGTCACATCTTGGTGCGTGACACGTAATTGAGCAATCTCTTGCAGACGTTCTGGTAATTGATCTAAACCAATCGTGCGTTCAATCAACTTAATATTTTCAACTTGTCTTTGTGCTGCACCGATCGTCTTATTCAGATTGGCCGTTTCACAATTGACTAGCCGATTTACACTGTTGCGCATATCACGCATGATCCGCACATCCTCAAATTTCATAAGAGATACATGCGCACCAATGATGCCAAGAAAATCGGATATTTTTTCTGCTTCTTTAAGATACGCAATAAATCCTTTTTTCCGTTCAATTGATTTCGCGTTCAAATGGAAATGGTTCATCAACTCAACAAGTGATTGACTATGTTCTTGATAGCTCGAGAAGACTTCCAAATGATAAGAAGACGTCTCCGGATTATTCACGGAACCTCCTGCCAGGAAAGCTCCCCGTAAGTATGCGCGTGCACAGCAATCTTTTTCAATTAACTGTGGATCGATCGTATTGATCATTTGGAAATCATGCGTCATGATCGATAATTCTTCCAATAAGTGCTTAGCCCCATCACGGATTCGGCAAATATAGACATTATTTTTCTTTAAGCGCATTTTTTTTCGTACCAGCAATTCCACTTTATATGGATACAACGCCTTCATGTTCGAATACAGACGACGCGCAATAGATGCATTTTCTGTTTGAACGTCAAGACTTAGTTGTTTATTAGAAAAAGACATGACACCATTCATACGGATGAATGCCGCAATTTCTGATTTCGTACAGCAGTCATCCGCCTCAATCTGCGTCAATTCTTTTTTCGTTTTGGATG
This sequence comes from Sporosarcina sp. P32b, assembly GCF_002743335.1. Taxonomy (GTDB): domain Bacteria; phylum Bacillota; class Bacilli; order Bacillales_A; family Planococcaceae; genus Sporosarcina. The sequence continues at coordinate 35,698 of NZ_PDZB01000024.1, forward strand.
CAAAAGACATGATATTCCCCCTCTTCGGCGATCTTCATATCTATCCGCCTTCTACGTTCTCTCTATATAACGCATCAACATATCTGATACTTCCATCGTTTTATGCATAATCGTTCCATCTAATATTGTCGCGATCTCCTGCACAAATACTTCAGACACTAGTGATTGCAGTATTTCTAAGTCGTTCTCTACAAGCCAAGGCTCTTCATTTTCATTCAGGTTATACGTACGTCTGAACGCTTCTGCATTATTCACTAGTACTGCATCAAGAAAAGGTTCTCCCGCGTGATCATAGAGCGCCTGAACATGCTCAGAAGCAGTATAACGATAAGTTTCGCCACGTTGCGTCGTTAAATTACCAACATAGACCTTTTTCGCAGTACTTTCGAGAATTGCTTCGCGGATATCTTGCACTAAAAGTGTTGGCAAAGTACTAGTATACAAGCTTCCCGGCCCAAATACGATTAAATCTGCATTTTTTATCGTATCGGCTGTTTCCGGCAAAGGTTTTACATCTTGAGGCGTGATGAAAACGTTACGGATCTTCCTTCCATAGAGAGGAATTTTCGATTCACCTGTAATGATTGAACCATCTTCGAGCTCGGCATGCAAGGTAATTCGCTGATTTGCTGCAGGTAATACTGTTCCTTTAATATTCAGAACAACGCCCATCTGCTCGACTGCACGTGCGAAATCACCCGTGATAGTCGTTAGGGCTGTAAGCATTAAATTACCAAGAGAATGTCCCTTCAAACCATCCGTTCCCTCAAATCGATGCTGGAACATTTTCTCAATCATCGGCTCCACATCTGAAAGCGCTGCCATAACCTGTCTTATATCTCCAGGTGGCGGGACGTTATACTGGTCGAGTAAACGGCCTGAACTTCCCCCGTCATCCGCCACCGTAACAATCGCTGTCAGTTCAATTGGGTAGCGTTTTAAACCGCGAAGGATATTGGATAACCCTGTGCCGCCACCGAACACAACAACTCTTTTCATCGTAGTGGATTGCATATTCATGTCAACCCTTTCTTTTTTCAACATCCCGATGTGATACATAGGTCGGGTAGTCGCCTTTAAACACACTTGTAAAGTATTCAGCAAGTGTAACAGAGCGGTGTTGACCACCTGTACAACCGAACGCAATGACTGCTTGACCTTTTCCTTCTTGTTTATACTGCGGAATCAAGAACTTGAATAAATCGGTTAGTTTTTCGATTAATTCTTTCGTGTCCGACCATTTCAATACGTAATCTGACACTTCACGATTCAAACCTGTCAATGGACGTAATTCTTCCAAATAAAACGGGTTCGGTAAAAACCGTACGTCGAACACTACGTCTGCATCAATCGGCATCCCATGTTTAAATCCGAATGAGACAAAATTTAAGGTGAAGTTTGGCTCGCCAGCTTCAGAAAATTCGCGTGTGATTTTTTCTCGTAATTGCTTAGGCTTTAATTTGGATGTGTCGATAATCGAACGGGATAGTCCTTTTATTTCTGTTAATAAAAGACGCTCTTTGCGAATACCTTCGAGTAACGTGCCACCTTCAGATAATGGATGTGACCTACGCGTTTCTTTATATCGTTTCACAAGTGCTTCGTCATCTGAATCGAGGAATAGCAAACTCGTTTTAACATCTTCCATTTTGAATAACCCTTCGAGTGCAGTAATCATGGAGTCGAATAAACTTCCTCCGCGCGTATCCATCACGGCTGCAATACGTCTCATTTGATTATCTGACTTCATCATCAAATCCAGGAATGTTACAAATAATTCGGGTGGTAAGTTGTCTATGCAATAGAACCCCATGTCTTCAAAGCATTGCATGGCGACTGTTTTACCTGCACCTGACATACCCGTAATTATGACAACTTCGTATTCATTTACCACTTGTGGTTGATCCATAAATGTTAGTCACCTTCCATTGATTGTTGAAGTGATTCCAGCAAGAAGCGGAATTGCTCTGTATAATAGAACGTTCCATACTGCATACCTTTCTGACTAACCGCAAAAAGTAAGTTCTTGCGATCCCCTTCCGCCATTGGTAGTGTATGCAAACTTTCTAGCGGATGCCATTCCAGTTCACCTTCGATGGTGGTTTTCATTAACTCTCCGGAATAGTCGTGTGCGACAAATGTGAAGAGTAACCATTCATTCAATAATTCTTTTCCTTCATCATCCATGATCATCATCGTATATACGCCTTTTAAATGTGGCGAGATCGCTTGCGCACCGGTTTCTTCGAGAAATTCACGATTAGCGGCTTCATAAATAGACTCACCTTCATCAATTTTCCCACCCGGCGCCACATACCAACCACGCCTCGGCTTCTTCAGCAAAAGGACTTGACCGTCTTTTACCACGAGCAAATTAGCAATTTTTTGCATATGTAGTTCCCCACTTTTCAAGTATGTATTTATAGTATACAACGCTTTCATTGAAAACGAAAAAAAAAGGTGACTATTCACGGAAGTTTGTACCGTAAATAGCCACAAAGTTGCTATATTATGAAAGGGGTGTCTTTCTTTTTCTATTATCCCCCTTTTTTATTGCAAAACGATTACATAGACGTTACAAATTGATAACCTATTTTACGCCTTCGCTTCTACTTCTTCCATCAACTCTTCGATATACTTCTGAGCTGCTTGAGCTGCAATACTTCCGTCTCCTGTTGCTGTTACGACTTGACGTAATAACTTCTCACGTACATCGCCTGCAGCAAAGATACCTGGAATTTTCGTTTCCATAATGTCATTTGTTTCAATATAGCCGTTTTCATCCAAAATGCCGAGATCTTTGAAAGGCTCTGTGATTGGGTCCAATCCGATATAAACGAACATACCTTCAGTTTCCATTTCACGTTCAGAACCGTCTTCAGTAGAAACTAGCGTTATGGAACCAATCTTACCGTCTTTTTCATTCACTTGCTTAACCGTTGAATTCCAAATGAAATCAATCTTTTCATTAGCAAACGCTCGCTCTTGAACGATTTTTTGTGCACGCAATGTATCACGACGGTGGATAATAGTTACCTTATTAGCAAAACGCGTTAAATATGAACCCTCTTCTACCGCAGAGTCACCGCCACCAATAACGACGATATCTTTATTGCGGAAGAATGCTCCGTCACATACCGCACAATAACTTACGCCACGGCCAGTCAATTCTTCTTCACCCGGTACACCGATCTTGCGGTATTCTGCGCCCGTAGTCAAAATAATTGCACGTGCTTTATAACTTTTTCCACCTGCGTGAACCGTCTTAAATTCGCGACCGTCTTCGATTTTCGTTACGTCTCCATAAGCATATTCAGCTCCGAAACGTTTCGCATGATCGAACATTTTTGTCGAGATATCTGGACCTAAAATACTTTCAAATCCTGGATAGTTCTCAATTTCTTCTGTATTGGCCATTTGACCGCCTGGCAAGCCTCTTTCTAACATCAATGTGGACATGTTTCCACGTGATGTATAGACAGCTGCTGTCATCCCTGCTGGTCCTGCCCCAACGACAATTACGTCATATACTTTTTCTTCCGTTGTCATAGTAGTTTTCCTCCTTCAAAATACGCATCCTTTGGCTTTCATTGACTTCACCAAAGATTTCATCCGACTGGCAGATAAAACTATCGCTATATAAAATCGTACGAGAAATACACTTGAATTTCAACTTAAATGCAACATCTGCAAGTAGTTATTCTTCTGTATAAGGCAGAAATTGAAGAAGTTCCTGAATATACTTGGATAACGTCGCAACAGATACGCTGTAATTTTCCGCAACAGACTTTTTCGTCACTTTTTCGTCATGTGAAGATTGGAACATATAATCCGCTGCCGCAGCAATTGCATGCACATTACTGAACGTATACTTCTGTTCGAGTGCATGTTCACATAGCGTGAACCACATTTGAAAGAACTGTACACCTTGCTCATCAAGCGGTTTATAGTCTTCATACAATAAATCACAAATGGCCAGTGCTTTTTTCAAAGCCTTCTCAAATGGATTAGTCACCTTGAATGAATAATTCAAACTGTGCGCTAGAAACAGTTGTTCCGCAGCTGTCAATTTTTCTACATCTATATATCCGGGATGTGAAAGAATTTCCTGTAAATGTGACGACTTTCCTACTAAGTACAAGCCGAACATTCGCTCACTGCGATACGGGTTTGAAATCTTTTCGATCAAGAACGGTACATCCTCTTCGTAGGAATCCATATCCAACTCTTCATCCAGTGATTTCCAAGGTTCGAAGCCTTCTTTCGTAGGATCCAATTTCAGTAACGCTTCATTCGCTTGCTCCGCTACTTTACGATGACCCGTAAAATATGCAGCGTTCGCTAGCCAGAAGTAATACCCGACATCTCCTTCGAATCCGCGTTTTTGCAGACTGCGAAGCCAGTGATACGCTTCTTCATAACGACCTGTCAGCGCAAATGTCGCACCTAATTTATAGCGCTGTTCGAATTGATACGGTTTAATCTTCGACAACAGCTCCATCATACTTTTCAAACGCTCTTCATCCCGGTTGTAATAAAAGAATACCGCCAAGTTACACAGCGCATGGATGTTGCCTTTTTCTTCACGCAAGACTTCATATAGAATGTCTTCCGCATGCTTCTCTTTGCCGATATAAAAATACGCAAGCGCCAAATTATTATGGACAGCCCACGTTTTCGGATAATCCACTAATAAATCCTCTAGCACTTCAATGGCATCTTCAAAATCTCCTTGTTCCATCATGCGACGTGCTTTTTCTTGCCTGAATATTACTTCACTATCCAGCTGTTCGCCTTCTTCAACGAACATTTCTTCCTGATCAGCGAATTCAGAGATTTCATGGGCTTCTTCTACAAATATGCCATCGGGTGCTATAGCCACATATTTCAATGCATACTGCTTCGCTTCACGCAGTAGACCGAGGTGTGCATGAACTTCAGCTAAATAGAATGTCGTCTCTTCATTGTTTGGATCTAGATCATCAGCTGTTTGCAAAAGCTCATAGGCATCTTCAAAGCGGCCGACTTCCATGATGAACACACCGTATTCCATATGGGTCAGTGCATCATCTGGATTCAAATCCAGTGCACGTTTATAATATTTTTCCGCATCAGAAAATTGTTCACGCTGCATAGCTTGCATTGCGCGTTTACGATAAAAATCACCGTCTGGCAGGAATGAAATAATTTTATCTTTTATAAATCGTTGGTTGTTTTTCAATCGAACTCCTCCGAAAAAGTAAGAGGAACGCACTTGACGTCCCCCTGCAATGTATCCTCTAGTATAGCACAACTACATAGCCCGTCATTCATTTGCTTTCACGTGCTGCACGTTCCGCCATTTGTTCGGCTGTATATATAATGCGTACTGGATTCCCGCCAGCAAATGTACCGGCAGGAATGTCTTTATTGACGAGTGAGGCAGCGGAAACAATGGCACCATCGCCTATTTTAACGCCCGGCAAAATCGTTGTATTGGCTCCAATCAGTACATTATTGCCTATTTCCACATCGCCAATACGGTATTCATCTATCAAGTATTCATGTGCTAAAATCGTCGAATTAAACCCGATTATGGAGTTTTCACCAACAGAAATTCGTTCTGGAAACATGACATCCGGTACAACCATCAGCGCAAAAGCCGTATGCTTCCCGACTTTCATCCGCAAGAACACTCGATACAAGACGTTTTTCCATGAAACAAATGGCGTATACCGCGCAATTTGAATCACGATGAAATTCTTAGCTACTTTAAAAATGGAGACCGTACGGTAAATATGCCAAAGTGAATTTGCATCTCCTTTGGAAGGATGCCGCTCTGTGCGTCTCATAGTTTGATTCCCGCAGTGATTTTAAGTAAGTCGGACATATGTTGCAACATGAAGTCAGGTTTGAATGTCTGCAAATATTCTTCACCTTTTAACGCCCATGCAACAGCTGCAGTTCGTGTTCCTGCATTTTGTCCGCCCAGTATATCGTGGAAGTTATCCCCGATCATCAGTGACTCTTCAGGTGCTCGGCCAAGACGTTTTAATGCCAATACAATCGGCTCAGGATCCGGTTTAGGATTCGTAATATCATCGAGTCCAATCACTGTCTCAAAATAAGGGGCGATATCGAGAAGGTCGATCCCTCTTTCTACCATATCGCGCTTCTTTGTAGAAACGACCGCCATCTTAAAGCCTAGATCATATAATTTACGGAGCGTATCTGTGACACCTTCGAATTCAGTTACATAGTCATCGTGATGAGCCAAGTTCCATTCACGGTATTCGTCAATCAATTGTTCTGTCTTATCTGGTGCAATCGAGGAAAACGTATCATGTAATGTAGGTCCGATAAACGGCAACATCTCTTCCCGCCCAAAACGTCCAGGGAAATGCTTCTCAAGGACATGTTCAAAAGAAGAAAGTATTAACTCATTTGTATCTGCAAGCGTTCCATCAAAATCAAATAATAATGTAGTAATCGGTTGATTAGTCAATAACAGCTTCCCCCTTCTCTCTCGGCTGCTTCCATAGAATACTCACTGTAATCGTCAGTACAATGGCAGTTACAAGCCGAATGATCAATAATGGCCAAATCGGTATACCGAGTGGCAAGAATAATAGTGTATCCTCAATCACTGCATGGCATGCCATCAAGAATATGAAAGCCAATGTAATATCCCGTTTCGAGACGCCATCTTCCTGCACTGCTTGAATCATGACGCCTGCACCGTATGCCAGGCCAATCAATAATCCCGCAACGAGTGTCATCGAGGCATTGGGTTTCACACCAATCAGTTTTGTAAACGGTGCCAAACCACTAGAAAAACGCTCTAAATAATTGCGATCTTTCACGTACTGCACAAACAACATTAATGGAATGACAATCAATGCCAGCTGCAAGACGCCAAATGCCGCTTTTTCAAGTCCGAGCAAGAAAATCTGCACAAAGCCTTCTGGCACAACTTCCGCTTGTGGCGTTAGACCGTATTGCGCGATTTCATTGCCGCCTGTCCAAAATACATTGATCAAAACTCCAGCCAGCACAGCCAATCCGAGTCGAACGACAAGCACTGTCCAAAGTTTGACGCCTACTTTTATGGCGACAGCTGTCTCAATGAACAAATTATGCGCAAAACTGATCATCATAGCAATGATAAATACTTCTTTAACCGTTAATTCTAATGAAATGATGCCGGCAATTCCAGCATATAAATTTAATGCATTGCCAAGCACGATGGGCACAGCTGCTTCACCGCGCAAGCCAAAAAGATGCATAATAGGTTCAACCAATTGCACAAGCCAAGGTAAGATAGGTGTAAACTGCAAAATGGTTACAAGCAACGTAATAGGGAAAATAATTTTACCGAGCGACCACGTTGTTTTTAATCCCACTTGTAAACCATTTTTCAACGTACTAGATAATGCGATATTATTTTTGTTTGTCATCATAGTTCTCTTTCACTTTCATTATATATCTGCGATACAACAAGATGGCGATCCCTATGACAACTCCTGCTACAGATACTAACTGCGCAGCACGTAAACTGCCGATGACGTACAGACTATCCGTCCGCATCCCTTCAATGAAGAATCGGCCGATTGAATACCAGATGACATAAAACAAGAAAACTTCTCCACGTTTCATCTTCAGCATTCTTCGGATTACTAAAATCAAAATGAGTCCGACCACATTCCATAACGACTCATACAAGAATGTCGGATGATACGTGATCCCATCAATCGTCATTTGATTCATAATCCAGTCAGGAATGATCGTACTTTCTTTAAACGCTTCTGAAACCGGTCCGCCATGCGCTTCCTGGTTCATGAAGTTTCCCCAGCGTCCGATAATTTGTCCAATTAATAAGCCCGGTGCTGTAATATCTGCCACTTTCCAAAATGACACACCGCGCTTCTTACAGAAAATCACAGCTGTAATGACCGCACCGATCAAGGCACCATGGATTGCTATTCCACCATTCCAAATTTGAATGATTTGGTCTGGATGATCACGATAATAATCCCACGTGAACAGAACATAGTAAATTCGTGCACTGATAATGGAAATCGGAATCGCCCAAATGAGCATGTCCGTTAGTAAGTCCGGATGCATTCCCCGCTTCAGCATTTCTCGTTGTACAATCATAAATCCTAAAATAATTCCGAGCGCAATCAAAATACCGTACCAGCGAACTTCTAAGCTGCCAATACTGATCGCGACGGGGTTAATCGCTAGCATGGAAACATTCACTTAGTCGCGCCCCTCTTCTTCTAATAGTTCCGCATTGTCTGCGATCGCTTGATCCAAACGCTTGGTAAATTCCTCTGCAGCATTAATTCCAAGACGCTTCATTCGATAATCCATCGCCGCTACTTCAATGATGACTGCGATATTCCGCCCAGGTCGTACAGGAACGGACAATTTCGTAATTTGCGAATCGAGAATTTCTACTTTCTCTTCATCGATTCCGAGACGATCATAGTGCTTCTTATCATCCCAAATTTCTAAATCGACCGCTAACAATACACGCTTATCATCTTTCACGGAACTTGCACCAAACAACGTCATCAAATCGATAATACCGACACCGCGAATTTCCAACATATGTTTCAATAGTTTCGGTGACGTTCCGATTAAGATATTATCGGATACTTGTCGAATCTCGACCGAATCATCCGCTACAAGTCTATGCCCTTTTTTAATGAGTTCTAACGCCGTTTCACTTTTCCCTACTCCGCTACCACCCGTGATTAATACTCCGACACCATACACATCCACTAGCACACCATGAACAGTCGTCATCGGAGCGAGTTGTCCAACCAAGTAATTCGTCAGCATGCCTGAGAACTGCGTAGTCTTATAATCTGTCCGCAGAACCGGAATGTTTTTCTCCTCTGCTAACTGGCTCAACTCTTTCGGACCTTCTTCGCCATGAGCAATAATGAATGCCGGCGTATCGACCGAGCAAAGTCGCTCCAAACGCTTTCTTCGCGTAATGGCAGGCAATGTTTCAAGGAAGGACATCTCCTTCCGCCCAATCAACTGCACACGCTCCGCAGGATAATAATCAAAATAACCAGCCATCTCAAGGCCAGGCCGTGAAATATCACTCATTAGGACTTGCTTATGAATGCCCTCGTGTCCAGCAATCAATTCCAATCCGAAACGATTCATAATATCTTCTACTGTTAATTCACCCATGAAATCCCTCACTCTCTGCTACGATGTACGTATTCTGACAGTTTCTTGCCGTATCATCATTTCCTGTGCTTATGTACAAATCATTCCAACCTATTTTAACATGAAGGTAACGAAAAGAAATGGATTACTTCTTGATCTATATTCCCTTTTTGTATCCTTTTCAAAAGTCTTCTCTATATAGAGGATAAAGGAGAGTGGACAGAATTGACACTAATCATTCTTGATGCGGGTCACGGCCCAGATACACCCGGCAAACGAACACCTGATGGAAAGCTTCGCGAGTATTATTTTAATGCGGCAGTAGCCGCACTCGTCGGAGAGTTTTTAACGAAAGAAGGCCTGACAGTAAAGTATACACACACGTCTGCTCGTGACGTGCCTTTAAGCGAACGAACGACTTCAGCTAATCGAATGAAAGCAGATGCATTTGTCTCAATCCACGCAAATGCATTCGGCAACGGCTGGCACACCGCACAAGGAATTGAGACCTATATTTATCCACAAGCAAGCCAAAGTTCCGCAGTGCTCGCTTCTGCCGTGCAGAAATCCTTGATCTTTGCTTGCCTGCGTCCCGATCGCGGCGTGAAAAAGGCCGATTTCGCTGTCTTACGTGACACGAATATGCCTGCAATTCTAGTAGAGTGCGGCTTCATGTCGAATCAGACAGAGGCCGCGTTATTGCAAAGCAAAGCCTATCAACGCCAATGCGCACGAGCTATCGCTTTTGGGATTTTGTGTTGGGAGTATGGGAGGTGAATTGGGAGGGGTTGTTTTGTTTTGACTGAGATGTGGGGGCATTGAGCGGTTGCGCGGCAGGGTTGATCGCTTAACCCGTAAGTATGAGCGGATACGGACCACGATAGAGCGGACATCCACCCTCATAGAGCGAAAACGCAGCAACAATGAGCACTTACACGAATTATTGAGCGGCACAGGCGATTGACCTCTAGGAGCAGTGTGTAATGAGCGG
>NZ_PDZB01000025.1 GCF_002743335.1 Sporosarcina sp. P32b
TGCGTAAAATTCATTGTGAGTCCTCCTTGGTATGTAAATTAGGGGTCAATTCGTGCAGATTTGACACCCCGCATCATACCAAGAGGGCTCTTTGTGTTCAAGTCCCCGAAAAAGCTTCTAACAGGAATGCTCCTGTATGTAATTAAGAGTAAATCCTGATTTCTTAACGTTTTTGAAATCAGGATTTAAAAAATAGACGTGGCTCCTTAATAAATTAAGAAAGTCGTCTTTGTGAATATCTTAACATATTAGTAAAGTATGTACAACAAACGATTGGGTACCAGGTCCCTGCACGACTAATAGACAATTCTGAATTCGTCCGAAGTTGTATGGGAACCTGGTACTACTACTATGTTTACCAAACCACCTATCAGGTAATAGAACGTTAAGTCATCAAAGTACTAAACGATAAATATGAACATAAAACAGGAGTGGAAAGTCATGAAACAAGTACCAGAAACAAAAGTTAAATTAACCGATGTGAAAGAACTGATGAATAAAGGATATAATTTGTTGCAAGAGCTACGCGAAGAGGTGGATGCGCCAGTCGTGAAAGCTGAATTCTTAACTAAAGAAGTAACTGCTATTTACGGGGAGGAGGCAGCCCGTAAATTTTATGATCCCAAAAACTTTAAACGAGAAGGAGCTATGCCGAAACCAGTCTTGAAAACGTTATTCGGTGAAGGTGGGGTGCAAACGCTAGACGGTGAAGAACATCATCATCGCAAGAACTATTTCATGGATTTGATGTCTCCGGATAGAATGGAAGCGTACCACGAACTATTAGCGAAAAATGTTTCTGAGGAGTTAGGCAAACAGCACGGTGAATTTGAGTTATTTGACCTGGCCAATAAAGTGTTGTTTAACACCATCTCGGAATGGTCGGGGATCAATTTGGAGCAATATGATTTGAAGACGTTGGAGAAACTTGCGAGAAATCAAATTTCCATGATTAGTGGCGCAGTGACATCTCCTATAGACCACATAAAAGGAATCAAAGATCGTAATGAGTCTGAAAAGTGGGCGCAGGATCTCATAGAGGAAGCACGAAAGCACCCGGTACCAGGAAAAGAACATCTTGCGCTATATGCATTTGCACACGCGACCGATCTTGATGGAGAATTATTACCTGTGGAAGTAGCAGCGGTTGAATTATTAAATATCATCCGTCCGACTGTCGCATTGACGGTTTGGGTAGCATTAATGGGGCATGCACTCTTTGCTGAAAGAAATGTGTATGAAGAGGTAAAGGGTAATTTCGGTGAACTGCAAGATTCATTCATTCAAGAAATGCGCCGTTACTATCCATTTTTCCCAATGCTACCGGCGATTGCTGTGAATGATGTAGAAATTGACGGGTATTTGATTCCGAAAGAAAGCTTTGTAGTATTGGATCTCTACGGCAGTAATCATGATGAGCGTACAATCACTTCTCCGGGGCAATTCGATGTTAAACGATATGTAGGAAGAGCGAAAGATATTTCCTATGAAGAAGAATATGAAATGATTGCACAAGGTGGGGGGAAGTTCAGAGAAATGCACCGTTGTGCGGGGGAATGGATTACTCTTCACAGCTTGCGTGTCTTTTCTGACCAGTTAGTGAATAAATACGAATTTACCGTACCGCAGCAAGATTGGACGATTCCAATGAATCAGTTCCCAACGTATCCAAACAGCAAAGTATTGCTATTCAAAGAGTAATTCGTGTATTTAGTTTGCTTCACAACATATCAGCAAATAGAGTCTGTCTACTGATGTAGACAGACTCTATTTTTAATCACAAAAATTCGATTAACGTTGTAGCAATCGAGAAATAAATTAGTAACCCGATAATATCATTTAACGTAGTAATGAATGGGCCGGAAGCGATCGCTGGATCAAATTTCAATTTATTGATGATCAATGGAACGATTGCGCCAATGACAGCAGAAATTCCTAGCGTTAGTAAAATGGAAAAGCCGACAATCAAACCAAGCGCCAGATTACTATAGAAAATATACACAAGTCCCGTAATGACGACCATACAAATTAGTCCAATTAAGAAACCGGTCTTCAATTCCCGTTTCACCATTTTAAAAACACTATTCTTTTCAATTGTACCTAACGCCAAACCTCGAACGGATATCGCTAGCGATTGTGTTCCGACATTACCCGCAGAGTCCATAATCATTGGAATGAATACAGCTAGTAGCACGACGGACTCCAATGTCTCTTCAAATCGTCCAATTACGCCACCTGTGATCAACCCAAAAAACATCAGGCTAATGATCCATGGAGAACGCTTTTTAGCAGCTGCAAATGAAGTTAAGTTTATATCTGTCGCACCTTTAGTAGCCGATAGTTCACCAAAGTCTTCTGTCGTTTCTGCTTCTAAAATGTCCATAATATCATCGACAGTAATAATGCCTAACAAGTGATTTTCTGTAGTGACGACAGGAACCGCTAGAAAGTCATACTTTTTAATGAGCTTTCCGACATCCTCTTGGTCCATATGATCTGGGACCGATACGACGCGCGTATTCATAATATCTACAATCATTTCGTCAGGATTTGCGACGAGCAAGTTTCGTAACGATACAACACCGATTAGCTTGCCCTGTTCGTCGACCACATATAAATAGTAGATAATTTCGGCATCCGAGGCAATGATCCGTAACGTATTCAAAACATCCGTCACGTTGTCAGTAGACGCAATGCTCACAAGTTCCTTCGTCATTACCGATCCAGCAGTTTCTGGTAGATACGATAAAAGACTTTTGATCTTTTCGGCTTTGTCGGGTTCCATATTATCGATTATGGAATTCGGCAACTCATTATTGAGCTTCGTTAAGAATGTGACGATGTCATCCGTAAACATGTTGTTAAACATTTCGGAAGCATATTTGTCAATCAGCTCTTGAAAAACATCTTTTTGATGATGGAATTTTAAAAGCCCGAAGATATCCGCCATTTCACGAGGGGATACATACGAATAGACCCGATGACGTTCCTCTTCTTGCAATGTCATAAAAATGTCCGATTGGTCGGATGGATGCAGCTCTAAAAACGTTTCTCGAAACTCTACCATTTTTTCCTCTCTCAACTCGTCTAACGCCAAACTCATGTATTGTTCGCGTGTCTTTCTGCTTAACTTAGTCATATACAACGCTCCTTCAATTAATTCTCTCGTAGGGTAAGGCTACAACAGCAAAAGGAATTTTGATAACATACGTGTGTTTTAAATGAACTATAAAAAAACACCTTCAAGAAGAGAAGGTGTTTTGTCATAAGCAATACGAAAAAAGTTCTCTAAAAAGAACTGTAAAAGGCCAAACAAATATCCTCCAGTCGTGGAGCTTTAGCACTGTATGGCATAGGATTGAATCCAGCTACATTAAAAATTACCTTAACTCGATAATTCCTGTTGACCCATTGGCGTCTTTGGACGTTTCTGGGCAGCAGCGTTTCTCCATACAGGAGCCTTACCTAACGAGGGTATCTATGCAATTCATTACAGATACTATCGGAAGGTGTTTGGTTTGTCAAAGGAAGGCAAACAGGTACCGACACCACTCAAACAGGTACCAGGTCCCGACACAATTCGGGAACAATTCTGAATCGCGTCGAAGTTGTGTGGGGACCTGGCACCGTTATGAACTTATATGATTTTCACAGCAAGCAACATTGTTTTCAATTTGACTCAACACATGATCAAATGTGTCTAATAACTCTTTAATTTGTTGATTACGTAGTCCATAGTAGACATATTTACCTTCTTGTCTTCCTTCAATAATTCCACAACCTCTTAGACAAGCTAAGTGCTGCGAGATATTTGACTGATTACCTTCTATACTTTCAACAATTTGTGAGACAGTCTTTTCCTCATATTTGATGCACTCTAATATTTGAACCCTTGTTTTGTCTCCGAATGCACGTAAAAACTTCACTTTAAGTTCTAAATTTTCTTGTATCATATATATCACTCCTTATATTAGACATGACTAATACGTTTTGTTATTATCACATTAGCAATCACTAATATGAGTGTCAAATATATAGTGAATCCTGTATAAGGGCTACTGCTAGTGTCAAACACAAAATCAGAATAGTACGTCCCCCCGCTTTTACAGGTATTCTAAAAGAGGTAGGACTTCTAGTTAAAAATGGGTAGTGGCACTATGGAGAGGAAATGAAGGGGGAATTATGACGAAGAATATTATCATAATCACAATTTTGTTTTTCATCGTCTCGGCAAGTACCGTATCCGCACATACCGGCCTAACTAGCAGTACTCCAGCTGACGGTGAAGTGATTTTGGAAGAAGTTCATGAAATTATATTGGATTTTAATACGAAAATTGAAGCCACAAGTACGGTGAAAGTCTTTAACGAGGCGAATGAGGAAATAACCGTCAGTACTATTAACGTAAATGATCATGTCATGACAGCTGGTTTTTTGTCTCCATTAGATCATGGTACCTATACTGTGGACTGGAAGATTATAGGTGCGGATGGTCATCCGATACAGGGTACTTATTCATTTGTAGTCAATCAAGATGATTCAGAGGATCCTATAGTGTCAGAAGAAGCCCAAGAAACACCTGCCAAGCCTATTGAAGAACGAGTAGAAGAAAATGTGGAGCGGCCAGTTGAAGTTCAATCAAAAATAGCATCACATGATGTCTTAGTTATCATCCTTGTCGTTTTATTTACGATTGCTGGCGGAGTTTTCGGCTGGATCATAGGAAGAAGGCAAACATAAATGATTTGGATTTATATTTCAGAAAGTTTATTGTATTTATGTTTCTCACTATTGATGGGCGCATTTATCATTCAATTCATTCCAGAACGACTGAAACCTGAAATCCGTATTTCGAAGAGGCTACTTCAATTGGCAGTACTAGGCATTGTGTTCTTTTCAGCTGCACCGCTGATTAGAGTCATCTTATTTCTTTATGAAGACATCGGTCTACTGTTGACGATGCAAAATGTGCTTACGGGGTTTGAAGTAGGCAAGGCATGGACAGTCACCCTCATACTTGCACTATTCTTTTATTTGTTTGTATCCTTGTTTTCAGTCTTGAATAGCAAAGTGCTTTCTGGCATTTCATTAGCTTTCACTTTTATCCTACTCCTAGCATTGGGATGGGCAAGTCATGGCGCATCGCTTACCGAATGGAGTGGCTTCGTTAGTCACTCTTTACACTTTCTAGCAGTGACAGTATGGATTGGTATCCTCCTGATCGTTGGTTGGTGTTCAAAAAACCAAGAGAATTGGCTTTCCTATTTACGATGGTTTACTCCTTTGGCCATCACATGTTTTCTTACGATTGTAGGAACAGGATTATTTCTCATGACATTGGTGATTGATGTAAATGAGTATGGCGATGCATGGATGCTACCCTATGGACAAGCCTTATTGGTGAAGCATTTGACTATCATCCCGGTTCTGTTTTTCGCTTTTATAAATGGGTTTTGGATTAAACGTAAATTGAAAAGGCAAGAGCCAATTAATCCTATACCGTGGTTGAAGTTCGAAAGCGTGCTTCTATTTTTTACGTTCGTTTCGACAGGGGTCTTAGGACAACAGGAACCACCGCATAGTATCGAGATTACTCTCGCAGGCAGCGGTCCTTCGGCGTACTTCGAGTACTTTTATTTAGGGGTTATAGAACCTTCCATGAGTTTGCAATTTGGTTTTAACACATTAAACATTCTATTTTTTATTGTAGCCATGATCTTCATGGGGCTAATCGTATATAGCTTCAAGAAAAAAACGCCTGCAATTGTTCCGTTTTTCATGGGGATATTCAGTGTTCTATCGCTCTATTTTGGATTCATGTCTAGCATGCAATAATAACGATGAGAGAAGAGGTATTTGATGAAACAGAATAAGAATTCCAATATGAAATTTGTGGTTATTTTAACACTATTGGCAGTCGCAATATTGGCGGCAGTTGTTGTATTTAGCAATAAAGAAGAAACCTTACCAACGGATACAAAGAAAATCGATATCACTGGGCAACCTTCACTTGGGGATCAAGATGCTCCTGTAACGATAGTTGAATTTGGTGATTTCAAATGTCCTGCATGTAAAGCATGGGGGGAAATGATTTATCCAAAGCTAGTTACGGATTATATCGAAACAGGTACAGTGCAATTTTCATTCGTGAATGTATTGTTCCACGGTGATGAATCGACTTTAGGGTCGATCGCCGCTGAGTCCGTTTTGGAGCGTAGTCCTAGTATATACTGGGATTTCCATCACGCATTGTATGATGCACAGCCAGCTGAAAATCATGATGCGGAGTGGATAACTCCTGAAAGAATTCTTGAAATTGCGAGTGATTTCCCTGAGATTGATCAGACACTTTTAAAAGAAGACATGGACCAACAAGCGACTATGGAGAAAGTAAAACTCGACGAAGATTTAGTAAGGGAAGTCGGCGTTGCCATGACTCCAACTATTGTGATAAACGGAAAAATGATGGAAGACCCATTTGATTACGAAGCGATTAAGTCCGCAATTGAGCAAGCGAAGAAGGATAAAGACTGATGAAGTATAAAGAAAACCAATCTAAATCACAGGAATTCCTATTATATGTGGCTTGGGTTGTTTCGCTAGTTGCCATGTTTGGGAGCCTGTATTTCAGTGAGATTAAAGGCTATATTCCATGTGAGTTATGTTGGTATCAGCGCATACTTATGTACCCACTTACATTACTATTGGGGATTGCTACTTTTCAGAATGACAATACTGTTAAAAAGTTTGTGCTTCCGCTAGCTCTTATTGGAGGAAGCATCTCCTTCATGCACTACTTAGAACAGAAGATACCGGGGTTTGGAGGTATCAAGCCGTGCGTAAGCGGAGTACCTTGTAATGCCGCGTACATCAATTGGTTTGGGTTTGTTACGATTCCATTTTTGGCATTAATGGCCTTTGTAATAATTGCTGTCTGTATGTTTCTTCTTAAACCCAAAAAGGTAAATGAATAAAGAATGCTGTTTTAAGAAGTCAAAGTGGTCGAATGTCGATCTTTGGCTTCTTTTTTTTGAATAAGGTACCAGGTCCCGACACAATTCGGGAACAATTCTGAATCGTGTCGAAATTGTGCGGGGACCTGGCACCGTTAAGCAATTGTTCCCGTTCTCTCCGCCCGTAGAGTACGATAAGTCTGCAAGCTCATCAACGTAACTTCTACGGCAATTAATAGTACAATCACAACCGGCAAGAAGAGTTGCAGTGGCTGTGCCAACGCGTCGATCCATGGATGATGGCCGGTAGGAATTCGTTCCGTGAAGAAAAGGAACATGCCGAATGTAAACACGCGAGCCCATTGCGTCGGGGAATAGTCAAAGAGGCCATGACGCCAGCCGAGTTTCCGAATTCGTTGAAAAGCCCATATGATCTCAATCGTTTCGATGACAAGGAAAAATACGAATGAAAGAGTCCAAACGATATACATGAGGGAGAAAGCTGTAGGGTGTGCGAATGTAAGTGCCACGCCTGTAATGGACAAAGCACCATGTAAAATACAATTCGTATTGACCCAATTGACCGTCAAATCTTTATCTGAAGCCGTTACATAACGGAACACAATCAGCAAAAAGTTCAGTATATAAAACAATGAACCAATAACAAGTAGAGTATTAGCGCGGCCTGTCCATTCAGCGCCATCCAACACATGATAGCCCGAAATAACAATAGATTGAGTGGATACGCATGTCAGTAACAATCCGCCATGTATTTGATGTATATACTTTTTCAGATTTGTGAAAATGAACATATAATTTCTAATAACGAGTCCAATATAAATAAACCAAAACGTGAGATTTATGTAGAATAGAATGTTCATTGAACCGGCCATGTCGTTGTCCGACAGCAAAATAAGAATAATTGAAACAGATGCAATCCAAGTGCCAATCGAAAAACTCGATATGGGATCTTTCACATGAAGCAAATAAAAGTCTCTATGAAACAAATCGAATAGGTAATGAATTAAGATCCAAAATGCGCCTGCAATGACTACGTAAAATACGATGGTGGTTGCAGATGGAAAATATATGAAAACGACGCTTTTTAATGCAATGCCCATCGACATAAGGGGGGCGCCGGCAACTGTGGAAATCACTGGCTTATGTCCGAGATGTTTACCGGTGAATGCCAGAATGAGAGTAGCGATAAATAAGAATATAAACATAGTTGCATCCCTTTGCTTTGGATTTCTTTTTTTGCGTAAATCATATCATAAACGGTGCCAGGTCCCAACACAAATCAGAAACAATTCTGAATTGAATTAGAGTTGTGTGCGGACCTGGCACCGTTTATGAAGTATATTGAATTCATCCAATACACTTCATCTTTGATTTCACTAGTAAATAAGTATAAAATGTACTTCTGTACTTCTATAAATTACGGAAGAGGTATGAATGAATATAAAGAATAAAAGTTTTAGTGGAGGGTCTGTATGAATTATAGAATCGGTAACAAGCAAGTATTCGAGCAAGCACAGTTGCGATCGGTTTCAGATGTACCGTTTACTGAAGAAGAACTTCAAAATGGTATGATGTTAGCGATAGCTAAGAAAGACTCTACGTTGGCACTGTATTTAGTAGAGGTAGATGGTCAGAAGAAATTTGAGGTTCGTTGGGATGATTCGCACGAGCTATTCAACGGCTGGAATTCTGCATGGGAAAATTTCACATGGTGCCTAGATATCGTAGGTAACTGATTTTCAGATACTTGTGTGCAAAACTACATATCCATATGTTCTAAAGGAAAAACTCCGCTGGTTTGTGTGAACTGGCGGAGTTTTTTTGTTTTTCGGTACCAGGTCCCCACACAAATTGGAAACTATTCTGAATTGAACCGGAATTGTGTGGGGACCTGGTACCGTTTGCTGTGTTCCGTTTGCTGACCGTTCGCTGTGCTGTGTTCCATTCGTTCCCGTTCACCAGTGAGCCATTTGCCAGTGCCCAAAAAAGCCTCCCCAACATAAGCTACAACAATAGAACATATTCGTACGACTTACAAAGGGAGAGGAGTGACTAGTGCATGGCAACAAAACCGCAGCAATTAAAAAGAGGCGACACGGTGGGGATCGTGACGCTTGGAAGTCCGCTCGCAGCTAATCGCATTACGGAAGGGATTCGGATGTTGCAAACGATGGGGTATAAAGTCGTGGTAGGTGAACATGTGTATTCGGCTAATGGATTTCTTGCGGCTACGCCTCAACAAAGGGCTTCGGATTTAATGAAGATGTTTAAGAATCCGGAAGTGAAATGGATTTTACCTACTCGCGGAGGCGTCGGAGTGGCAGGTGTTTTACCTTTCCTTGATTTTAATGTGATTAAACAAAATCCCAAAATTGTTTCGGGATATAGCGATATTACGATCTTATTGAATGTGTTGTTTGAATATGCCGACCTCATCGGTTTTCAAAGTTTGCTGTTGCTAGACTTTAAGGCGGGGACCCCTGCATATAATTTCAATCAATTCTTTGCGGCGACATCCAACGTCACGGCACCTTGGCAAATTATGAATCCGCCTGAAGTTCCACTGGTTGGATTAGTTCCAGGAAATGTCACGGGGCCGATTGTAGGTGGGAACCTCACGTCATTCGTAGGCACATTAGGTACGTCCTATGAAATCAATACAGAAGGTAGAATTCTTCTATTGGAAGAAACTCATGAACCGATTAATACGGTGTATCGTTACGTAAACCACTTAGCGATGGCAGGGAAATTTGATGATTGTGTGGGCATCATTATGGGACAATGTACGAACTGTGATTCTGCCTATGGGAAAAGTTATGTGGATTTGATCAATGAATTTATAGTTCCACTAGGCAAACCTTTATTGACCAACCTAGCGAGCGCACATAGCTTCTACAAAGCCACTGTACCTATAGGGGCCAGTGTTCGTATGGATACGGTGAATCGAACGTTAACGGTGACGGAGCCGGTTGTAAAGTAGGTGACAGGTCCGCATGAAATTCATTATATTTTGCTAATATACGCGAGTTTTAGGGTATACTTATAAAGTAAGAAGGTCTACTTCAGTAAATTAAGGTATCATCCTTGTGTTGAATAGATGGTCTACTAAGAAGATGAGAAGAGTAGGTGAAAACAATGGGGAAGTATCAACTAGATAGTAAAGGCAAGGCGTCTGTGGCAAAGTATCACGAAAAAAACAAGCCAGCTCAATTTGATAAAAAGCAGCAAATTGATAAAATACGTACAGCGTATTTGGAAAAGAAGAAAAAACAGGCGGATGAATAAGTTAGAGCAGATGCCAGTACAACGCAGAAACGGTTCTGCATTGTACTGGCATCTGGTACTTGACTTGCCTATTTATCCATGGAAAACTCTCAGCATTTATTATGGGGAGTTTTTTTGTATTTCATCCTTCTACTCTTTAATAAAATCTTTTTATGAATAATTCAATTTTATATCGTTAACCACTGATTGTTGATATGATTAAGGTATATTCTGCATGAAAAGGCAGTAGACTGCGGAAAATACTTAACAAGGTGTGAATTATATTGAATCTCTTAAATGTTAGAAAAGGCCAATTCGTTTATTATCAAAATAAGCTGCATAAAGTCTATTCTGTAAAAGCTTTTTTCAAGCAGTCCGTTCACTTGATCCGACTAGAAGACTTTGAACAACAGCTGGCTACGGCTAAAGAAATTAATTTGTATAAACCTAAACATTTGGACAGTTTTGTCGTGAATCATAAACGATATACATTGCACAAAGATGAGAAGGCTAAAGTAGGCGATTATATTTTAATCATTAATCCTCAACCAGATTCTTTAGATCATCACCATCTACATGCGATTGAAATGGTATCTTCGATTGAACGTCATGGTGTCATCAGTAATAAATCCAATGGTATTAAACATAACGAGTATTGGGTGATGATGCCTGGGCTTGAAGACGGTGCGAATATTATTGATATGGAAATTCCAGATGCGGATTATATTACGGAGCAAGTAAATGAAAAGACGAAGATCAATGTGCCTAAAGCGCATAAAATTAAAATAGGCGACGTGTACCAATGCAACACAAAAGATCCGATTCTTCAGGCGATGGTTGTCGCTATCCAAGGAGAGACGGTTTATTTAGGTAGCAATCTCGAAGTGGATATTAATGAGTTGAACGATCCTGAGTCTTGGAGTTTAGTTCAAAGCAAGCTACATTCGTGAGATCGGTACCAGGTCCTCACATAATGTAGAAACAATTTAAGAATGTATGGGGAGTCGGTAAGCGATAGTTGTAGTTTACTGCTTAAAAATCAATATGTACTTCCTTTAAGACCATAAAAAAGAGTGGATCGGACTTTACCTGATTCACTCTTTTTGTATACCTTATTATTGCATGTTATCCGTCATCCTCTGCAAGGTCTAGGCGTAGAATTACTACTGCGTTTACTTGATCTTCTGTGGTAGACATTGTTTTTATTGGATTTCAAGAGAAAGAATATAAAGTGATCACCCATCGGTATAACTACTGGTGGGTTTTACTGTTCGCATTTGATAGAGTGTTAGTAGGATAGTTAGGGAGCGTGTAAGATGGAACGAATAAAAGAAGCAGCCGGATTTACGGTAATCACGTTATTATTTAGTCTTCTTACTTGGGTCATGATAGATTCCTATATGGATGAATATGATTTACGCTCTATTCAGTCAGAAGAAGTAACGATCATAGAGAAGGTAGGAGCTAAAGGTTTATTTACGCCTCCCGTTTATTATGTTCGTATTAGATTACCAAATGGAGAAGAGCCGGGTCGTCTTAACCGCCTTTCAAAGAATCAGATGGAGAATAGTAAAATAGGCGACTCCCTTAGCGGTTACATGACGGGTACCGCAACTTTTTCGACAGCTCGTGATATTGCGATTGATAGCTTGTACTACTTGTTGGCTATTATCGTTTTTGGCATTTTGACTTTCTTTTGTCTAGTTGCCCTAATATTTTCTATTCCTGCAGTGGATCGTTTCGAAAGGAAGATGCATTCCAAACGGCGTGTTAAAAGTAAGAAAAAATGGAGTGTAAGGAAAAGAGCCTGGCGAAATGCAGGAATCATTGTTCTGTTCTTTCTTTTCATTTCGGGCCGTTTTGTATGGAACTTGATTCGTAAATTGCAGTTTGTTGGAAAGACGGAGACTGAGGCCACCATTTTGGATCAGTTTTCGCATACTACGTACCGTAGATATGAAGACTCGCAGTATGAACTGACAATCTCTTTTAAGGATCAGGCGGGACACACTTTCGAAGTGTTGAAGGATGTAACGAGACACACCTATCAGCAATATGGCATCGGAGACAAATTACCAATCTCATATCGAAATGCTAATACATACGACGTGTTTGTGCCTGATCATTCTATATGGGATGTTGCTCAGGCATTTACGTATTGGGAGTTGTATATGTATATCATCTTGTTGGCGGTGAGTGTGTTTGTTGTCTGGGCTTATCTTACTGATTCAGAGTAGGATCGGTACCAGGTCCCCACACAATTTAGAAACAATTCAAAGGCAATAAAAAGAGTGGACCAGGCTATACACCTGATCCACTCTTTTTTAAAATCCACCTACATCATTGTTGCATTTTACCCGCTGTATACCCGCCATCCACCGCAAGTGTGACGCCGCTAATTGATTTCGCGAGGTCTGAGCATAGGAATACTACAGCGTTTGCTTGTTCTTCTGCGGTAGACATTCTACCAGCTGGAAGTGAAGCGAGTACGCCTTGGTATTGTTCTGGCGAAGTTTTAGACCAGCTTTCAATTGCCGGTGTAATCGTTGCGCCAGGAGCAATAGAATTGATCGTAATGCCTTGTTGGCCATATTCTAAAGCCACTGATTTCGTAAGACCTGCAATAGCGTGTTTAGATGCAGTATAAGGCGCCATGTTCGGTGAGCCTTCAATGCCCGCACCGGATGCTGTGTTGACAATCGCGCCGCCACCCGTTTTAAGCATAGCGTTTACTTCGTGCTTGATGCAGTAAAACGTGCCATAGAGATTGACTTTTAGCGTAATATCCCAGTCCTTCGAATCCATTTCCCCAATAGGCTTTAACCCTTTGTTAATGCCTGCGTTATTATGCGCAAAGTCTAGCTTGCCGAAAGTTTCAACTGTTTGATTGACCAGTCCGATTACTTGTTCCTCATCACTTACGTCGCATTTGAAAAAGGCCGCTTCTCCTCCAAGATCTTGAATCAGTTGTACGGTTTCCTGTCCAGCCTCTTCACTAACGTCAGAGATCATCACTTTCGCGCCCGCTTTTGCTAAAGCAATGGCGGTAGCTCTACCGATACCTGAACCCGATCCTGTTACTAGTCCTGCTTTACCTTCCATAACACCTGCCATGAAAAACACTCCTTTTTGTTAATGTTCTTATTGGGTTCCATACACATTTACGACTATTTGTTCAATGAACGAGGTTACGTTCTGCGTTTTCTATTGAACAACATACGCCCAATTGATTGGGAAATCAACTATGCAGTTTTGATCGGTACCAGGTCCCCACACAATTCAGAAACAATTCAGAAATATCAAGAGTAGGTAAGTACTAGTGATAGTTTTTTGAAAAGTGTATCTGTATATCTTGAAATAAAATATAGTAGCGTTTCATGCCCAGTATTGAGGGAATAGTATATTTCTTACAAAGTATACAAAATATTATGTCATGTACATGCATATAATTTAAATGCAGGCTGAGGGGCAATCAGCTTCGACTAGACTAGTAGAAGACTAAGTTGCCCATATGTATACATTGATAATTTTTAAAAAGGGGGATTTATTTATGGAGTGGGATTATGAATATGATGTAATTGTCGTTGGCTCAGGAGCATCGGGGTTTTCGGCCGCGATCACGGGAAAGAAAGAAGGCTTGAAGACGGTCTTGATTGAAAAGGAAAAAGTATTTGGCGGGGCGTCCGCACTTTCGGGAGGCGGGGTATGGATTCCGAATAACCGGTATTTGGTTAAAGGTGGAGTACAGGACAGTTTCCAGGAGGCAAAGACGTATTTGGATTCTACGGTCGGTGACAAAACGTCGGATGAGATGAAAGAGACCTATTTGAAGAAAGGCATCGACATGATGGATTATCTCCATGAAACGTCCGAGCATATGCGGTTTACGTACGCCAAAGACTACTCAGATTATTATCCTCACTTAGCAGGCGGTAAAGGTGAAGGGCGTTCCATCGAGCCTACGGTTTTTAATCTAAACAAGCTCGGCGGTTGGAGAGGGCAGATGAAGGCACCTGCGATGGATACGAAAGGATTTGTCATGACAGGGCAGGATTTCCGTCATATTAATATGATTACTCGAACGTGGACAGGAAAGAAGAGAAGCTTGACGCTCGGCTGGCGTTTGGTCAAGCACTTGGTTTTGAGAGCCAATTATTCTGCTTTGGGTCAAGCGTTGATCGGTAGACTGGCGATGACATACAAAGAGCTTGGCGGCGAGCTTTGGCTAGATAGCCCATTTATCGACTTTATTATCGAAGACGATGAAATTAGCGGTATCAAGATTATGAAAGATGGTAAAGAAACACGTGTGAAAGCATCGAAGGGAGTCATTTTTGCATCGGGCGGATTCTCCCAAAAACAGTCGTTCCGTGAGAAGTATCTTCCGGCACCGACGGATAAAACGTGGACATCCTCTCCGCAAGGGCAAACGGGGGATTTACTGGAGCCCGCTCAGGAGCTTGGAGCGAAACTCGGCTTCATGGATAAGGTATGGGGCGCGCCATCGATCATTGATCATACAGGTAAGCCATTCTTCTTAGTGGCGGACCGCGCCATTCCGTCTATGATTATTACAGACCAAGATGGCAATCGCTATATTAATGAGCCAACGCCCTACCATGAATTTGTGGACACTATGTATGCGCACAATGAAAAGTCAGGTGGAAAGGCCATTCATTCGTGGATCATTCTAGACCATAAAGCGAAGAAACGTCATCTCTTCGCGGGCTTGTTCCCAGGACAAGATTTCCCTAAAGAATACTATGAACATCATGTGGTTCTAAAAAGTGAAACGATTGCAGGATTGGAAGAGCAATTGGCGATGCCACAAGGGAATCTGGTGAAGACCGTGGAGCGGTTCAATGGATTTGCGGAGACGGGAGAGGATTTGGATTTCCATCGTGGCGAAACGAAGCATGATCAGTACTACGGCGATCCCACATTGAAAAACCCGAACCTCGATGCGATCGACAAAGGACCTTTCTATGCATTGAAGATCTATCCGGGGGATATTGGAACGAAAGGCGGAGTCGTCATCGACACACATGCCCGTGTACTGAAAGAGGATGGCACGCCAATTGAAGGACTGTACGCGTGCGGTAATTGCTCGGCTGCCGTCATGGGCGAATCTTATCCGGGGCCTGGCGCAACAATTGGACCCGGTATGACATTCGGTCATATCGCAGCTCTTCATTGCAAAGAGAAAGCGAAGTCCGGAGTTACACTTTAAGGTGTCAAAGGGGGGCTGAATACGTTCATTCATCAGATTTTATCTGATGAATGAACGGAATGGTCTACATCTTGAAACGGGGGGATACTATGAAACTTTTAACTAAATGGTCCAACACGTTAATGGAGAGGTATTTGCCAGACCCGTATATTTTCGTTGCTCTATTAACATTGGTTGTATTCGCGCTCGGCCTTGGATTCACCGATTCGGGTCCACTCGACATGGTCGTGCATTGGGGAGATGGCTTCTGGGGGCTTTTATCCTTTACGATGCAAATGGTCATCGTGCTAGTCGCAGGTTATGTTTTGGCGATTAGCCCAGTGTTCAAAAAGTTACTTAGCGCGCTTGCTGGTATCGCAAAATCGCCTGGTTCCGCAATTATACTCGTTTCTGTTGTCGCACTGATCGCTTGTTGGATTAACTGGGGATTCGGTCTGGTCATAGGTGCTCTTTTTGCGAAGGAAATTGCAAAGAAAGTACCGAATGTTGACTACCGTCTGTTAATTGCGAGTGCTTATTCCGGTATGATTATTTGGCATGGAGGTCTTGGTGGTTCCATTCCATTATCGATTGCAACTGAAGATCATCCGTTCGCTGACATTATGGGTGTCGTTCATACATCAGAAACAATCTTCTCAACGTACAACATGATTATTGTCGTGGCGTTACTCCTGATCATTCCCATTTTGAATCGTTTTATGATGCCTAAGCCAGAAGATACCGTTACGGTGGATCCGAAGCTTTTAGAAGAACATATCGAAGTGGAGAAAGATACAGATCACACACCAGCGAGCAAGCTTGAAAACAGTGTGATTATTTCCATGCTGATTGGCGCACTTGGTCTCATTTATCTCATTCAGCATTTCATTACCAAAGGATTCGATTTAAACTTAAACATTGTGAATTTTATTTTCCTCATTCTTGGTGTGATTTTCCATGGTACGCCGAAACGTTTTCTTGCTGCGGTTACGACTGCGGTTAAAACAGCTGGGGGTATCATCATTCAATTTCCGTTCTATGCAGGGATTATGGGCATGATGGTTGCTTCAGGATTAGCTGGTGTCATGTCCGAATGGTTTGTTTCTATTTCGACGGAAAGTACGTTTCCCTTGTTCACTTTCTTTGCGGCTGGCCTTGTAAACTTTTTCGTACCGTCTGGTGGCGGGCAATGGGCAGTGCAAGCTCCTATCATGTTGGATGCCGCGCAAACACTCGGCGTCAGCTATTCGAAGACGGCTATGGCGATTGCATGGGGCGACGCATGGACGAATATGATCCAGCCGTTCTGGGCATTGCCGGCACTTGCGATCGCAGGACTACGTGCCAAGGATATTATGGGCTTCTGTATTTTCGTACTTATAGTGAGTGGGATTATTATCAGTATCGGTTTATATTTCTTCTAAATGAATGTGAAACGACTGAGATCATTCTCGGTCGTTTTTTGTCGTAACGGAATGTTTCCTATTTCATTAGGCAATCGGTATACTAGAAAAGACGGGACGAATATACGTTCTTGATTCGACCGTACACTATACAGCTAGAGAGGTTTACATATGAAAGGCACTTCACATCTATTTATCGGTACAGTAGTCGGTGCTGTTGCGGGGTACGCTGTGCAACCGGATATTCAGACTGCATTGATTGGTGCGGCAGTCGGCGGAATATCCGGCGTTGTTCCGGATCTCGACACGAACGGGCTTGCGAGCAATAGCATTACACTTAGTAAGAAAGTAAGTAAATGGCTGATGGAGACCGCCGGCATCGTGATATTACTGACTCTCATCTATCAAGTATTTATAGAAGGACTGAGTCAAGATATTTATGTATATGGCGGTATCGGACTTCTACTGCTTATTGTGTCGCGTATCATCACACAACGACGAATGCTCACTATTACAGGTATTCTTGTCATGCTTCTCGGCTTTGTCCTTGACCAGTCGCCAGGTATTTTACTCGCTGGCAGTTATATAATTATAGCGTCATTCTTGCCGCATAGGTCCTATACACATTCGATTATCGGTATTGTGTTCTATGCATATATTTTGAAGCATTTGTATGCCCAGTGGCCGATTGACGGTTTGGTTGCTGCGGGGCTTGCTGGGTATATTAGTCATTTGCTTGCGGATATGAAGGTTCTTCCTGTTAATCGGCGAGGGGTAAAGTGGTTTTTGCCTTTGTGGGGTCGGGAGTTTTAGGGTGGCACGGTTTGATTAGGTACCAGGTCCCCACACAATTCGAGAACAATTCAGAATTGTGTGGGGTTTTGGCACTTATATTATATAACTCGATTTCTACCAGCACCCAAACCGACAATCAGGTTTAATACTGTGACAAATAATAATATGGATAAGGAAAATGTCCAAGTACCTGTCCTGTCAACAAGTGATCCTACTAAAATGGGCCCTATCGCAGCAAGGGCATATCCGATTGCTTGTGCCATTCCCGATAACTTTGCTGCTTGCATTGCGGTCGATGTACGCATAGCTAGAAAGGCTAAAGAAAGTGGGAATAATCCACCATAGGCAACACCTATTAATCCAACACTCCAAATCATAACATCGTAACTCTCACCACTTAAAAGACCGATATACCCAATGAATGCCAACGAACATAAAAATAAAATAATTCCTCGTTGTGATGTAAATTTGCCGGCAATGATTGGAATGATTAGACTGGCAGGTAGTCCGATCAATTGATTGAATGACAGCATCCAACCAGCAGACTCACTCGTGACTCCGTAATCAATTAAAATTTCCGGCAGCCACGTCATAAGCGCATTATATGAAAAGGCCTGTAACCCAAGAAAAATGGCTACTTGCCAAGCAAGCGGCGAGCGCCACATTTTACTATCATCAGCCTTCACATAATACATTTTTACTTCGTCAGCAGACCTTCGCTGTTTAACGAAATAAACCCAAATCGCAATGCCCGCAAGCGCAGGTACTATCCAGATACCTAAGGCAAATTCCCACCCTAATCCAGCACCGATAGCTAACGGAATACTAACGCCTGAAGCTAAAGCCGCAAATAAACTCATCGTCGTCGTGTACATACTAGTCATCAATGGTACTTGATTCGGAAACCGTTCTTTAATAATACCGGGGAGTAACACATTTGAAATAGCAATTCCTACACCGATTAAAATCGTGCCAATAAAAAGTAATGGGATGAATGGAATGGACCTTACGATGATTCCAAAAGAGAGAATACACATCCCCGCAATAAGTGTCGTTTCATTGGTGAATTTAGTACTGATCTTGGGAACAATGGGGGACATGACCGCAAAGGCAATTAACGGTAAGCTCGTTAAAATACCTATGCTTCCATTAGATAAAGACAGACTTTCGCGTAGTAGACCGATAATAGGCCCAACAGAAGTGATGGCCGCACGTAAATTACCTGCAACGAGTAGGACCGCGGAAATTAGAAGAACTTGATTGTAACTTTTTAACTGACCAAATTTATATCTATTCATGAACTCAACTCCTATTTAGACTATGGGAATGTACACTGCCGTTAAATGAAGGGCAGGATCCTTTTAGTCGAAAAGGGATCTCAAAACAAATCGTGAGAAATTCAAGGGTATTTGATTAAGTAAAAGCTGCTTACTACGTATTGGCCAGATTCTCTCACGGCTTTTGATTAGCTAAAGCATCTACTTGATTATTACTTTTCTTTGTCTTGTAGTTGCACGATTGCTAAGCAAGCGACACCAATGGACAGTAGTGTAATGGCGGTTTCTACAGATACATCACCTAAAATACTTAAAACAAGTGTACTGACACCCATCGCTAATGCAACTGCTTTGAAAATAAGTTTGATGTTTTTTATTTGAATTAGCTCCAATTCAGGCCTGTAACGGCATTTTATTATAAAGCGCACCCAACGATAAAATAAACCTATTGATCTTTATTGCTTTTGTCGAACTTTGTGGAAAACGTAGTCATCCACACTATAAAAACAGGTAGTAAACTCCATAAAAAGAAACCCCAGTGCTGTGTTAGTACGGATAATACGAAGAAGAAAGCAAGTGCGACAATTGAAATATATACACTACGTTTCTGATAGGTATTCATTTGGCACGCTCCTTTTCGTGATCTGGTAGTTGTTATATGTATCGACGAACATTTTGGCAGTACTGTACGTACTCTTCCCCATAAATTTTTACTAACGATTGTTCTTCGAGTCGTACTTGTCGATTAAATAACCAAAAAGCTGAAATCAAATATACTAATAGAATCCAATTGGGATAAATGAGGAATTCACCACATAAGACCATCCCAAAAGCAGTATATATCGGATTTCGACTGATGGAAAAAGCGCCAGTAGTACTCAATGTGCCTGGGTTCTCTTCATCAATGCCAACTCTAAAGCTTTTCCCAAATGAAATTAAGCTGTAAAGGAATAGCGAAAGCCCACCAAAGCAAAAGACCACACCAATCCAGCCCACAACTCCATTAGTAAATAGCTCTGTTCCTACCCTTGGTAAATGAAAGGCGTTTGAAAAGATTATATATAACAACAGCAACGCAAAGGGCGGTATGATGTAATCTTTTTTGTCCATGTGTCCAAATTTAAATACCTTAATGCCACATTTCTTTAATTGAATCGACCGCATGATTACGAATATGATTAATAGGGTAATCGTTGTAACCGCAATATATTCTTGCATCAAGAACCCCCTCTAATTTACTGTTTTTCTATATTCATCTTATCACAAATATCATAGTAAAATACTGTGTTTATAGACTACTCTGACAATAAGGGCGTCTTACTACAATTGTATTGTGAAGTAGTGGCGTATAGAATCCCAAAGAGAAAACATCTCTTTCAGGTACCAGGTCCCGACACAACTTGAAAAATATTCGGAATTGTTTCGGGACCTGGTGCTTTTAAAAATACCCAAACGTTAAAATCTGACTTGACATTCAAAGTCAGAAAATTCATAATATGTATAAGTTAGAAACTGGAAGTATGAAGGAAGTGAGAAAGTCATGTCATTACGAGAAAAGAAAGTAGAAAAGAAAAAAGAAGAGATTCGGAAATCTGCTATGAGTGTTATTGCGGAAAAGGGATATCATGCGACGACGATGGAAGATATTGCAGCGAAGTTACTTATGACTAAGGGTTCTGTTTACTATTATTTTAAAGATAAAGAATCACTTGTGTATGAGAGTCATAAACTACTTTTGGAACAAAGTATGGAGCAACTTCAAAATGTGTTGGCGGAAGAACTACCGTCTGTTGCGAAGTTGCGCAAGGCGATGGTCGTCCACATGGAAAATGTCATTACAGAAAGAACGGATTTCTTTATTGGCGTTAAACCGGATCAAGTGTTTGAAGGTGAGCATTTGCAAGAAATTCTACACCTTAGAAATCAATACAGTGATTGTATGAACAGACTTATTCAACAAGGGATGGAGGACGGAAGTTTTGTACAAGTAGATATGAAGATTGTGAATTATATAATTCTAGGAGCCATGAATAATGCGGTGATCTGGTATTCTCCGAAAGGTAGTAAAAGTATAGAAGAATTGGCCAATTCTATTGCAGATTATTTATTAAAGATTCTATTGTAGGACTATATATCAAAAGGATAAGAAAGGGAGCGAAGTAAATATGAACATGGATCACGTGTCAGCGGTTATTACAGGGGGCGCTTCGGGACTTGGAGAAGCTACAGCAAGAGAAATTATTGCGGCAGGAGGAAACGTAACGATTTTCGATTTGCAAGAAGAACGTGGGAACGAATTGGTCAAGGAACTCGGAGATGGTGCCTCATATATCAAGACGGATGTTACTAGCACGGAAAGTGTTCAAGCGGCTTTGAATCATGCGGTGAGTACTTTTGGCAAAATCAATGCAGTCGTAAATTGCGCAGGCATTGGTGTGGCGGAGAAAACCTATAGCGGTAGAAAAGGTGCGCATAATCTGGAAAACTTCAGCAAGGTCATTCAAATTAATTTAATCGGGACGTTTAATACGATTCGTCTCGCTGTTGAGCATATGACAAAAAATGAACCGAATAGTAATGGCGAAAAAGGAGTCATTGTGAATACCGCATCGGTTGCGGCGTTTGACGGACAGATTGGTCAAGTGGCGTATGCGGCATCTAAAGGTGGGATCGTCAGTATGACATTGCCGCTTGCGAGAGATCTAGCATCTGAAGGAATTCGCGTGATGACGATCGCACCGGGTTTGTTCGAAACACCGATGTTCGCTTCATTGCCAGAGAAGGCAAAAGAATCTCTTGGCGCAATGGTACCTTTTCCTTCGCGACTAGGCTACCCGGAAGAATACGCACAATTGGTGAAAAGTATTTGCGAAAATACAATGCTTAACGGGGAAACAATTCGCTTAGATGGTGCAGTCCGTATGCAGCCAAAGTAAGAGTGTGTATAGAGAATGTAAAAATTAACCGACTAAATGTAAGGGCTTACAAATGTATTTAAGAAAGTGGGATGTAGTATGAGAGAAGCTGTAATTGTGGAATGGGTCAGAACGCCGGTAGGAAAAAGAAATGGTGTATTGAGTACGGTACGGGCGGAAGATTTAGCAGCCAAGCCCCTAGCAGAAGTAATCAAACGAGCGGGAATCGATGCGGGACTAGTAGAGGACGTCATCTTCGGTTGTGTATCGCAAGTAGGGGAACAATCTTTTGATATCGCTCGAGTTGCAGCTTTGCAGGCAGGATATCCAGTGGAAGTGCCAGGAACGACAGTGGACAGACAATGTGGATCAAGCCAGCAAGCTGTACATTTTGCGGCGCAAGCGATTATTAGTGGGGATATGGATGTCGTCGTGGCAGGAGGCGTCGAGAGTATGTCCCGAGTACCGATGGGTAGCACCCGACTAGGCGTTTCATTCAGTGAAGAAATCACATCGAAATATGAAATGGTCCATCAAGGTGAATCAGCGGAAAGAATAGCTGACCAATGGGAGATTTCAAGAGAGGTAATGGACCGCTACTCACTGGAAAGCAATAAGAAAGCTATCACTGCTCGAAAGGAAGGTAGGTTTGATAGTGAAATCATGCCAATAGAGGTCACACTTCCTGACGGTACGAACATGACCGTGAAGGATGATGAAGGACCGAGGGAAGATACGACGATGGAAAAGCTCAGCAAGTTGAAAACTCCTTTTAGAGAAAACGGCGATGTGACGGCAGGAAACTCCAGCCAAATCAGCGACGGGGCCAATGCAATTCTGTTAATGTCCCGCGAAAAGGCGGAAGAACTCGGATTGAAGCCGAAGTTTAAAGTACTTACTCGCGTAGTGGTAGGTTCCGATCCGACACTCATGCTAACGGGGCCTATACCGGCTACCCAAAAGGCTTTGGAAAAGTCCGGACTAACACTCGATGATATAGATGTTTTTGAAGTCAATGAAGCCTTTTCTGTTGTGACAATCGCTTGGTTGAAAGAAACAGGTGCCGATCCAAAGAAACTGAATCCGAATGGAGGAGCAATCGCTCTAGGACATCCACTCGGCGCAAGTGGCGGACGCTTGATGATTACGATGATGAGTGAATTGGAAAGAACGGGCGGGCGTTACGGACTGCAGACGATGTGTGAAGGGCACGGCATGGCAAATGCGACGATTTTGGAACGATTGGATTAATTAAATGATGAATGAAGACATGTAAAGAGGAGAGATTTCAATGCCATTAGATTCTATTCGGGTACTGGATTTATCCCGCTTGTTACCGGGGCCATACTGTTCGATGCTTCTCGCAGATTTTGGTGCAGAGGTGATCAAGATAGAAGAGCATCACACTGGAGACTATGCGCGGGCGGAATTGCCTAAGGTGGGCGAAGTGAGCGCGCTTTTTCATTCATTGAACCGTGGTAAAAAGAGTATTTGTCTTAACTTAAAAGATCCAGAAGACAAAGAGCGTTTTAAGCAGCTTGTGAAAGACGCGGATGTTGTGATTGAATCATTTCGACCTGGCGTCATGAAGCGGCTCGGATTGAATTATGAAATATTGAATGAAATTAATCCAGGGCTTGTGTACTGTGCGATTACAGGTTACGGACAAGACGGTCCATACGCTACTCTGCCGGGTCATGATCTGAATTACATTGGTTATGCAGGCCTGCTAGATGCGATGGGCGAGCGACAGGGTGCGCCACAAATCCCTGCTACACAAATCGCGGATATCGGAGGGGGTGCGTATCCGGCAGCGATGGGGATCATGCTGGCATTGTTTGAAAGACAGAAAACAGGTATTGGGCAGATGGTTGATATTTCGATGATGGATGGCGTGCTTTCTTGGATGCCAACATTCTTTCCCGGGTTTCTTGCGACGGGTCAACAGCCACAAAGAGGTGAACTAGACTTAAGTGGCAAGCGTGCGTCGTATGCGGTGTACGAAACGAAAGACCATAAATGGTTAGCTGTTGGCGCATTTGAATTAAAATTTTGGCGTGCATTTTGCGATGTTATTGGTAAAGAAGAATTTGCGGAGAAATTGCATGATCCAGTAGATGTTCAGCTGCAGATGAAAGAAGAAATTACTGCGATTTTATTGCAGAAGACGAGCGCGCAATGGATGGAAATATTCGATGAGGTCGCGGCTTGTGTAACACCGGTCCTGTCGTTCGATGAAGTACTAGAGGATCCACAAGTTAAGGCACGGGGGATGATCCAGCAAGTAGAAGATCCAGAAATTGGGCCAGTGATGCATATCGCAACACCTATAAAGTTGTCAAGAACGCCCGGAAAAATTCAAAGTCCAGCTCCTTCTCTAGGAGAGCATACAGTAGCGGTACTCGGAGAATAGAAAGAAGAACTCGATTTATATGATGTGGCCATTGGTAATGAAGAGGAGACTTTTCGCGTCAGGAAAATAGAAACTGTATGTCAATGAGTTTAGTGAGAGAAAGGGGACAATACTAATGGATATCGGCCTATCACTTTCCCGTAATGCACGCAGAATACCTGAGAAAACCGCAATGATCTATGAGGATCGACGTTATACGTATCGCGAGCTGAATCAAGAGGTGAATAAACTTTCACATGGACTCATTCACCATGGCGTGAAAAAAGGTGACAAAGTAGCGCTCATGATGAAAAACTCAGATACATTTATTATCGTCTACTATGCCATATTGAAAGCTGGAGCTATTACGGTACCCGTGAATTTCCGCTTAACCGCTACTGAAGTTTCGTATATTTTGGATGATAGTGATGCAAGTGTTGTGTTGTTTGATGAAGAGTATGCTTCGTTGATCGATCAAGCAACAGCCACAAATAGCAAGATCGATTTGAAAATCACAACAGGCGCAACAGCAATTAACGACCAAGTCCTTTACAAAGATGTATTACAAGACACCACAGATGATCCCGAGATCTCTGTCGATGAAGCCGATGATGCAGAAATATTATATACATCCGGTACGACTGGCTATCCGAAAGGCGCGTTATTTGATCATCATCGCGTGCTTCACGTAGCTTTTAACACCTCTTTAATCCTCAAAATCAATCCCGATGACATATTGCTTCATGCGGCACCGTTGTTTCATTCCGCACAATTGAATTTATTTCTCGTACCAGGAATTTATTTAGGCTGCACGCAAGTCGTTCATCAAAACTTCGAACCTCAAAAAGTATTACAAGCAATTGATCAATATAAAATCAGCTTCTTCTTCGGTGTGCCCACGATGTATAACTTCTTGCTGCAAGTTCCAGATAAGCAGAAATACGATCTTTCTTCTGTTACACGATGTGGATATGGTGCAGCGCCGATGCCTGTCGCTTTGTTGGAACAGATAATGAAACTTTTCAGTACCGACCAGTTTTACAATATGTGTGGTCAGACAGAAGGAGGACCAGGTGGCGGTGCTTTTCTTCTGCCAGCAGATCATAAAGACAAAATCGGCACGGGAGGAAAAGCTTCGCTGAATACGGAAATACGCGTGGTGGATGATCATGATGAGGATATATCCCCTGGTGAAGTAGGAGAATTTATTATCCAAAGTGAGATGGTTATGAAAGGGTATTATAATAAGCCGGAGGAAACTGCGAAAGCGATCCGAAACGGTTGGCTTTACACCGGTGATTTGGCGACGATCGACGAAGACGGCTTCGTAACCTTAGTAGACAGAAAGAAAGATATGATCGTTTCTGGAGGAGAGAATGTTTATTCAACAGAAGTGGAACAAGCGTTGTATAGACATCCTCAATTGCTTGACTCGACGGTAGTCGGCTTACCGGACCCGGTGTGGGGAGAGAAAGTAGTCGCGATTGTAGTAGCGAAGAAAGAGGAGAAGCTCGATTATGCAGAGTTGAAAGCGTTTTGTAAAGCCCATTTAGCGGATTATAAAGTGCCGGTTGAATTTATTGAAGAACAAGAGATACCTAGAAATGCATCAGGGAAAGTGTTGAAATATCGTATTCGGGAAGCACTAGTTTCCAATCGACCTGTTAATCCTCACGTATAAAAATAGAAGCTTTCTTACGGGAGAGTAAAGGAGTGGCGGATGCATGAAGCGACCATTTATGACGGAAGAGCATGAACAGCTCCGGAAATCAGTGCAGAAGTTTTTGCAGAAGGAAGCCGTACCTTATATAGAAGAGTGGGAGAAAGAACAACAAGTGCCTCGATCATTTTGGAAGAAAGCTGCCGCCCAAGGATTGATCGCACCTTCAGTTGAAGAAAAATATGGCGGTATAGGCGCGGATTTTGGCTATGCTGTCGTCATTAGTGAAGAGTTTGAAAAAGTGGCAAGCGGCATCGGTGGAATTGGATTGCATAATGATATTGTCATTCCATATATACAATCCTTTGGTTCGGACGAACAGAAAGAACGTTGGCTCACGAAAGCTGTAACCGGAGATATGATTAGTGCTATTGCGATGACGGAACCAGGCACAGGTTCCGATCTTGCTGCCGTGCGGACGACTGCAATAAGAAAAGGAGACCACTACGTGATTAATGGGGAGAAGACATTTATCACAAATGGCTCTTCTGCCGACTTCGTCATTGTCGTCTGTAAAACGGATCCTACCGCATCACCTGCTCATAAAGGCATCAGCTTGCTCGTAGTGGAAGAGGGAATGCCTGGGTTTACAAGGGGAAAGAAGCTCAATAAAGTAGGACAGCATGCGAATGACACGAGTGAATTGATATTTGAAGATGTATCGGTTCCGGCAGAAAACCTTCTGGGTGAGGAAGGGAAAGGGTTCTACTATTTGATGGAGAAACTTCAGCAAGAACGCTTGATGTGCTCCATACAAAGTGTGGCTTCTGTGCAGAAAATGCTAGATATTACATTAGTGTATGTAAAAGAGCGACAGGCTTTCGGCAAGCGGATCGGTGATTTCCAAAATACGCAATTTAAAATGGCAGAGATGCAAACGAAGGCCACCATTGGTCAAACATTTGTTGATCGTTTAATTATCGAGCATATGCAAGGCGAAAACGTCGTAGATGAAGTATCGATGGCGAAATGGTGGACGAGTGATTTGGCACAAGACGTGGCGATTCAGTGTATGCAATTTCATGGTGGCTACGGCTATATGGAAGAATACGAAATCGCTAGAAGGTATCGCGATGTGGCGGTCAATTCGATTTATGCCGGGACGAATGAAATTATGAAAGTGATTATTGCGAAGAATATGGGGCTATGAAGAAATGTAGGCAGCTTCCACAGTTAAATGGTTAACCGTTTTACGTATAGTATTATTCAATCGTTTCCTAAAGTTTAATGAATACCTATAATTCACTAGTGACTTAGAGGGAGAGATAAGCGATGGATTATAAAGAGATGATGCGTACATTTTCGTGGGAAGAAGCAGCAACGAATTATGAAGGTGATCCAAGTGGCGAAATGAATATTGCGAATGAAATATGCGATCGCTGGGCAAAAGATCCTGAAAGAGTAGCAATTTATTGGGAAGATGAACAGGGGAATAAAGAAACATGGACGTATAGTCAATTGAAGGTGAAGTCCGATAAAATGGCTAATGCGCTTCAGTCAATGGGTGTCACAACAGGTGATCGTGTAGCAGGATTGCTTGGAAAAGATATGGAGTTGCTAGTAACGATTTTGGCAACGTTTAAAGTTGGTGCTATTTTCGTTCCACTATTCACAGCCTTCGGTCCAGATGCCCTCGTGTATCGTTTAAAGGATGCAGGTGTGCGTTTACTTCTGACAAACAGCGAACAGTTAAGTAAATTAGACGGAAAAGATATATCGGTTGATGTACTTCTCACTGATGGTCAAACTAAGGATGGCAAAAGTTTCTGGGAGTTTGTAAACTCTTTTTCAAGTGAAATTATAATGGAACGAACATTGGGGAATTCACCTGCAATCATACAATATACTTCAGGAACCACAGGAATGCCAAAAGGGGCAATTACAAAACATAAAATGGTATACAGTCTTCATCCGTACTGGAAATTCGCTTTGAATTTGGAAGAAGAAGATGTGTTTTACGGAGGTGCTGATTTAGGGTGGGCGTACGGATTAATTGCTTCAACTATAGGTCCGTTAAGCCAGGGAGCAAAAATTGTTTTCTATAAAGGTTCGTTTGATCCTAAAAAGATATATAAGCTTTTAAGTGAATATCAAGTAACCAGTTTTGCTTATGCACCGACTGCTTTCCGCATGATGATGGCCTTAGGTCCAGAAATAATAAAAAAATCTGATCTTAAATTAAAGAAAATGAGCAGTGCAGGAGAACCTTTGAATAATGAAGTAGTGAGATTTTTCGAAAGAAATATAGGAAGAGCAATTTATGACCATTATGGCGCCACAGAAATGGGCATGATTGTGAACAACTATCATAGTTCGACCATGAAAGTAAAACCAGGGTCAATGGGTCTTCCGCTACCTGGCTATACTATTGGCTTGTTTGATGAATATGGAGACCCCGTAACTAAAGGAGAAGTAGGTCAAATCGCAGTAAACACTTCAGATGGTAATACAGGTTTTGGAGGGTATTGGAATGCGGATGAAAAATTAGCTGAAAAGATGCGAGGAAGTTGGTTTTTGTCCGGTGATCTTGCTTCAGAGGATATAGATGGATACTTTTGGTTTCAAGGTCGTGCGGACGATGTTATCTCAAGCGCTGGTTACCGCATAGGGCCCACTGAAGTTGAATCCTGTCTAATGGAGCACCCAGCAGTTTTGGAGACTGCTGCAATTGGAAAGCCGGACGAAACGAAAGGCGAAATTGTCAAAGCGTTTATTGTCCTAAATAAGAGCTTCGCATCTACTGACGAACTTAAAGAAGAACTTATTACCTTTGTAAAAAAGAAGTTATCCAAACATCAATATCCAAAGGAAATAGAGTTTGTAGATGAATTACCCAAAACTCAAAGCGGAAAAACACAACGTTATTTATTGAAAGAGCTAGAAAGGAAGAAACAATCTCTGTAAACTAGCAGACAAAGCTAGTAATAAAAATCAAACTTTCATTGTGCAGTATATAATTCAATAATATTTTGAAAATAGCCCTTCATAGTTCGTACAAAAAAACGCGATGAACAACTCATCGCGTTTTTTACATTAAGGTTGAATCAATACTTTGATACAACCGTCTTCTTTCTTATCAAAAATGGAATAAGCATCTGCTGCGTCTTCCAACTTTACTTTATGTGTAATAATATCTGTCGGATCGAATTCTTTTGCTTCGATCTTTTTAAATAACTCAGGCATTAAGTGAATAACGGGTGCTTGTCCCATTTTCAATGAAACGTTGCGTGTGAAGAAATCACCCAGTGGGAAGTTGTTGGCGTCTGTCGCATAGACACCTGTCAATTGCACTGTCCCAAATTTCCTTACGACTTGTGAAGCCGTGATAATCGGGCTGATCGTTCCAAATTGGTTATCTCCACTAGATCCGAATGTTTCGCCTGGTTGTACAGTTCCGTCCATTCCTACACAATCAATGACGACGTCTGCGCCGCCTTTTGTTTCTTCATGCAATAATTTGCCGATGTCGTCATGTTCTTTAAAATTATACGTTTCTACTTTATTTGTCTTCTTGGCATGCTCTAAACGATAATCTACATGGTCTACTGAAATGACTCGTTTCGCGCCTTGCATCCAAGCAAACTTCTGCGCCATTAACCCAATAGGGCCGGAGCCTAGAATAATTGCGGTATCACCTTTTTTCAATCCGCTATGAAGTACACTCCAATACGCTGTCGGAATGACATCAGATAGTAAGGCGAGATGCTCGTCGTCTAGTTCGCTATTTTCCGGTACTTTAAATGACGTAAAGTCTGCGTACGGAACACGTAAATACTCGGCTTGACCTCCTGGGTAGTTACCGTTAGGCTCAGCAAAACCAAATAGTCCACCTACTTCACCATGCGGATTGGATTCGTCACATTGACTTTCCATTTCGTGTTGACAGAAGAAACATTCTCCACAGCCTATATTGAAAGGAACGACGATACGGTCGCCTTTCTTTAATGTTTTCACTTCAGAACCTACTTCTTCGACAATCCCCATCGGTTCATGACCGACTACATAATCTTTCTCTGGCACAATCCCGCCATGATACAGATGCAAATCCGATCCGCAAATACCACTTGTCGTAATGCGTACGATTACATCACTATTTTCTTGGATACTCGGAGCTTTCACTTCTTTCGTGACCATCGATTTCTTCCCTTGAAATGTTACTGCTTTCATACCATCACTTCCTTTTCGCGTTATGCTTATTTTGTACCCGTCTATTTTCTATGTAAACTAGAAATGTAGGATATGATTATTGATACCTAGTAGATGGAAGAATGGTAAACAGAACTATGTATGTATGTTAAAAGAAGTGCTATAAAGGGAAGTGAAGAATAAGGAGGGGTTCATTCATGTTACAAGAAAATGAAATGAAGCATTTACAACGAGCTGTCGAATTAGCAGAAATTGCGTTACATAAAGGAGATCAGCCATTTGGTTCGGTATTGGTTTCAGCGAGTGGTGAAGTGCTAGCTGAAGACCATAATCGTACAAGTGGTGGCGACCCGACGCAGCATCCTGAATTTGCTTTGGCGCGGTGGGCTGCAGATCATATGGACGCAGAAGACAGAGCGAAGGCGACGGTATTTACGTCGGGTGAACATTGCCCGATGTGTGCGTCAGCCCATGGGTTAGTCGGTTTGGGACGGATTGTCTATGCTAGTTCATCGAAACAGTTAGCCCAGTGGAAGAAAGAAATGGGGGTTACGCTGCCTGCACCTGTGAAAAGTTATCCGATTCAAGAAATGGTGCCTGCTATCGAAGTAGTTGGGCCAGTAGAAGAGTATGCGGAGCAAGTGCGAGAGTTGCAACGGCAGTACCATCAGAAGAATAACTGATGTAGATTACACGAGGAGAGCCGTATGTTTTGGCTCTCTTTTTTATATCAACCAGAGAAACTATAGGAAAGCGGTTTATTTCACTATATAATCAAACTATAATGTTATGTAACTAATTATGTCGTGAAAGTATATACAGTGGGGATGGAGGTTGGAATTTGATACAACTCATAAGTTTCTTCATCTTCTGGTACCTATTCGGGGGCATATTGCCGGCGCTCTATATAGGGAAAAGGAAAGGACTAGATTTGCGTGTAGAAGGTAGTGGCAATCTAGGAGCGCGTAACGCCGGGAGGGTGCTTGGGAAGGCGATGTTCTTTGTTGTGTTGCTTCTTGATGCGACCAAGGGGGCAGTGCCGATCATCGTCTCGCGTGCCCTTGGATTCAGCCCAGCTATCGTCTTGTTGATGCTTTTTGCGGCCGTGCTTGGGCATTGTTTTCCACTGTTTCATCGATTTCGTGGTGGGAAAGGGGCGGCTTCTTTACTCGGTGGCATGATAGTCTTTCAGCCACTTATCTTGCTGTTAATCCTTATTTTTTCGGGTCTGTTATACTCGTGGATTCGTCAGAAAACAAAAGTCGCGCTGCTTGGATTGTCGGCCATTATTCCAGCTATTTTTATTGGCTACGGCCAATGGGCGGGGATCGTAGCATTCTGTTTGTTTGCGCTAGTCATCTATACACATCGTAGTTATTTCATTAACGAGCAAGGGAGGCAATCAGTATGACCTATTATTATCGGCTTGCCGTACTTCCGCAAGATGCGGAGCGAATTCATCAGTTGAATTATCGAGCGTTTGTGGAAGAAATTCCGCAGCATGCATCCAATGAACAGCGTTTGTTGGTCGATCCGTTTCATGAGGAAAATACATATATCGTTTGTTTAAAGGAAAATGAAATAGTTGGGATGTTGGCATTGCGTTCGACTCGTCCGTTTTCATTGGACAAAAAGATCGGTCCGATTGAGGGATGGCTTGAACAAAAGCCACAATATCCTGTAGAAATCAGATTGCTTGTAGTCGATCGAGCACATCGTAGTGGTCGAGCATTTTTTGGTTTGATGCAGGGGCTAGTGAATTGGTGCAAGCAAGCAGGATACGATGCAGCGGTGATTTCGGGTACAGTGCGTGAGCTGAAGCTTTATCGTCATATGGGCTTTGAGCCATTTGCCAATCCGGTCGGTACGAAGGAAGCGAAATATGTGCCAATGATTTCATCGTTCGCGGCATATGAAAAAAGTGCAGCGAAGCGTTTGGTTGCACCTGTCGTGAACTTTTTGCCTGGTCCACCGAAAATTGCTGAAAATGTGAAAGCAGCTTTTGCAAGTGAAGCATTTTCCCATCGTTCGGCTGAATATGCACGATTATTTACGACTGTAAAACGTCAATTACTCGACTTAACGGGTGCGAAATACGTTCAGTTATTACAGGGAACAGGGACGCTTGCGAATGATGCGGTGGCGGCCCAGTTGTCTAGAATAGGGGGGCGTGGCCTCGTTGTAATCAATGGAGAATTTGGTCAACGGTTATGCGATCACTCAAAGCGTTTTGGTTTAGCTTTTGATTGCTTAGAGCAAGAATGGGGAGAAGTGTTATCGCTGGAAAAGTTAGCGGAGCAATTGGATTCTCAAGAATATAGCTGGTTGTGGATCGTTCATTGTGAAACGTCGACGGGTGTCTTGCAGGAGTTGGAACAGATTACAGCACTTTGTCGCGCACGTGCGGTTCGAATTGCAGTGGACTGTGCGAGTTCAGTCGGAACAGTGCCTGTGAATTTGCGTGACGTCGATTTCGCTTCTTCAGTTAGTGGTAAAGGACTGGCGTCGTACGCGGGGCTTGGTCTAGTGTTCCACCAAGAGGCGATCGAGCCGGATGAAACGATTCCGCGCTATTTGGATCTCGGTCAATATGAGAAATATGACGGCATTCCGTATACACAGTCGTCTAATGCAGTAGTCGCGTTGCATCAGTCGCTTGAAAATATATTGTTGGATCCGCCACAACGTTTTCAGCGTATTCGCCATTGTGCAGATCGCTTGCGTGAGGGCGTTGAAAAGTTGGGTATGGAGGTGGTGGCACCGAATGAGTATGCAAATCCAGGTATTCTGACATTCGTACTACCTAAAGGGAAAAGCTCAAAGCGACTCGGTGATGATTTACTTCTGAATGGCTACCGCACGCATTATGAAAGTAGGTACTTGCAAGCGCATAATTGGTTGCAAGTGGCGACAATGAATGAACCTTCGGATGAAGAGGTGGAGAGATTTTTGGAGTTGTTGCGTTGTTTGCTAGGAGTTGAGGAACACGCATCTCCTTAAAATATGGACAATGCATATTGCGGATGCAAGTCGTTTATCCAGAGCGTCTGCCCAGATGAACTATGCGAGTGCTTCTGAACGTATTTCATAAACTTATCTGATTATACAACATAACACTTCTATTTATTTTGCTAGTATTTTCAACACTTTATTGAAAAGTAATGAAATATGGAAAAATACTAGAGAGGCACAAACACCAAGTACGAAAACATTGGATATCAGTAAACCTGAAACATCTCCATCAATTAGTAACGAAATGAATAACAGGATCCCTACAATGAATAATCCACCGGCTATATAGAGTAGGAAGTACATGATATATTTCTGAACGTCATTACGAAACTTGATTTTTTCGAAATATATATCTACATAATGCGAATACGGTATTCCTCCAATTATATAAATGGGTATGGAATAAAGGAAATATAGAACGAATAGTGCGTCATAAGGGAAGTACCCAACGTCAGCTTGTTGTTGCGCTGAGGGAGTGTATTCGTAAAAAGCTAAGGATAAAGAAAATACGATGGCGGAAAGTATGGCGACAGTAAGTTTTCTTAGAAATTTCATTTACTTCAC
The DNA here is from genome assembly GCF_002743335.1 of Sporosarcina sp. P32b. Lineage (GTDB taxonomy): Bacteria > Bacillota > Bacilli > Bacillales_A > Planococcaceae > Sporosarcina. The sequence goes on from NZ_PDZB01000025.1 coordinate 33,672, forward strand.
CTCTGTTTATGCTATAACATTAAATTTAGTGTGTTGATAATAAAAGGGTACGATGGTGGTTTCGACCCGTTGATCTACGTTGCAGCCGGACGCGTGTCCTATGGGCGGGCGGTGAACCACACTCCTCGCTTCGCTCGCTAGGTGTTTCACCTGTCAATGCAAAGATGTGCTTCTTTCCGCTCCGATCAACTAAGTGATTACGAATAAATCATGTAACGCAATCGCACCCATAGGTCGGACAGTGGTTTGAAACCGTTGATCTGCGTTGCAGCCGGACGCGTTCCAGAGGGCGGGCGGTGAACCACACCCCTTCGCTGCGCTCGCAGGGTGTTTCACCTGTCCCGCTGATCCTCCCGGAGTCGCCGGCTTCCACTCCAATCAACTGAGCGAGTGCGAAAAAACAATGTGCCACAATCGCGCCCGTTAGTGTAAGAAGAATTACTCCTTTTATATTGGTTTTTTTACAAATTGAAAGATTAAAAAGTTAACCCAAGTTACTATTGGAATAGCAAATATCAAGACATAAAGACCCGAATGCCCAAAACCAAATATTTTCGCTTCTTCATCCATACTATATAGAACCCACGTTACTACTGATAAAAACAACAAATTTATTAAAAATGCTGAAAACATGCTAAGCCATTTATTGTTTTTCTTTTTTAATATCCAAACAGACAAAATTGTCGAGATAACTAAAGAAAGTAAAATTATGAAGAAATTCAACTCTATACCTCCCTATATTTTATTGAACTAATCTGGCCCTTTAACGGAAAAAGACACTTTCCTTATTCAAGGAAAGCGTTCTACTTCTCCGTTTTTTTGAATGTTACTTTGTACTGTTTTGACATAGCTATTATTCATTTCATTATAGGTTTGTACCAATATTTAAATTCCGTTTAATTTCTTCCCATTCTTGTGTAACTCTTGGGTTTATTTTATGGAATATTTTCGAATCCTGCTTTACTCCTGAATATGCCTTTGCGGATTCATACTTAACAAAACAATCAAGAATTTTTGCGGATAATCTTTCATCATTTAAATTTGTTCCTCGATAGTGAAATAAGAAAATGTCATGTAAACAATCATAGATTGCTTTGTTCTTAGAGTGTAAAATTTCAAGTCTAAAATAAGCAGGAATTAATGTACTGGCAAATAAGGTTTGTGCAAGTATTGATATTAATTCCATTTCAGTTGTTCGTAACACTAACGCTACAACAAAGACGAAAATAAATATCCCCACTTTTAGCCTTTCCCTCTTAGCCATCTCATGAGTAACCCTTTCAGCAAACAATGAGTTTTCAAAGATATTCGCACCTAATTTTAATAAGGAGGGGTCTAAATCATTGTTGTAATATTTGTTAGTTCTTTCATTATCCAAAGGAACATTAAATGAATTCGTTAGCAAATGAACCCTTCTTTTGTCCTCTACTTGTGGGATTTTAAAAATACTTAGATAATTGTCGATAACAAAGTAAGCTAGCGTAGTAATAGTAAAAACGAATAACAACATGTTCTTCGCGTTTAGGTAATCGTCTACGAAAAATACTGAAATTGATAAAACAGCGTTCACCCAAAATAATGTTGAGGTTGTAACATTTAGCTTTTCAATAATCTTGTAATGTCTATCTAAAGAATCAAAACGGTCACTCATAAATTACCCCTTTCAAATTTCTGGTAGCAGCTTTTTAATTTCTTTTAATGCCAAAGCATTATATCCATTCGCTTCATAACTTTTACAATTGCTAACAATCAATTTTGCCCTATCTAACTTATCTTTAAAAGTTTGTGAATCATCCCAATTGTAAGTAATGCCCTCAATACTGTCATAAAGATATTCCTTTAGTGAAGATTTCGGAAAATAATTATATCTATTAACTATCCAGTTTTCTAATAGAAAGGAAGAATAGTGGTGACCTAATTTGTTCGTATTCCAATACTTCATTAATCTAATAAAAGACTTGAGTTTAGAATTGTTAGTAACATTTGCGTTAGTTAACTTTTGATTAAACCCAGTTGGGTCGGTTGACATCCAATCAGATAACAGATTAGTTTTTGAAGGTATAGACAAATTACCCCAATCATCTTGAATCGCAGGAACTAATTCAAACTTAATATGATTTAATTCTAACACCATTGTTGGACTATCTTTATAAATTTCAGACGTAGAATAATACTTGTACATAAAATCTTTTAGATATTTTAATAGTGTCTCGGGTTTATAGCCGTTAGGATTTTTAAAAACTACCATATAATCAACGTCTGACTTTGAATCTACACTTCTAGGTAGAATTGTCCCCCGTGTGTTGGAACCAAATTGGAAATGATTATGTAGTTCGCCATTATTAAAATACCAGTTTAGGCGTTGTGCCAATGTTGTAATAGATGTTTTAATATTCGTATTTTCTGTTGATGAAAGAACAAGTTCACTAGATAAAGTTGTTAGGTAATTGTTAACCGACAAATCATAACCCCCTAATAATTAATTCTATTATCATTATATCATAATATGTTATTACTTGGATTAAACTCGATTATCTTGTCAGTTTATAGATTTTTATATTTTCAAAAAAGTGACGGGAAAAAAGAACGAAATCAGCAGACGGTTGCATTTTATCAATTTGTGATGGAGAAGGGCGTTTTAAGCCAGCTGAACCCGTATTTACTTGTACAGCAACAACAGTTATTCGAGGCGCTGTTTAACGTAAAGTTTTTGATGCAAAATCAGCTAACCGTGGAACAGACTCTGTGGTTTTTTTACTATATTCAAAGTGAGCAGTTATTATTTGAACGTTATCGTGAGTTGTTAAATGATGAAGTGATGAAGCCGAAAATGGCATATTTGGCGAACAAAGTAACAATTTTAATTTTTTAAAGCGAAAGCGGGTATATGGTTTCAATCCATACACCCGCTTTTTGTATTATTTGTTTGACTAATGTGTTCATTTTAGCTGTGTAAATTAATATATTTAGTTCCCTACTAGTGGACCTAAAGAGTCGTTTGATAACGTTCTATAGAAGAATTGTGTTTTGCAAGAAGAAAGTGCATAAGTTTGCAATGAAAAATACACAAGCTTGCCAGCCTTCAATTTAGTTTTTATCTTTGTCGCGATAAAGCGTTTGTAACTCTGAAACTATCTCCAGTG
>NZ_PDZB01000026.1 GCF_002743335.1 Sporosarcina sp. P32b
TTTGTAATCTCAAAATCCGTATCGAATGGAATGGTTATGTACATATCTATCACCTCCGCTTTAGTATGCGAGAGATCGGTAGATTTGTACATATTTATCCCGGCGACAGTGTACATATTTATTTTAGCGTTTATATATAGTAATAATCAAACTAAATTTATGGAGGTAAGAGATATTATGAAAGCAGAATTTACTTTTCCAACACCACCAGAGTTTGCAACATATGAAGAAGAACGAACACATATAAAAGAACGATTGGCAGGGGCATTTAGACTGTTTTCGCGATTTGGATTTGATAATGGCATAGCTGGACATATGACAGTAAGAGACCCAGAACATTCTGAATTATTTTGGGTGAATCCTTTTGGCAAACACTTCAGTCAAATGAAAGTATCAGATTTAGTACTAGCTAATTTCAAAGGAGAGATTATTGAAGGGAAAAAAGATTCTGTTGTAAATGCAGCAGGATTAGCTATCCACTCACAAATACATGAAGCATTGCCACATGTAAATGCTGTTACCCATGCGCATTCTACGTTTGGTACCACTTGGTCAGCATTAGGACGATCATTGGATCCGATTTCACAAGATTCATGTGTGTTTTTTAATAGGCATGGTTTATATGAAGAATTTAATGGGGTAGTATTAGACTATAGTGAAGGGAAAAAATTGGGTGAGTTACTTGAGAACCAGAAGGCGTTAATATTGCAAAATCATGGTCTTTTAACTGTCGGTCAAACAATTGACGAAGCTGCCTGGTGGTTTATAACAATGGAGAAGTGTTGTCAACAGCAATTAATGGCGGAAGCTGTAGGAACACCTAAAATTATTTCAGATGAAGTTGCCGAAGATACAGCACAAGAATTAGGAACATCATTAGCTGGATGGTTTAGTTTTCAACCATTATGGGAACGAATTACAAACGAACAACCAGAATTTCTTGAGAAGTAATTTACTGCCACAATACTTAGCTATATAAAGTATGCTACTTCCGATAATAGAAAACACCTTCCATCTGTGTTTGTTAAGAACGAGCTTATGAGATGTGAAAATGTGATTTAAGTATAAAAAATAATTTTTTTTAAATAATATATGAAATAAAGCACCGCAATTTGCGGTGCTTTATTGTATTTATAGTTGTCCGAATCACTGTGGATAATTGTATTCCTTATTAAATTATTTCATTGTAGACTTTTTCATCGATTGAATCGCTTTATTCGCCATTTTAGAAATAACGACGTCGTTCATAGGGGGATTATATAAGCCGGCTCTGACATTTAAATAGTAACGGTGCATGGGATTCGACTCAGACAATGCACGTGAACCAACAATTTCCATCGCTGTATTAACAATCGATATTGCCGCACTTGTGACGGCTATTTTCGTTACATCTAATGACTCTTCAAAAGTTGTTTTATCAGTCGCTGCTTCATAGCGTTCAATCGTTCCGTACAATAAATGTCTCGCTGTAGACAGCTCTAGCTCCATATCCCCGATCTTTTGACTAATGGATGGCACTTCGGCAATGGATTTACCAAGTGAGACAGGTACATAGGAAGTGGCAAATTCCAGAGCATAATTTCTTGCCGCCGCTGCAATTCCGATATAGCAAGCAGGAATATGAAGTAACCAACCCTTTGATACAGGTTCAACAGGTTTGTTTTTCTTCAAAATATTTATCCTTGGCACACGGACGTTGTTAAATACTACTGTATCACTCGCGGTACCTCGCATAGCTAAACTATCCCACGACTGTTCAATAGATATACCAGTAGCTGTACGCGGAATCATAATGTGCTCAACTTCTTTTTCTTCAGTCGTTGCGGAAACAAGAAAATAATCGAGAACGGGTGATAGTGAGGCGTAAGTCTTCTCGCCATTTATGATTAGATCATCACCATCAGCAACTGCATTCGTCTGTGGCAATCCACCTCGCGTCGGACTTCCAGTATTATTTTCCGTACCAAGCGAGTTAATGAGAGCACCTTTTCGTATTTCCTCTACTAAAAACTGACCAGCCTGTTCATTCCAGTGGCGGTTTTCCGCATATTCAAGCACAATTCCATTATGCCAACCAATCGATAAACCGGTCGAGCCACTACCTTCAGAAATAGCCTCTTGCGCTAATATATATTCATACAATCCAAAACCTTGCCCGCCATTTTCTTTCGGTAACGTTAACAAATGATAGTCGATTTGTTTAAGTTCTTCTATATCTTTAAAAGGAAATGAACCTAGTGCATCTAGTTCAGGTTCGCGTGCACGAAACGAAGGCTTTAACGCTTCTATTTGTTCTATTAACTTCCTCTGTTCCGGTGTTTTAATAAATGAATACATCATCAATCTTTCCTCTCCATTTAAAATGTTATTCGTGGATGTTTTTTAATCAGGCATTAGTAAATTAGGGAGAAATAAAAACAGGTTTGGTACAAATACACCGAGTAAAATGACACCTAATGTTAACCCAATGATCGGCAAAACTGCTAAAAATGCGCGCGGTGTGGAGATTTCCGCAATTTGCGTCGCAATGAGTAAACAAATACCATAAGGCGGCGTCACCATACCAACTGCTAACGTTAAACAAACGATGATGCCCATATGAACTGGATCTAAATTGGCAATTGCCCCCAACTTCATAAGAATTGGTAAGAAAATAATGATTGCTTCCAAAGGACTTAAAAATGTTCCAACTACTAGTAGAAAAGCAACGATCATTAAATATATACCAGAAGATGATGTAGTTATATTCGTAATGAAATCCGCAACCAATTCAGGTGCATGTAAATAACCGATGAGCCAGCCCATAATACCTGCAGTCGCGATTGCGAACATTGGCAAGGAATACATAATGACTGACTCCTTTAAAATCCTTGGTAACTCTTTTGTTTTTAAGGATTTGTAAAAAAACATAAGTACTAAAGCATAAAAAACAGCAATAACAGCGGCTTCAGTCGGTGTGAAAAACCCACCTACAATTCCACCTAAAATAATGACCGGTAATAATAATGTAGCCACAGCTTGCTTAAATGAAGTTCGTACTTCTTTTATCGTTGCTCTTGGGTAAGCAGGGTAGTCATGCTTAACAGCCATGTAGTATGTATATCCCATTTGAACTAAACCAATTAATATACCTGGCACAATACCGGCTAAAAAAAGCTTTCCAATTGAAACTTGGGCCATTGCACCGTACACCACCATCATAATACTAGGTGGAATGATGACACCTAACGTGGAAGACGCAGCCGTAATCGCTACTGTAAAACCTGCATCGTATTTTTCTTTTACCATTGCTGGGATTAATGTGGATCCAACAGCTGCAGTATCTGCTGCGGCGGATCCAGACAATCCCGCCATAATCATACTCACTAATATGTTGATGTGGCCGAGGCCGCCTTTAATATGACCGACGAGTGTTCTCGAGAAATTAATCAATCGATTTGTAATGCCCCCGTCATTCATTAAACTACCTAATAGAAGGAAGAATGGAACGGCAAGAAGTGTAAAAGAGTTAATGCTCGCGAACATATGATTTATAACACTCGTAAATGGTAAATCGATATATATTATTGTAACCATAGAGGAAATCCCTAAAGCGAATGCAATCGGCACACGTATGAAAATCAAACCAAAGAACACGATGAGGAGTAGAATGAGTGGATTCAATCAACATACACCTCTTTACTAGTTAATTTCAAAAACTTCATTGTATCTGTAATAATCAATTCGATTGTAAATAACAACATCGCAACCCCAGAAACGGGAATCGTGGCAAAGAAATAAGATAATGTAAAAGGTAAGGAATTTGACGCACGCGACATACCCGACATAGTAAATTTATAACCGTAAACAATCATGACGTAGATGAGTGAAAGAACGATGAAATGTGATAAAATATCGAAACCTAAGTTTAATTTCAATTTAGACGGTGCCAAGTCGACAATAAAGTGCTTCTTATGTCGAAGAGCAATGGCTGCACCTAAAAACACAGTCCACATGAAACAGAGTAGCGAAAATTCATCAGCCCAAACCATCGGAATGTCAAAATAGTTTCTCGCAATAACCTTCACAAATACAACAATAATAAAGGTAGCTAATAATAGTACAGAGACAAAGGTTAGAAATCGTTCAACGAAGTTGTTAAATTTAAACAGCACTATAAAAACCCCTTTGACAAATACAATAATCTTGCTAATTAGATAGTTGTTTTGCCAGTTTATAACCTAGATTTTCACACTGGCAAAACGAATAGTTAAATCGGTCAGTCTTTCAACTCTCTCACAATTTCTAGTAAATCAGTGGCTTCAGAGTCTTTTGCCAACTTATCGTGTAGTGGCGTTAATATGTCGATAAATGCTTGTTTATCAACTTCTGTCGTCGTCACTTTTAGACTTGGCAATTCTTCAAGTAACTCTTTATCCATTTCAATACCGCGTTTCGTACCTAATTTCCCAGCCTCAATAGCCACTTTTTCAATGATTTCGTTATACTCAGCGGGTAACTTATTGTACGTTGCCTCACTCATTGAGAAGTGTGATGCCATATAAAGGTGTTCCGTTAAACTAACATATGGTGCCACTTCGTATAGCTTACTACCTGTATAGCCACTCAACGTACTTTCAAATGAATTAACGACACCTGTTTGAACAGCTGAGTACAATTCGTTCCATGCAAGGGATGTAGGCAACGCCCCTAATGCGGACCAGACTTCACTTTCAATTGGTGAGCTTGGAATGCGCATTTTTATACCGTCTAAATCTTCTGGAGTTTTGATCTCACCTTTATTATTCGATAAGTATCTCGTTCCACCACCTGCTAAGGACAACAACTTCATGTCTAAACTTCTGTTTTCATATTCAGTTTTCAAATAATCATATAAAGGACTGTCATTACTGATTGCTTTCTCGAAGTGATCCATATCTTCAAACAAGTAACTAATTCCAAAAATTTGATACTGAGGAACAAATGCCGCTGCGTTTTGAGCACCGCCAATAATAAAATCGACTGTTCCCATACGTAATTCTTCTATAATCGTTTCATCGTTTCCTAACGATCCATTCGCATGAATTGACACTTTAACATTACCGTTAGTTTGTTTTTCAACTTCTTCAGCGAAGTATTCTGCCATATCTGCCCAAGGATGGGGTTCACTAATGACGGTTCCTAATCTAAGTTCGTATTTCTTTCCTGTTTCTATTTCATTACCTTCAGATGCACCGTCGTCATTCCCACAAGCTACTAACAAAAAAACTAGTGAAACAACGAGCATAAGTTGCATAGTATACTTTTTCATAAACTTTCACCCTTTTCATTATTATTGATGAGGATATATCGTTTGGAGAATATAAACAATTGCACCTCTATAAGTGTATTCTTTTTGTAGGTAAATCAAGACTAGTAAATTAGTGTTTTTCTGCTTTTTACTTCCTTCATGCTGAATATGTCAAACCACTTTATATAATAACACCACCCTTTTTAATTAAACAAATTAGATTACTAGGTATTTAATGAAAAATATCCCTGCAATGGTAATACATTTGAGTCAATTGATTCACATTACCATACACATTATTAATTTTGTTGTCAACATCACGTGAAATATAATACCTTCCCAATGGTATTTTTTATTTATTTAGTTCAAACGGAAAGATGTGTAGTCAAGCCCATTCATTAGGGTACGATTTTCATGAACGTCATCTCAAAGAGCATCCATAATACTCGGATAGTAAAAAGGCTCGCTCGGTCATGTGAACCAAGCGAGTCTTTTCACAGTCTCACAATACGGTGTGATTTCGAAAGGTCGGTACTGATTTTTTCAGCAGTTGTTAATAACAGTGGAAGAAATTTATCATTCACTATTTCTCTGTTAATACGATTTGCATGTGAAGAAATATTGATAGCTGCAACTACTTTGCCTTCATTATTTCGAATGGGCGCAGCTAATGAACTAAGGCCTTCTTCTAGTTGTTGTTCAACAAAGGCCCATCCATCGTTCTTAATCTGTGTAAGTCTTTCCGTCAAATCTAATTTACTACTAACTGTTCTGTCTGTGAATGATGTAAAGTCTGCATCAGTAAAATAATTTTCCAGTTCAGATGGAGATAAGTTGGCGAGCAATACTTGTCCCATTGAAGTTGCATATGCAGGTAATCTTGAACCGACATCCAAAGCAATCATCATAATTCGTTTCGTAGGAATTCTGGCAACATAGACAATTTCCTTTCCGTTTAATACGGAGATAGATGTAGATTCACCAGTTTGTTCTACGAGATCTCGCATATGAGGATGTGCGATCTCCCATATGTTTTTAGAAGATAGATAGGCATATCCGAGGGACAATACCCGAGCAGTTAAAGAGAAATGACCATCAGCAGATTCCGCGTATCCCAAACTTTCTAGCGTGAGTAAAACCCTGCGCACCGTAGGCCTACTTAAATTCGTGATTTTCGCAGCTTCACTTACCGTAAGTGTTGGTTTTTCATTTGAGAAAGCTTGAATAATTAGTAAACCACGTTCTACTGACTGGATGAAATCAGCATCTTTAATAGAATTATTAGAATTCTTCATTGACATTCTACCTACTTTCATGATTATATTATGTTGTACGATATGGTTGTATATTGTACGTCTATCGTACAATTTTAAATCTTATTTGGCAACAGTATATCTATTAAAGGGGAATATAAAATGAAAACTATGATTAAGCAAATCCGTTCAGTAATTGTAGATGTACCGATTAAAAGACCTCATCAATTTTCAACAGAGATTGTATCAACGAAAAGTTTTGTAGTGATCCAAGTAGAATTAGAAAATGGGCTTATTGGTATTGGTGAAGGGACAACGCCAGGGATTTGGTGGAACGGTGAAAGCGTGGAGACAATGCAGCTTGTTATTGAGCGTTATCTAAAACCGTTGCTAATTAATCAGGACCCTAGAAATATTGAACAGCTACTCCAATTATTTGACCGGCATGTACGTGCTAATCCTTTCGCGAAAGCAACAGTTGAAATGGCACTTTTCGATGTAGTAGGTAAAATATATAACGCCCCTGTTCATCAACTATTAGGTGGATTATTCCAAGAAGCGATTGATGTAAAATGGGCACTTGCGACAGGTGATGCAGATGGTGATATTGCAGAAGCGAAAGAACTGGTTAGTAGTAAACAATATAGAGACTTCAAAATCAAAGCGGGTAAATATCAACCAATAGATGACGCAAAGCGAGCAATTAAAATTGCTGAAGGTCTAAACGGTATCTCAACAATTGGTATTGATCCAAACGGTTCATGGGATAAGTTAACAGCCGTTCGTTGGATGGAACGCTTGAATGATGCTGGTGTGGATTTTTTGGAACAACCACTTTCACCACTTGATTTTGAGGGTGCAGCAAAACTTGTTAGCATGAAAAAGGTACCGGTAATGGCAGATGAAAGTGTTGCAACAATCCAGGATGCGCAAAGACTTGTCCAAGAAAAAGCAGCTGATATATTCTCTCTTAAAATTCATAAATCAGGTGGTATGCGAAATACCTTAAAGATTGCTGCTATAGCGGAATCAGCAGGATTAGTGTGTTTTGGCGGTACGTCTCTCGAGAGTTCAATCGGTTCTGCAGCAAGTATTCATGCATTCGGTACAATACGCAATTTAACATACGGCTGTGAATCGTTCGGACCACCATGGCTTGCCGACGATTTAGTTAAAAATCCACTGAAATTTAAAGAAGGCAAAGTAATTATTCCTTCAGGAGCAGGTTTAGGTGTTGAGTTAGATGAAATGAAAATCGAAAAATACAGAAGAAAAAAGGAGAGAGTTACAAATGGCGTATTTTAAAGCACCACAACTTACTTTCTTATTTGATTTAGAGCTAGTTGTAGAGAAAGCCCACTTACCTGGAACTACCCCAATTGGCACAAGACGAATTATTCGAGTAGAAGGTGGCCACTTTGGCGGCAGTGAAATTAAGGGGAAAGTTATTCCAGGCGGTGATGATTGGATTACAGTCAGAGAGGACGGAACAATTATCCAAGACGTGCGCATTCTATTAGAAACAGATGATAAAGAATTAATCATGATGTCTTATCGTGGTATCCGAACAGGACCTATAGAAGTGTTGGAACGTCTTGATCGTAATGAAGAAGTGACTGTAGACGAGTATTATTTCCGTACAAATCCAATATTTGAAACTGCCTCTAAAAAATATGATTGGATGAATAAAAGAATCTTTATCTCGACAGGTCAACGTTTACCTACAGGTGTTAAATATTCTGTCTATCAAGTGGATTAAGAGGAGGATTCAATCATGTTAAAAGAAGTTGAGATTCATAAAAACATAAAACTTGCAGTATGCGATATACCTGAAGAAAAGAAGACCATTATTGCGATTCATGGTCTCACGGGTAACCATAAAACTTTTTATCATTATAGACAATTGCTGGAGAAAGATTATCGGTTTATTAGTTATGATTTACGTGGGAGGGGCAATAGTAGTTCTGCCGATAAACAAACTTCTCTGTTTCGACATGCTGAAGATTTAAAAGCATTCATTAAAAAGTATAAAATTGAAAAGCCCATTTTAATGGGCTACTCAATGGGGGCTTACATTTGTGCTCAGGTGGCTAGTGAAATAGATGTAGCGGCATTAATTTTACTAGATGGCGCCGGTACTACCGAAGAACGTCAACGCGAATTAATCGTTCCATCACTTAGCCGTTTGGATAAGGTATATGAATCAGAAGATGACTACGTGAATCAAACGAAAATCATTTATGACTCATTAGATGTTCAGTGGGATGAGGTTGTTGAAGAAATTACACGATATGAAGTGAAAAAAAACGAAAATGGTTATCGTCATAAATCGCAAGCGACTGCTATGGAAAAAGACTTTAATAGTTTTTACGATTTCCAACCCAAAGAAGTTTTCCAACAAGTGACATCTCCAACTTTACTCGTCATTGCATATGGGAAATTAGGGCGAAAGGAATCACTTTTCACCAGAGAGACATATAACGAAACAATAGAGACAGCAAATAGTCTAACAAGCATTGAAGTTCCGGCAAATCATTACACACTTATGTTCGAACGGCAGCCAGAGGTCGAAAAATCTATACTAGCTCTACTTGAAAAATAATGAAGAGGTGAAGAGATGTATTTAGACAAACTATTTTCTATTGAAGACGCATTGAAAGAAATTAAATCTAACCACACTTTGATGGTTGGTGGATTTGGATTAGTTGGCAGTCCTTTATCCATCATTGAACACTTAACAAGACATGACATCTCTGGATTGACAGTCATTAGTAATAACGTTGGGGAAGCTGGTGAAGGTCTAGGTATTTTGCTTAGACAAGGAAAGATCAAGAAAGCGATTGGATCGTACTTTACAAGTAATCGCGATGTGGCAAAGTATTATAATGAAGGAAAACTTGAGATTGAGCTATTACCACAAGGAACATTATCTGAAGCGATTAGATCAGGGGGAGCAGGTCTCGGTGGTTTTTATACGAAAACAGCTGTGGGTACTGATTTGGCAAGAGGAAAAGAAACGAAAGAAATTAATGGTGAAACCTATCTGTTACAGGAAGGGTTGAAAGCAGATGTTGCGATTATTAAAGCGTGGAAAGCAGATCGATTAGGTAATTTAGTTTATTATAAGACCGCTCGAAATTTTAATCCTAATATGGCAACTGCAGCAAACTACGTTATTGCAGAAGTCGATGAAATTGTTGATGTTGGAGAGCTAGATCCAGATGAAATAGCTACACCGCACTTATTTGTAGATGCAATTGTGAAGAGTGAACTGATATTAATGAAAGATGGGGTGAAAAGCATTGGGAAATAAAAGGGAACTAATAGCGAAACGCGCCGCAGATGAACTTGAACCTTATTCATTTGTTAATTTAGGAATTGGAATACCAACATTAGTTGCTAATTATATTGACGATGGATTATACACTTTACATACAGAAAATGGACTGTTAGGTGTTACTTCTGTTGAAGAAAAGGATATAGATCCGCTAATAGTCAATGCTGGAAAACTCCCTGTTGGCGAAGCGTTGGGCGCTTCATATTTCAGTAGTGCGGATTCATTTGCAATGATCCGTGGAGGGCATATTGACGTTGCCATCCTTGGTGCTTTGCAAATTGACTCCAGAGGACGAATTGCGAACTGGGCAATTCCAGGAAAAGATATTATTGGTGTTGGTGGTGCAATGGATTTACTTGAAGGAGCAAAAAAGATTATTATTACAACAAATCATGTGGCGAATGATGGAAGACCCAAACTTGTAGATGAATGCACTTTCCCGATCACATCCGAACGTGTAGCGGAGACAATTATTACTGACTTAGCGGTATTCAAATGGCAAGGCGATAATTATGAACTAGTTGAGTTAATGGGAGATAGCACGATAGAAGAGGTACAAGCCAATACCACTGCGTTTTATACTATTAGTAATGAACTATTACAGGAGGGGAAAGTATGAAACGTGAAGTAGTTATCGTGGATGCAGTTCGGACGCCTATCGGTAGATATAAGGGACAATTCAAATCTGTCCGTCCAGATGATTTAGCAGCTGTCGTTATTAAAGCATTAGTCGAACGGAATCCAGGAGTTTCTCCTGAGATTATTGATGATGTTATTATTGGCAATGCCAACGGTGCTGGAGAAGACAATCGAAATGTCGCTAGGATGTCTTTGCTACTCGCTGGATTACCTGAAACAGTCAGTGGTACGACTGTAAACCGTCTATGTGGATCTAGCTTAGATGCTGTAAGTTTGGGCGCGCGTTCTATTCTTTCGGGTGAATGTGAGGTTATTATTGCTGGTGGAACTGAAAGTATGACAAGGGCACCTTTTGTCATGGCGAAGCCCGAAACGGATTATCCACGCGGAGATATTGGTTTAGTAGATACTACAATGGGCTGGCGATTTAAAAACTCTGAACTAGATCGTATGTATGGTACGGAAACCATGCCGCAAACTGCAGAAAATGTTGCAGTGCAATGCAATATTTCACGGCAAGACCAGGATGCTTTCGCTTATCGTAGTCAACAGCTTACAAAGAAAGCGATGGAGTCAGGCCGTTTTAAAGATGAAATTATTCCAGTGACAATTAAGGATCGTAAAGGACTGGAAACAATTATAGACACGGATGAACATCCACGCGCCGATACCACAATAGATAAACTAAGCACATTACGCCCTTTATTTAATGACGGAACTATCACAGCAGGAAATGCTAGTGGCATAAATGACGGTGCTTCAGGTGTTATGTTAATGAGTGCAGAATTGGCCAGGGAACTAAATATAACACCATTAGTTAAATTCGTAGGTTCGGCTACTGCTGGATTGGCTCCTTCTATGATGGGGCTGGGTCCGATTTACTCGACAAAAAAATTAATGAAAAAATATGGTCTAACTGCATCTGACTTTGATTTGGTGGAGATTAATGAAGCGTTCGCCTCCCAATCGTTAGAATGTGTGAAACAGCTTGATTTAGACATAGAAAAAGTAAATGTAAACGGTGGTGCAATTGCATTAGGTCATCCACTTGGAGCTAGTGGAACGCGTATTTTAACTACACTTATTTACGAGATGCAAAAAAGGGAAGCGAAGTTAGGATTGGCATCCATGTGTATCGGAGTAGGTCAAGGGATTTCCGTTGTGGTTGAAAATGTCAAATGATTAGTGAAAAATGGTGATGTATTAAAATAATACATCACCATTTTTTCTTAATGATAAAAGAGGATTTTTTATAGAACTTGTTGAAAGCGGTTGCAATAGGTGTTTTTGTATTACTAACTATTGTATAGAATCCTTATGAAAATTAACACGCTATGAAGTGAGGGAGATATATTGATGAAAGCAAATAGATTACTGCTGCAAAACTTAATTGATATTAATCCGCGTACAGGGATCATTAAACTTCATGACAAAAGAATGGGGTTAATTTCTGTAGAAGCATTGGGGATTTTACGTGGTGACTTAATAAACACGTTAGGTAAAGAACGTGCAAAAGGATTTTTGATGCGCTACGGCTGGGCTTGTGGCAAACGGGCTGCTGAATCTATTAAAGAAAAATATGATTGGGCGTCACTGGAGGAACTAATGTTATCAGGAACAGTCATGCACACATTAGAGGGAATTGTAACTGTGGAGCCTGACATATTAGAGATTAATGGAAATCATTTATATATTACAGGATATTGGAAAAATTCATTTGAATTTGCGAATCATATTGCTGAAAATGAAATAGGAAACGAAGCCATTTGTTGGACGTTAATTGGTTATGCGAGCGGTTATTTAACGAGTGCATTTGGTCAAGAAGTAGTCGCGTATGAGAAGTATTGTCAGGGTAAAGGAGACACAGAATGTTATTTTGTTGCTGAGACCGTAGCAAATTGTGATGAAGCTTATTTAACAGACCTACGCTATTATCAAAGCGAGTCTATGCAGTCAGTAATAGATGATATGTATTTAGAAATCGAACAGTTAAATGAAGATATTATTGAATCTGAGAGAGTTCAAAATCAGTTGACAGAGTTATTCTTGGAAGGTAAAGATATTAACGAAATAACGCATGCAATTGGTAATGTTCTGGGGCGCAGTATTGTGGTTGACCATTTCGATGAAGTGTACTCCTCGCATTTTGTTTGTGATGAAGAGCAATTAGCATATAAAAGCTTGAAGGAAAGTGGGGTCATTATAAACCAACAGAATGGTGTATTTTTTGAATCATTTTTAATAAAGAACAAGGTAGTTCTTGGAAACCTAATGGTCATCGGAAAAGAGAAATTGAATCAAAGAGAACAAATGATTATTAAACGAGCATTAATGGTTTTTACAATTCAAATGTATCATCAACGTAAAATAGCAGAATCACTTTGGAGTAAGAGAGAAGACTTTTTTGATAAAATGATTAATAGTGAAATTACAGATGAAAATACTTTAAGTAGACAAGCTGCAAGTTTTGGGTTTAATATCAATAAACCGCATCGTATTATCACTCTTAAAGTCATTCCAAAGAGTATGAAAGATAGAGTGTTACGCTTTTTAGAGAATAAATACCCTAAACTGGATTTATTTATGAAATGCGATTATATCGTTATTATAACTGCTCAAACTATAAATCGGGATGCTGAAGAACTATCCATTAATTTGATAAATGAAATTAAAAATAATATACCTGACGTCATTGTGCACATTGGATCTGGACGTTTGGTAGATTCCGTATATAAGTTAAAGGAAAGTTATATCGATGCAAAACGGATTTGTGATTTTGTTCAGTTAACGTATCCAGTAAGTAGTAGACAAGCAACCTACAAGGATTTTGAGGGAATTATGATGTTTTTGAAAGGTACAGATCATGAGGAACTTCTAAAGTTTTATATGAACACAATTGGAACCCTGGTTGATTATGATGAATGTAACTCAGGCAGTCTACTCATAACATTAAAATCTTATTTAGATAATAACGGTAACCTTCAACAAACGGCTGATGATCTACATCTATCGATTGCAGGTCTACGTTATCGTATAGGGAAGATTGAATCTTTAAGTGACATAGATTTGAAAACTGGATCGGGTCGATTTAATGGACAATTGGCTACAAGAATATACTTTGGATTAAAAGTAATGGGAAATTAAAAATTCTAAGACGAATCGCTCATCGATTCGTCTTTATTTTATGTGATTTAATAAATTTGCTGTTTAGAAAGTCATTCTATGTACTCCCACAAAAACTGCTAGTCGTTAATCATTTGTCACTATTTATTTACAGTTACATACATGTGAAACTAAGTGTAATATTCAGATTAGTAAGCGATTACATTAAAAGGAGGAATATTTATGACAGTAAAACAAGCAGTTAGACTACCGATGACCGGTGAGGAATACCTTGAAAGCTTAAGAGATAATCGTGAAATTTGGCTACATGGTGAGAAGGTAAAAGATGTAACAACTCATCCAGGTTTTCGAAATAGTGCTCGCTCTATCGCTCGCCTTTATGATGCCTTACATGATCCGAAATATAAAGATATATTAACAAGAAAAACTGACACAGGGAACGATGGATACACACAACGTTTCTTCGTACCAGACGAAACACCTGAAGATTTATTTAAAACGCGTGACGCGATTGCAGAATGGGCTAAAATGTCGTATGGCCAGATGGGGCGTTCACCGGATTATAAAGCATCGTTCTTAGCGACATTAGGTGCAAATCCAGAATACTACGGAGAATATGCTGACAATGCCAGAAGGTGGTACAAAGAAGTTCAAGAGAAAAACTGGTTCTTCAACCATGCGATTATTAATCCTCCTGTTGATCGAGATAAGCCAATTGATGAAGTGAAAGACGTCTTTATTCATGCAGTAGGTGAAACGGAAGAAGGGATTTTAGTAAGTGGTGCGAAGATGGTTGCAACAGGTTCTGCACTTACAAACTATAACTTCGTTGCTCACTACGGTGCATTGGCAATTCCTAGCGAAGAATATGCACTTGTTTTCGTTGCTGATATGAATACACCAGGTATTAAACTAGTCTGTCGAGCTTCTTATGAAATGAACGCAGCTGTCACAGGAAGTCCTTTCGACTATCCACTTAGTAGCCGTTTTGATGAAAATGATTCCGTACTAGTTTTTGAGAACGCGCTTATACCATGGGAGAACGTATTAGTTTACAAAGATATTGAAAAAGCGAATACATTTTTTGCTGAGAGTGGATTCCTCCACCGTTTAACTTTCCACGGTGTAACAAGGTTCGCTGTGAAATTAGACTTCATTTCTGGTCTACTCATTAAGGCATTACGCGGGAATGGAACGGATTCATTCCGCGGTGTCCAAGCCCAAATTGGTGAAGTGATTGCATATCGTAATATGTTTTGGGCAATGAGTGATGCCATGGCATTGAATCCTGAAAAAGGAGCTAACAACACTGTTTTACCCAATCTAGAATATGGCTTGGCATATCGAGTGTTCATGTCTGACGGTTGGTCACATGTGAAAAACATTGTAGAGACAGTTGTTGCAGGAAGTTTAATTGTACAGCCGTCTAGTGCTGCAGATTTCAAAAATACTGAACTACGTCCTATTATTGATAAACTATACCGCGGATCAAATGGTATAGAGGCTGAAGAGAAAATCAAAGTGATTAAGTTACTATGGGATGCAATTGGAACTGAATATGGTGGGCGTCACGAGTTATATGAAAGAAACTATTCAGGCAACAACGAAAATATCCGATTGGAAAACTTAATAACAGCGAAAGCTAGTGGCCGAGCGCAGAAGTTTGAAGACTTTGTACAGAAATGTATGGATGATTATGATTTAGATGGTTGGGTCAATCCGACGTGGGTTAATAACGATGATGTACATGCTTATGGAAAAAAGTAAGTTTTTAAAAACATGAAACATAAAAAGGAGGAATTTATAATGGTAAAACAACTATCAAAGAAAAATGAACGTGTAGAAGAGGTATTTAATTTATTCATATCACATGTACAAAATTTTTTGAAAGAAGCAAAGTTGAATCATGAAGAGTACACAAACTTTGTGGATTGGGCAGATCGTTTAGGACGTGCTGGAGAACTACCACTTTATGCAGACGTATTTTTGGAAAGCCATGTATTAAGAGCGATGTATACAGAGAAGCCTGGAACTCAGCCTTCGCTATTAGGACCCTATTTCGTGGAAGGAACGCCTCTCATCGAAGCTAAACCAGGACAACCACTCGTATTGACACAACGCCCTAATGAAGCTGGGGATGTCATGTACTTTAGCGGAAATGTTAGTAATACAAATGGGGAACCACTCGCAAAAGTTAGAGTAGAAATGTGGCAAAATGATGCTTCTGGTAAGTATTCGGCATTTGACTCGGATGCACCCAAATATAATTTTAGAGGACATTTTTACACAGATGAAAATGGAGACTTTGAAGTTAAAACCATAGTCCCTCTTCCGTATTCAATTCCGACAGATGGACCGACAGGTGAGTTTTTAGAATATACCGATCAACATCCAATGCGCCCAGCACATTTACATTTAATGTTCGAAGCGGAAGGTCATGAAACACTTATTACCCAAGTATTTTTCGAAGGTGATGAATGGCTAGAAACAGATGTAGCAGATGGTGTTCGCTTGGACTTAATGACAAAGCTCGAAGAAAGTGATGGGTATAAAGTCTCTTCCCTAGATTTTATAATGCGCACTGTATAAGTAAAATTTAAGAGCAGAAGGACAGTATCCTTCTCTCTTTGTACAATTGAGAAAGCGAGGCGACTATTATGATTTGTTTTAAAAACAATCAATTAGAATTGAATCAATCCGTTGTGACGATTGGTGCATTTGACGGGATTCACAGGGGACATCAAGCTTTAATTAGTCAAGCTAAGGCACAAGCGGATTATTATGACGTTCCACTAGTCGTGTACACATTTGATCCGCCACCTAAAGTTTATTTTCAAAATCAGTCCATGCTGACCTCATTACCTGAAAAGAAAAAGTTTCTTGAAGAGTTAGGTGTCTCCTATACCGTTTTCGCTTCGTTTGATCAGGTGTACGCATCAAGAAGTGTGCAAGATTTTATCGATGAATTAAGTAAAATTAATCCGAAAGAAATATGGATTGGCCCTGGCTTTCATTTTGGAAGTGGGAAAAGCGGTTCGATTGAAGACTTAACTAAACATTTTAATGCATTTCAACATCCTGTAGTTACGTGTTCAAAAGGTGAAGTTATCTCGTCAACACGAATCCGTGAACTATTCAGACAACAAAAAGCAGAACAAGCTTATTACTTATTAGGTAGGAAGCCGTATGCTTTAACTAATGCACAATAAAATCATTATGGGGGGCATATAAATGGATGTTAAAGAATTTAGAAACTGCATGGGGAAATTTGCAACTGGCGTAACCGTTGTGACATGCAAAACAGAAAATGGATCTCATGGATTAACAGCGAACTCATTTACTTCCGTATCACTAGATCCTCCTCTTGTACTAGTGTCAGTAGACCGCAAAACAAAAGCATTTGAACATATGAAAAATAATGCATTTACTGTTAATATTTTAAATGCTTCCCAAGAGCATGTTGCAATGCATTTTGCTGGACGACCGAAAGAGGTAGCACCTTTTAACTGGATTGAAGGTGAACACGCTCCTCGCCTTAAAGAGTCGCTTGCTTATATTGAATGTAAGCCATGGCAAGAGTATGATGGCGGTGATCATGTGTTATTCGTGGGTGAAGTACAGAACTTCGTAAATAATGCAGGAGATGCCTTGACTTATTTCGCTGGTAAGTTTGGAAAACTAACAAATGAGGTAGTAAAAGTTTAACCATAGCAAATTCGAAATTGCTTATGCTGAATTGTGTTGTCTCAGTGTAAGCGATTTTTTGTTGTGAAATGAAATAATCATTATAAGAACACCATATACTATACCGCTCAGACCTAAGTCTGATATACAATTCAGTCATTTGATGGACTCAGTTTTATTGACTTTCGCTTATGATAGAGTAAAGGGGTGCGAATATGCGAAAGACACTGATAATAATTATAGGAGTAGTACTGTTAGGTGTAGTTACCTTTTGGGTATATGACTGGATGAAAACAGACCGGGTCTCTGGTGAATTTTCAATCGAAAAGGATCACGCGAAGTCGCTGGATGTGGCTATCCGTTTTGGTGCCGGTAATCTTCTAATTGAGGGCGGGGCAACACAGTGGGTTGATGGGGATATTGATACGAACGTGAAAAAATGGTATCCATCCGTAATGTATAAACATAAAAGAGATATCGGATATGTAGAGATTCAGCAGAAAATGAAAGGTTTTTCAGCTTTGCGGAAGCATCGAAACGATTGGAATCTTCAACTGACAAATGAAATACCTGTAAGCCTCGATGTGGAAATGGGTGTATCCGATTCAGAACTTAGATTGGCAGGAATCCGTCTCAATCATGTATCAATAGATGCTGGTGTGGGGGATACGATGATTTATCTAGGCGGCGAGTGGAAGGATAGCTTTGACGTGGACATCAACCTGGGAGTGGGCGATGCGAAGATTCATTTACCTAAAGAGACTGGAGTTAAATTATCTGTTTCAAAGGGGGTAGGTAGTGTAGGGACGAAAGGTTTAATTGCTAAAGGTAAAGGCACCTATGTAAATGAAGCTTACGGGCACTCGGATACTACTATTCATTTGAAAGTTGATGTCGGTGTAGGTGGTGTAGATTTCATACTTGTTGAGTAGCGGAAAGTATATATCCCGCCACTTAAACGTTTTACAATTGATTTGGTAAGGTTTAAAAAGATACCTGCACAGATATAACGCTTAATCTGATTAGAGTTAGTACTTTATATGACTAATGAAACATTCTTGCTTAATACTAAGTATTGTTCTATAAAGAAATCTAGTGTAGAAGAAATGCGTGAAAGTATTGTCGTAATTGAAGACAACGCTATCGCGCTTTTTTACGTCCAGAGAACAACATAAACTAATCTTCTAGATAGGCGTAGTAACTATTGAAATGGTTTCGTCTACAAGTATGCAGTATAATTCAGTACATCACTATATGTATTAGGATAGTCATCTGCACATGTATAGGAGCGGAGGGGACGAGGATGGAAACACAGCCGAGTGTGAAGACATATGTAATCACAATTGCAGGAGCGGTCTGCTGGGGATTGATCGGTTTATTCATAGCGCCACTGTATGCACGGGGATTCACGGCTTGGGATGTAGTAGCGATTCGAGGGATTTTCAGCTTTATGTTTTTGTTTGTCATCATGATGGTATTCTTTCGTGATCAGTTACGGACACGAATAAAGGATCACGTGTTTTTTGCGAGTGCAGGTATTTTTAGTCTAGCTCTATTTAACTACCTTTACTTCGAAGTATTTTCACGTTCCAGCTTATCTCTTGCCGTGACGTTATTATATACGGGGCCGTTATTCGTAATGATTCTATCGAGAATTTTCTTTAAGGAATTACTAACTGCCCGTAAAGGTTTAGCATTAGTATTTGCTATTGTCGGTTGTGCTTTTGTGGTCGGGCTTTTGCCGCTAGGATCACAGACTATTCCTACTGGGACGCTATTAATGGGAATTCTTTCGGGATTTTGTTATGCGCTATACAGTGTTTTCACCAAGCCGATAACGAAACGATATTCGGCCCTGACGATTACTACGTACACATTCTTTTATATGGCTTTATTCATGTCACTGACAAGTAATGTATGGCGCAAGGTTGTCAAATTCCAGTATGTTGACGTTTGGATTGCTACCCTACTACTAGCACTGATTTCTACAGTGGCGGCATATGTGTTATATACATCGGGTCTAAAGTATTTGGAAGCGGGGAAGGCATCCATTCTTGCAACCATTGAACCAATTGTTGCAGTTTTAGTTGGCGTATTGTTTCTTGGTGATCAACTGCTTCCGTTACAGATACTCGGGATCGCACTTGTGTTGTATTCAGCTGTACTCATAGTAGGAAAGCGAGTCAAAAGTAAGAACTTTGAGAAAAGAGCTCATACTTTTAAAAAATAGAATCCGCGTAAGAATTACTCGCGTTCGATAGCATAAACAAACGGGATAGTTCCTCCGCAGATACACATCAAGATGTGAATTTCTGTATTTCATCCGCGATTACAAATGCTAAATCATCATTACCAAACATTTGAAGTACATCCAACATAGTTTCATTATCTATATGAAGTTCCTCGAATCCATCATCGCTTTCCATGACTTCTTTTAGTGCGGGATTTGCCCGTTGTTCAGGGTATGCTTGCTGATAAAGAGCTTGTGGATTCAGTTTATGATTGGCGCACCACTGAACAAAGAGACGAATCATCAAGTTTTCGTCGTCTTTGTACTTTTGAATGATCTGTTCCTCAATACTTTTAAATTCCATTGTGCAAACCTCCTTGATTGATTGTTTCTATTAAGTATAAACGATAGGGAGGCTTTCTAGTAAGCAATGGGGCTTTGCTTATTAGAAGCAAGCATTTTAAACTAGCGGCTTAGGGTGAATAAGAAGAAGTGATTTTTACTTCTATACGGAAAATGAATGATAGCACTACACTTTATAACACTAATTTGGAAACCCAGTTAGCAAGTTATGCAACTTATATATTGAACAGCTCACCTATAGAATGATAAATAGACGAAAAATTTTGTTTTCTCATAAAGTTTGCTACAATAGTAATATGACTACTAGTTAAGAACAGAAAAGAAAGTGTACGTACAATTTTGAAGAAATGGCGGGCACTATAACCAAGGAGGTTTTTGGAATGGCGGAAGATCGCTATCAACGTGGTTTGGAAAAGTTAATGGAACTTACGTTATCAGGTGAAGATAATCCAGCAGGTGAGATGGAAATTGGCGAGAGCTTCAAAGATGTAGCACCGGATTTGACTAAGTATGTTGTGGAATTTGCGTTTGGTGATATATATTCACGACCTGGATTGGATAATAAACAAAAGGTCCTGACAACGATTACGGCTCTTGTAGCACAAGGTAAGCCGCAGATTCAGATGCACATCAAAACAGGCCTTGATGTAGGCTTGACGCCCGACGAGATTATCGGTTGCATCATGCACCTGATTCCGTACACTGGATTCCCTAGCGTGCTGAACGCTTTATCTGTTGCGCAAACAGTCTTTACGGAGCGCGGAGTTTCCATTACGAAAGCGGACGAGAAGTGACTATATTTAGTAGGAATGGTATTTTGTAAAGTGGTTTCAACCGGTGATGTGTCAAACGGTTGAAACCACTTTTTTAATTCTTGGAAATGAATCAGTTGTTTTACTGATCCAATATATGTGAGCGGTAGTTTGACAAACCTGTCTTTCCTTATATAACTTCACTATAATAAGACCGGGATGCTCTATAACGAACAGCAAACTAAATGACGTACAAGTCTAGAGGAGAGATGTTACATGTTTTCTGAAGAAGAAAAAGATGCGGTCTACAAAGTGATTTACAATAGAAGAGATGTGCGAAGTTTTTTGCCGACTCCCATTCCTGAGGATCAGATACATAATATATTGAAAGCGGCTCATCACGCACCTTCAGTAGGCTTCATGCAACCATGGAATTTCATCATCGTTTCATCTGATGAAACGAAAGAAAAGTTGGCTTGGGCAGCCGATAAAGAAAGGCGTGCGCTAGCGATTCATTATGAAGATGAAGGAGAAAAAGAGACTAAGTTCCTTGGCTTGAAAATACAAGGACTAAAAGAAGCACCTATCACTATTTGCGTGACAAGTGATCCTACGCGTGGCGGCTCACATGTGTTAGGACGTAACTCCATTCCTGAAACCGACATGTTATCGACTGCTTGTGCCATCCAAAATATGTGGCTAGCAGCATGTGCGGAAGGTTTAGCAATGGGCTGGGTGAGTTTTTATAAAAAGAACGATGTACGTGATATCCTGAATATACCACCCCATGTTGAACCGATTGCACTTTTATCTATCGGCTACACGGATAATTATCCTACTGCACCGATATTGGAAACTGCCAATTGGGAGAAACGACGAAGTTTGGATGATTTGATTTTTACTGATCAGTGGAATAACAAATAACGATTTACAGATGCATTAAGATCATTACCTTTGAAAATCATCAGCTGTGAAGTAGCTGATGATTTTCAAAGATTTTAGATAGAATTACACAAGTAGTATTTTGACAAAATGACACTCATTATTTTCCGAAGAAAAGTACAGTTAAATCTACTTTTGACTAGGTAGAAGGTCATTATTAATTCATTCAGTGAAATTGATCTGGGATAAGTAATTTCATAAAACAACTCTTATTTGTTATATCCTGTCTATGTTTGTCATGCTTTATGAATAAATAAAGTAACTCATTTGATATTCCCCTCTATTTTTTACCTTTTGCCTTCTCCCGAAAGTATATGTATAGTATATAATCGTTCATTAGTTGAACAAGTAACCTTATTTTGAAAGGAGAAACATGAGAAAAATATCAAATGTCTTTTACATTACGATCGCATTGATCGTCGTTACGGTTGGATACGGCGTATTTGCATCGGAAAGCTTCGAAACCATTACAATGAATGCAAAGAATTTTGTCGCATCCTCATTTGGATGGTACTACTTGCTGTTGCTTTCATTATTACTATTATTAAGCATTTTCCTCATTTTTAGTCCGTATGGTAAGATTCGACTCGGTAAAGATACCGACCGACCTGAATTTTCTACGGTTACGTGGATTGCTATGCTGTTTTCAGCAGGAATGGGTATCGGATTAGTGTTCTATGGAGCGGCTGAACCTTTATCACATTTCGTCAATCCAGCAACAGAAGATCCAAACACCGATGAAGCCTTTAAGGAAGGGTTACGTGAATCATTCCATCACTGGGGACTTCATGTATGGGCGATGTATGGAATAGTCGCACTATCTCTCGCTTATTTTCAGTTCCGTAAAGATGCACCTGGTTTAATTTCAGCAACATTGAAACCGATTTTTGGCAAGAAGATGGATGGTCCTTGGGGAATATTCGTTGATGTTCTTGCAGTCTTTGCCACCGCATTTGGTGTTGCAACAACTCTCGGTTTCGGTGCTGTTCAAATTAATGCAGGGCTGAATTATTTGTTTGGGATTGAGATCGGAACATTCTCTCAGTTTATTATTATCGCTATAGTTACAGTACTGTTCATCATTTCCGCTTCGTCGGGACTAAGTAAAGGGATCAAGTATTTATCCAATACAAACTTGGTACTTGCTGTGTTACTTCTTGCATTCGTTGTTGTGTTGGGACCGACGTTGTTAATATTGAATATGTTTACTGAATCACTTGGTGGTTACGTAGGAAATCTAGTTCAAATGAGTCTACGTACAGCACCGCTTAATGCAGGTAATCAGCAATGGCTGTTTGACTGGACGATTTTCTACTGGGCTTGGTGGATTTCATGGGCACCGTTCGTCAGTATGTTTATCGCACGTGTCTCAAAGGGCCGTACGATCCGAGAATTCATGGTGGGTGTCCTTCTTGCACCTACATTGCTTTGTGCATTTTGGTTCTCTACGTTCGGTACGACAGCTGTCGACATACAGCGTCGCGGAATAGCCGATATCGCAAGTTCTTCGTCTGAGCTAGTGGTCTTTGAAATGTTTAACGAAATGCCGTGGTCGTTTATTATTTCGATTATCGCCATTCTATTGATTGCATCGTTCTTCGTGACTAGTGCTGACTCTGCGACGTTTGTGCTCGGTATGCAATCGACGTATGGGTCACTGACACCGCCTACTAGTGTAAAAATGATTTGGGGTATTATCCAATCGTCCATTGCATTAATTCTGTTATCAGTGGGTGGCTTGGCTGCCTTACAAAACACGATCATTATTGCCGCCTTACCATTCTCGTTCGTCATGTTATTGATGGTCATCTCTTTAATGAAAGAGTTGCGCAGAGAGAAACCAATGCGTAGGCAGTAGTGAAATAGTAGTTGAAGCCGTTGCTGTAAATAGCAACGGTTTTTAATTTCCCATACGGTATTAAGCGACTCTATTTGATGAATAAACCAACATCAAATAGAGTCGCTTACTAATAAATTTTAGTGGTAGCTCAAAGAAGTGGAATTCATCTGTGCATTTTTTGTATAATAGTGAGACTGGCATCTGTAAGGGTTGAGTATATGTAATAAAACCATTTTTTGTACACACAGCTGCAAGTTTTGAAGAGAGGATTTGAACGTAACGATGAGTACTAATTTTTGGCGTGATCTACCACGGCCATTTTTCATACTAGCACCGATGGAGGATGTAACGGATGTTGTTTTTCGCCATGTAGTAAGCGAAGCTGCACGTCCGGATGTATTCTTTACGGAATTTACGAATACGGAAAGCTTTTGTCATCCAGAAGGAATCTTCAGCGTGCGCGGACGTTTGGCGTTTACAGAAGACGAACAGCCAATCGTCGCTCATATATGGGGAGACAAGCCTGAACATTTTCGCGAGATGAGTATTGGGATGGCGGAACTTGGTTTCAAAGGATTGGATATTAATATGGGATGCCCTGTGCCGAACGTTGCAACAAAAGGTAAGGGTAGTGGGCTGATTAACCATCCTGAAACCGCCGCGGCAATTATTCAAGCTGCAAAAGCTGGAGGATTACCTGTCAGTGTCAAGACGCGTCTTGGCTACACTGACATTGAAGAGTGGCGCACATGGCTCAGACATGTACTGGAGCAAGATATCGCGAACCTTTCAATCCATCTACGTACTCGTAAGGAAATGAGTAACGGCAATGCACATTGGGAATTGATTCCTGAAATCAAAAAGCTTCGTGATGAAATAGCGCCCGACACATTGCTGACGATCAACGGGGATATTCTTGATCGTCAAATGGGTATGGAGCTTGTGGAGAAGTACGGTGTGGATGGGGTTATGATAGGACGTGGAATATTTCATAATCCGTTTGCATTTGAAAAAGAGAAGAAAGAGCATGATCATAAAGAGTTGCTGGATCTTTTGCGTCTACACTTGGACCTCTTTGATAAATACTCGACAGAACTTGAACCTCGACTATTTAAACCACTACGTCGTTTCTTCAAGATTTACATTAAAGGGTTCCGTGGAGCAGCCGAACTTCGAAATGAATTGATGAGCACGAATACGACAGATGAAGTGCGTGCACTACTGGACAACGCAGACTTCGATTAATATATTTCAGAAAAGCCTGTAACGAAAATGATTTTAGACATGTGAAAGCCTCCTTACCATTCCAGAAATACTGGGATGAGTAAGGAGGCTTTTTGAATAATGGATGTTAGGTGCAATTACATGTTCTTATTTAAATAAACCGAGCTTTTCAATACGACGAACCGCTTCTTGCAACCGTTCTTCACTTTCTAACAACCCAACACGAATATATCCTTCTCCATGAACACCAAATCCGTTCCCTGGTGATACTGCGACGTCTGCTTTATCCAGTAATAAATCGGCGAAAGTTTCGCTTGTAAAGCCTTCTGGGACAGGTAGCCAAGCGAAAAATGAGCCGGTTGGAGCTGTGACATCCCAACCGATGCGTTCGCACTCCGTTAGCAATACTGTCAGGCGACCTTGATAGAGAGCCACTAACTCTTCAACGCATTGTTGAGGTCCCGTCAATGCTTCAATTGCGGCACGTTGAACTGCTGGGAAGATACTAGTGAATAAATGGTCTTGCAATACATTTAAAGCTTCAATTATTTCAGAGTTACCAACGGCAAACCCAACACGCCAGCCTGCCATATTATACATTTTGGAGAGGGACAGCATTTCAATGCCGACTTCTTTTGCCCCTTCTGTTTGTAAGAAACTTATAGGTTTCTCACTCTCGAAACCAATGCCTCCATATGCAAAATCTTGTAAGACAGCAATCTGATTTTCTTTAGCAAATGCTACAGTTTTTTCATAAAACTCGGGAGTTGCTGTGACGCCTGTAGGATTACTAGGATAGTTTAAGTACATTAATTTAGCATCTTTTTTCTGATCATCGGTTAGTTCATCGTAATCAGGAAGAAATTCATTTTCCTTACGTAACGGCATCGTATCATATCGAATGCCGGCTAAACTTACACCTGACAAGTAATCGGGATAACCAGGGTCTGGCAGCAATAATAGGTCTCCTTCATTCATAATAGCTAAAGGTAGTTCTACAACACCAATTTTTGTGCCGCCTAGTACCGCAACTTCAGTTTCAGGGTCAATCGTGACATCGTATTCACGCTGATAATATTCAGCGACTGCTTGTTTTAAAGCAAGAGTCCCTCTGAATGGAGAGTAACCATGTGTCGCTGGATCTTCAACAGCTTCTTGCAACGCTTTAATAATATGAGGGGGTGTCGGCTGATCAGGATTTCCACGCCCTAGATTAATCACATCTCTGCCTTCATCCATAGCCTTTTCTACTTTATTTAATAATATCGTAAAGAAATGCGGAGGGAGATTCTGTAACCGGTTGGACAATGCCATAGTTTATTCCTTCTTTCTTTGATGGGGTATTTGCGTTAAGTATACATAGATCATACTAGACTTTTCAATAGAAGGTTTACTATTCGATTCCAGATGATTGCAAAAATTGAGTGCAATAAACAAAGTTGATAGAAAAAGTCGGATATTCTGTTGAATTGTCGTTATTCACCTTGACAGTTTTATTAATTCAGATTAGTATATGTTTTACGCATATAATTTAATATCAATCTCTTATCAAGAGTGACTGAGGGAAAAGGCCCGTTGAAGTCCAGCAACCCCTTGAATGAATCGAGGAAGGTGCCAAATCCTACAGCATGGTTTTCCATCTGAGAGATAAGCTGAGAATATTTCAGTAATTCTTTCATTTAGAAAATGAAAGAATTTTTTTTAATTTAAAGAGAAGTGTTAATGCCATCAATTAATTATTATTATTTACTTGAATGTAGAAAGAAGTGAGAACATGATCCAAATTCAACATTTGTCTAAGGTATATCAGACAAAAGAAAGAGTGGTAAAAGGTGTAGATGATGTATCACTAGACATCGAGACTGGAGAAATATTTGGTATTGTCGGTTATTCAGGAGCGGGAAAAAGTTCTCTCATACGCTGTTTGAATTTGTTGGAAAAACCAACGAGCGGCACGATCTTAATTAATGATGTGAATTTAACAAAACTATCAGGAGTTCAACTTCGGCAGGCGCGCTTGAAGATTGGAATGATATTTCAGCACTTTTATTTAATAAGCCAAAAGACGATTTTCGAAAATGTCGCATTTGCTTTACAGGCAGCCAAAATGCCGTCAGATAAAATAGAAATTCGTGTAATGGAACTACTGGAAATGGTGGGACTGTCTGAAAAACGCAATGTATATCCCGCGCAGTTGAGCGGGGGGCAGAAGCAACGCGTTGGTATTGCGAGAGCCTTAGCCAATAATCCATCCGTTTTGCTTTGTGATGAAGCGACATCTGCACTGGACCCTAACACGACGATGTCTATATTACGATTGTTGAAAAAGATCAATAAAGAATTGAATATTACCATTGTGTTAATTACGCATGAGATGAATGTGGTAAAAGAGATTTGTGATCGCATGGCGATTATGCAGGATGGTAAAGTTATTGAAGAAGGACAGGTGTATGACATCTTTTCTAACCCGGTTCAACCTTTGACAAAGGAGTTTATTAGCAGTGTAGTGTCTTATGACATCCCTGAAGCTGTCATATCTAATTTGGTCGGTACACTGATAAAAATCACATTTAAAGGTGAAGTAGCGATGGAAGGTGTGATTTCCGATACAATGCAGAAGTATAGAGTCAAAGGAAACTTCCTGCATGGATCGATTGAATATATTCAAGAACGAGCACTTGGGATTTTCTTAATGGAATTACAAGGTGAACATGAAGAAGTAGAGCAAGCGATTGCATACATACTTGAACAAAACGCACAAGTGGAGGTGATCCGACAACATGTTTGATCTAGCCCACATCATGGAACTTATGCCGGATATTATGAAAGCATTTGGTGAAACACTTTATATGATCGGCATCTCCCTTTCGATTGCGCTGATCATTGGGTTGCCGCTTGGTGTTCTATTATTTACAACAGATAAAGGACTATTTTTAGAGAACCGTGCAATTAATTCGGTTGTTGGATTTTTCGTCAACATTATTCGCTCGATTCCATTCATTATTCTACTTGTAGCCCTAATACCATTGACGAAACTAATCGTTGGAAATACGATTGGACCGGCAGCTGCAAGTGTATCGCTTTCTGTTGCAGCGATTCCTTTCTTTGCGAGGATTGTTGAGACGTCCATGCGTGAAATAGACAAAGGGGTTATAGAAGCAGCCATTTCAACGGGTGCTTCACCATGGATGATTATTTGGAATGTGCTACTACCTGAATCTAAGTCGAGTATTATCCAAGGACTTACACTGACGTTAATTAACTTAGTTGCCTATTCAGCAATGGCTGGATTTGTTGGTGGTGGAGGAATTGGAGACTTGGCCATTCGTTTCGGCTATTACCGATATGATGACAGTATTATGCTAGTTACCGTCGCCATTTTAATAGTGCTAGTGCAGTTGATTCAATTTGGTGGAGACCGTTTTTCAAAAATGATAGATAAAAGATAATAGGGGAGAGATGGATTTATGAAGAAACTAGTACTGGCATTCATTCTTACTGCGCTGGTTGCGGCATTGGCAGCTTGTGGAGGAGAAAAGTCTACCGAAAAATCGGATGACGATAAAAATATTCATTTTGGTGCAACAGCAGGCCCTTATAGTGACATGTTAAAAAAAGCCATTCAACCAGCACTTGAGGAAAAGGGATATACTGTTAAAATAACAGAATTCAGCGACTATATTCAGCCGAATATTTCGTTGGACAGTGGAGATATTGATGCGAACCTATTCCAAAACATTACGTACTTGGAAAACTTCGAGAAAGAAAACAATATGGAACTTTCTGAGTTAATTATAGTACCGACAGCGCCATTAGGTATCTATTCAAACAAATATAAGTCTCTTGAGGAAATTGAAGATGGGTCAACTATTACTATTCCAAATGATCCAGTGAACGCAGCGAGAACGTTATATGTATTGGAAGATGTAGGGTTAGTGAAAATGGATGAAGAAATTGACCAATTAACGGCATCTGAAAAAGATATCACAGAGAACCCGAAGAACTTAGTGATTCAGCCGGTTGAGGCAGGGCAATTACCACGTTCAGTTGAGGGATCTGATTTGGCAGCAGTACCTGGTAACTTTGCTATTGCAGCAAATATGGATTTATTAGACGCACTAGCTTTAGAAGATATGCCGGACAA
Source organism: Sporosarcina sp. P32b (assembly GCF_002743335.1). GTDB lineage: Bacteria > Bacillota > Bacilli > Bacillales_A > Planococcaceae > Sporosarcina. The sequence continues at coordinate 28,801 of NZ_PDZB01000026.1, forward strand.
GTTCCGTAATGTGGTAGCTGTGAAAACAGATAATGTAGATAAGCAATTTGCGAAAGATATTATTGAAGTAGTAGAATCTGAGCAATTTCTAGAAATAATCGAATCCGAATTTAAAGGTTTCGGCAAACCAGCTTGGATGGAAAAGTAATATACAACTAGATAGTAGCAATGCAAAAAATATACCAGACGTGAAGACAATAGAAAGTGTCTTCACGTCTGGTATTTTACTGCAGAATTATTCTGTTTCTACCAATACAATATCATCAATAATAGGTACATCGCGTTTTAACTCTGCAAGCATTTCCTCGTCCACTGAGCCGTCGATTTCACAAATCGTAATAGCGGGACCGTCAATTGCAAACCGTTCATTCGCCATACGGGCAATATTGATTCCTTTTCTCGAGAGAATACTTAAAAGGTCGGCGATGACTCCTTTTTGATCGGTATGGCGAATCAATAGTGCTGGACGTTCGCCTGAGAACTTTAATGGATAATCATCGAGTTCCTGTACTTCAATTTTACCTCCACCAAGTGAACTGGCGAGAACTTTTATTGTGTTGGTCAATCCTGTTAACTCCACAAGTACGGTGTTTGGATGATAGCTACCCAGCACGCGTTTCGTGAATTCATATTCCAAACCTGTTTCGTTCGCAAGTTCTTTAGCGTTCGGAATTCTTTCATCAGTTGTATTGTAACCCATGACACCAGCCAGAAGCGCTAAGTCGGTACCATGTCCTTGATAAGTAGTGGCGAAAGAACCCATTAATGAAAACTTCGCACGAATAGGTTGCTCATTCAAAAGCTGATGTGCAACATTCCCAATTCGAACAGCTCCAGCAGTGTGTGAGCTTGATGGACCAATCATGACAGGGCCGATGATTTCATAGGCGCTTTGATATTTAGCTGGTGCACCACTGCTTTTTGCTTTTTGCTCTTTGTCTTTACCAAATACTTGGGTTTTCAGTTTTTGACCCGTGGGTGTACCAGCAAGTCCACCGATTCCAGTTTCGCGCAGTGATTCTGGCATGTTCTGTCCTACTTCGTGCATAACGTGAATTACTTCGTCTGGAGGGATGATACTTACAACCCCTGCCATCGCCATATCTGCGGCAGCTTCAGCTGTGATAGCATGCAGTCCATTTCGAATGATACATGGAATTTCTACTAGACCTGCCACCGGATCACAAACTAGCCCCAATGAGTTTTTCAGTGCGATACCTATTGCGTGACCGACTTGGTCAGGTGTGCCGCCAGCTAGTTCTACCAATGTACCTGCCGCCATTGCGGTAGCAGAACCGACTTCCGCTTGGCATCCTCCCGCGGCTCCTGAAATAGAAGCGCGATTTGCGATGACCAACCCTAGCGCAGATGCTGTGAACATAGATAAAACAATTTGTTCGCGGGTGTACTTGCCCGTATCAAGCGCATGCACTAGAACAGCAGGTAAGATTCCTGCCGATCCCGCAGTAGGCGTTGCAACGATTCTTCCCATATTCGCATTTACTTCAGATACTGCCAGTGCGTTTGCTGCGGTATTAAGTGTAGAAGGATGAACAAATGAATTTCCCTTTTTCGCATAATCATATAAGCGCTGTCCATCGCCGCCCGTTAGTCCGGTGCGTGACATGACAGATGTAGTCGTTCCTTTGCGAACAGCTTCTTCCATTACCGTAAATTGTTCTGACATTTTCTTGATGATAGTGTCTCTCTGCATGCTTTTTTGCTTGATTTCAGATTGAATCATTAGCTCATAAATCGGCGTATGATCCTGTTCTGCATGCTCGATCAGTTGGTTTAAACTCGTGAATGCCATTTGTGATTGCTCCCTAAAGAAAACCGTTCCATATGAAAAAGTGGAACCGTTCTCGCTGTATTTGATATTCATTACTAATTTAATTGAAAGCGCTTTCTTACTATTATTTGTTATTTCATGTCAAATGTCAATCAATTGAAAAGATACTGAAGCTTCAAATGCCCAGTACCTTTAGTACATTTTTAATAGCGTTGAAGATCGGATAGTACATAATGATAGATCAATTGTAAAGTATTCTTTAAAGAATCCTCATGTGTACGTTCAAACGCATGGGAAGAGTCAATTCCCGGTCCAATCAAGCCATGGATGATGTCGTGTCCTGCCTTAATAGCGGCAGATGCATCAGATCCGTAATGTGGATACATATCGATTTTGTACCCGATGTTGTGTTGTTTTGCCAGCTCCACTAGGTGATTACGCAGTCCGTAATGGTACGGGCCACTAGAGTCTTTGGCGCAAATGGATACCGTGTATTCGTCTGTGGTCTGACCGTCACCCATGGCACCCATATCGACTGCTACATACTCGACGGTTTCTTCAGTAATATTTGAGTTACCACCATAACCAATTTCTTCATTATTCGATATAAGGAAGTGTGTCGTGTAAGGCAATTCTATACTTTCGACTTGGATATGTTTAATGAGCTGCAACAGCATCGCGACACTTGCTTTGTCATCCAAGTGGCGGGACTTAATATAGCCGCTCTCAGTGACTTCCACGCGTGGCTCCAATGAGATGAAATCTCCTACCTCGATACCAAGTGCACGAATACCCTCTGCTGTATTCACTTTTGCATCGATACGAACTTCCATATTAACTTGATTGCGTTCTGCTGTACCAGCGTTTTTGTAAACGTGAACAGATGTCTGATGAAGCAAAATTGTTCCCGTAAAAGTCTCGCCCGAAGCTGTGTGGATCTTACAATATTCGCCTTCAATTGAATTGTAGTGGTAGCCACCGATTAAATCGAGCTTCAGACGACCGTTACTTTTCACTTCCTTGACCATCGCACCCAGTGTATCCACGTGAGCTGTCAACATTCGGTGCTCTTTGTCGTTTTTACCTGGTAGTGTAGCGATTAACCCACCTTTACGGTTGCGTTTTGTTTTTACATTATATTCTTGTAAGAAGGTTTCTACAAACGAAATCACTTGTTTCGTATATCCTGAAGGGCTTGGAATGGATACAAGTTGTTGAATAAGTTCTGCAGTCTCCTTTGTATCTGGTTGATAAGCCATATATTGAACCTCCTTTTATTGGACGTATATTAGTTTAGTCTATCGCGTTAGATGCATAGTTTCAACGATTTACAACGAACTGAATAAGTCCTATACGATCAACTTATGGTATAATTAATTAATGAAATTATATAAAAGCGAATATACAATATGACGAGCAAGGTAGGGGACTTCAATATGAATGAAGAAACAAATTCAGCACAAGAAATTTTAGAACTTAGAGAACAAATAATAAAGTATGAGAAGGTTATAGAGGATTTATCAGCGCCAATTATTCCTTCTATTGTACCGGAAACGATTTTAGTTCCGCTAACGGGCGCTCTTTCAGTAGGACGCTTTATACATATCCAAGAAAAAATAGTGCAAAGAATATCTGATAATAACATACTGACAGTAGTCTTTGATTTTACCGATATCAGTACGTTGGCAGTAGAAGAAAATATGGGATACGAACTATTGAGTGAAAAAATCAATGAATTAGTCAGTGTATTGCAATTGATGGGCACAGAAACAGTCTTCGTAGGATTTTCACCGGAGTTTGCTCAAAATTTAATTTTATCTAATGTATCGAACTTTAATCAAATTCGGGCATTTACGAATTTCCGTGAAGGTCTTCGCTATTTATTGGATCAAAAGGGAATGGAAATTGTGTATAAAAAATAAAATAATGCCTGTGCAACAGCAGATTTTGTAGTCTACTGTTACACAGGCATTATTTTATTATCACATATTACGAACGACTAATACATCACATGAAGCAGTGAAAACAATTGCCTCAGAGACAGAACCTAGAAAATAATGTTCGGCATTTTTTAAACCCTGTGCGCCACAGACGATTAAGTCGGCTTCTAATTCATGGGAAAGTTCTTTGGAAATATTTACTTTCGGATCACCATGTTTGATATGTGTTTCCACATGGTCAATACCTTCTTCTTTGGCAATGGCTTTATAGCTATTGAGCAAATCCTCCATGAGCTGCTGTTGTCGTTCTAGATAGGATTCGTCATCTTCATCAATCGAAAAGATATCCATGATGTTGACAATATGCAAACGCGCATTTTCTTCTAGTTTTACCATCTCTATCGATTTATGCAAGGCAAGTTTTGCCTCACTTGAACCATCTACTGCGACTAGAATGTTCATGTATTCATTCATCTGTCAAATCCCCTCCCGAAAATCAGGATAGTTTCACCTAAATTCGATGTAACAACGATATCATAGTAATAATGTGCTTCTTAATCTACCTTAATTATACCATGTTTATACATATACTTTCCTAATTCACAGAAAAATCAAAAGGATATATGAAATTTTGTATTTACGTTGTATATTTACTTTACACCACATGCAGTATTACAATTTATTAAGTATGATAAGAAGAGAAAACGAGTCCTATCACTGGTATAAAATTTTATTGTGAACATACTAACATGTATTAACCAACGCGTAAGAATAAATTAGGAGGAATAAAACATGACAAATGTAAGTAAGAAGCTGTCAGCAGAGCAACAAGAAAAAATACTCGAAACACTCCAATCCCGTTTCGCTAGTCATATGGATCGCCACACAAATATGGACTGGTCTTCGTTACATGACAAGCTTATAGAGAACAAAGAAAAGCTATGGACCCTCAATGAAATGGAAGTTACGGGAGGTGAGCCTGACGTAGTAGATTATGACGAAACGACGGGTCAATACCTCTTTTTTGATTGTTCAGCAGAGAGTCCTGTGGGCCGTCGAAGTGTTTGCTATGATCAAGAAGCTTTGGAATCCAGAAAAAAGAACAAGCCGGAAAATAACGCCTTGGATATGGCCAATGAAATAGGTATTGAATTATTGACAGAAGAACAATACAGATGGCTTCAACAGTTTGGAGAGTTTGATAGAAAAACATCTAGCTGGGTGCAGACTCCGGAAGATATTAGGAAACGTGGCGGTGCTCTTTTTTGTGATCGTCGATACGATCAAGTATTTTTGTATCATAATGGAGCAGAGTCGTATTATGCTGCAAGGGGATTTCGAGGGTTACTCAGACTGTAAAATACTAGGGTAATATTATTTGTGTAATTTCAATTAACCATTTTCTTTTCTCGTCCATTTCATCTGTGATAAGATGGGAGAAAAGTGTAATTTGATATGGGGATATAGTATGGGGTATAGAGGCAGAGTAGTTGCTGTTTGTATTGTTATATTTTTCAATATCTTGCGTTATGGCTATTATCATATCTATTTAGGCTATCTGTTTGATAGGAGTTTCTTTGTTTTAACAGGGATATTCTTGCTTGTTGCCTGGATAGGTGGGAGGCAATACGACGTAGCCAAGTTTTACGCAGAGAAGGATCCGCTAACCAATGCGTATAACCGGCGTGCGATAGATAAAGTATTTAAGAAACGACTTTCCACATATAGAAGTCAAGTGAAGAAAATCGGCGTAGTATTGATAGATCTTGATGATTTCAAAGAAATAAATGATACATTCGGTCATCAAACAGGCGATGAATTATTACGATATGTTGCAGAGCTTATCACGAGCAGTGCGAAAAAAGAGGACTATGTCGTGCGATGGGGTGGCGATGAATTTGTGCATGTCATTCTCGATCTTAAAGAGGATACACTTTCAGACTATGTTCGAAATTTAAGAAGTAAATTATCTGATCTAGACATGGAATTAGTCGACACCGTCAGTGCTTCAATCGGAATGGCAGTTTATCCGGATGATGGTGAGACATTTGAGGCGCTTATTCAGAAGGCAGATGCATCCATGTATGAGATGAAAAAAGCATAAGAAGTTTCTAATCCTTGTTAATTCTGCCAAACAGACTTAGCGAGGATTTTTGAAACATATAAGTATCCCTATACACCAGACAAATCTAAACTTGATTGAGTGCCGGGCGTATATAGGATAAATAGTAACTACGCTTGAATTTTTTATGTTCTTTCAATGTTCGCTGTGATTTCCACACCCGTCAAAGCCTGCGTCGCTAGACGATCTGCTTCGCCGTTCATCTTGCGGGAAATTAGTTCATACTGCGGCTGGAATCCTAAAGACTCCATCTTTTCTTCCACTTTATTCGCCCAACTGTAAAGTTCTTCTTCAATAACTGGCCATTCTTCGCTTAAATGATTAATGACGACTCGTGAGTCACCCATAATCTCGATGGGTAAGTGATGCGCTCCTAGATTTTCCAGTTCTTGCAAGCACAGATGAAGTGCTGCATATTCCGCTTCGTTGTTAGAGGATAAGTGTGTAGCCATGGCATTTTTTCGGAGTCTATAGGATTTACCATTTTGATTATAATAGAGTACGCAACCGAGACCAGCCAACTTTGTGTCCCAGTCAAATCCTCCATCGAAATATACCGTGATATTATGTGGTTCTGTCTCGATTCCTTTTAGATAACTTTTTAATTCCTTAACAGTCCAGGAACTATCGAACTGATCTGTGAACAATATTTGCTTTGTACGACCTGTTTTTTCTAAGTCCTCAGCAATTTTTAGCGCTTGTTCTGCTGGTAATTCCTCAGACTTGAAAACGGTTTGTATTCCTTTTTTTGATTTATAGAGCCATTCAATTAAAACATTCAATGTCTTCCCTCCCTCTATAAATGTTGATGTATCAACGGTTTGAGCCGTTGTAAGGGTGCCAAAAAAATATTTTTTACACGATGATAAACAATAATAATTAGATATTTGAATATTCAAACGTCCATGGGTGCGCTACGCG
>NZ_PDZB01000027.1 GCF_002743335.1 Sporosarcina sp. P32b
ATCCTGCATCATGCGTATGTCATTTCAATTGCCGGTGAATCTTATCGGATACAGAATCATCTAAGTCAGGAAATCCCGTAAATCTGTACATCCTTAAACAAGCGAAAGTGTACATTTTATAGTTGACATTTATATAACCGCAAGAAAATCTGATAGCTTAGGATAAAGTGTTAACAAATCTTCCTTTGTTCGAGTATGCATTTTCGCCCAATGGGGTCTGCCGTCAAATTCTTGCATAATTGATTCCATATCATGAAAGTATTCTTCGTAGGGCATTCCTTTGTACATATGGAAAGCGATATAGGCAGAGTCTCTCTGATAGGAGGGGCTTATCCATATATCATCTGCCTTCACTGTCCTACATTCGATAGGAAAATGAACTTCGTGCTTTTTTGTTACGATACACTCTCGAACTTTCTCCATGGCAGGCTTTAAATTTTCTAGTGGTATGCAGTATTCCATCTCCCTAAATCGTACTAATCTCGGCGTTGCAAATAATTGATAACTATTAGCTCTTTTAGTCGAGGTGCCCACTCCTTTTGCGGACATTCTGCTGAAAAACCGACTACTCTTGGGATATATTCTACATGTTTCCGAGAAAATAAAGAACAAATAGTTTTCTAGTAATAGATTTTTAAAATGATGAAGTGCCATTCTCTGAGGTTTTTGTTCAATGATATTCATCGTCTTCACTTGAACGAGATCTGAATATGGAAACAAATAAAATTCAAAATGGCGGTTTGACTTTATGAGTTGTTCAAGTTGCTGTGCAAGTTCAGTAAATTCAATTTTCCGACTCTTGTATTCGTAGATTGGACAAGGAATAATTTTTATGGTGACTTTTACGATAATGCCAAGAAGCCCCAGTGATACAAGACACGCCTTAAAATATGTAGGGTTGCTTTCTTCTGAGATGGTTAGAATTTCACCCGACCCAGTTACTAATACAAGCTCTACTACTTGGGTTGAAATGTTTCCAAATGCTACCCCTGTGCCATGGGTGCCTGTAGAAATAGCTCCTGCTATGCTTTGTACATTCACATCCCCTAAATTTTCCTGCGCATACCCTAGCTTACCTAATTCTTCACCTATTTGAAACAAACGGGTCCCACCAAGTACTGTGGCGTAACATTCCTCTTCATTTATGGACTCGATCCCACTTAACTGATCAAGAGAAACTAGCCACTCACTGGTCTGAACTAAACTTGTAAATGAATGTCCAGCACCTACTACTCTTATTCTCTTATTTTGTTTTGAGGCTTCTTTTACGAGCTTGCAAACGTCTTCAATTGAGGTTGGGTAAAATATATTCTCGGGAGTACTTTCACTTGTATGTGCCCAATTCTTCCATGTTTTTCTCTCATCCTTTTTCATCATATAAAACATACTCCCTCTCCTCGATATGTTTTATGCCGCCCAACTATTTGTTGGTCAGATAGACAAACAATCTCTTGAAAGCGTTCACAAACTTCTCCCGCTTTTGCAGCACGAAAAATAATGGCATCTCCAATTTCCAGAGTTGCATTTTCATAATGTACCGGTGTTTGAACCTCGCCTGCTCCTTCTAAATCAAGCAACTTCCCGCCTACCGGATATACTGGCTGCGGTTCCTTATCCTTACCGGGTGGCCCCGATGATACATACCCTCCACCGTGACAGGTGTATATATTGGGCGCAGGTTTTCGAACAATAGGTAAAGCGTAAAACAATGCCGGCTTGTATAAAAAGCCATTATAATAATCAAATAGCTTTGGTGAATAAAAACCAGATCCTACTGCAACCTCTGTAACAACATCTTCTTTAGTCGTTGAATCGAGACTTCCAGTACCGCCTCCATTAACTAATGGCAGTGAAAATCCCTCTTGTCTTAGTGCATGAACTACTTTGTTTCTTCGCTCTTCTACTTCCTTAATTGATTTCTTTTTCAAGAATTCTATAACACTATTTTTCAACCGTTGAGAAGGGACTTTATCTCCTACCCCTGCAATTTGAGCTTCATAGCCCATTATTCCAATGAGCTCTAGGTTCTGTAATTGTTTAATTTTTCTAGCAAGCTCTAATACTGCTATAGAATCTTTCAGTGGCGATCTTCTTACACCAAAATGAAGATTAAAAAAGGTTGTGCTCATGTCAACATCAATACAAAGATAAAAACTCCCCTTTGTTTCCTTAGCAATATGATTGAGATGGTCAACATGCTCAGCTGCATCTACCATACAAATAATAGTTTTCCCTTTAGAGTTCAGAATTGAAATATCAGATAAGGCTTTTTTGTCCCAGCAAGGATATGCTATTAAAATATCGTCCAATCCTTTTTCAACAAGAAAAACGGCTTCCTCTGGGCTATAGCACATTACCCCTTGGAAAACAGAACTGGAATCTAAAATTCTCTTAATAACCTCTACAGAACGAATAGATTTTGTAGCGATCCTTATCTTTTTTCCATTACCATAACTTGCAATTTGTTTACAGTTCTCCTCAAAAGCAGGCAGATCCAACAGCAAAGCTGGAAGTGAAATTTCTTCTGGTATTTTATTGGAATGCATATACTTCACCTCTCTTTCATTACTCATCATTCTATTCTTTTAGTATAATATTAATACCATGCCACGTAAATATCTTTCTATTGCAATTTATTTGACAAATAACCCAATTCCACTATAGTACAATTAGAAAGACTTCGCAAGCACCGCTCTAAGTCGTCCTTTGACGAAGAAAATATATATGTTGAGCAATATATCTAATAGTGTTTTCATCAGATGTTTTAACGTCTACTTTTTATTAAAAGATGAAATTATAAAGGTAATAAATTTTATTGACATAGGTTCCATCATGTTAAAAAGTAACTATATTTTTGTTAAATAAACTCGGTTCCAGTACGTCAAAAAATCCCTCAGAACATTCGTCCGAGGGAACATACAATATACTTCCTGTTTAACTAAAATCTCCAAATATCATTGCTACCAACTTATTTCAACTCTATCAACGCCACGCACTCGACATGACTACTATGCGGGAACATATCAACCGGTTGGACTTCCTTCGTGCGATAGCCACCATCTTCTAGAATGCGTAAATCTCGCGCCAATGTTCCTGGATTACAAGATACATACACAATCTTCTTCGGTTTATAAGCTAAGATAGTTTCTAATAACTTTTCATCGCATCCTTTACGTGGTGGATCGATGACTAATACATCAAACTCTTTACCTTGCGCGTACCATTTGGGGATGATTTCTTCTGCTGGCCCCGCTTCAAAATGAGCGTTAGTAATATGGTTTAGTTCTGCGTTACGCTTTGCATCTTCTATCGCCTGTGGCACTATTTCGACTCCGTATACTTCCTTCGCTTGTTTAGCCAAGAACAATGTAATCGTTCCGATCCCACAATACGCATCTACTACTGTTTCATTTCCAGTCAAGTTCGCATAATCAAGTGCCTGTTGATACAACACTTCCGTTTGTACAGGATTTATTTGGTAGAAAGAACGTGCTGAAATCTCAAATTCAGTTTCCCCAATCCGATCAATAATAACATCCGTACCATATAGCTGGATCATTTCATTGCCCATAATGACGTTCGTATTCGCTGTATTCACATTTTGCATAATAGATGTCACATTCGGTAAATGTTGCTGAATTAATTTGACTACCGCGTCTTTTTGCGGGAATTTTTTATGTCGAGTTACGAGTACAACCATCACTTGACCCGTCTGACGTGCTTTTCTTACGATCAAGTGACGAAGCATGCCTTTGTGTGTATGTTCATCATATGTATCGATACCAAGCTGTTGAAGCTTATACTTAAGCATCGTCATCAGTTCGTCTGCTTCTTTCGTTTGGATTAGACAAACATCAGTATCCACGATGTGATGTGTACGGGCTTTATAGAAACCTGAAATTACGCGGTCATTTTCCGTATCAAATGGTATTTGTGATTTATTGCGGTAACGCCACGGATCATCCATCCCTTTTACTACATGCACAGGTACGTCAGGAAGCTTAGCAATCCGGTCCATTACATCGCGGACAGATTTACGTTTCTGAATCAACTGGCTTTCATAAGATATATGCTGCAATTGGCAGCCTCCACATGTCGGGAATACATGACAAGGGGGTGTCACACGGGATGCGGATGGTTCCACGATATTTAGTAACTTGGCGAAGCCGTATTTCTTCAATGTCTTCAAAACATGGACATCGACTGTTTCTCCAGGCAATGTTCCTGGAATGAATAGAGGATAGCCCTCTACTTTCGCTACGCCCGCTCCATCATGTGTTAGATCTTCTATAGTCACTCGAATTTTTTCATTTTTATTTACTGCAAAGCTCATGATTTTTCCTCCATCTTTCAGATACTTCTAGTGTACCATGGGAAGCCAAAGAAAAAACAGACGGATTTACACGTCTGTTTTTTCACTATTTTCAAATTCGTTTTTTGTCACTGCATCATCTTTCAAAACCACAAAGAACGATAGTACGATACCCGCGATGATAACTAAAAAAGGTGCATAGAAAATCAGAAATTCATTCATCTTAATGCCCCCTTATGCATGATGATTTTCTTTTCCTTTTACATATTCTTTATTGAATAGGAACATACGTAATAGTAAATAAAGCGATGGAATTAGCAGAAACAATCCACAGATGAACGCAATGATTAAAGCAATCGCCATAGCTTGGTTCGTGAAACTATCGTAAATAGTCAAGTACGGGTAGAGCAAATATGGATAATGCGATGCACCATAACCAAAGAAGGCGAATATGAATTGTCCCATTAGTAATCCAAATGCCACACCATACTGACGCTGTTTCCATATGAGGAAAACCGTACCTAGGAACAATAGGAGCGATATCAGGAACATTGGCCAGAATGTTTGGATGCTTTCGTAATGTAGCGGATTATGCTTACGTAATTCAAATATAATCCCTCCAGCTGCGATGATCGTTGGCAATGCCCAAATAAGCGCGTATTTCCTCAAAAGTTGTGTCGCCTCGTGATCTCCTGCTTTATTGGCATACCATGTCAAAAATGCTGATGAAATATACAGTGTTGCTGCAATGCTAAGTACCACAATTGACCAAGTGAGCGGGCTAGTGAATAACTTCCAGTAATCTAAAACTGGCTGTCCATTCACTAATTCAATAAATCCACCTTCAGAAATTGTCAATACGATCGATAGTGATGCCGGAAGTAATAAACCCGTCGAACCGTAGGCAAAAGAGTATCCTTTATGACCACGCGCTCCATACGTCTCAAATGCATAGTATGAACCTCGGATTGCCAGAAGAATAATGGCAAAACTAACCGGGACTAACAATGTCGTGCCATAATAAAAAGCGGTTTTCGGGAAGAATCCAATAATCCCTACGAAGAAGAATACTAGAAACACATTCGTTACTTCCCAGACTGGTGACAAATAGCGCTGAATAACATTGGTCAATATTCGTTGTCGACCCGTAAATAAACTATAAGCATTGAAAAAACCAGCGCCAAAATCAATTGCACCAATCAAAATATAGCCAAACAAAAATATCCACAATACTGTAATCCCTAGAATTTCAATATTCATTGAATGTCACCGCCTTTCTCCTGCTGCCGATCTATAATTTCTTGTTCCACAGGATTCCGGATGAACATTCTCCTTAATACAACCACACTACCGATACCGAGAACTAAATAAAGAAGCGCAAAGAGTACAAGCATAGTTGGTACTTGTCCACTAGTTGTCGCACCTTCGGAAGTGCGCATAATATTGCGTAATATCCACGGCTGACGACCTACTTCTGCTAACCACCAACCTGCTTCGAGTGAAATGAAAACGAGGGGTCCCCCTATAACGATTAGCCATCGGAATAAGCGAGACTGGACAAAGGACCATCTTCGCCACATACCAATCCAGTATACAGCCGACAACATCATCAATAGCATTCCAATCGTTACCATGATATCAAAGAGGTAATGGATATATAATGGAGGTGTATCTTCTTCAGGAAACTGGTCCAACCCGACGACTTCAGCACTAGGTACACCATGCGCTAAAATAGAAAGTGCATATGGTATTTTAATAGCGTATTTAACTTCTCCATCGTCTAACACACCATACAGAATTAAAGGAGCATTTTCTTCCGTCTCAAAATGCCATTCAGCCGCTGCTAGCTTTTCAGGTTGATACTCCGCCAAATACTTACCTGAAAGATCACCAATCAGCGCTGCACTCACACTAAAAATGAATCCAACTTTCAAAGTCAGGTATAGAGCTTTTTTATGATAGACATGATCCGACCCACGCAACAAACGAAACGCGGCAATGGCAGCCAACAAAAAGGCAGACGTCATGTAAGCTGTCCCAACCACGTGAGCCACTTTTGTCGGCATAGCAGGATTGAACATTGCCACAAGTGGGTTGACGTTAATCAATTCACCATTAACTAAATTAAAGCCTTGTGGTGCATTCATGAAGGCGTTTACAATAGTAATGAATACTGCGGAGAATGATGCTCCGAGCGCGACTGGAATAAGAAGTAGAAAATGTTTCTTTTGATTCTCAAAGCGATCCCATGTATATAAGTAAATACCGAGGAAAATTGCTTCAAAGAAGAAGGCGAATGTCTCCATAAATAGTGGTAAAGCAATCACATTTCCAGCCAACTCCATAAAATTAGGCCATAATAAAGACAGTTGCAACCCTATTGCTGTTCCCGTCACAACCCCAACAGCTACAGTGATAACAAAACCGCGTGCCCAACGTCTGGCCAACAAGATATAATGCTCATCGTTCTTCTTAATACCAACCCATTGGGCTAGCATAATCATAAGTGGGACACCCACCCCAATGGTTGCATAGATAATATGAAACGATAATGTTAGTTCAGTCAATATTCTGGAATAAAAAACTGGATCCACATAGCCCACCTCCTTTTTTTACGAGAATAATCTTCCAACAATTGATAATAGCATTATACCCGCGACAATAAATGCCAACCACATCAGACGCTTTTCTTGTCTTTTATACATATCATCACTCCTAGCACAGTTCTATTTTAGGGTTTCCCTTAAAACTCATTAAAATAACCTATTTAAAACAATTTGTTGAAATTTAGACGTATTTCCATATTCATAGCACGTCTACTTGTTGTATACTAATCGATTAACCATTTCACTTGTAATTAGTAAGGATTTAGAGTATAATTAAATAACTATTGAGAGGTGAAAGTCAATGAAAAGAGTAAAAAGAAAAGTATTAGCGTATATTACAAAAGGGGAAGGCAGACACCGAAAATTGCTTGTTTATGAGCAAAAGGATCAGCCTGAAGCAGGTTTACAAGTTCCTGGTGGTACAATCGAACGCAACGAACTATTATTGGATGCATTATATCGAGAAATCGAAGAAGAATCCGGTATCGTGCGTGATGAACTTATACTAGAAGGTAAAGTTAAAGCTTCAAAATACTTCCCAGAAGACAAAAACGTAATTTATGAACGTACGATTTTCCATTTTTCTTATCTAGGAGAAAACAAGCACGAATGGGAATATATCGTAGAAGGTGAAGGTAAAGACGCAGGTCAATTATTCAGTTATCGTTGGATGCCGTTGCAAGAAGTGCCAAAGTTAGCTGCTAAACAAGGAGAAGCGATTGAATACATTTAATATCGACCTGATACGATGCGTATTGCATCGGGCTCACCCAATTAATTTTTCACAATAAAAGACTATTCCATCCGAACGTTAGAACTTCGACTGGAATAGTCTTTTTACTTTTTCTTTTATTTTATTTGTTTAGCCTGATCCTGCGGACGTAGTTTCTTTAAAGGTACGAACATTTCGACATGTTGATATAAGTTTTGGAAAGTAGCAGGCAACACGCCACCGTATTCTCCGTCCAAATTCAATAATACTTCGTCTTTGGAAGTCACCACAATTTTTTCCGCCTTCGCCGAAACAACTAAAGGATCATCCATATGTTCTCCCCGAGAAGCTAGTGTAACCACACGAATAAATTCTGCGATATTGCATTTCTTTAAAATAAGCAATGTGAAATATCCATCGTTAATACTAGAGTTAGGTGCTAATTTCTCAAAACCACCAACTGAGTTAGTCAATCCAATCAAAAACATCATGGCTTCTTCATCAAATACATTTCCATCATACTCAATACGAAGATGACTTGAATGTATAGAAGGCAACATTTCAATTCCTTTTAAATAATAAGCCAGCTGACCTATTACTGTTTTCAAACGGCTTGGAACTTCATATGTCAATTCCGTCATTCGGCCGCCACCCGCGATATTAATAAAATAGCGATCATTCATTAAACCTACATCGACCGGAATAGAATCTCCTTGGCAAATTATATCTACAGCGTCATCAATTTCTCTAGGAATACGTAAAGCTCTAGCAAAATCATTCGTTGTACCCATAGGAATCAAACCGATTTTTGGACGTTTATCAAAATGTCCGACACCCGCAACTACTTCATTGAGCGTCCCATCGCCACCAGCAGCAATAATCACATCGAATCCTCTGCGAACCGCGTCTCGCGCTGCTACAGTTGCATCACCTTCGCAGCTTGTAGCATGAGCGGATGTTTCATAACCCGCTTTCTCCAATTTTTCGAGGACTTCTGCTAAATGTTTACGGAAGACTTCTCTTCCTGCAGTAGGATTATAAATAATGCGTGCACGTTTCATACACTTTCCCCTCGATCCTTTCGCGTCTGAAATAAGTCAGACCTTTACCATTTTCAAATGGTTTCTTGCAAATTGTTACTTAGACATTTGTAAAACAGGAAGCCACGTCGAACGAATATCACTATAAACAGCAAGCCAATTTTCGGGCTTAGATGTATATTCAGACATCAACTGAGAATAAAACACTTTTTGCTTATCTTCAAAATCAGATGCATCTTTATCCGGTAATTTTGCGCGCCCATCCATCACATACTTCTGAAGAACCGGTGCCCGTGGTCCCCACTTTTCGACTACTTCACCTGCCGAATTTAATAGAAGGTACATCGGAATTGAACGCCCACCATTCGTCAAATACCGGTCAATTAGCTCTGGATTTTCATCTCTCAACACAGCGCGAACATCTATATTGGCAGCTTCCGCAATTTTTTGGAGGATGGGATTATTCAGCATTGCATCGCCACACCAGTCCTCTGTAATGACTAATATATGGGGTTTCTTTTCTTTCAGCAATTCAATAAATTCATCATCCTGTGGTACTTCAAATGCATTATAGATCAAAAAACTGTTTTCCTTATGTGCTTCCATTTTGTCCATATACATTTGAAGTGATACAGCATCTTCAAAATATTGTTGTTCTGTTTTCAATATAATCCCCCCTGTTTCACTGTGTAAGTTAACGTGGAAAAACGTCCAGGATCAGACTATTTTGGCCTCTCCTGGAACGTTTTCATTGGATTGATAGATTAACGTTTCTTGATCTCTTCCATCAATAATTTATTTACAAGCGGCGGATTGGCTTGTCCTTTTGTTGCTTTCATAACTTGTCCAACTAAGAATCCAACTGCACGATCTTTACCATTTTTAAAGTCTTCAATTGATTGTTCATTATTGTCCAGGATCTCAGTAATGATTGTACGTAATGTACCTTCATCTGAAATTTGAACAAGTCCTTTTTCTTTGACGATATCAGCAGGATTTCCACCTTTTTTCACGAGATCAGTAAATACTTTTTTCGCGATTTTAGAAGAAATCGTACCATCTGTAATCAATTTTACAAGTTGTGCTAAGTTTTCAGGTGTCAGCGGAGTATCATGCAGTTCTTTCGATTCTGCATTTAGATAAGCTGATACATCCCCCATCAACCAGTTAGAAGCCAATTTGGGTTCCGCTCCAGCTTTTACGGTTGCATCAAAGAAATCAGACATTTCTTTCGTCAACGTTAATACGTGTGCATCATATTCTGGAAGATCCATTTCGGATACATAACGTTCTTTACGCGCATCCGGTAATTCAGGAATTTCATTACGAACACGATCCATCCATTCTTGTTCAATATGAACGTCCGGCAAATCTGGATCGTTGATAAAACGATAGTCATTGGCACTACCTTTGATACGCATCAATACTGTATCGCCAGTTGCTTCATCGTAACGACGTGTTTCTTGTTGAATGGTACCGCCAGACAATAGAATCTTTTCTTGACGTGCTACTTCATTCGCAATACCGCGGCGAATAAAGTTGAATGAGTTCAAGTTTTTCAATTCTGTTTTTGTTCCGAATTTCTCTTGGCCAAATGGGCGTAATGAAATATTCGCGTCACAACGAAGTGATCCTTCTTCCATACGGACGTCAGAAACGCCTGTGTATTGAATGATCGCTTTTAGTTTTTCCAAGAATGCATAAGCTTCCTCAGGTGAGCGGACATCTGCTTCTGTTACGATTTCGATTAGCGGTGTACCCTGACGGTTTAAATCGACCAATGAGTGGCCGTTTTCAGTGTGTGTTAATTTCCCCGCGTCTTCTTCTAGATGTACACGCTCAATACGAATTTTCTTTTTCTTGCCATCCACTTCAATTTCAATCCAACCATTCGCTCCAACAGGGCGCTTGTCCTGAGTGATTTGATATGCTTTTGGGTTATCTGGATAAAAGTAATGCTTGCGATCGAAGTTCATAATCGGCGCGATATCACAGTTCAATGCCATGGAAGCTTTCATTCCGTATTCGATTGCTTTTTTATTTAACGTAGGTAAGACACCTGGGTATGCGATGTCTGTTACGTGAATGTTTTTATTTGGCTCTGCACCGAAATGTGCGGGTGCAGGAGACATAATTTTAGTATCTGTTTTTAGCTCTACGTGGATTTCTAATCCAACAATTGTCTCGAAGTTCATGATTATTTCCCCTCCTGAATCGATGGAGTACGCTTGTGGAAATCTGTAGCTTGCTCATAAGCATGAGCGACTTTGTACAATGTTTCCTCGTCAAAGTGTTTACCCATGATTTGCATTCCAACCGGTAGTTCGTTAACGAAACCACATGGTACCGATAGTGCCGGACGACCTGTTAGGTTAGCTGGCACAGCCAAGACATCATTAGCATAATGAACGAGCTGATCTCCACCAGTTTCGCCAAGCTTAAATGCAGTTGTAGCAGCAGTTGGTCCGATGACTACATCATACTTTTCAAATACCGAATCAAAGTCTTGCGCAATTAACGTACGTGTTTTTTGTGCACGCACATATACATCTTCATGATGATCCGCACTCATTGCATACGTACCGAAAATAATACGTTTTTTTACTTCGTCGCCGAATCCTTCTTGACGCGTACGGAAATATGCTTGCTCCAAGTTCTCAGCATTTTCTGTGTGATATCCATAACGTAATCCATCAAAACGTGAAAGATTGGATTGTGCTTCCGAAGAAGAGATTACATAATACGTAGTGGGCGCGTATTGAATATGCGGTAATTCCACTTCTTCACAAACCGCACCGAGTGATTCCAATACAGCAATTGCTTCTTTTACTGTTTTCGCGATTTCTTCATCCACACCTTCACCTAGATAAGGTTTGGGAACTGCAACTTTCAACCCTTTAATATCTCCTGTAAGTGCCGCTGTGAAATCAGGAACTGCTTTGGCGGAAGATGAACTGTCATTGTAATCTTCGCCTGCGATTACGCTAAGCAATAATGCATTATCTTCTACCGTGCGTGACAGTGTACCGATTTGATCGAGTGAAGAAGCGAATGCTGTTAAACCAAAACGTGAAATACGACCGTATGTAGGTTTCATTCCAACAATTCCACAGAATGCAGCTGGTTGACGAACCGAACCGCCAGTATCTGACCCCAGAGAAAGCGGAACTTCTCCTGCTGCGACTGCCGCTGCAGAACCACCTGAAGAACCACCTGGTACATAGTCTGTATTCCAAGGATTCAATGTATTGCCGAAATAGGATGTTTCAGTCGTGGATCCCATTGCAAACTCATCCATATTGAGTTTCCCCATATTAACTGCACCCGCGGCTTCTAATTTTTCTATAGCTGTAGCATTATAAACGGGTACGAAGTCTTCCAACATCTTACTTGCACATGTTGTCGTCATATCTTTTGTTACAATATTGTCCTTAATACCGATTGGAACTCCAAATAGACGTCCGCGTGTATCTGCAGCCTCTTGATCAAGCTGTTCCGCACGTTTCGTTGCTTCTTCCTTTGCAACATGAATGAATGCGTGAATTTTCTCTTCGCGCTGTTCAATCGTTTGTAAAGTTGCTTCTGTTACTTCTGTAGCAGTAACTTCCCCTTTTTGTAAAAGAGCTTGAAGTTCTGTTGCTGTTTTACTAGTTAACGTCATCACTTTTCCTCCTACTATCATTGTGCCATGAATGGTATTCTATACTGCGAATTCGATTATAGGATATCTGGAACCTTAATAAGTCCGTCTTCCTGATCTTCTGCACTGGCTAGCATGACTTCACGGTCCAAGATATCTTTTGGCTGATCTTCACGTAAGACGTTGATCATAGCAACAGGGTGTGTCATAGGCTCTACACCTGTTACATCTACTTCATTTAAATTACTTACACTTTCAATCAAATCTGCTATTTTAACAGAGAAATTTTCTTTGTCTTCCTCGGAGAGGCCAATACGGACGAAATCCGCAAAATACTTGACGTCTTCTTTCGAAAATGTTGTCATACATCGTTCCTCCTCATTTTGCAATCGTACAATTAATCATACCATTTAATCAGTTTCTTGGAAAGTTCGTGTTACTACCTAAAATATGTCAATATCCATAGACGTGTACAAACGGTTCTTCTCGATCATTATCATTGACAATCAACACTTCCGGTCCATTAACTGACGTTACACTTACTTCGATGGGTACATCTTTAAAATGTGTTTTAACCAACGAAGTCAAGTATTGTGAAAATCCAATCAGCTCCGTCTTGCCGAAAAATTGTATAGGAATTTCTACACGTAATGAATGTAATTTCTGATCTTTATAGAATGCCGTTCCAATGACATTCACAAAACTTGGGAAGTAATCATCAATGTCTTGTTTGAAGTTCTTGAATGTCGTATTTAAGTCACGATAATTCCCTGTTGGTGAAGACGCAGGAAGTAATACATACTGCTCATCTACTTCTTTCCAACCTGTGAATTCATTTTTTCCTTTTGCAGCAAATGAAGTGGCAAAATATGTGCCTGGTACTATATCGTTTCTACTTTCTTGCTTGAACAATCCAACTGCTATTGGTATATCCGCAAGCTCGGGTTTACTACGCAACCTACTTAAAATAATATCTGCCATCTTCTTACCTTTTTCTTCGATGGTTTTATTATCAATCCGGCGTTCATTGCCTTCACGTGGATAATAAATCGAATTCATCGCTAACCCAATAGTAATACCAGCCAATTTTACTTTTTTATCATCGGTCATCTGTAAATAGTTTTGCTCGACGATATGCGCAAGATAAATCGGTGCCTCCTCGGCAATTTGAGCAGGTGACATATCATCAGTTATTGCCGGATTGAGACCTGCTTCAAAATTTGATTTTCTAGAAACCCATTGTTTTGCAGTATCGCTGTCTATATACTGCCCCTCCTGGAAGAAATAATCTTTAGGATCGTAGTACAAAGAAGACAGGCGCAATAAGCCTTCCTCAGTTTCTTGGATATCGTACTTCGTATTGAGGTTATTGACGACCAACCCTCGACTTGCGCTCTTTTTAAATGGAACCGGTGTCCGGTAATACTCTTTTTTAATTTGAGCCTCAGGAATGAGCACCATTTCCTGCTCACTTTCCTCTGTTTCCTGTACTGCTTTTTCCTGATCATCGCTCGGCGCCGGTACACATCCTGTCAGCAAAACTGCCGACAGAATTCCCGATGTAAGCCACTTAGTCGTTCTTTTCATTCTTATCCACTCCAAGGGCATCAAGCATAGCTTGTTCATCCCAAATTTCAATCTCTAATTCTTGCGCTTTGGTCAATTTGGAGCCCGCATCTTCGCCTGCAATGACGAGATCCGTTTTCTTACTGACGCTACCACTAACAGTCCCGCCAAGCGATTCAATCTGTTCTTTAGCTTCTCCACGGGTCAACTCTGTGAGCTTTCCTGTTAATACGATCGTTTTTCCAGCGAAAGGTCCTGTAGTTGGTAACTCCTCACGTGTAGTACCTTTATAAACAGTATTCACACCATAAGAACGCAATTTATTCATTACTTCCTGAACTTCTTCTGTACTAAAGTATGTTGTCACAGAATCAGCAACAATCGCACCAATTTCAAAAATATTTACAAGTTCTTCTTCTGTTGCTTGTTCTAACGCATCAAGGGTACGATACTCTTCCGCTAAGATTCTTGCGACTTTTTCACCGACATGTCGAACACCCAATCCAAATAATAATTTCTCTAGTGAATTCTCTTTCGACTGTTCGATAGCCGTCAAAATATTCGTTGCGGACTTCTCCCCGATTCGTTCTAAGCTTAAAAGTGACTCTTTCGTTAACGTATATAAATCAGATACATCATGTACCAAGTCAGCAGAATACAATTGTTCAATCAGCTTTTCACCAACACCATCGATATTCATTGCTCTTCTTGAAACGAAATGGATTAACGCTTCTTTCATCTGCGCAGGACATTTAGGGTTCACACAACGCAGCGCCACTTCTCCTTCAATCCTAACAAGCTCTGAATCGCATACAGGACAGTTATCAGGCATGTGGAACGGTTCTTCCTCACCTGTTCGCTGTTCTTTCAATGACATAACGATTTCAGGAATGATGTCGCCAGCCTTTCGCAACACGACGTGATCACCTATACGAATATCTTTCTCACGTATTAAGTCTTCGTTATGCAAAGATGCTCGTCCCACTGTCGTACCCGCTACAAGAACCGGTTCAAGAATTCCTGTTGGTGTCACTACACCTGTCCGGCCTACACTTAACTCAATATCTAACAGTTGTGTATGCACTTCCTCGGCAGGGAACTTATAGGCAATAGCCCATTTAGGACTCTTTGCTGTATAGCCAAGTTGCTCTTGCGATTCGAAGTTATCGACTTTTATTACAATCCCATCGATTTCATAATCGAGGTTGAGTCTATTTTCTGTCCAGTAGGCAACGTATTCCAACACTTCTTCAATTGTCGTACAAAGCTTACGTTCCTTATTTGTCGTCAATCCCAGCTCATCCACTTTATTGAGCGCATCTGAGTGACTATCCAAGCCATATACTTCCGCGTCGCCGCCTACCGCATAAATGAATGTAGCTAAATTTCTGCTCTCCGCTACTTTTGAATCTAGTTGACGAAGTGATCCTGCAGCCGCATTTCGTGGGTTGGCAAAAGGCACTTCACCCGCTTCATCTCGATCTTCATTCAATTTAACAAATGAATTCTTTGGCATATACGCTTCGCCTCGTACTTCTATCGTTAAAGACTCATTCAATTTATGTGGTATCGAGCGAATAGTTTTTAAGTTAGCTGTGATGTCTTCGCCAACTGCACCATCTCCACGAGTAGCGCCTTGTACAAGTCGACCTTCTTCATATTGTAATGAAACGGCAAGGCCATCGATTTTTAGTTCACAAACATACACAGCGTTCCCCGTCGCTTCTTTTACACGTCTGTCGAAATCCTTTAAGTCTTCTTCATTAAAAGCATTTGCCAAACTTAGCATCGGGTGACGATGAACGACTTTATTAAACACCTCAAGTGGTGCTCCGCCAACTCGTTGTGTCGGTGAATCAGGATAGATTAAGTCTGGATGTTCTTCTTCAATCGCCAACAATTCCTTCATTTTCTCGTCGTATTCTGAATCGGGAACAATTGGGGCATCCAAGTCATAGTATGCACGCCCATATTCATGTAAGGTTTTATTGAGCTCCGCTACCCGCTTCTCTAGTTTTAGAACATCATCCATCTATTTTCCACGCTCCTTAGGGACGCTTTATTCTTTTTCAATCGGTGCAAATTTGGCTAATAATCGCTTGATTCCTACTGGATTAGGGAATGCAATGTCCAGCTCCATATCATCTGCTTTACCTTTAACACTCACTACCGTTCCAATTCCCCATATTTTATGGGACGCCTTGTCTCCTGGCTTCCACTGCATTTTCTCTCCGCCGCTTTCATTATAAACTGGACGTTTAACTGCAGGACGTTTGGCTTGTGCTTTGGGCGCTTGAGCGAAAGGTACACTCATGCCATTGCCGTCTGCCAATAGCTCTGTCAGTTCTTCCGAGATTTCATTAAGAAAACGAGATGGTTGATTAAAGTTTGACTTACCGAACAACATCCTGTGACCTGCACTCGTCAGGTAAAGGCGTTGTTCCGCCCGTGTGATTGCCACATACGCGAGTCTTCGTTCTTCTTCCATTTCTTCCGGATCTGCGAGTGCACGAATGTGCGGGAATATGTTTTCTTCCATGCCAAGCACGAAGACCACAGGGAATTCCAAGCCTTTTGCTGCGTGCATTGTCATTAGGACGATTTTTTCAGTGGAAGTGTTCTCTTCTTTATCCAATGTATCAATATCTGCTACTAAAGCGAGGTCAGTCAAGAATGCAACGAGTGAAGGTTCTTCCTCTTCCTCTGCTGCACGTTTCTCAAACGCTTCTGTGACCGATAAAAACTCTTCAATGTTTTCAAGACGGCTTTCTGCCTCTATTGATTTTTCCTTTTCCAACATCTCACGATAACCCGATTTATCAATGACTTCTTTCACTAGTTCGGTGATTGATAAAAACTCTTGCATTTGAGTGAATCCATTGATTAGTTCATGGAATTTCACCGCTTCTGTTAATGCTCTTTTCGGTAAACCCATGAAATCCACTTCCTGCAATGAATCAAACATGGAGCGGTCATTTTGTAATGCAAACGTAGCCATCCGTTCGAATGAAGTAGCACCGATGCTTCGTTTCGGTTCATTAATGATTCTTGCTAACGCTAGGTCATCGTCGTTATTCGCTATCAGACGTAAATAGGCAAGTAAATCTTTAATCTCTTTTCGATCATAGAACTTCGTACCGCCTACAATTGTGTAATCAAGATTTGACTTCAATAAGTATTCCTCAATAAGACGGGACTGTGCGTTAGTTCGGTACAGAATCGCAAATTGATCCAATGTTAATCCAAGTTTTTCTTTCAACTCGATGATTTGTTGGACAACAAATTGTGATTCGTCTTTTTCATCGCGTGCTTTATAGATCGAGATTAGTTCGCCTTCGGGGTTATCTGTACGTAATTTCTTATCATAGCGACTTTTATTATTGTCGATCACTTCATTTGCTGCTTGCAAAATCCTCTTGGTGGAACGGTAGTTTTGCTCTAAAAGAATGACATTCGCTTCTTTATAATCTTTTTCAAAAGATAGTATATTACCGATATCCGCACCACGCCAGCGATAGATTGACTGATCGGAGTCACCTACTACACAGACATTACGGAATTTTGATGCCAGCATTTTGACGAGACGATACTGCGCATTGTTTGTATCTTGGTACTCATCCACATGAATATACTGAAATTTATTTTGATAATACTCGAGCACTTCAGGAACTCGTTCAAACAAGACCGTAGTCATCATAATTAAGTCATCAAAATCCATTGATTGATTCTGACGCAGTTTTTTAGTATAACGATCGTAAATATCTGCTACTGTACGTTCATGAGGATTTTGAGGATTTGAATTTTTACGGAATTCAATTGCATCAATACATTCGTTTTTGGCATTGCCAATAATTCCGAGCATCGCCCGAGGATCATTCTGTTTCGGGTCGAGGTTCAGTTCTTTCAATACACGTTTCATTGCTGTCATTTGATCAGCACTATCAAGGATAGTGAAATTTTTAGATAGGCCGATTCGATCTACGAACCTACGAAGAATTCGAACACACATTGAGTGGAAAGTTGAAACCCACATACGTTCTCCAGAGCCAGGACCCAGTAATCCATCAATTCGGTCACGCATTTCACGTGCCGCCTTATTTGTAAATGTAATGGCTAAAATATTGGACGGATACACTTGTTTTTCTACAACCAAATACGCAATTCGGTGTGTCAATACACGAGTCTTTCCTGAACCGGCACCCGCCATAATGAGCAAAGGTCCTTCAGTCGTTTTGACTGCACGCGCTTGCTCGGGATTCATGCCTTTTAGTAAATCATCCGATAGTTTATTCATATTAGTACCGCCTTTTAGGAACATTTGTTCTTATTATATACTACTCACACAGGTAAAGGAACAGATTTCACAGCATCGACTGTTTTTATAGCTACTTGTAGATCATCATATACAACATTTCCTACCACTACAGTATCTGCAATGGCTGCCATTTCTTTTGCTTGTTCTGTTGAGCGTATTCCACCGCCATAAAAGAGACGAGTATTAGTAAGTAATTCTTTCGCCGACCTAACAATTTGTGGATCGCCGTATTGTCCACTGTACTCTAAATAAAATATCGGCAAGGAAAATAAATGTTCAGCCATACGTGCATATGCTTGTACATCTTCTTCATCGGGAACACAGTCGACCCCTGTCACCTTCGCAGCTGTACAATCTGGATTTAAAATGCAGTAACCTTCTGTAACTAGTTCATCAAAATTCATCATATGACCATATTCACGAAGAGCTTCGTGATGCAAGCCGTTCAACCACTTTGAATCCGTTGTATTTAAGACCGTTGGAATAAAGTAATAATCGAATCCGGGTGTAACCGATTCAACAGTAGATACTTCCAGCGCAAGTGGCACCGAAAAACGACGGAAACGTGCAAGTAAATCAAGTACGTTTTCCAATGTGACTCCGTCAGATCCACCAATGATGACTCCATCTGTTCCAGATTCGGCTATCATTTCTACGTGATCATCTGAGATACTTTTCGCTGGATCGATTTTAAATGCATGCCGCCATGTTTTATAGTCCATTTTTTATTTCCCCCTTCACTTGTCATAGTGGTTTTGTATAACTTTTAAAAAACCGGTGGGGTTTTATCCCTGGCCGGTTGTGTTAGTTGTTTTTTGTTTGGTTGTTTTGAAGTTCAGGATAAAGTCGATCCAACATGAGGTTGTACCCGCCAGACCCGTAGTCTACGCAACGACGTATGCGGGAAATCGTAGCTGTGCTTGCGCCTGTTTCTTGTTGGATGCTATCATAGGTTTTTTTCAGTTTAAGTTTGTGGGCTACGTCCAGTCTTTGTGCTAGTGATTGGACTTCGCTCATAGTGCAGAGGTCATCAAAAAACTTATAGCATTCTTCTATATCCTTTAGTTCTAGAATTGCTTGAAACAATTGATCTATTTGTTCTCCGCGAATTTTATCTATTTGCATGTTCTCGCCCTCTCTCTAAGTCGATCTTACGGAGTATAAGTGACGGAAGTAGAAGGACCCGATAATGATGGAATAATGTGGATCCACGTTTTTCCAGCCGTTAATTTAACAGGCGCGCCTTGTTCCACTGGAGTTAAAAATCCATCTTTATTTTGCCATTCAATCGGTTTAGCGATCCCTTCATGAAACAGCATAGCTTGGCCGCCAGATTCTAGGTCAATTGCGAGCCTGCCTTGTTGATCAACTGTTTGATGATCCATTTCCATCACGATAATATTCGCCAGTTCTATACGTCGTTCGTTTAACTTATCCACTGTATCAATACCGTTAACAGATCGATAATAACGATTTGCTTCTTGATTATATTGATACGTACTAATAAAATTCGGATCTGAACTGTACGATACTTGTACCGTTGATGCGATATCCCCTATTTTATCACTTTCATCGGGATTTAGGAAAGAAAAGGACGGCTGCGCAGTGATCTTTTTGGAAGCGTTCACGAGACTAAATGCTTCTGCAATATGTTCCTTTGAAATATACGAGTTATGCGGCGCCCTGCGGTCTGCTGAACGTTCGAATAAAGTCCCGTCATGATGTATGCCGTTGATATAATCGACTACCCGATCATCAAGTAATTTCTTTGCATCTGGACTATAACCATGAGCGATATAAAATGCATCCATACCTTCTGCTAAGTGTACAAAATAATCGCGAGCACTTCGAATAGGACCTATCTGATCAGGCACTTTACTCTGAAAAAGTGCAGCGTATCGCGTTACTTGACCTTCTGCTAAGAATTCGTATATCTGATCCGCATCCGAAAGTCCGGACTGTGGCCGAGCAGCAGGGATATTACTAATTGTCGCTAAAATAGGACGGTTGTCCATGGAATCTGTAATCATCTCACCTGTAAACCATGACACATCATTCGGTTTTTCTTGTTCTTGTGGTTCAGATTGCTCTTTCGAAGAACAACCTCCGAGATATAATAAGCTAGCTGTGGCTACCAAGAGTAACTTGCGTCTATTCCATATCAATATACGTTCCTACCTTTCTATATGAGGGATTAATAGTTCATTTTTCATTACTTGTAAGACACCAACCGGCGTGATACGGACATATGGCAAGTGAACAGATTGAAGGAATAATAATGTATATACAGCATCTCCATGTGCATAGCCACGTTGTCCTAACGCCTTTTTCATTGCTAGCTCTTCTTCGATGATTACTTCCATCGGTTGAACGGACAATCCGCCTGCGACCGCTAGTTGTAATGTTTCAATAATCTTACCATTTTCAGCGAGTGCCATGCCTCCGCCTATATTCTTGATTTCATCAAATGCTCGCTTCATCTCTTGCCAATCCTGTCCTATCAATAATACATCTCCAGTATTTGAATAGGAAGATGCAAAACCTTGCAGATCATTCCCGAACCCTTTCAATATAGTATTGACACGCCATTTCCCGTTCTTATCCAGTAATATCAAATAGCATTCATCGCCAGAGGCAATAGTTGGACTACTGAGATCCAGCTCACTTTCGTATACTTTCGTAATCACATCATTTACCATCTGAATCCCCGTTGAAGACGGGAATGTAAAGTCTTCATCTGTCAGTTCATAAGGCAAGTCGAATACCGGCATCACTTTCCAATCTACCGCTTTGAATGCAGTAGACGATGTACTATCTCGAAGTACCCACTTCCCTTTTGATAATACATCAGTCGGGACAGGATTATATTCATCTTCTAAAAAGTTCAACGTTGCAAACCGGCCTGTCGCAATTACACTATGCAAGTCCGTAATATCGTAGTACCTCGCCACGTTATATGACGCCATTTGATACGCATAGATCGGTGGTACTCCCGCGTCAAGTGCTATTTGGATGCATTGGTCCATTACACCGTCTCGGTAGAACGAAGGAGTGGAACCATCAGTCGTCATCATCAAATGATCAAAAACATCCCACCCCTTCTCTACAATACCTTTCAATATAACTGGTAGGTCGGGACGAATTGAAGAATACCGTAATGTAGCAGCATACCCTTGCTGTAAGCGTCTTTCCACTTCGTCTACAGTCATCGCCTCATGATCACCGTCCGCTCCAAGCAATTTCATTCGAGCTAATGTACGTTCCGATGCACCTGGAAAATGTCCTTCGATCTTTTTACCGAGTCGTTTCGATTCCCGTAAAGACTCCATCATTTTTTGATCGCCTCGTATTAATCTTGGCCAACCTGTTAGCTCACCTGTCATTAATACATCAGGTCGCTCCATCCATTTGGCAATATCAGCAGGATTGAAAAGTTCTTTTTCATTTTGTAGTACGGTTTGCGAATCTACACGTGCCCACCAATAAAATGAGAATGGCAGTTCATTCAGTTGATCAATGAATGTAAATGCTGTTTGCTGATCCAACATCGAGAACAAGATGAGATTGTCTGATATGAAAGTTGTTGTTCCTCGACGGGATGCATAGTCTGCAAATGTTTCTGGATTATATAATTGGAATGGATGGACATGCGGCTCGATGTATCCCGGAACTATTTTCTTTCCGGAAGCGTCAACACGTTCTGTTCCTTCAAGCATAGTCGGCATGCGCTTCCCTACATAAACGATCCGATCACCTTGAATCCAAATGTTTCCTTGCATCCATTTCTTGAATATAGAATGTAAGTAGGTAGCGTTTTCAATTACGATATCAGGCGCTTTCTGTCCATTAATAATCGCAAGTTGTGACTGTATTTCTTTTGCACTCCACATGCCGATCACCGTCCCTTAAAAGTAGTTTTCCTGTTTGTTAACTATTGCTTTATAGTAACATAGCAATTCAATCTGGAATAGCTTTGTCATGCAAAGGTTATACACAAGAGACTTTTCATTAATCCACAAGATAACAGACACTTACACACATTACCAACAACTTATTCACACTTTTTCCACTAATAAACCACAATTTATCGAAGGCGCTGTGGATAACCTGTTTTTCAAACGAACTAAATAGTATGTAACCTCAAAGAACAGGTCGCGGTTTGAAGTAGACATTTTTTAGCATTAAAAAAGACTGCGCTAGAAGTAATATCACACTTCTAGCACAGTCCTGTTTCATCCTTTATTCAAATGTACGCCATCCAATATCCGTACGGTGGAAGAATCCATCCCATTTTTGATCGGCAAGACCAGTGTAAACTTTCTCTTGTGCTTCTTTTAGTGTAGCTGCTTTCGCCGCAACAAGAAGTACACGTCCACCGTTTCCAACAAAGTGATCATCCTCTAGCTTCGTTCCTGCATGGAAGACGTCAAGCCCTTGATTAGTCAGTATATCAAGTTTTGGAAGTGCGTGACCATTCACTACATCAGAAGGATACCCTTCCGATGCAATGACAACGCCTAACATCGCTTCTTCATGCCACTCAAGATCGAACGATTCTCCAGCCAGTAGAGCTTCCATGAACTTACCAAAATCTGATTTCATACGCGGTAAGACGACTTGTGTTTCCGGATCGCCAAATCGGGCATTGAATTCAATAACTTTTGGACCTTGCTCCGTAAGTATTAATCCTGCATAGAGGATGCCTGTGAAAGGAATTCCTTCTTCTGTCATAGCATCAACCGTTGGTACGACTACGCGATCGTATGCTTCCTGCACAATTGCATCCGAAATTTGTGGAACTGGGGAATAAGCTCCCATTCCGCCTGTATTCGGACCGCGATCTCCGTCATATGCTCGTTTATGATCTTGTGCAATCACCATTGGATAGATTTGTCCGTCATGGACGAACGACATATAAGAGAACTCTTCGCCGTCGAGAAATTCTTCTACCACAACACGTGATGATGATTCACCGAACTTTTGATTGCCGATCATGTCATCAACCGCATCTAATGCTTCCTGTAATTCCATCGCAACAATTACGCCTTTTCCAGCTGCCAATCCGTCAGCTTTCACTACGATTGGGGCACCTTGTTCGCGGATGAACGACTTTGCTTCTTCAGCATCCGTGAATGTTCCATAGGCTGCTGTGGGAATATCATACTTGTCCATGATTTCCTTGGCGAATGACTTACTGCCTTCGATACGAGCAGCTGCCTGAGTCGGTCCGAATACCGTTAAACCTTTGTCTAGGAAATAATCGGCAATTCCTTCTGCTAGCGGCTGTTCTGGTCCAACGAACGTCAACGTAACACGCTGTTCGATTGCGAAATCTGCCAAAGCCTCAAAGTCTGTAGCTGCAATTTTCACACATGTTGCATCTTGCTGCATACCGTCGTTGCCAGGCGCTACAAATACTTCTGATACAGAAGGCGCTTGGTTGAACTGTTTAGCTATCGCATGTTCACGACCGCCACTTCCAATTACAAGAACTTTCATGTTCATCTACTCCCTGCACTCTTAATGTTTGAAATGACGTACGCCTGTGAATACCATCGTAATGCCGTATTCATTGGCTTTTTTAATGGAATCTGCATCTTTTACGGAACCACCTGGTTGAATGATTGCCGTAATACCTGCTTTTGCCGCTGCTTCAACTGTATCATCCATAGGGAAGAATGCGTCAGATGCAAGTGCTGCTCCTTTTGCACGTTCGCCTGCTTGTGTCAGAGCGATTTTTGCAGCACCTACACGGTTCATCTGACCTGCACCTACACCAATTGTCATATGCTCATCTGTTACGACGATCGCATTAGATTTCACGTGTTTCACAACTGCCCATCCCAGCTTCATCGCATTCCATTCTGCTTCGGTAGGCTCTCGGTCTGTTGCCACTTTGATATCCGCTTCTTCAAAACCGTGAGCATCAGGTTGTTGCATTAATAATCCACCTTCAACAGATACTGTGTTCCACTGATCTTTTTTCTGCTGTTTAAATGAAATTGTTAGAAGACGTATGTTTTTCTTCTTCGTCAACGTCTCAAGTGCTTCTTCTGTAAATGAAGGGGCAATGACGATTTCAAGGAATATATCAGCAAGTTGCACAGCTGTTTCCTGATCAACTTCTTTATTTAATGCAATGATTCCACCAAAAATAGATGTAGAATCTGCTTCATAAGCTTTTTGGAAAGCTTCAGCGATCGTCTCGCCTGTACCTACACCACATGGATTCATGTGCTTAACTGCTACAGCCGCGGGCTCAGTAAATTCCTTTACTATTTGAATCGCTGCATTGGCATCTTGGATATTATTATAAGACAATTCTTTTCCATGAAGCTGTTCGGCATAGGCAATCGAGAAATCAGATCCAAGTGGACGACTATAGAATGCCGCCTGCTGATGAGGATTTTCACCATAACGCAATGGTTGCTTCAACTCGTATGTATACGTAACTTGTTCTGGGAATTGTTCTCCCGCTAGGTCTGTCAAATAGCCAGAAATTAATGAATCATAAGCTGCCGTGTGACGGAACACTTTAGCCGCTAAACGTCGGCGTGTTTCAAGAGTCGTCTTGCCATCCGCTTTCAGTTCGTCGAGTACTGCACTGTAGTCAGCTGCATCCACAATGACTGTCACGTATGCGTGATTCTTTGCAGACGCGCGAAGCATTGCGGGTCCACCAATATCGATATTTTCGATTGCATCTTCTGCTGATACATCCGGTTTGGAAATCGTTTCTTTGAAAGGATACAAGTTTACACAGACTACATCGATTGGCTGGATGCCATGCTCTTCCATTTGTGCCTGATGTCCAGGATCATCTTGCTTAGCAAGTAATCCACCGTGAATCATCGGGTTCAATGTTTTCACGCGGCCTTCCATGATTTCTGGGAATCCTGTTACTTCATCTACAGCCGTTACAGCAACACCATTGTCTTTCAAATGCTTCATCGTACCACCCGTAGACAATAATTCATATCCAAGCTGTTCGAGTTCTTTCGCAAATTCTAGTATCCCACTTTTATCTGATACGCTTAACAATGCGCGTTTTTTCAAAGGAATTCCCTCCAGTTTATAAAAAAAGCCTGTCATCACAACAGGCTCATCATTTTTTAAATAAGTTTTGCAATGTTGCTGTATATAGTTCGTGTTCCACGGCATGGATAGCTAAAGCAGTTTGTTCAACATCTCCATCGATAACGTCCACTGCGCGCTGTGCTAAAATTGGACCTGTATCCATTCCTTCATCTACAAGATGAACTGTGACACCCGTTATTTTAACGCCGGCAGCTACTGCTTGTCCGATCGCATCCTTTCCTGGGAAGGAAGGCAATAGAGACGGATGGATGTTGATGATCCGTTCAGGATACGCTGCCAATAATACAGGACCAATCAATCGCATGTAGCCAGCTAATATTAACCATTCTACTTGTGCTTCTTGTAATGCTTTGAGTATAGCTTGTTCATAGGCATCCTTCGTTTCGAAGTCACGAGGTCGAATGGCTGCAATTGAAATACCTATTTTGTTCGCCCGTTCATTGACGAAAGCATCCGGTTTATCTGTCACCATCAAAACAATTTCAGCTGGAATGCGCCCCGCTTCACATGCTTCTGCCAAAGCGGCAAAGTTACTGCCGCTGCCTGAAGCAAATACTGCGATCTTTACTTTATTCATTCTGACAATGTCCCGTCATGTTCACCGTTAAATGTTACGCCTTCTTGCTTCGTAACACGTCCGATTACATATGCTTCTTCACCATGTGCTTTAGCGATTTCGATTGCTTTTTCAGCTTCTGCTTCCGGTAAGGCTACGACAAATCCAACACCCATGTTGAAAACGCTATATAAATCGCGATCCGTTAATTCGCCTTTTTCTTTTAACATGTGGAATACCGGAAGTACAGGCCAAGCACCTAAATCTACTTCTACTCCAAATCCTTCCGAGAACATACGTGGAAGGTTTTCGAAAAATCCGCCGCCTGTAATATGACCCATAGAGTGCACATCAAGCTGTTGGTGCATTTCAAGTACCGGCTTAGCATAGATCTTAGTCGGCTGTAATAACGCATCCGCTACTGTGCCAAGATCTTCAAAGCCTTCAATCGTGCCGTTAATATCCGCGCCCAATTGTTCAAATACGATATGGCGTACTAAAGAGTAGCCGTTCGAGTGAATACCGCTCGATGCGATTCCAACTAGTACGTCACCTTCTTGCACACGCTCGCCTGTTACCAGCTTGCTCTTTTCACAAGCTCCTACTGCAAAACCAGCCAAATCATATTCATCTTCCTCGTAGAGACCTGGCATTTCAGCCGTTTCTCCACCTATCAATGCCGCACCCGATTGTACACAACCATCCGCTACTCCTTTGACGATTGCTTCCACTTTTTCAGGTACTGCTTTACCTAGTGCTACATAGTCAAGGAAATACAGAGGCTCTGCACCTTGCGCTACGATATCATTCACACACATTGCGACACAGTCAATCCCAATTGTGTCATGACGGTCCGCCATGAAAGCCAATTTCAACTTCGTGCCAACACCGTCTGTACCAGAAATGAGGACTGGTTCTTTATATTCCAGCGCAGATAGATCGAACATTCCGCCGAACCCACCAAAAGCACCTGCCACCCCTTTACGAGATGTTCGTGCTACGTGAGACTTCATGCGTTCAACTGACTCATAGCCAGCTTCAATATTAACTCCCGCTTTTTCATATGCCTTCGACATGGAAAGGCCTCCTATCGTACGATTTCTTTTTCGTGCGGCATTGCCGTATCCGAATATATCTCTGTCGGATACTCACCTGTGAAACAAGCCAAACATTGTCCGCAGTTTTTCATTTCTGATGACCGACCATTCGATTCCAACATTCCATCAATTGAAAGGAATGAGAGTGAATCGGCACCAATCTCATCACGCATTTCATCTATAGTACGACCTGTCGCAAGTAATTCTGAATCAGAACTAATATCCACACCGTAATAACATGGAGCAATTAAAGGTGGTGAAGCAATGACGACATGTATTTCTTTAGCGCCTGCATCGCGAAGCATAGTGACGATTCGTTTAGATGTTGTACCACGTACAATTGAATCATCGACCATTACGACCCGCTTACCGTCCACGACTTGGTGTACTGGTGATAGTTTCATCTTCACGCCTTGTTCACGCAACGCTTGAGATGGTTGTATAAATGTTCGTCCGACATAGCGGTTTTTAATTAATCCCAACTCATATGGAATGCCACTTTGTTCAGAGAATCCAATGGCAGCAGAAATGCTGGAATCTGGAACCCCTGTGACGACGTCTGCACTAATCTGTACTTCACGAGCCAATTGTTTACCGCAACGTTTACGTGCAGCATGAATATTTATGCCATCGATATTTGAATCCGGACGAGAGAAGTAGACATATTCCATAGAACACATCGCATTATCTGCGGGTTCTGCAAAACGCTCGGACGTTAATCCATTATCATTAATAATCAGCAATTCACCCGGTTCTACTGAACGAACATGTTCAGCACCGATAATTTCAAATGCACAAGTTTCTGATGCAACGACCCACGCATCACCAATTTTCCCTAAAGATAATGGACGCATACCGTTTGGATCTTGTGCAACCATCAACCCTTCATCTGTCATTAACACGAATGCAAATGCACCTTTTAAAATACTAAGTGCCTTTTTCACTCGGTCTCGGTGATTACGTGAACCACTGCTACGTTTGATCAAGTGAGCGAGTACTTCTGTATCAGATGTACTTTGGAAGATACTGCCTTGACGCTCCAAATGTTCTTTCAAATCTGTCGCATTGATTAGGTTACCGTTATGTGCGATAGCCAAGCTACCCGTTGTTGAACGAAACACTAGTGGCTGAACATTTTCTATACCACGTCCGTCTTTTGTCGTATAGCGAACTTGCCCAATTGCGCCGCGTCCTTCAAGTGAATTCAGTTTTTCGCCTGAGAACACTTCATTGACCAGACCTTCCCCTTTGACTGCATGGAGACCGTTCTCGCCTTTTACAACGATACCGGCTCCTTCCTGTCCACGATGCTGAAGTGCATGCAATGCGTAATAGCTGAGCTGTGCAGCATCGTCATGTCCCCAAATACCAAATACGCCGCACTCTTCGTTTAGTCCTCTGAGTTCAGCAAGCATGCAATTGCCCCTTTCCAAGCAGTTTGGAATTCTTCTACCGTCCCTTCTACTAGGACAGTT
This sequence comes from Sporosarcina sp. P32b, assembly GCF_002743335.1. GTDB lineage: Bacteria > Bacillota > Bacilli > Bacillales_A > Planococcaceae > Sporosarcina. Next base: position 28,418 of record NZ_PDZB01000027.1, read on the forward strand.
CCCTCTGCGTCTTTGATGACGATTTCTTCGCCATCTGTCACTGTTCCGATTTTCACTGCATCTTGAACTTTTTCTTCAAACGCAGCTACTTGTTCAGCTTGTACCGTAACCAAGAAACGTGACTGTGTTTCACTGAACAATGCAGTAATTGCTGAACCTTCCACTGTTACATCAGCACCCAAACCTTGTGAGCCAAATGTACCTTCACAAAGCGCTACTGCAAATCCGCCTTCTGACAAATCATCAGCTGATTGAATCATTCCAGCTTGGATCGCTTGGAGAAGTTGTTGTTGACGAGTTGCTTCTAAGTCCAAATCGATTGCAGGTGATTTACCGAAGATCTTTCCTTCGATCATTTGTTGCAATTCACTGCCGCCGAATTCCATTTCTGTTTGACCAATCAAGTAGATTGCATCTCCAGCTTGTTTGAAACCAGGTGTTGTCACTTGGCTTAAATCATGGACGATTCCTACCAAACCAATTGTTGGTGTTGGATAGATTGGCACACCGTTTACTTCATTGGAAAGAGATACGTTACCGCCGATGACCGGTGCATTCAGTTTGCGACAAGCTTCTGAAATACCGTCAGCTGATTTTTCCAGCTGCCAGAATACTTCAGGCTTGTCCGGGCTACCAAAGTTCAAACAGTCAGTCAACGCGATTGGCTCTGCGCCTGAACAGACAAGGTTACGTGCAGCTTCAGCCACTGCAATCTTCCCGCCAACTTCTGGATCCAAATAAATGAATCGAGAGTTACAATCCGCTGTCATCGCAATACCTTTGTTTGTTCCTCTAACACGGATCACACCTGCAGATGCCCCTGGTGCGAGAACAGTATTCGTTCTTGCACCTGTATCGAACTGATTATATACCCACTCTTTAGAAGCTATCGTAGGACGTTGCAATAAATCGAGTAGTGTCTCTTTCAAGTTCGTTACTTGTGGTTCTGTATTTTCAATCGCCTGGTTTTTCGCAAACGATGCAGGTTCTTTTGATTCTTTCTGATAGCTTGGTGCATCTTCAGCTAATAGATCTGCTGAAACTTCCGCTGCGACTTCGCCTTTATGAAGCAAACGAAGCATTTTATCATCTGTTACATGACCGATTGTCGCTGCAGTTATTCCATACTTCGTGAATAGTGCAATGACTTCTTCTTCACGACCTTTTTTCACAACAATCAACATACGTTCTTGAGATTCAGACAACATCATTTCATACGCTGTCATATTCTCTTCACGCTGTGGCACAAGATCCAAGTTCAACTCCACACCATAACCAGCTTTTGAAGCCATTTCTGCTGCTGAAGAAGTAAGACCTGCTGCACCCATATCTTGAATACCGATCAACGCATCTGATTGAACTAGTTCTAGGCAAGCTTCCATCAATAGCTTTTCAATGAATGGATCTCCTGCTTGCATGACCGGTAGTTCTTGCTCTTCTTCAATAGAAAGTTCGGAAGAAGACATTGTAGCTCCGTGAATTCCATCACGACCAGTTGTAGCCCCTGCGTATATCACTGTGTTGCCAATTCCAGCTGCGACACCTTTTTGAATATCTTCATGATTCAACAAACCGACTGCCATCGCGTTGACTAACGGACGCTTCGAATAGCACTGATCAAACTGAACTTCACCAGCTACTGTCGGGATTCCCATTGCGTTGCCGTAACTCGCGATTCCAGCAACTGCTTCCTCAAACAAGAATCTATCTCGAGGGTCTGTTAAATCTCCGAAACGAAGTGAATTGACTAATGCTACCGGACGCGCACCCATAGAGAATACGTCACGAATAATTCCACCTGCACCTGTTGCTGCACCAATGAAAGGCTCGATTGCTGATGGCGAGTTATGAGATTCCATTTTAAAGACAGCAGCTTGATTATCACCGATGTCTACAATTCCAGCACCTTCACCTGGTCCTTGTAATACACGTGCACCTTCAGTAGGAAATCTGCGTAATACAGACTTTGAGCTTTTATACGAACAATGTTCTGACCACATAGCAGAAAACAGACCCGTTTCTACGTAATTCGGAGTACGTCCAAGTTTTTCTACCGCACGCTCATACTCTGCATCTGTCATGCCCATTTGGAGATATAAACGATTCTCTTTGATTTGCTCCGCTGTAGGTTCGTGATTAATTGACATGCTGTTCACCCCGATTGTTCATGATTGATTGGAATAAAGCTGTTCCATCTGTTCCACCGATGATTTCTTCCACTGCACGTTCAGGTAGTGGCATCATACCGAGTACATTACCTCTTTTATTCGTGATTCCCGCGATTGCTTCTGTACTGCCATCAGTATTTTCATTCGCGTATGTGAAAACGATTTGATTATTATTTTTCAGCTCTTCCACTGTCTGCTCGTCAGCGTAGTAGTTACCAAATTCGTTAGCTACTGGCAATGTGAGCACTTGACCTTGTGTATAGTCTTTTGTGAAAGCTGTATTGTTATTTTCCACTCGTACCGTTTCACGAGCTGAACGGAATTTCAAACTCTGATTACGTAAGAATCCACCTGGAAGGATACCTGCTTCTACTAAGATATGAAAACCATTACCTACACCCAGAACCAATTTACCGGATTCAGCAAATGCTTGTAACTGTTTGCAGGCAGGTGAACTTTTCGCCAATGCACCCGGACGTAAGTAGTTGCCGTATGAAGTGCCTGTCGGTAATAGAACCGCATCGAATTGATCGAGTTGATCAGCTTCAGTATGCCAAACGTATTCAACATCTTGCTTTACTGTTTCCTCAATTGCATGGTACATATCAAGATCACAAGTAAGACCTGGGAATACTAGAACGGCGAACTTCATTTGCTGACAACCTCCCCGATTTCAAAGCGATAATCTTCAATGACTTTATTAATCAATAGATCGTTACACATTTCATTCACACGTGCTTCAATTGTCTCTTCTGATCCATCAAGCTGTAATTCGATTAGTTTCCCAACTCGTACACTTTTCACTTCTTCATAGCCCATCTTTTGAAGTGCTTCAGTCGTCGCGATGCCTTGTGGATCTACAACACTTTCACGTAGTGTTACATAAATAGTTACATTCGTCATTGTCGGTTCCTCCCAAAGTGGAAATAATAGTTTTTTTTAGTTATTATCTTGCCAAATACCAGACTGCTCAATTTCTTGCAGAGTTTCTTCAAGATTTTCCGTCATAATCGTGACATGACCCATTTTACGTTTTTCTTTCACTTCTGCTTTGCCGTATAAATGGATTGACCAATCTGGATAATCCGCGATGCGCTCTTGAAGCGGTGCTACATGTTCTCCAAGTACATTCACCATAATGGATGGTGCCCATAACTTCGGCTCGCGTAACGGCCAACCACAGACCGCACGGACATGCTGATGAAATTGTGAGATGTTGCATGCCTCAATCGAGTAGTGACCAGAGTTATGTGGGCGTGGAGCTAATTCATTAATAATGATTGCCCCGTCGTGCAGTACGAACATTTCAACTGCTAGTGTTCCTACCAACTCTAAATGGCCCGCAATTTTCTTTGCCGCATCTTCGGCTTGCTCCAAAACCGCTTGATCCACTCTTGCCGGTACAATCGATTCGTGCAAGATATGATGCTTATGAATGTTCTCTGCAATTGGCAGGCAATAGGTTTGTCCTGCTGGGTTTCTTTGAATGATAACGGAAATCTCTTTATCAAACGGAACGAAAGCTTCTGCTATACAAGAAGAGTGTCTAAACAGATCTTTTGCACTTTCAATTTGCTCTTTGGCTTCAAGCTTTACTTGACCTTTACCGTCATAGCCACCAAAAGCTGTTTTCACGATACAAGGGAACCCAAGATCATCAATTTTCTGTACTAACTCTTCATATGTCTCAGCAGTTATGTAAGGCGCAACCGATACTCCAGCTGCTTGAATCTCAGCTTTTTCATTGATACGATTTTGCGTGATACGGACTAGTTCAGCACCTTGAGGTACATAAGCTTTCTTTGTCAGCCGTTTCAATCCCTCATAATCGATGTTTTCAAATTCGAATGTAATAACATCACTTACTTGGCTTAATTCATTCAGCGCTTCTTCATCATTATACGGTGCAACAATTTCGATATCTGCTAACTGTCCGCAAGGGGAATTTTTTGTTGGATCAAGTACCGCAATCTTGAAACCAGCCTCTTTTGCTGCAAGTCCCATCATCCGCCCCAATTGACCACCACCGATGATACCGATCGTTTGTCCTGGTTTAATCATTTTCAATTCAGTTCACCACTGCTTTCCAGCGAGATTTTCTTCATTTCATCGCGTCTTTGCTGCAGTTTTTTACGTAATTCTTCATCTTGCACACAGAGCATTTGAGCCGCTAGGAGGCCTGCATTTGTAGCACCGGCTTTACCGATTGACACAGTCGCGACAGGTACACCTCCTGGCATTTGAACGATGGATAAAAGCGAGTCCATACCATTCAATGCTTTAGATTGCACAGGCACACCAATAACAGGAACTAGCGTTTTTGCTGCAACCATCCCTGGTAGATGGGCAGCTCCGCCTGCTCCTGCGATAATAGCGTGTAATCCTTTTTTCTCTGCTTGTTCTGCATAGTCAAACATGAAATCCGGCGTACGGTGGGCTGACACTACTTTCTTTTCATAAGGAACTCCTAGTTCATCCAATATGTCGCATGCATGCTTCATTGTTTCCCAGTCGCTCTTACTGCCCATTATGACACCAATCTTCGGTTCCAAATCTAATCCGCTCCTTCATGCACAACATGATTTAATATAAAACAATAAAAAGGTCCTTGAAAACTCCACTTTTCACATGCACAAAAAGCAGAACTTTCAAGGACCCTTACCAAAATGGTTACATAGCTATCGTAACTTAGCCATTCCCCATGATTATCCAAGAAAAATTGCTTTCCCACATAGTGTAGACATTTACGGTGTCTTGGTAGAAACGCCACAGCCAATTCTGTAGCATATACGGGGAACTCATTTACTCTTATTATATTATCAATTAATACATAATCCGTCAACTAAAAGACGAACATTACATTATAAGTCTTTTACAATCATTCGCCTTTAAGTTGACATATGAAGGATTAAACATCAGTTCTCTTTATCTTGACAGTTATTAGCTATTTTTGATAGCTTGAAATTGTGTTTGTTGTCTAATTGGAATATACTCTTCCCCAACCTGTTTAAATAGTGGTTTCTCTCTTCTGGCGACAACAGTATATCCTAAACTTTGAATTCTCGCCAAACATTCATCGAGTGTTTCATCTTCTTCTCTATCAAACCAGACCTTTTGTTTACTCATTTAAATAACTTGCCTCTTTTCACACTTTTCACCCAGAAGCCACCGTGTATCGACTTAGGCTCATACGATATAATAAATGCTTTCGGATCGAGTTCCGTTATCGTTTTATACAGTTGCATTTCATACTTACGAGGCGTCAGAATCTGCATAGTTGAACGATTACCACTTAACCCATTAGCTGATGAGTCAGTAACACCATATCCAAGTCGTCGTAATACAGCGGGCATTTCCTTATCGACATCTGCCGTGATCACATTAACCGTTATATAACCAAGTGCTAAGCGCTCTTCAATTTTCGAACCGATAATAACACCTATACCATACCCAAGCGCATAAGCTATTAAGTTTTGGATTTGGTCTAAATTATCAAGTACCAAACCAAGCCCTATGACGTATACTACTGTTTCTATCATACTCACTGCTGCAGCAATATAACGATAACCTTTCAGTGTGAGGATTATTCGTATTGTCATAAACGTTACATAGACAATATTGATTGCGAAAATAATTAATATCATTACCATTGCACCACTCCTTTAAACAAGTAGGATAATCGTATCGCGCCTTAGTTAAAAACTCAAGGAAAGTCTTTTAAATAGTAGATTACGGCGAAAGATTGTGAAGATTTCGAGATGGATAGAGTTATTGATTGGGTTTATAGAGCGGATGGTTGGAAGTTTAGAGCGCTTATCTGGGTTTATAGAACGAAAGAGGGATTACATAGAGCACTTAACTGAGTTCATTGAGCGGTGAGCGGGATACATAGAGCGCTCGACAGGGTTCATTGAGCGGAACGCGGGATACATAATAGCGCTTGTCTAGATTAATAGAGCGAATAAGAATACACATGAGCAGTTTGCTGACTTTACAGTCCGGAGATTGAAAGTTTATGTATAAATCCCCTACATTTCGTTACACATTAGTATATTATAAAACACAAAAAAGCCACTCCCCATAAGGAATGGCTTCGGGCCTAGCAACGTCCTACTCTCACAGGGGGAAACCCCCAACTACCATCGGCGCTGAAGAGCTTAACTTCCGTGTTCGGTATGGGAACGGGTGTGACCTCTTCGCCATCGTTACTAGACTCTTTGAGTAAAGCTTG
>NZ_PDZB01000028.1 GCF_002743335.1 Sporosarcina sp. P32b
CCGCGTAGCGCACCCATGGACGTTTGAATATTCAAATATCTAATTATTATTGTTTATCATCGTGTAAAAAATATTTTTTTGGCACCCTTACAACGGCTCAAACCGTTGATACATCAACATTTATAGAGGGAGGTACTTATGCTGAAGTTTGAAAATGTATCAAAAGTGTACGATGGTGGATTTCAAGCTGTGAAATCTGTCAACTTCGAGATTGCTGAAGGTGAATTACTAGTTCTCATAGGACCTAGTGGTTCAGGTAAGTCTACTACTATGAAAATGATTAACCGGATTATCCCACACACAAGTGGCAAAATTTCTATCGACGGCAAAGATATCAAATCTTACAACGCCGCTGATCTTCGCAGAAATATCGGTTACGTCATTCAACAAGTCGGGCTCTTCCCTCATTACACGATCGAAAAAAATATTTCTATTGTACCCCAATTGAAAAAATGGAGCGAAAACAAAACGAGAACACGTGTACTCGATCTACTTGAAATGGTCGGACTCGATCCGAAAATTTATGCTTCGCGGTATCCGAAAGAATTATCAGGTGGACAGCAACAACGTGTCGGCATTGCGAGAGCGCTTGCAGCGAATCCAGATGTCATATTAATGGATGAACCGTTCAGTGCGCTTGACCCCATTACCCGGGAACAGTTGCAAGAAGAATTGCTGAAGCTACACAAAAAGTTAAAGAAGACCATTGTCTTTGTCACACACGACATGGACGAAGCGTTAAAGATGGGCGACCGTATTGCCATTATGAAAGACGGCAATTTACTTCAGTTAGACACTCCAGAGAAATTACTACACGAACCCGCTCACGGCTTTGTGGAAGAGTTTATGGGTAAGCATCGAATTATCCAAAACCCTGAACTGATGCCGGTTACAGAAATTATGGCAGAGAAAGTGGTCACTACTCAATCTACTACTTCTCCAGAACGAGCCATCTCTCTTATACGTCAACGAAAAATAACGGATCTTCTCGTCGTAGATGATCAAAGGAAGCTACTTGGTATTGTTTCCGCTTACGATTTAATTAAAAATTTAGATGGCATCAAAACCATTGATGATGTGATGAAACCCGCTGTACCTTTTTTAGTGAATACAGCAACAGCGAAAGATGCCATTATCATGATGGACACTTCACCGTTCGGTATGATTCCGATTGTCGATGAACACCATATACTGGTAGGGCTCGTCAACCGCGGTTCCTTACTCTCTGCGATGTCTAGTCAATGGACAGATAAGGGGGCCGATCTAGATGAATGATTTAAACATATGGCAACAACTCGTAGAACAAACGAAATTGCGATGGCCGGAAGTGCTCGAAGCAACCTCCATCCATATTCAACTCGTATTCTTCTCAATGATCCTCGCAGTAGTCATTGCAGTAACGCTTGGGATTGTCATCACACGCGTACCCAAACTGAAAACGGGGGTCCTTGGTGCAGCAGGCATTATGCAAACGATCCCAAGTTTAGCAGTACTCGGCTTCATGATCCCCATTTTCGGAATCGGCGTCAAAACAGCCATTGCTGCGCTATTCCTTTACTCTTTACTGCCTATTATGCGTAATACTTACACAGGAATTAAAGACGTCGACCCCGCCACAATAGAAGCCGCAAAAGGTATGGGCATGACGAGCATGCAAATTTTATTTAAAGTAGAATTGCCTCTTGCTATCCCTATTATTATGGCCGGCATTCGAACAGCTGCGGTCATTAACGTCGGGAACGCGACACTCGCAGCATTCATCGGAGCAGGTGGACTTGGTGACTTCATTTTCCTCGGCATTACACGTGGAATTGACGGATTGATCTTACTTGGAGCTATTCCAGCAGCTATCCTTGCGATTGCCCTTGAAACGTTCTTTGGTGGCGTTGAACGTTGGACGACGCCGAAAGGATTGAGATGATTTGAAAAACAAACTTACACTGTTGCTCGTCACGACCTTATTGGCTAGCTTATTGTCAGGCTGTATATTCAATGAAAAAGATTCACTCAGACTCGGTTCTCGAAACAATACGGAAAGTATAATTTTGTCTAATATCATGGGACAATTAATTGAAGATCGCTTAGGTGTAGATATTATCTACAAAGAAAACCTAGGCGGCTCATCCGTCGTCTGGAACGCGATGACTAACGACCATATCGACGTCATCCCAGACTACACAGGAACTATTGTCGTAACGTATTACCAAGAAGAGCCTGGCACAGCTGAGGAAACATTAGCTGCAACCAAACGACTCGTCGCCGGAGACAACATCACCGCACTCGGTACATTCGGATTCAATAATACGTATACACTGGCACTTGATGAAGAAAAAGCGGAAGAGCTTGGCCTCGTGACGTTTAGTGATTTTGCTAAAGTGTCGAACGACTTCATTCTCGGCGCCGTATTCGAATTTATTGACCGACCCGACGGATTACCTGGTTTCGAGAAAGAATACGACATCGAGTTTAAAGACGTCAAAGGAATGGATCACGGTATGATGTATCGTGCCATTGGTGCAAACGAAGTAGATGTCATCAACTCCTACACAACAGACGGGCAGCTCGCAATTGCGAATCTACGCGTGCTAGAAGATGACAAATCATACTTCCCGCCCTACCACGCACTGCCGTTAGTACGAGATGAAACACTCAAAGAATACCCAGAACTCGAAGAAATACTCGGCCTGCTTGAAGGTCAAATCGACGAAGAAACGATGCAAGTGATGAACGGAAAAGTCGATAATGATGGAATTATGGTTGAACTCGTCGCCAAGGAATACTTGGTGGATAGTGGGTTAATTGAAGAAAAGTGAATGGAAACAGCGCACCCTCTTTTGTAGATGAGGGTGCGCTGTTTTTTTCGTAGATGGTGCCAGGTACACACACAACTTCCGTTCAATTCAGAATAGTTTCTGAATTGTGTGGGGACCTGGTACTCGTTTCATGTCACTTCATATTCACACCAAATACAGACACAGTCAATCGATTCGAAATAAATTCGATGTCTTGCCACGTCAATAGATTTTCAATATATCCTAATGTATCTGAATTAGTGGGCCCAATAATACGTTGCATGGCTAATAAATCAAAATAATTGTTTGTGTTTGTTGTATTAATCGGAAATAAGCCTCCTATTCCAAGAACTCCGCCTTGAACCGGATTTTTTAATTTCCCATTACTGTTATAAAACTGAGATAAATAATCAATGCCTCTGTTGCTAATGTCTATGATGAATAAAACGTTAAGTTGAGAACTTTCCACACGCACTTTATAATAATCCTCATAATGTGCTTCGAATTCATACTTTTCGTCGTAGTGATCACTGTTGAACAATTCCTGTAACCTGTCATTCTTAAAGGAATAGATATAAAAAATACGATATCCCCCACTGCCGCCCGTATCCATACTTACCATAATATCAGGGACACCATCTTTGTTAAAATCGCCAAGAAATAAGCGCGGATTATAGCCCGCATTATTTTTCAGATGAACGGTTGTACTTTTAGTTGATCGTCCATCATGTATTACGAGTGTAATATTATGAGCATAGATACCTGGTGGCCCATCGAATTGACCATACAAATACACGGTGTCCAACATACCATCTCCGTTGACATCTCCCATTTTCATATCCAACAATGTATGTTTCCCGTTAACCTCAATCTCTCCTATTCAAATGTACTCGTTGTTTATTGTATGATATGCCGATAGGGTCTAGTTGATTTTCTTCTAATGAACAAGGATCCAGTTCCACTTACATAGTTGTATCTGGACCTGATACCTGCTGCAAATTCAAAAAGTCCCGAAACAACGAAGGATTGTTCCGGGACCTCGTATATTTACTTAGTTTTTTTCACACGTTTCACTAATCCATACAGCTCTTTCCCCGAACTGTCTACTCGTTGAATCAATCCAATATCTTTTGCGTAGTAATCGAAAATTGTCTTATTGTCCCACGGCGTATAGTTCTCAATTACCAACACGTCACGGTACTCTATAGTACGAACAGTCTTCACAGCATTCGTTTCTGTAATCCATATATTACCGAAGCTGACTGGACCGATATCGTTTTCACTGTGGGTTTGAGTTACAACAAAAGGATATGGTATATATTGATCATAATGGAACCAGTCATCGTAAGCTTCTGCGTAGGACCAAGAGTTTTGAACATAGCCTAGACGAGGAATCTTTTCATGTTTCGTTTCATTGTGTATACGCCAATAAGCTAAGCCGTTTTCTTCTTTTCTGTCATACTCATAACGATAGTTACTAGAGCCGTCTGTATAGTAATACGTATAATTCGGATCCGGCATAATATTCATTGCTCTCGTTGTAAGTGCGCGAGCTAGAAATGCTGAAAAATGCGCACGTGTAATGAGCTGATTCGGTTTGAATGTACCGTCTGGATATCCAGTAGCAATATTGTTGGACGACACCCTCAAAATATCAATGTGAAACTCCGAATGCGCTGGAACGTCACTGTACCGCGGACTTTCTTCTCCCTTTTTATGCACCTTCAAATTAAATGCTTTACTCATCAGCCTCGCCATAAATGCGCGAGAAATACTGGATTCCGGTTTGAAATTGACCGCATTTGAAAACAGACCCGCAGTATATGCCGCCGCTATTTCATTATAATAAGGATGAGATTTGGGTACGTCCTTATAGTTAGGATCTTTCAAATTCGTCGTCGGCAGATCCAGGGCCTGAACAAGCATTGCGGCAATATGCTTCTTTGCGATCGGCTCATTCGGCTTAAATTTCCCGTCCGGATAACCGCTTATAATTCCGCGATCCGCCAAGTAATTTACTTCCACGTACAATGACGAAGTTTTCTTATGCATGTCTTTAAAACTTGCAGCTTGTACATCCTGCATCGTTCCCGTTACAGCCATGAGAAAAATCACACACACCACAATCCATTTTTTCAACAATAGATGTCCTCCGTAAATTCATTTTTTGCGCACCTTATATATGTATGAATATCGCGAGGTTCATATGAAAAATAATTAGGATATCAGATCCGCACACAACTCCAGATCAATTCAGAATTGTTTCTATTTTGTGTTGGGACCTGGTACCGTGTCTTCATGGAAACAGCGCACCCTCTTATGTAGATGAGAGTGCGCTGTTTTTTCGTAGGTGGTGCCACGTAGATGGTGCCAGGTACACACACATATTCCGTTCAATTCAGAATAGTTTCCGAATTGTGTGTGGACCTGGTACCGTATCTTAATTGTGTCGGGACCTGGTACCGTATCTACCAACCCAACGGCCACAAAGCAGTAGAGCGGTCGATATATATAAAAGCATCGTAACGTTCACTAATACGCGAGGAGACGAAGTTGCCATGGGCTTCAAACTCGGGATTGTAGACCACACCGATTGCGCGGTGGCCGATCCATTCGTCAAACTGGCACCGGTTCTCCTCATTGAACAACAGCAATTTGTCATGTGCGCCCGCTGCGTGCAGTTGGCCTTCCCATGTATTAAAACGTGCAGGCGGTACGACCATTTCTTCCGGCGTCTCTCCCCAACGGCTTCCTGCAATGACTGTCCCTTCATATGTGCCGAAACCAATCGCGTACGTATTGTCTCTGCCATACTGGTCTCGGATCAGCTGACCGACGTTTGTCATTCCATGGTCTGTCATCGAGGTCGCCGATGCATCACCGATATGGGTGTTATGTTCCCACACAATAATTTTGGCGTCTTTGCCGTAATAACTTTGTACTTCCTTGATTGCCTCTGCCATATGGGTGTCGCGAATATTCCATGACAGTGCATCATCCTGAAGCATCGCCCGGTAATAAGCTTCCGCATTTTTCGCTACCAAAGCGTTCATTGTCAGGTTCAAATCTTGCTCATTCACGCGGGGGTAGCGCTCTTCATTGGTTCGGATGGATTCCAGAAGGCTCGTTACCTCTGTTATGCATTCGTCAGTGAAATGGGCAGAAGACAGGGCATAGTGTTCAGGCATCCGATTATATGGTTCAAAACAGGAGAATGCTTTCTTTGCAAGTTCCAGATCGGCACCGTAGGATGGATGGCTTTCCAGAAAGTTCATAACTTCATCGATAGAATCGTATAAGCTGTACAGATCAATGCCGTACATACCGATTGCGGAGTCTGAACTACGTTGCTTGTTTTCATTAGCGAGCCACGTGACAAATGCTTTAACCTCTTCATTCGCCCACATCCATGTCGGCCATCTGCTGAATGAATTCGATAGCAAATCGTTGAGATACGGCTGATCATGGTAGCCTTTGACATAGCTGTTTATTTTCTCTACAGACGGCCAGTCGCCTTCCACAGCAATGGCAGCGAAACCCTTTTCCTGTATGAGACGTTTGGAAAACTCGGCGCGCAAGCGATAGAAATCAGAAGTTCCATGTGTCGCCTCACCAATCATCACAATCTGTGCATCCCCTACATCTTTCAGAAGCCGGTCAAATGCAGACGGGTCATCCAGCGGAATCGCCTGCTCTTTAATAGAGGCTACTAATTTTCTGGACATAAAAAAACCTCCTGCATGATAGTGACCGCCATACTATCCCATTCCTTAAAGTCGGTTGGAGTTTTTTGTGGATTGCAGTACTACTATAAATTCAGCGACTTGTACATCTAACAAAAGGTCACGCCTATCAAGCAAGAAAAGTACTGATAAATCAGCTTTCACCTTGTGATAGTAGATACCTGCTTTTAAAAGCAATGAGATGACTTAGGTCCATGATGGATTACTCGCCTTTTTTCATTCGAGCTTCATTCAATTGCTGCTTGATCGAATCTAACTGACCCTTATGTTGCTGAATGGTATCTAACTCATTGTCATATTGCTCCACATTCATAAACGCATTTTCTGCGCGCTCAATTGCATTAAACGCATGCTCGATGGCTATCTCTTCTGGATGAGACATTGCTTGTTTCACTGCACGATCTGCTTTCTCTACTGAATTCCGAAAGAATGTGCCTGGGTGTTGTTTTTTCCAACTCTGGCCAAATTCCTTTCCCATATACTTCGCCTCCCACATATAAAATAAATGATACTGTGCTTAGTATCGCAATTTAGTGTGGAAGTATACGCAAAGAGATTTCACCTTGAGTACCAGCATACTTATTCAAGTACAGGAAATACTACAGACTAGAGAAGAGGTGATATAAACTGAAACGCTTCTGGCTTATTTCTTTCATTGCTTGTATAGGAATACTTTACCTAGCGCTTTTCACCAATCAGTGGGGAGCAGATACGGATCTAGTAAGCACGGCCTCTGCATCTAAAAATAGCAAAGACAGACTGACGACAGAATTGGAATCATTCAGCAAGACGCATCATATCCTCGCGGTTGATGCAAAGGTCGACAGAGTCTGGAAAGCTATCCCCGGCTACAATGGACTGGAAGTGGATCTGGATGCCAGTTACAAGAAAATGAAAGCGACTGGTAAATTGGATGAATCAAAAATCGTTTACAAAGAAACTACTCCCAACGTTCATTTGAAAGATCTAGGCCCCCACCCCATTTTCAAAGGAAATCCCGATAAACCGATGGTGGCTTTTTTAATTAATGTTGCCTGGGGTAATGAATACATTCCTGATATTTTGGATGCACTAAAGAAGCATAAAACGAAAGCCACCTTTTTCTTCGACGGTAGCTGGGTGAGTAAAAATCCCGATTTAGCTAAATTGATTCATAGTGAAGGGCATGAAATTGGAAACCACGCATACAGCCATCCTGATTTACAGCAGAAATCAGAAGCAGAAACAATGGAAGAGTTAAAAAAGACAAATGAGGTCATCATAAAAACACTCGGGATTACAACGCCCAAGTGGTTCGGTCCGCCAAGCGGCAGTTTTAATCAGCAAACCGTGGAAACCGCAAGCAAGCTAGGAATGTATACGGTTTTATGGACCGTGGATACAGTCGACTGGAAAAAGCCGGCCACGAATGAAATGGTGAACAGAGTCGTATCTCAAGTGGAGAACGGCACGATGATTTTAATGCACCCAACTAAACCTGTAGCTGAAGGAATGAAAGCTATGATTACACAAATCACAGAGAAAGGTTTTCAACTTGGGACCGTCAGTGAACTGATGAGTGAAAAACGTGTCAACGGAACAGCATGGGATGATGAATGAGGTGCCTGCGCAACCACCATGTATGTCGATGCAAAACAAAAACTCTCCTGACCGCACATAGCCGGTCGTGCGAGTTTTTTATGTACTCCAAAGGCAGGAATCGAACCTGCGACCGATCGGTTAACAGCCGATTGCTCTACCGCTGAGCTACTTTGGAAAGAGAGTTCATTTGCGCTATATAGTATGGACAGGAATCTGACATGTATACATGGTTCGTTTAGTAAAGGAGCTGGTACCTGTGCGTGAAACATTCTCGATTGTTCCTCACACCATGTTTAAATATTAGGTATAGTATCCTTCCCTTCTATTACTCGTATCTCATATTTCCGCCAGTCTCCAATATCCCCTCTGGACGCGAGCTCCCCGTTCCGAATCAGTTCCTTCACACGGTACTCAATCCATCCATCACCCGTATACTGCTCCAATTCACCGTATACGTGTCCAATGAGACGAAGTACGTTGTAATATTCACCAGGATATTCGGACTGTAACTGACGTGCAGAATCCATGATGAACGTATCGTGGCGATCTTCATCTGAGCTCCACAGTTCGTCGTATTCCCAAGTGCGCAAGTAAGACCCATCATACATAAGTGATTCGCCTTCCTGTTCGATTGCTGCGCGTCGGGCTGGGTTCCATTTCCACGGTTCATAATGCGCGTAAAATTCGAGTAGCTGTTCAGGCGACAGTTCATTGGAACGAAGGATGTGAATCTCTTCGCTATGCCCCCCGGTTCTGTACAGGGATTCATACGCTTTGGTCATGTTGAGTTCGCTAATTTCATTTGGCTGGCCGCTTAGGAGGTAGGTGGCAAATCGCAGGCCAGTTTGCTCTGCTGCGTTATTACCCGCCCAGAGGATAATTGGTAAGTGTTGCGGGACGCTTTTGATTTCCTGTACCGCACTACGGAATTCGTTCTCTTGTTCTTGAATGTCACCGCGGAGATGTTCTTGAAGCCAACAAAATCGGTTCTTGATTCCCTCATCTGTATGGAGTGATTCCACCGGACCGATGGATAGGATGTCCGGAATCGATATGATGTGCTCGGTTGACTTTAGAGGCTCTTTACGGAATGCGTGACGTAGAGATTGCGCAAACGCACGATCGAAAACGATGTGGATTGTCTGCAAGCGGGTTTCATTTGCAGCGAGCAGCGACCGCGTTATCTTCGCAAGCGCTTCATCGTCTAGTCGATCTGCTTGAATGAACAGCTGATCGACAATGGTTTTCGCTTGTTGCGGAGTGAATGGTTTAATCGGCTGATGCTTTTTATTCATTTGCATTGCACTCCTTTTGGATGTTTTTTAAAATTCAAAAGCTTATGATGTGGAAATTTATAAAAATATGCGTGCAAGATATTTTCCTATTTGTTTCTCAAATAAATACTATCTTGTCTTACGGCTGATGCCCATCTGTCTTTTGAATTATAATTCGTTTTTGTAATTCCTGACTTATTTTTTCAGCGCGTTTATCGAAAAAAGCCACATAATCATTATCCCAAATACCGTATGTACTTAGATCATCTATTAGATGTGTTTTCATAGCTGTATTCAGGTCTATATTTTGTCTCTCAAACGTCTTCATATAATCCGACGGTGCTTTCGCCCTTATTATATGTTTATTTAAGAAGTCGTCAACAATTGTTATATTCACAATATGATTGATGTAAAACTCTTCTTCACCTTTCTTTTTCAAGTAAGCACGTGGAAAAAAGTGGTGATAGTTTCGGCTGTTTGCCTGCTTAAGCCAATCGTTACTAATTCTCACAATAGAATTATCGTTAAAAGATTTAGGCTCTTGGTAAGCCATTAAACATAAAATCGCTTTAATAAAACTTCGGCTAGTGCTAAACCATCCATTATTGATCACCATTTCTTTACTTGTATCTACTTGAACCTCGTATTTCGGCAATTGTTTTTTTAAGATAAGCTCAATTCTTTTAATATCTTGAGCTAATTTCGTCTCTACTGAACTCGAGTATCTACCAGTCAAGGAAGTCCGCCAAAAGAAATCATCCAAATACAATTTCATTTCGTCAATTGGTTTATTGGGATGATGATAGAAAAAATACGCAAAAGGAATAATTAATGAATTGTATGGCAGTATTTTTGATACTGGAATACGATAATAGTTTCTAAAGTACTCCACAGTTTTTTCAATTGCATCAATAGCTTTTGGCCACATTGAAATAAAAGCAGCTTTGTTTAGTTTTAATATATTTTTCCGCGCACATTCCCCATCAAGTAGAATGGAGACCGTTTGTAAAACGGTACTATCTGAAATTGTTTCATAACCAACTTGCTCAAGTTTTTCAGTAAGTTCAACATACTTCTCAGATAAATCAAAGTCCAATGAATCATCAAATGTCTTGGCAACCATTATTTCAAAGACTGATAGACTTTTCCCACCAACATTTAGCCTAGTGAATACCTCTGTTGCTATATCAATGGAAGAATTACGCATTAGTATGGTTGAAAACCTGTATGTAGTTAAACGTTCTTTATAGTCCTCCAATTTTTGATGTAATTCCTGCGGATAGGCAGCTAATACTGATAGTCCGCCACTAATTAAATTCTTTAATGAAATAACTTCCGAGAGTTTACGATTCTCTATGTTTGTTATGATTAGTGGATTATCTTCATCTGCAATCAAATCTATATATAGTTGAGAAAAATCATCTACACCATTTTTTCTATTAATTTTCAATCCTTTTAAACTTGCGTATAAACTAGTCATTCTCTGTTGACCATCTAAAACATATTGAGATAAGGAACCTGAAGGTGTATCGGGTAAACTTGTGCCGCCTATATTCCGTACAGATCGCAAAACTTCATCAGATTCCCAAAGAATGAACGTTCCAATTGGATACCCTTTAATAATACTATCTAGTAAATTGGCGGACTGTTCCAAAGACCAAACAAAGTCACGCTGAAATTGAGGGATTTTAATTATCCCTTTATCAATATCGTTTATTAATATTGAGAATGTTACTGATTGTGGCTCTGGCTGATACATATTAGAGATACCTCCGTTCACTTTATTAAAAAACCTCTATATAAAATTTCCATGATTATGTAAACACTTCAGTTTGTTTCTTGTACAAATATCTTTTTCACATTAGAATTATCAATAAGCTAAAGGAACTGAAAAGTCTGTACTAGATTATATCCTCTTACTGTAAAATATCTGTCTGCGACACTTTCATAGATGGTTTATCTACCTATATTTATGCACTTTTCCCGACTATAGACGTAGGTTATTGTATATAGTTTCATTTTATATTAATGAAAAAAACAAAAAACGATAGAGCAACTGAATTTACAGTTTCGCTATGGTCTTGATTAATAGGTATCCTAGTCATTAACAGATCCCCTTCATGAAACTTCCTACATTCATTTCGAATTACCACATACGTATTTCAACTTTTTAAAACACCCTGTATCCTTTTCAAGCAATACTCTCTATATGAAGTATGAGGAGCACTAAATGAATACGCCTACAACACTTTACTCTAGGGGGACCACCACATGAAATTATTAATTAACGAAGATCCGATTCCATTATTACCTTCACTCGCAATGAAAGTAGGACTGAATGCTGCGCTATTCTTGCAACAACTTCACTACCGTTTGAACATTTCAAAAAACATCCGTGAAGGTCATAAATGGGTGTTTAATACATACGACGACTGGATGGAAGAATTTCCGTTTTGGTCGTTAAACACGATTAAACGGATCACGTACGACTTAGAGCAAAAAGGTTATTTGATTTCCACTTCCAAGCACAATAAGATGAAAATCGACAACACCAAATGGTACCGAATCGATTATGAAAAGCTGCCATTTTCGTATACGCCAAATGAGATAACAGCCGACCCAAAACCGGACACTCCACCAGCTCAACATGAAACGTCAATCAACTCACAATTGGACGCTGTGCAAACCCACACTGGTACGACGGCGTATCCCACTATGGGACGGCCTATAACCAAAGAACTTAAGAAGAACAATAATAAAACCATTGTCGAGAAGAATCTCGACGTCGCACATTCTGTGATACAGTACTTGAATGACAAAACCGGAAAACATTTCAAAGCGGAGTCCGCTGCTACCCGTAAATTCATCAACGGTCGAATCAAAGAAGGCTACACACAGGAAGACTTCATCCGTGTCATCGACTTAAAGACCAAGCAGTGGTTGAACCTTCGTGAATTCAATGCGTTCCTTAGACCCTCTACTTTGTTTAACGCAACAAACTTCGAAAACTATGTCAATGAGCTGGTTGTAGCAAGGGAACCGGAAAAAGAACTATACATTCCACCAGTTCTCGATTTTAATAGTGGTGAGGGATTAATCTAAGGTAATTAACTATTGAAGTAGAGGAGAAATGATCTTGAACATATTTTAAGACATGAAAAAGCACCTCTTGAAATGGATACACTGATTGTATCAAGAAGGTGCTGCATTTTAATTTATTAATAGGAGCTTTACTGTTGTTCATTGATCGACACTTCTGGAACGTAGTGGAAAGTATTCCGTAAAATCTAGCACCCCATAATATGTATTGCAAAGAGCTATATGTCTCTCCACTATTTCCTCATGACAATGATCCGAATGGTGTGAAATTTTTGTCTAGACCTGTTACCTTCTTTAAACTCTCGTAATCTTCAAAACTCCGCTCAGCAGATTGAAGATCGCTACGAGCAAGATGCCGTCTACCAGCTTGGTGAAAAATAGCTGAAAGGTATGGAAGTACGATAACGTTGTGTTTCTATTGACCAGACTGATTAATTTGGAATACCCAGCATCACTGACAGGTAGCGTGTTCGTTAACATCAGACTTAAATAAAAAGATTCAAATTTGCTCCCGATTTCGATATCCAATACACTTTTGAAAAACAAATCGTATCCAAATCCGAACACCATGCTAGGACCTACTAATGTAAGGAGCATCGCACTGAACAGTATCGACACAAACTTGATTTTATTCAGCAGGCTGTCACTTCCGCTAAACCTTTTCCCCTCTGAAATAATCGTCACTATATTCCTGATGATTACATACAAACTCACTAGCGGAAGAGCCCAGCAAATTGCTATAATCACCCCTTTAGAATAGTGGACTTCAAAATTAATCAATGCTCCCAAAAACATATAAATAAGAAGAAACATACTAAATAATTCAATCCAAGGTAGTAGCACTTTTATGCCCAGTCTTTCGGCAAAATCGTGCTGAATATCTTTTTTCAATTGTCTTTTTAACCAGACATAAACTAACAGTAAAAACAGTATGACCAGACACAATACAAATGAAAATTTCAGCAGCTGGGAAAGCGGGTACGAAAACACTATCAGAATTAAGAACAATAATTTTACGAAGTAATTTGAAAACATTTCTTCCCCCTTAAACCTGTCGATTATTTATGTATTATGGATACACTGTTTTAAATAAAAGTACAATATAGATATTAGGTCCGAACATGAATTTAATACGTTTCAAATTTCCGCACGATTTACTTTTGGACTTGACACCTCGCTAACAATTCCTTTCTGGTTCATCACTACTCAATCTCTGAATATCCTCATAGTTTTTCACCACTGCACCAAGCACCAGCAACCCTAATACCGCGATTGCGATCAGCCAGCCCCCTACAGTAATCCAGTTGAAGAACCCGAATACAGCTCCTGCTACCAAAAGTACAACCGTGATCACGAACCATCGTATCTTCCAGCCATACAACCATGTGAGCAACGACATATTCTTCGGCGGATCGCACAGCTCTTCATAGAACTTCACATGATGCAGCCGCTCTTCCGAATAAAATAAGTACTGACCATCCTTCGCCTGCAGCAGGAATATATGCTTATTCACTTTCTTCACAATCTCTAGCGGCTCTTCATCCACTATATGAAATGATGTCTTCACACTGACCATGGAAAAGAAGCCATACACGATGAACAGCAGCAAAAACACAAAGATCCCCGCAAGAGAGTACGACTGCCCAGCCAGCAGTTCCCAGGATACCCCTGCAAGCGGATCCTTCCCTCCTTCTTTCATCCCGCTCACACCGCCAACCACCAGCATGAACAGAGCTGTTCCAGTCAAAGCGGACAGGATCAGCCATTGTGCAAAATACACATTGAATCGCTCACTCACCGTTAAACGTAATTTTTCAATGGGCCTCATATTATACGAATTGAGCGCAATGCGAAAAAAAGGGACCAAAGTGATAATAAGCAGTGCCACTGCCCTCCACGGCCCCTGAATATATTCGATTACCTGCACATTCATCCACTCCTCATTACCGCGTATAGGTTTATACTACCATGAATACGAGATAAGTAGATATGGATTAAAGGTACGTGTGGATGAAATCTTCGTGATTGTTTAAACATTCATGTTTGCTTCATACCATAATGTTATTTTCCTACAACTACTTCCTTCACTGTCTCTGCCACTCTTCTACTTCACTTTCTTGCCCGGTCTGGCGTTATTCTTCATCCGTACCTGTTGTAAGTGCGTTTTCCTGATCGTCTTCTTTTCCTCTTTCGGAAGATTTACAAGCTGATTCAAGTTACTAATTATGGCATTTATCTGATTGTCAGTGAGCCGCGGTCTATCGTCTTGCTTGATTGCTTTCACCAATCCACGATAGTGAACAACATCAGCTGACCGGAACGGTTCTTTGAATTTGAATTCGACTTCATTAGAGAAAGCGATGATGGAGCATGCAGGCAGGTTGGGCAAGTTCAGACGGCTTTTGAGCGCTTCTATGTGACCATAGTTCTGCCGTATCGGATTATAGAATTTCTGTTTGTTTTTATAGATGACCTGCGTCCAGTATTTCTGATGTTCACTGCCGAATATCCATCCTTTATAATGTTTTGTTTCGATGACGTGCAGACCATATTTGGAGACGACTACGTGGTCGATCTGCGTCAATCCGTACTGCGCGTCCTCTACGTAGAGATCATGATAGGCACGGTACTCTTCGCCAAGTTTTTCAAGCCGTTTCCGTACGGTTCGCTCACCGACAGCACCGCGCCATTTCGGCAGCTGCAACTGAACGACAGTTGTAAGAACCACCATGGCCACCAGAAACCAGAAGGCTTTCAATGTCAGGATATATAATAGGGTGGCAAAAAATAACTCCATATTGTATTCGCTCACTTTCTACAACTAATCTATTTACTATATACTTCCATATTATCGAAATATCAGAAAAAAGTCACGATACTCTAGCTAACAAAAAAAGTACCTGTGCATGAAACTTCCATGATTGTTTAAAAAATCACGTTTGTTTCTCACACAGGCACCTTATTTACTTTGCCTTTATTCCTCTTTATCTGTAAACCATTTCCGTCCCCACTCTTCAATCCCTTCCCAAAACTCTTTTTTCTTCTCGTCCTTCTCTTTTTTCTTCTCTTTCTTTTCTCTTTCTTCCTTCGTCTTTTTCTTCTGCTTCTTCAGCTCTTTGATTTCTTCATCAATTAACGACAAATCAAATTCCTTTGCTGTTAATTCGCTAGCTGATTTTGAAACAACTTGTGCGAAAATGGGTGGTGCAGTAAAGCTGCTAGTAGATGTTAAATAATGGTCGGCGTCTGTTTTATCATATCCAAGCCATACCGCACCGGCAATGTCCGGTGTATAGCCAACGAACCAATGATCTTTTGAACCGTCCACTCCTTCAATCGGGAGCTGTGTGGTGCCCGTCTTTCCCGCCACGTCCACACCGGAAACTTGTGCTTTTTTGGCAGTGCCTTCATTTACAGCCCCTTGCAGCATATAGGTCATTTGCTGGGCAACTTCCGCATCTGTCACTTGTACAGACTCACCCTGCCACTTCCCAAGCACTTTTCCTTCCGAATCTTTAATTTCGGTGATCGCATGCGCTTCCTCCATCACTCCGTCATTCGCAAACGCAGAAAACGCTTGAGCCATCCGCAAAGGAGAAGTACCTTTGTCCATTCCTCCCAACGCTAATCCAAGTGCACGGTCATTTTTTTCTAATGGAATTCCAAACCGTTCAACAGCCTGCACTCCATTTTTGATGCCGATCTCATCCAATAGCCAAACGGGAGGGATATTATACGATTGTGCGAGTGCATCGTACATCGTCACGTTCCCTCTATATGTCTGATCAAAGTTTTTCGGAGAGTACCCATCCATATCTATCGGTTCATCCACAAGCAAATCCGACATATGGTACCCTTGCTCAAGTGCCGGCGTATAGACGGCAAGCGGCTTTAACGCAGATCCAGGCTGCCGTATGAGGTCAGTCGCATTATTGAAGCGTCCCTGCGTATATTCTCCTCTTCCACCGACTAACGCTAGGATTCCACCTGTTTTAGGGTTCAAGAAAACAGAGGCACTCTGCAAAAGCTGATCTGGCGTGCTCTTAGGAAAATATCTATCATCCGCATATACGTCTTCTAGCGCATTTTGGACCGTCGGATTGATTTCTGTCGTAATATGCAACCCGCCGGACAGCACTTCATTTCTCGTCAAATCGTACATAGTGACCGCCTCGTCCACTACACGGTCGATATAATACGGATAGTTCACTTTATAATCTGGAACTGTCGATTCAGCCAATGCCAGTTTCTGCCCAACAGCTTCATCGTATTCTTGCTGACTGCTATACTGTTCACTCAGCATCAACGACAACACGAGATTGCGCCGTTTCACCGACTTTTCTATATCTTTCGTAGGCGCTAAATGCGACGGTGCTTTAATGATGCCCGCAATTGTCGCAGATTCACTTAACGTCAATTCGCTAACATCCTTACCGAAATAGGTCTGCGCTGCTCGTTGAACGCCCCATGCCCCGTCACCGAAATAGATTTGGTTCAGGTAACGTTCCATGATTTCCTCTTTCGAATACACTCGTTCAATCTTCTTTGCGAGGATCAGTTCTTTGAATTTACGCGAATACGTACGCTCTTGCGTCAAAAATACATTTTTCGCAAGCTGCTGCGTAATCGTACTGCCCCCTGCCACGATTTTGCCTTTGAACGCGTTCTCGACTAAGGCGCGTCCCATCCTGAAATAATTAATGCCGTGATGTTTGTAGAATCGTTGATCTTCCACGGAGACGACTGCTTCGATCAACGTATTCGGAATTTGGTCGATCGATACACCTTCAATATTCGAATTCGAAACCTTACTGATCACTTCACCGTCCGGATCGTAAATCACTGTCGATCTGGGTGCAGGTTCTTCGAGTTTACTTACGTCACTGAATGTGATGAAGACATTCAGTACGAGTAGTACGCTAAGAACGGCAAGCAGTGCACTGATCCATACGAAACGGATGATCTTGTTCTTCAGGCTTCTTTTCTTTTTAGGTGCTTTTTTATGTTGTAATGCCTTATACTCGGATCTTTTCATATACGTTTCACCTGCTTTATGCTGCGAATTTTTATTGGTTCAGTACAGCATAAGTATTGACGATGGGGGTGTTTGAAGGTTGCGGATTTTGTCTGTTGGGGGATTTTGGTACGGATGTATGTAAAAAAAGTACCTGTGCATGAAACTTTCATGATTGTTTCCCGCACAGGTACCTTATTTAAATAATACGGTTCGCAATCTGTCGTAATTCTAAAAATGCATCTCGCAAATGATTTGTTAACTTCTGCGCATGATGTGCTTCATCCGCACCGGAGGAGATATTAATAGAAATCGATTGATCCAATAAAATATAAGCGAGTCCAAAACCACCTTCAACGACTGGGCCGAATATCCGATACTTTACATTGTCATACGCCATACCACTTGTCGAAATAAAATCATGACGCATTGTCAAATAACCAGTGTCGCTAAAGAGTGCAGGTCTATCCGTCATACCGAGGTCTTCCCCGTGCAATGTATACATTTGCTCCAGGCCGTACATATGCCTTTCAACACCGAATCCTTTACGGCACCTGATGATTCGATCTGTATGAGCCGCGCTCGCCTTTTGCATCAAGTCATACAACACTTCATGACTCTCTTCACCGTTTTCTAGCGCTTTCACCAAGTCGACCTTTTCCATACTCGTCGCTCTCGCACATTCCGTTCTTCCTTCATAAAATGCACGGACTGAAACAGGTTCATAAACGCTTCTACATGTGCCAAACGTTCTGTACTGTGCAATTTGTAAAGCCATATGGAAAAAAGCATCCGGACTAATATTCATCTTTTTGATTTCATCTGAACCAAAACTATTGAAGATTGTCGTTTTAATAGAAAACTCTTTTTTGACTCTTGCATTCTCTTTTTCAAATCTCATTAACGACTTCTCCATCTCCGCAGATAATTCCCATTGTTGTTTTTCCATTAGAGTAGGTTCAGTCGTATATATTTTTTCAGGCTCATCACTTTCTAGGCCTTCATTTACATAGCTAATGACAGCAAATATCGTCGTACCATCAACCGATGAATGCTCAATGCTATAACCCAATTCACCTTTTGTAGTGAGGATTACTTGGATGGTTTTATCAAAGTATTTATTCGTTCCATTTAACATTAAATTCTCAATCGCTTCTTCTGAATTACTACTTTCTTCATCCATAGATAGGACAATGAGCGAATCCGCTATCGCTTGTAGATGATCTGCATTCACTTTAGATACGATGAGTTGATCATATATCTTCGCAGCTTCGTCTCTTTTCGCAGTTGTAAAAATCCCTATGTTGGCGCCTTCACTTTGCTCTTCTTGAAAAGTTCTTTCAATAGCATGTGCGATTTCACTGCTTTGATACATTTCACCTTCACCATTCGTTACGTTCACTTTATACACATTTCTTTTATATAAAATAATGACATGGTTATTTCTTTTCTCGAATGCCGCTAGTCTAAATTCATCTCTTTCTACTCTTGGTATGCGAATGGACTTGAAAAACTTCTTATATTGACTCATATCTTGCGGTACACCATTTTTTACGACTGGCGCTACTTCCTCATCCATTATTAAATGATAGAATTCCGTGACTAAACGGCTTACCCTTCCCGCAAGTTCCGCACGCGTATATCGATTTTCATGCTGTTTATTATCTAATAAAATATTAAAATGCATGCCCGTTGGCAAAGGTTCACGGAATTTTAGATACATATCATCCCATAAAGGCTTTAGCCAACTACCTTCCATTTTGCCATCCAATTCGCATAGTTTTTTTTGAAGTTTTTCTGCGTCTCCATCCACTTTGAAGAAATGGTTCACAACCTTCGTAGTTTCTTCAAGTTGTTCATCGTTTACAAGAGGTTCAACCCATTCAAGAAGTTTCTCTTTTGTATTCGTTAATGGCGGTATGGGTAAAGATGGTAATTCATTTTTATAAGCAAATGTCTTTTTTATAATAATTAGTCCCTTCATGATGCATTTTTAAGCGATTATCATTTTCACGCTAAAAAGAAGATCGGGTGTCCAATCTTCTTTTCGAGCCATTTATTTAGTATAACACGAAAGAGAATCGCATAATAAAGGTACCTGCGCAGGGAAATTTTATGAATGGTTAAGCATTCACGTAGGTTTCTCACACAGGTACCTTTATTTAAAAAAGAACGTCTATTTACATTTTTGAATAGATATCCTTCATTTTGTTTTCGAATTCCATATACTTCGTTTCATACCCTTCAAGATGTTCGCCGCTTGTCCCAAACTTCTCAATTAGTTCTGCTGCGGCCGTCTTTAGTTCTTCGAAGTCTTCAGTCATGCCAAGTTCTTCAATTTGTTCGTGGAAATATCCGATATACGTAATGGTCGATTCAGCAAGAAATTGTTCAGCATGCGCGAATCTCTCTCGATAGTCGGAGCCCTCTTTCATGTCATTTACGGAGCTTTCAACAAAACTTTTCACGCTTGAAAATTCCGAGAAGAATGCTTCTTCGAGGTCTTCGGTTTCTTCATTGGATTCGTTGACCATTGGTGGACGTTCCATTACTTCAACTTTTGACTCATTGTCTTGTGCCGGTTCGACTTGTTGCATTGGTAAATCGTCTTGCTTCGTTTCTTCGTCATCCGTTCCACAACTCGCTAACAATAGCCCAAGGATAACAAACGATCCCAATGCACCATTCATCTTTTTCAATTCAAACTCCCCTTCCCTTTTTACTTTATCCTAACATATTCCTTGATATGAAAAACACCTGCGCACGAAACTCTCATGAATGGTTAAACATTCATGTTTGTTTCTTACACAGGCACCTTATTTTAATAGAATCTAGTATTCCGAATTTATTGAAGGAACGGCGCCATTAATACTTTTCCTGTTCCGCGGTAGACATTTACCAATCCTTCGCCTGAAGCCGCTGAACCCATAAGTGTTTTCCCAGAGCGTTCGACAGTAAATTCTAACCCGCCTGACCAAGCAATCGCCATATTCCCATCGATTTTCAACTCATCATTTTCTAACTCGATTTCGATAAGTTCCTCTCTTGCTACGGAAGATTCCAGTGCAATCGTTCCTTTACCGGTAAGTCCCAGATTGAAAAGACCTTCCCCACCGAGTGCAGCAGAAGAAAGATTGGAGCGCATCACGGCCTTATGTTTTAATCCTGAATCACAAGCTAAAAAGAGTCCGTCTTCAATGACGAGTGACTGATCCCACTCGTCTACATCCAGTAGCAAAATATGCTTGTACGTTGGTTCTAACACAAGTGTACCGGTTCCTGTGTACTCCGGTTTGATGCTCGATTCCTTGGTCATTTTGCCCCTTATCGTTTTTCCAATAAAGTCTCCTACGCCCTTAAGGCCAGTCGTCGCTTTCACATCTCCGGCCATCCACTGCATGGCCCCTGCCTGAATCGTAATGTTTGATTGACTGACATCGCAAACTAGCTGTCTTCTTCTTACATTCATCTCAGAAGCATAATATGCCGATTGGGCCGTCGCATGACCGATACTTAACTCTCTTTGAAACTCTACTACTTTAAAAGGGCCTAGCTCCTCCCTGACTTTTACATTCTCATTATCTTCAAAGTTTTTAATCGTAAACAGAATAATCGCCCACTTTCTGATTTTCTAATTTGGTTGCAAGGTTATGGTAATTATAACATGAGAGTGTACTTAATCAGAAAAAAACCTGTACAGCATATCACTTCAACACGAAAAAATTGCATGGAAGTTATATGTGTACAGGCTAGCTGTTCAATTATTGAATCGTAATCACAATTTTACCTTTTGCATGATGCGTTGCACTTAAATCATGTGCTTCACGCAATCCCTTTTCGGTTAACGAGAACGTATGAATGAGAACCTTATCACCTTTTTTCACTTGCCCAAAGTCAACAAGGCATTGCCAAGCCGTTAAACCTGCCAACGGAACGGACGCTGCCTTTTCAAAGCTAAGATGATCTGGCTTGAATGCCACTAATTCCTCATCGACCACCACATACTCGCTGTATGTTCCATTCTCCATGGCTGGACGCGCGAATACTGCATCTCCTTTTTTGAACTGCGTAACCTGACTTCCAACTTCACTAATGATTCCTGTTGCATCCCAACCTAAAATTAACGGAAACTCAAAAGGCATGGCGTCTTTCAAATACACTCCTTCTAATTAGTACTCTTGAATAATTTTGATTACTTGTGCTTTCTATATTATATACCCTGAATCATTTATCTCAATCGAAGGAGCGAATGGATGGTAAAAGGCACCTGTGCATGAAACTTTTATGATTGTTTAAACATTCATGATTGTTTCCTGCACAGGTGCCATATTTATTTTCTGTTTCCCATTTTCTACTACACGAATTGTGTGGAAGTTGTGTGGGGACCTGGTACCGTCTTTTAATGTTTAATTCCAGAGTTAGCAGCGATCGGATAACCGAGGCAGATCAGAAATCTACTTGAAAACACAGTTGCCTGTGCATTAAACTTTCATGATTGTTTAAACATTCACGTTTGTTTCGCACAGGTATCCTTTTAAGGTGTTGGAAAGGTGCCAGGTACGTACACAACTTCAGTTCGATTTGGAATTGTTTCCGAATTGTGTATGGACCTGGTACTTTATTTCAGTGTGGGGAACTGGTGCTTTTTTCGTTATGAATTTTAAAGGTACCTGTAGTCAAGCCCCTTAAAAATGGACACGAAGGTTTATATAGAATTGTGTGTTATGCACTTTTCAAATAGCTAGCCAAGAATGCTTCAGGAGACAAATAGCCTAAGCGTTTTTGGCTACGTATTTCTTTGTAGTATGTAATGAACTTTGGAATGGCTTCCTCAAGAAGCGTTGGTGTTTCAATTGGATAATGATATGGTATCTCAGTTTTAAAATGTGAAAAAAAGCTTTCAATTACGGCGTTATTCCAACAGTTTGCTTTTCGGGACATGCTTGGGATAAAATCAAGTTCTTTTGATAACTGATTGTAACGATGGGACCGATAAGAGTTTCCTCGATCTGTATGAAGAATCACTCCAGAGAGGTCTTTTAGATTTCGTTCTTTCATTGCATTGCGAATCGACTTTTCCATCGTCTCATTATTGGAAGTACGTCCTATCACGACTCCAATTGGATTTCGGTCATATAAATCCATTATGGCGGATACAAAAACTTTTTCATCCCCCCTAATGAATTCAGTTACGTCCATCACCCATTTACAGTTAGGAAGCAGGGCATTAAAATCGCGGGCAAGTAAATTAGGATAAATATAGCCAGTTGCTTTAGATCTGTTTTCTTTTGTATATTTTTTCCGTCGGATCTTGGAGCGTATATTCAATTCCTTCATGAGACGGGCCACACGTTTATGATTAATAATATAATTAGCTGCACGAAGTACACCTGAAATTCGCTTTGCCCCACAGGTGCCGCGATTCTGTTTAACAATCTTTTTAATCTCTACAATATCTTCTTTGTCACGACTGGATGCTTCTTTTTTGGGCCGCTTTAAATAAGCATAATAACCGCTTCTGGATACGCCTATTGCCTTGCATAATTGCTTTACCGTGTAAACCTTTCTCAGGGCTGTTATCGCTTCGTATGCCTTTTGTTTTCCTTCTCCTTGAGAAAGGCTTGGAACTTTTTTAAGATTTCAATCTCCGTTAACAGTTCATTGTATTTCTTTTCAATTTCTTGAAGCCGCTTGAGCTCATCTCTTAATTGGTCTCTCGGAACTTTTGGGGTTTTTACGAAAGGGCGCAAGCCCTCCACTCCCTTTTCTTTATAGATACGAATCCAATTAGAAATGGAGTTGACGTGAATTTGATGCTCAGCAGCAATATCAGTTTTTGGTCGATTCTCTTCTAAGACTTCTTTAACGATTGTGCATTTCTGTTCAAAAGATAATATCCTTTTCCTACCCTTTTTTATAAATTCCAAAATGAACACCCCCCATAACAATATTTTCATACAATTATAACATCTGTTGTGTCCATTTTAAGGGGGTCGACTACTGTGCACCACACAAATCAGACGCTATTCTGAATTGTGTGATTCATAGGTAGTGTATTTAATTGCGTGGCGCACAGGAACTTCTTTCTACGAACTTAATATATTGCCTCGGAGAAAGATGTGCTATGCGTGTGTGTATTTTCATGAGTGGTTACTCCATTTATACAGTACTCTTTCTGCTATATATTTAATAAGTGATAATTCTTTTTTAATTATTTCATCATTAAGATTAGGTATGAAATTAGCATCTTTAGGTGCCTCTTTTGAATGGACTAACGAACACCTTATTGAGTAAATTCTTGTTGCTACTGATTCAACAAGTTCCGTAGCTTCCAAAGGAATAAGCGCAGGATATTTCTTTGAAGGTTCGGTATACTGTTTACCTCTGCTAACGATTTCTTCAAGCCATGACCCTATTTCTGATTCAGTTATCGTGTTAGTTAAAATGTGTTTCACTACTAATAGTTCGTTGGGTTTAGCAAACCTTGCATCGTTAATGGCTCTTATATAGAAAAATTCAAGAACCTGATAATATGCTAAATATTTATGTCTCGGTATCTTAGTATAATTGGCAAAGTTAAAATATCTTAACGGGATTTCTTCGAATTCATTATCACTCATTTCTAAAATAACTCTAGACGTAACTCCTTTTAATTTGCTTTCATTTTCAAATCTTGACATCTTGAAACCAAAGTCTAGATTGATATTACATTCAAATAAAATATGTTCAACGAATTTATAAAATTGCTCTGTATTTTCAAAAAAACTATCATTCCAGATTTGTAGAGTAATATCTTTCTCATTGTTTCTTGCATGCTCTATCGAACCATAATCTTCTACAATGTATTGATCAAAAAATGTTTGCCAAAAAAGATCGCTCATTTGACCAATATGTCCTATGACTTCTCCGCCCTTCTCTAATGTTATGCCACCTACTTGTACATAATCATAGCCTTTAATTAACATTTTCTTGGTTGTTTCATCAGCAAATTCAAGCAGCACCTCATAATAATTGCCACAATATGCAGTTGAAGTGTCATATCTGAAATAGCAATAATACATTGCAGGAGTCGCGTGTTTCATGATTGCGTCAAACAAGTATATATCATCTGAAGCAGTGATGCTCGAAGACACTTTTTTTACTACTTCAACCTGTTCAGACAAAATGCTTTCTAACTTAGGTTCAATTTCAATTCCATAATAATTTCTAAAAAAATTCCTGTAATCTTCCACATTCCATGTTTTTATCCATTCCTCTAGTCGCTCATTTTCTATATTTCTGTGTCCGTATATACCACCATCCATCGATATCACTCCTTATAACTGGTATGGTAAATTAATAAAAGGTACCTGTGCATGAAACTTTCATGATTGTTTAAACATTCACGTTTGTTTCTCACACAGGTACCTTATTCTAGTACCTTAGTTTAATTTAAAGATAGTACCAGGTCCTCACACAGCTCTAGTTCAATTCGGAATTGTTTCCAAATTGCGTGTGTACCTGGTACCTGCTTTTAAAATATAGGTTCTCCTGACAGGAACAGGCTTGTAAGCATTCCTTTTCATTCGCTTCACCAAATCCGCAATATTTTCTTCTAGATTTTCGGCATACTCTTCTTTGGTAACCCTTTCGATTCCAGTAGCTTTTCCAGAAGGGAGCTCGTGATGGCACTGGATAAGACTTTCCTCATTAATCAAATGTGTAATTGACGTGAATTTCATTTTCGGATTCGTCTTTGCCAATTCTGCTATCCTTATCAGTTTCGTTTCCATTTGTTAACCTACCTCTGCGTGTAGTAAATGTGTCCCTTCAAAGGGCGATAATTAGGTAGTTGCCTTTCCTCCATTGGAATTACCCAACTTCATCGGTACTATGCAACCTTCCGACTTCCTGTGCGGCATTTGGCTTTCTCACTTGTTATCGCTTGTTCCGCCATACTCTCCAATTGGAAAGACCGACAGGACCTCCCGAGTTGCTACAACATATCAATGTCTGACGTGCCAAGGTCACCGACTCCGAAGAAGTCTCCACGGTCTTGCCATTCCGTCCGTGAAGATGTTGCTTTCTGCGCAGGTCAACGCATCAGCCTCCTTGACTGGTATTTCGGAGCTCAATCCCTTCAACCAATTGGCTTTCGGCCCGCCATCTAACTGTCTACGCTTAAAGATACCGGTTACCCGATATCCTCCAAGACTCGCTACGAGTGAATGGCTAGTTCTTACTCGACGGGAATCCCACCCGTTATATGTTGCAACCTAGGCTCGGTCGCTCGACCTGGTACCTTCTTTAAATTTTCTAAACCTAAGTTTATTCGAAAACCATGGCAGACTGAGAATAGAAAGGGCTTGAAAAATCTTCGCTACTACTTTGAATTCTATCAATAATTTCAAGACTTGAATTAATACTTTTCAAATCGGAAATGATAGCTTCATTACCAAATGACATTATTTTACTAGTTGATTTTAGCGCAAAAGCTAAATCAGGTAAATCTGTCGAAACAAGATATTTCATAATAAGACATCCAAATAGAACTGAACCCATAGCGTCTACAGGCCACAAGTGCCCAAGTACACTCTGTTGAGAATTAGTTAAACCGGAAGCAATTCCAGTAAACCCCATACTATTATATCTGATTTCCGATGTCGCACTCTGACAAGCGTTTAGAATTAAATATCTCTTAGTTAATCTTTGTATTTTAATTTCTGAAAGCTCTTTTGTAGTTATGTATGCATCTGATGAAATGATAATTCGAGAATTTGGTGGGTTATTATGATCAAATTCACCATGTGTAATTAACCAGAGAACATCGAATTCATCGTCAGCATACTTTTTTAGAAATAGATCTTTGTTACATTCCGTTTCAGAATAAACTTCATAACTAATTTCCCTGTCATCTAATAATACTTTAAGGGCGTCTACTTCAAATTGCGCTCTATATAAAGTGCTATCTGGATTTGCCCAAATTAATACTTTTCTTATACTTTTAAGAGAACTAAGTTTTTTATTCGTGCGTAAAGTTACAATTTTGTTTTCAATTAAGTTGTCTAGTAAAGGAACAACAGGTGTATTAGTCCAACATACTTCTATGAATTCAATATAATCATTAATAGAGTCCTCCAAAAGTTTACTCAACTTCTCAATTTCAACAAATTCACCTAACTTATTAGTATAATCTTTAGCAGTATGAATATACATTCTGTCTGCTAGTTTCACTTCTAATGATTCGGGTGCCTCAATTAATGCTGTCCAACTATCTTCTAATAAATCTTTGGCCTTAAATATATCAGCAAGAACCCATTTACTCTCTGCTTCAAAGTAAGTAACCTCTCCATGGTCAGAAAAAATGTATAAAGGCTTTTCAGTAGTTAAGTTTAAAATAGAAACCAGAATACATTTATCCTTGAAATTAGTAACTGCATCATCAATATCATTAAAACAATTCCATAAATATGTTACCTTTATAATCGAAATCCAATCTTTTTTTTCATAAAAGTAAGTAATTGTTTCTAGGAAAACAAATGAATATTTCTTTTTATACAAATCTAGCATTATTCTCGTTGGATATGAATTTCTAGCATCAAATAGAAGAGACTCAATTTTTGCTATGATTTCTTGGCTAGAATCGGAGTGGTTATTTTTCATGATTAATAACATTTCTAAAGAACAAACATCTGAAGGGTGTTTTTCTTCAGTAGGTATCGCTAATGCAATTTCACTCCACGTTCTATCCTTATAGACCTTGGCAAGTGTTTTTGCTATTTCATAACTATATGTATATTGTTTTAATGATGATTGTATTGAAAACTCATTCAAAAGTAGTTGTTCAATTTCTCTAAAAGTAGTTCCAATATCATTTTTGCTAAGCAATAATTCCAAATAGTATGTATAAAAAAGTATGTCTGATATTGATGCTTTTTCTCCTAAATTTACATAGGTTTTTATACTAGAAAAGTAATAACTAGCTTCATTATTTATGTCACCTATTGTAATAGCATTCTTAAACAACAAGTAATATTTACCTACGAAATTTTGTCTGTTAGCCTCATTTGTTTTTGCATACATGATATTAATTTTTCGAAAGAGCAGTTCATTTTTTAAAAATTTATCACCTTTTTTTGTATCACGATTATAAATATTTACCCACGGATCTCTAGTTTTTAATAATGCGTTATCGAGTTCTCCAGTTATTCCCAAATGATTTAATTTGGATGCTAAAAGTGCATACATACCCATTGCAAATATATGAGGATCAGAAAATTTAGCAAACCTTCTGTCAAAGAAAATATCATGACTTAAAAAGACTCCATCAAATTTTCTTAATATAAACTTAGATTCTAATTTACCAATCTCAATAAATGCATCACAAATATTATTAGTAATTTCAATTTGCAAAATATAATCTTCATGCGGAAAACTTAGGGAAATGCTACAAAATAAATCATAAATTTTTTTCAAAGTGCTAATTTGATGGTTAACTTTCACTTGGTTACACAAGGTTATTAATGAATGAACTTTTTCTTCATCAACAAATCGGATCTCTTCTGCTAATTTTGTTACTTTATCAAATTTTGTACTTATCATAAATTCAATCTTCCTTTCCAATTTTATTTAAACCTCGGGAATAGTAAGAATACGTTATATTAATTTATACATAAAAGTACAGGTGAAATACGAGTATGCTCATATAATAATATAAGTATTTTAGTTATTAGCGAAAAACAAGGAATGATTAATGGTACCTTTGCATGAAATTTTACTGGTTGTTTCTTACATAGGTATCTTATTTTCTATTTGTTTTCGAATCTAGTATCTTGGCTTTATACTATTATAATCTTCTATGTATCCTTCTAAGGTACCAGTTCCTCACACAACTCTATTTCAATTCAGAATTGCTTAATAATCATATGATGACCTGGTATCGTATTTTTTGAAAACTGTGTATCAATAATTTGAACTGGATAAAGTATTTCCGCATTCCTGACATTGAATAGATACAATGTTCTCGTCTGGACTTATGATGTCTTCTTCATCAAACACTTCTATATCTCCGGATCTTTTAGTAAAGTAATACTCTAGACTTCTATTAGATCCACATTTTAAACATGTAATGCTAAACAAAGGGTCGGCTTTCTTTTCCTCTAAAAGTCCTATTACGATTGCCTTTAAAATCGGTATAGCAAATCGTTTCATCACTTCACCTCTACTTCGATTTTGATACAATTAAACTGCTTCGTTCGCGTCACGTCGAATACCGTAATACTTTCTGCATATATCATCTTCCTCTCTTTTTAATAAGCCTATTGTGTATCTAGCCTACAGGCGTCGGATTCTAGAAATAGTTTCAACAGTTTCATATTAAATTAATAGAAGTCCACACTTGTGTTCAAGACATAAAATTGTGTTGGAATCTGGTACATTCTATACTTTTTAACTTTTCTTGAGATTTGAAAAAGCACATTCTAAAATAGATGCATTAATAAAGGTACTAGGCCTGCACACAAATTTAGATTTATTTAGAATTGCTTCTGGGTTGTGTGGGGATCTGGTGCTTTTTTCAATATGAATTTTAAAGGTACCTGTGCATGAAACTTTCATGATTGTATAAACATTCACGTTTGTTTCTCACACAGGCACCTTATTTATATCGAATCTGTTATTTCGAATTTATTGAAGAAACGGCGCCATTAATACTTTTCCTGTTCCGCGGTAGACATTTACCAATCCTTCGCCTGAAGCCGCCGAACCCATAAGTGTTTTTCCAGAGCGTTCGACAGTAAATTCTAAACCGCCTGACCAAGCAATCGCCATATTTCCATCGATTTTCAACTCATCATTTTCTAACTCAATTTCTATAAGTTCCTCTCTTGCCACGGAAGATTCCAGTGCAATCACTCCTTGCCCGGTAAGTCCCAAATTGAAAAGACCTTCCCCACCGAGTGCAGCAGAAGAAAGATTAGAACGCATCACGGCCTTATGTTTTAATCTTGAATCACAAGCTAAAAAGAGTCCGTCTTCAATAACGAGTGACTGATCCCACTCATCTACATCCAGTAGCAAAATATGCTTATACGTTGGTTCTAAAACAAGCGTACCGGTGCCCGTGTACTCCGGTTTGATGCTAGATTCTTTGGTCATTTTGCCCCTAATCGTTTTTCCGATGAAATCTCCTACTCCCTTAAGCCCAGTCGTCGCTTTCACGTCTCCCGCCATCCATTGCATGGCCCCTGCCTGAATCGTAATGTTTGACTGACTGACATCGCAAACTAGCTGTCTTCGTCTTACATTCATTTCGGAAGCATAATATGCCGATTGAGCCGTTGCATGATTCGTACTTAGTTCTTTTTGAAATTCTACTACTTTAAAAGGACCTAGTTCTTCCCTGATTTTCACATTCTCATTATCTTCAAAGTTTTTAATTGTAAACAGAATAATCGCCCGCTTTCTGATTTTCTTTTTTTGCAATGTTATGGTAATTATAACATGATTAAGACTAGTAAAATCCACATTTCCTATGCATTGATGAAAGGTACCTGTGTGTCAAACTTTCATGATTGTTTAAACATTCACGTTTGTTTCTCACACAGGCATCTTGTTTTGAACATTTATGTTTGTTTATCGCGTGGGCACTGTAAACTATTTCATCGATCAATTATTCAATCCGTTCCCCATTCCGCATGGAAACGTTTCATAGCTTCGGGACCGGCGATTGTTTTCAGGAAATATTCTTCCGCACGTTTTGTACGGTCATTGATGAGGTCATCCATGCATATATCACTCTCGCAGTTTCCGTACTCTGAGTCTGTGATCCTGCGTAACGTCCTGTAATCATCTGTTACTTTAGTAAAATCGCCTTCAAGCCATCGTGTCAGCATTTCTCCTACGATTGAATTCTCTTTCGTAAACCGTTTTAAGTAACGTATGTTTTGCTTCGCCATTTCATTGTATCCACGATACTTACTGTACAATTCGATTTCACGCGTATCGCCATAAGGACCGTCTTTGATGGGATCTGTAAGTAAGTAGTCGGCTGGATAAAGCGTCACTTTCTGTTGCATCATACTAAGCATGGCTTCGGCTATATTATAATCGGAACCCTGCAGATATTCAGGTAGCGCAGTAGTCAATTGCCCCGGCAACGGTCTTTCAGGATTTTCAGGATTGATCGGGTCATTCCGATGCAGGGTCCGGTAGAGGAAAACGGCGTAGTGATCACGGGAGACAGCGATATCTGGATAGAATATGCCACCGTCACCCGTCGTAATATCGGCAGCATACATTGCTCGTATGTATTCACTCATCGGATGGTTTCTCGGTACGTCAAGGAAATCAAAGTCCGAAATCTCTTTCAGTTTAAATGCTATTGTCAGCACTTTCGCCATCTCTCCACGTGTAATCTGCTTGTTCGGATAAAAGTTACCTTTTGCATCGGGCTCAAATATACCCGCTTGCTGTACTTTCTGGATGTCATGAAAATAAGGATTCTTCGTGGAGACATCCTTGAATGCCACAAACTTCTTCCGTGCCGGCAATTTGACAATTCTGTTGACAAGCGCGGCTGCTTGCTTCCGATTGATTTTTTCTTTCGGCTTGAATGTACCGTCCGGATACCCACTGATCACTTTCTGATCCCGCATTTCATGCACCATTTCAAAATAAGGATTGTTCGTTGACACATCTCGGAATGGATTCTTGACGGACGCCTCTGTCCCAGTCGGCATCATGAGCAGTGGCAATATAATCACCACTGTCATCATCACTTTCCATAGTTTGTTTTTCATATAAATTCCTCCTATCGGTTAGTACGATATATTTATCAGCGTACAGACGTAGATTTCAGGAAAAAGTTTCAAAATAAAAATACCCATGCGAGAAACAAACATTCACGTTTGTCTCTCGCATGGGCACTCCATTTAAAAATCATAAAGGTACAAGGTCCGCACACAACTTTAGTTCAATTCAGAGTGATTTCCCACTTTCCTAAGAACCTGACACCCACTCAAAAAGCCATGCAGCGAATAATATATATTCGCTGCATGGCTATAGTAGTTTCTATTAGTTAGACTGTTTTTCTTTGTTTTTAAGTATATGGCCTATGAAATTCAGCATCGTCATAGCTGCTACCCGAGTCGTGGCACCGGTAGGATCATATTGGGGAGCAACTTCGACTAGGTCGAAACAAACTACGTTTCCTTTTTCAGCGATTCCAATTAAAATGTCATTTAGGAAATCGAATGTGAACCCTCCAGGCGAAGGGGATCCTGTACCCGTAGCCAATGAAATATCAAAGCAATCAATATCTATCGTCACATAGTATTTATCGGCTTTTGGAATTTTATTAAGTATACCTTCTACACCCAACTTAGCGGAATCGCGTGCTGAGATAATTTAAAGGTACCTGTGCGTCAAACTTTCATGGATATTCAAACATTCACGTTTGTTTCTCGTCAAGGCATGTTATATTTAATATTAATTTAAATTTTGGATTAGAAGAAGTTCTAACATACTTTTTGGATATGTTGTTAAAGGAACATGATACGCTCTTGATGTGCTTAAACATATAAAGAGATTACTTTTTGTGTCCCACAAATAAAATTTACTATTGAAAATAAAAAGATGAAATATAAGTTCGTTTTCTATATTTATATTAATACTTTTCATACTCCTAATTAACTGAGTGATATTATTCTTAATACTAAGTTCAATGTGGGTTAAATAATTTAAATAATATTGTGACTCTCTTACAGCTTTAAGACTATTTTTAGAAGACGCATATCCACCTCCAATCGGAAAATAAATAGAACCATCCTTTGCAGAGGTCAATGTGAAAATACCTGACTTTCTTAATTTGTATCGTTCCACTTCATTAGGTTCATTCTCAGTCAGTGTTAAACCACTTTCTATTTGATATTGCGAAATAGTATCATTCCAATTTTCATGTAATACTTCAAATAATTCCTTATTCGTCCATTCATTATGCCTGCCAATTTTTATTAGATATGCATCACTCGTTGTAATTCTAAGAAATAAGAGGTAATCATTTAAGGGATTGGATCTATCCCTATTCACAAAGCCATCTGAATCTACTTCTGTTCCTAAGTGAAGATGGTGTATTCCCCATTCATTTAATAAAGCATCATGATAATTTGGTTTTAAATACGATCTGCTTAAGTGGGGTAATATGCTATCGCCATCATGAATCTTCTTAATTAATAATTCAACCCTACTTGAGATCTCCGATGGATAAGAAAACCCTTTTGCTGAAAATACCATTCTCGGTCTTTTCTCAATGATTCTTCTATTTATTTCGAAGAATTTCAAATGGACATTTGGATCTTCCGGTGCTACTTTTACATCAAGATGCTGTAATTGTTGTGAAAGAAAATATCCAAAATCTCTTACTAAATTTATATGTACTCGGTATTTAAGTGGATGTTTAAAATAAATATTCATTTTCATACACATCATCCTTTTGCATAAGCTACAGACTTTACTCTATCAACTCTACCTGCTTTCTGACATTCTCAATCGATAATTTCGTTGAATGAAAGATACCTTAATCAAGAAGTTTTTAGTAATGGTACCTATATGTGAAACTTTAATGAGAGTTTAAACATTCACGTTTATTTCTCACACAGGTACCTTATTTTAAATAGTGCCGAAACCTTTTAAACAGTGTAGCGCTTCCAAGGGATCTGACTGACATGGATGTTTGCAAGGAATTTAACAATATCGTTTCTTCCGTGGTACGTAGGGGTCCCTCTTGAGTCTTGTGCCATTAAAATCACGGGCATGCCTCGGAAGTATGGCTGAAATCCATCACGGGTATCTTCACGAGAGGAAGCTGATTGTAAAACATGTCTTTTTACAATTACAATTGCAAATGTTACTCCTTGCTCTGTTATAACTGAACCTTCAAATTGCATCATTCTTATCCTCCTTTCTCAAATATGGAAATGTATTCCTTCGATCTAATATAACGCCTTATATAGTGCTAGTCAATAAACAAACACACTATATATTGTGTTTTAAAAATATGGGTTTCAATTTAATTTCTAAGTAGAAGGTCCAATCAGATAAAACTACAAAATCCCTGTACACATCTATGAGACATGGTAGGGATTTTTTTGGTGCGCCTAAGTTTTTTTGATACATGAATAATTTTCATTAATAAAAGTACCAGTGCGCGAATGACTTTCATGATTGTTTAAACATTCACGTTTGTTTCTCACACAGGTACCTTATTTACTAAGAGGACAATCTTTGATTTTTTGAAAATATGAAAATTCACCTCCTCGATACACTGATTATATCAAGGAGGTGCTACGTTTTTATAATTGGACATTTACAGCACTTATTTGAAAGTAGTAGGTGTGAGATCTAACACCAGATGTTGTTGGCTATAAATGTCAACTATAAAATGTACACTTTCGCTTGTTTAAGGATGTAC
Organism: Sporosarcina sp. P32b; assembly: GCF_002743335.1. Lineage (GTDB taxonomy): Bacteria > Bacillota > Bacilli > Bacillales_A > Planococcaceae > Sporosarcina. The sequence continues at coordinate 33,951 of NZ_PDZB01000028.1, forward strand.
AGATTTACGGGATTTCCTGACTTAGATGATTCTGTATCCGATAAGATTCACCGGCAATTGAAATGACATACG
>NZ_PDZB01000029.1 GCF_002743335.1 Sporosarcina sp. P32b
ATGAGGTGGATAGGTCTGGGGTGTAAGTACGGCGACGTATGTAGCTGACAGATACTAATCGATCGAGGACTTAACCTATTTTAAAAAGTAGTTACTTGAACTACACCAATGTCTTTTATTCAGTTTTGAGTGAATGAAATCTTTTTATGAAAAAGGATTGACTTTCTCACTCAGTTTGATATAATAATCATGGCTTTGAAAACAGTTCAGTGATGATGGCAAAGAGGTCACACCCGTTCCCATACCGAACACGGAAGTTAAGCTCTTTAGCGCCGATGGTAGTTGGGGGTTTCCCCCTGTGAGAGTAGGACATCGCTGGTCTGTTAGACAAGTTATAAAGAATATTATAACCACATTACATTATTCCGCAGTAGCTCAGTGGTAGAGCAATCGGCTGTTAACCGATCGGTCGTAAGTTCGAGTCTTACCTGCGGAGCCATTATGGAGAGCTGTCCGAGTGGCCGAAGGAGCACGATTGGAAATCGTGTAGGCGGTTTGCGCTGCCTCAAGGGTTCGAATCCCTTGCTCTCCGCCAGATGTACACTTTCATTCTATATGGCCCCTTGGTCAAGCGGTTAAGACACCGCCCTTTCACGGCGGTATCACGGGTTCGAATCCCGTAGGGGTCACCAATTATTTTGAAAATGAAGTATTCACAAGAGTTGTTTTTCAATATAACCCAGGAGGATTAGCTCAGCTGGGAGAGCACCTGCCTTACAAGCAGGGGGTCGGCGGTTCGAGCCCGTCATCCTCCACCATTTATTTCATAGTATTATCGCGGGGTGGAGCAGTGGTAGCTCGTTGGGCTCATAACCCAAAGGTCACAGGTTCAAATCCTGTCCCCGCAACCAAGGTCCCGTGGTGTAGCGGTTAACATGCCTGCCTGTCACGCAGGAGATCGCGGGTTCGATTCCCGTCGGGACCGCCATTTTATACATACGCTTCGAAAAGCGTCTTTCTAAAAATAACAAATGTGGCTCAGTAGCTCAGTCGGTAGAGCAAAGGACTGAAAATCCTTGTGTCGGCGGTTCGATTCCGTCCTGAGCCACCATTTATATGCCGGTGTAGCTCAATTGGTAGAGCAACTGACTTGTAATCAGTAGGTTGAGGGTTCAAGTCCTTTCGCCGGCATCCTTACTGGTGGGGTAGCGAAGTGGCTAAACGCGGCGGACTGTAAATCCGCTCCCTCCGGGTTCGGCGGTTCGAATCCGTCCCCCACCACCATTTAGGGGCATAGTTCAACGGTAGAATAGAGGTCTCCAAAACCTTTGGTGTGGGTTCGATTCCTACTGCCCCTGTATTTTTTAAATAAATAATAAATAATAATTGTGGCGGTCGTGGCGAAGTGGTTAACGCATCGGATTGTGATTCCGACATTCGGGGGTTCGATACCCCTCGTCCGCCCCATATTTTTTTAAAAATTATTAACACTCATTACTATACTGTAAGTGATCATAACATGGCGGGCGTGGCGAAGTGGTTAACGCATCGGATTGTGATTCCGACACTCGGGGGTTCAATTCCCCTCGTCCGCCCCATTAGTGGGGTATAGCCAAGCGGTAAGGCAACGGACTTTGACTCCGTCACTCGTTGGTTCGAATCCAGCTACCCCAGTCAGTTTTGCGGAAGTAGTTCAGTGGTAGAATACGACCTTGCCAAGGTCGGGGTCGCGGGTTCGAATCCCGTCTTCCGCTCCACTATGTTGGCGGCATAGCCAAGCGGTAAGGCACGGGTCTGCAACACCCTTACCACCGGTTCGATTCCGGTTGCCGCCTTATAATTTTATATAGTTACTTTAACACGTGCCCGAGTGGTGGAATGGCAGACACGTCGCACTCAAAATGCGATGCCGCGAGGCGTGCCGGTTCAAGTCCGGCCTCGGGTATCACTAAAAGAACACAGCATATGCTGTGTTCTTTTTTATATTTAAAAAAGTGAGAGTAGTCGTTGCCCATCAAAAGAGGTTACAGCGAGCTGTAGAGGCTTCTTGTAAAGAAGCGTTGGTACAATACATATCATGAACCTTAGGCGTGGCTGAATAGGGCTCATAGGCGAATGTGTAGATCTTGAGCTATTCAGGAGTAAATGAGAAACAAATAACATAGAGTAAACGAGTTTCTAAAGAGGCATGAGGGGTTTTATATCAATGCTTTATATAAAAGTTTCTAAAATACGTTGGAATTCAGTGATTTAACGTTTTTCTAGTAAAGGATAGAAAATTTTTCACTCGTTAAGTTTATTCCAATACTTTAAGAGTTTCGTAATCCTCCCTTGTATCGATATCGAATACCAGTCTTTTGTCGTTACAATTCAAAAACGTTCCTTGTTGAAGAAAATCACCTTGTAAAATTGCCCGTGCACCTTTATCTCCATGTAACTTCAAAAGGTCTGGATACATGGAGGAAGAAAATAGAACGGGTGGCGTAATAGCCTGTTCGGATGTAGTGGCTACGAATTTGCAGGCGGGTTTTTCACTCATGCAAGTAATCATCTCGGAAAGCATTTGAACCGTTATAAAAGGTTGATCGGCAAGCATGACAAGTACGCCATCGGCAAGATGTTCTCGAGCATGTTGAATGCCATAGCGCAAAGACTCAGAAAGGCCTTCATTTGAAGTAGGGCATTGGATGATTGAGCATTTAGCATGGGCCTTCATATGTGAAGGAATCCATTCCATATCGTCTGTATCTTTTATAATTACATAGACTTCGTCAAGTGGTGATTTCAATGCAGTTTCAAGTGCCAAGCTTCCGAGAGACATAGTACCAATAGGCAATGCTAATTTATGAGTACCCATTCGAGTGCTGTTTCCGGCGGCCAGATAAACGCCAACGATTTTCATATTAATTTCCCCCGTCGCACAGCAATGAGTTCCGCTACGATACTGACAGCGATTTCTTCAGGTCCATCCGCTCCAATAGATAATCCTACTGGTGAATGAACACTATTTGGAAGTACTCCATCAAATAGGCGCTTCGTTCTTTTTTTTGATCCTAAAATGCCGAAATACAATAACTTGTGTAGAAGTAACTGCCGTCCAATGTCAACGTCTAATTGAAAATCATGTGTCATGAGTACAACTGAATCCAACGGGCTAAATTTTGTATTTGAGAGTAGCTTTCTAACATCGCCAATTTGAATAGATGTTGCAGTTGGAAAGTGCACTTCATTACAAACATTGCTTCGCCAATCCAAAAGGTGGACCGCATAACCGAGATTCTCTGAAAGCCGTGCAAGTGGTCTTGCGTCGAGGCCAGCTCCAATTAAATAAAGTAAGGGTTGTGGCCAAACAAGCTGAAAATATACTAATTCTTCATCGAAGTACATTTGTTCAGCTTTTCTTTGAAACGGTATAATGTTATTAAAATTCAGTGTAACGTCTGATTGAATTTCCCCACATCGAATTCCATCTGCGGTTATACATCCATACTGTTTGTAGTCTGTTATGGATTGGAGAAAGTATGTAGGTTCATTGGATTGCATCTGCTTGTGTAGAAAATCAAGGACATCTCGAAAATCCTCATCAATATCACGTACCAATACTGTGACAACGCCGTTACATCCTGCACCACGTCCCCAATCAAGGTCGTCTTCAGAACTTAAATCATATTCAACAGTAACCACTTTGCCTGTCCTAAATAATTGTGTTGCACGACCATGTAAATCATTTTCTAAGCAACCACCGCTTATCATTCCGATTTGTGCACCGCTCTCTTGAATAAGCATCCACGTACCTTCCTTTCGATAGGAGGATCCATCCACATTAACTATCATTGCAAGCACAGCGGGTTGGGTATCAACCAAGACCGTTTCAATTATTTGCTGAATAGATTTCAATTTTTCACCTTCATCCTTTTTAATTACCTTATCCATTACGTAAACCTATTATTCATTTTTAAATATCATCTTCACATTATAAATTGGGCTTGGGATGGTTAGAATATGGAAGATCTATACTATTTCGAGGAGGTTGCATGTGGGCACTTACTTACTTCCAGTTATCATCGGGATTATTTTTGGCTTTGTTGCGCGAATGCTTTTATTACGTACTGATTTTCGGCAATATCCAACCTATCCTACTGGCAGGATTATTCATCTTTCCTTTGGATTCATTTCTGCTTTCATCGGTGCTGTAGCAATTCCCGCTGTTTTAGAATCAGACTGGACTGCCGTTACGTTTCTTGGCCTTGCAGCGACCCAGTTCCGTGAAGTTAGAAAAATGGAAAGGGAATCTCTTGAGAAAATCGATACATTCGAACTTGTGAAGCGTGGTGCACCTTTTGTTGAAGGAATGGCGCAGGCTTTTGAAAGCCGAAATTATTTAGTAATGTTCACGGCACTTGTGACTACATTGTGTGCCGTATTTTCATTTTGGATAGGAATTATCGGTGGGATTCTCATGCTGGTTGTTGTGAAGTTCAATATGGCGGGGAAGTTTTTGAGTGATATCGCAGATGTTAAAGAAGCGGCAATCCGCTTTGAAGGGCCAACGCTTTTCGTTGACGATATATTAATTAAAAATGTGGGATTAGAGGATACGAGAAAAATCATTACCGAACAAGCGGTGGGTGCAATCGTTACACCGAAAAATCAAAACAGTATTGTTACATTGTCTTTTCTAGGACAGCGACAGGCGATGCTACATCATGTGGCTACTATTCTGGGGAGTTACCTTGACTCTGGTGAACCAGCTTTAATTCCGCTTACGAAGAGGGATATGGCAGACGGACGAATCGCATTGTTTTTCTTGCCACGGGAAAAGGATTTTAATCAGATTAAAGCAGTGTTAGATAAAGTTCCTGTTCTAGATAGTGCAATTCGGATGCCAAAGGAAGCGGATAAGCACAACTCGTAAAATAAAAGAAACATATGTGGATTAAGTATTAGGGAGTTGACTAAATTGGGGAATGAGCATGCTGAAATTATTGCAGTCATTACGATAAAGCCGGAAGTGATTAAAGGGGGAGGCGCACCTGTATTCGTAGTGATAGATGAAAAGGAATTACAAGAAACTAGTATGACGATTGAGAAAGTGATGGATGCTTCAGCTCATGAAATTAATAAGGACACAATCATTATCGTAGCTCGGTAACTATAGTTTAGGAGGCGTTAAATGAATGGCGAATAAATCTTGGTCCACAGTTGGAAAACCTGAACAACGGATAGATGCGGTGGAAAAATCGACAGGAAAAGTTAGGTACATAGGGGATTACTCAGCTCCTGGACTTATGCACGCCAAACTTGTGAAAAGCACACAGGCCCATGCAAAAATTATCTCCATAGATACGACTGAAGCATGGAAAATGCCCGGCGTGCGTGCGATTATTACTGGTAAAATGTTTCCGTTCCATATAGGACCTATATTGGCAGACCGGCCTCCATTGGCATTTGAGAAAGTCCGTTATTATGGGGAACCTGTAGCGATTATCGTAGCGGATCATGAACATCAGGCAAAACATGCAACCGAGAAAGTGAAAGTTGTATATGAACCTTTACCTATTGTGAACTCCGTGCAACAGGCATTTTTAAAAGACGCGCCACTTGTACATGACAATGCTGAACAATACACGAAAATTATAAGCGATGTCTATCCGAAAGCGTCTACAAATATTGGTAGCCATATTAAAATTCGTAAAGGTGACTTTGATACGGCTTGGGCAAATAGTGAAGAAACCATCACAGCGACGTATTCATTTAATCTTTCAGATCATGTCGCGATGGAAACAAGAAGTACACGAGTTGAAATTAATCCAGCGGGAAAAGTCATTGTCCACTCTTGTAGTCAGTCTCCATTTACAATAAAAAAAGTACTCAACCAATTTTTTAATGTCGAGGTTGGAGATATCCTCGTTCACATTCCGATGGTAGGGGGTGCGTTTGGTGGAAAGGGAACAGTTCAGTTGGAACCACTAGCTTATTTGGCTTCGAAAGCAGTGGGTGGAAAAGTAGTGAAATTGGAGTTCGATAGGGAAGAAGATATGACAACAGCCCCTTGTCGTATTGGTTTCGACGCAACCGTCCAACTTGGGGTAACGAAAGAAGGCAAATTGGTTGCGGGGAAATATACGTATTTACTTGATTCAGGTGCGTATTCTGATCAAGCTGCGGGGATTACAAGAGCAGCGGCACTTGATTGTACAGGTCCTTACAATATTCCAAATGTATGGTGTGACTCATATTGCATGTATACGAATCATCCTTTTGCGACTTCATTTAGGGGATATGGACATCCCGAGTTAACGTTTGCAGTTGAACGAACAATGGATCAGCTTGCTGAGAAGTTGCAAATGGATCCACTTCAGCTTCGTATGATCAATGGTATTAAACCAGGACATACAACTCCCACACAAACCGTCTTGACAGCGAATAATATTGGCGATTTGGAGAAATGCATTCACCGTGCTAAAGAGCTAATCAAGTGGGATGAAGGACAAAAAGTTCAAAGTGGAAAAAACAAAGTGCGCACAAAAGGGATTAGTACGTTTTGGAAAACTTCCACGACGGCTACAAATGCACAGGCAGGCGCCATTATTATTTTTGAAGCAGACGGTAGCGTGAATTTAAATTGTGCAGCGATAGAGTTAGGACAAGGAACTAAAACGATACTCGGACAAATTCTTGCAGAAAAGCTAGGCATGGACATGAATAAAGTTCATGTCACAATGGAAGTCAATACACAATACGACCCTCACCAATGGCGTACCGTTGCGAGCAGTTCAACTTTCTTGGCGGGAAAGGCCGTCGTATTCGCTGCAGATCATGCAATTGCTCAGTTAAAGAAAACAGCTGCCGTTGTGTTGCAATGTTCTCCTGATGACTTAGAAGTTGGCGGTGGAAGGGTGTACTTAAAGCCTGATCCTACATTTGGTGTGGATATTAAGGATATTTCCTTAGGTTATACGTATCCAAGTGGGCATTCAATAGAAGGACAAATTGTCGGTATCGGGAAACATATACAGCGACATTTAACGCCGATGGATCAACAAACCGGTTTTGGGAAGCCCGGACCGTGGTGGTCGGTTGGTGTACAAGCTATAGAAATTGAATTAGACACAAGGGATTTTACGTATTCTATTTTAAAAGGCGTCACGGTCCTTGACGGAGGAACCATTATTAATCCTATGACAGCCACACAACAAATGCGTGGCGGCATGTATATGGGCTTGAGTTATGCGACAAGCGAAAAGTTTGTCTTTGATGAACAGGGGATTGTACAAAATTCAGACCTTCGGGGTTATCCAATGTTGCGTTATGGTGAACAACCAACAGAATATCTTGTGGATTTTATCGAGAGCCCCGCAATAGATGGACCTTTTGGTGCCCGTGGAATAGGTGAATATGGCGTTATTGGAGCACCCGCATGCTTGGCCAACAGTCTTTCCATTGCAGCTGATGTGGAGTTAAATGAATTGCCGCTTACACCAGAATCTATTTGGCAAAAGAAGAAGGAGGGAACTAAATGATTTCTTTTGATTTTATGTACTTTCAACCTTCTTCTATTACTGAAACAATTGATATGTACAACGGGGTTCATGAACAAGGTGAAAAAGCTATGTACATCTCCGGTGGCACTGAATTTATTACCTTTGCCCGTACGAATAAGGTTTATGCAGATGTGATAATTGATAGTAAAGGAATTCCCGAATGTAATGTGTTGGAAATGCGAAATGATGATGTAGTAATTGGAGCGGCAGTTTCATTAAATAAAATTACCAATTCCAACCTATTTCCATTTCTAGGAGCAACCGTTAAACAAATTGCAGATCACACCTCGCGAAACAAAATTACGATCGGTGGGAATATTAATAGTGAATTGATATATAAGGAAAGTGTTTTACCGCTTTTGCTAGTAGATGCGAGAGTAAAAGTTGTGAAGGGGACTGATGTAAGAGTTGTCTCCTTGAAGTCCCTATTTGATAGGAAAATGAAACTGTCTCCAGGGGAACTGCTTCTTCAAATTATTATTGATTCATCCTATATCGAGTTGCCGTATATAAGTTTAAAAAGAACCAAGTTTTCGAAAGTAGGCTATCCTGTCGTGTCAGTGGCGGCAATTTTGAAGGAAAATCAATTACGAGTTGCTTTTAGCGGTGTGTGTGATTATCCTTTCAGATCTGATGAAATAGAGGCGATACTAAATGATTCAACCATCCCTATTGTGGATAGAATAGACAAAGTCCTGGGCAATCTACCTTCAAGTATCGTGGATGATCTTCAAGGTTCTAGAGAGTACAGGTCATTTGTATTGAAAAATGTATTACTAGACGTCATGGAAGAAATGGAGATGGGCGAATGAATTGGCAAAACGCAACATCTAAAGCTATTATTCATTTACATGTGAACGGGGAAACACAGGAAGTAGTTGTTAGAAATGCGGATACTTTGCTATCTACTTTAAGGGAAAAGCTTGGATTAACAGGCGCTAAACGGTCGTGTGAAAATGGAGATTGCGGGGCGTGCACGGTACTTATTAACGGAGAACCCAGCCATTCTTGCCTATCACTGGCAGTTGAAGTAGTTAATTTACCAATTACAACAATTGAAGGACTATTAGATTCGCCTGTTCGAACGGCTTTTATTGATAAATGGGCGATTCAATGCGGGTTTTGTACACCCGGTTTTATCGTCAATGGTCATGCATTACTGACCAACCATCCAAATGCGAAAGAAGAAATCGTGGAGGAGTGGTTGCAATCCAATATTTGCAGATGTACAGGATATCAAGAAATTAAAGATGCAGTGAATTCTTTGATTGTAGAAAATGATGATTCCATAAATAAAACACATCCAAGACTTTCAAAGTAGAAAGTTCTGGATGTGTTTTTTACCCTTTTTTAAAGCTTTGATTTCCGCTGTTGAGAGATTGAATGAGCTGAAGTGTTTGCGCGGCTTGCTCAATTTGTTGTTGTACTTGTTCTAATTGCTGTTGTTCAGCAGTCGTAGATTGTGTAATAGAGATGCCTTGCATATAATTTAGCTGCTGAACTGCTTGTTGCAGTTGTTGTTGTGCTTGTTGTAACGTTGCCAAGTCTGACATAGAGGACATTTGCTGAAGTGATTGTACCGCCTGTTGCATGGCTTGTAATGCCATCTTCTTTTTGGTGGTGAATTGTTGTTCTACTAGCGATTGGTTATCCTTCAATTGTTGTTGCTGCTGTTTTATTTGTTGTTCTTTATAGCTTTGACCTTGTTGCTTGTTCTGCATATTCATTCCTCCTCACCCAAATTATTTATTTCACTATAGTCTACCCCGATTCATGCTATTTATAAGGATGGGATTCTCAAGAAAAACTGATTTACTATTCTCCAGATAACCTTTGGTAAGCTAAATGCCGCCTATTTTTGTAGTGACAAAATATAAAAAAACCTGCTGCCTGTCAAAATGACAGGCAGCAGGCCATAGAGGAGAAATATGAAAGGGTGTTACTCAGTAAGGGATCATTGCCATGGACGTGGTTGGTAATAGGTCATTGGTCAATGTGTAAAGGGTAACAAGTAATGGGTTTAGCAAGTTTGTGTTCATATTTCCCACTCTATGCCTCAAAAAGGAGTCTCACCTTTTTGAGGTTAGAAGTAGTTAGCACCATCGAAGTCAAGAACGATTGTATAGTTTTTCATGTTGATGCGATTCGATAATTGATGCGCTGCTTTTTCCGCTTGTTGTGCTTTCAATCGATATTCTTCTGGATCAAACAATGCTACACGATAAATCGTAGTCGATTCGGCAAAACCATATTGGATTTCTTCTTTACTCGCTAAAGAGAATTGTTTATAGTAAGAAGACTTTGCACGCAGTTGGATAGCCAGTTCGATAGCTTCAACTAATGGTAGTTGTTTGTCTTCAAACTCTACTGTATTTGTGCTGTTTGCTACGTAGATGAGATAATCTAGTTTGCGTTGATCTAGTCTAACTTGTTCCATCTCAGCTTCTACGTCCTTTAATGTTCGGCTAATTATAGGACGTGGTGCGCCTTTTTCAACCGTTACAAAAGCCACTCGTTGGGCTTCCGTTTCCAATTCACGAATTTGCTTAGATAGAATACTTTTTAATTTAATGCCTTCAGCTAATGTAATATTCATGATTCCACCTCTTTTGTTAGGATAAAGTTAGGATTTTGACTATCCAATACAGAACTTTGATAGTCTCCTCCGTTTATGCTAGTAAACATTTTGCCGCAAGCTTCAGCTAATTGTTTAGCCTTTTCTTGTTCCAATGAAGGCTGGATGAAAAGCAGTTGTATGATGTTTTCGGTTTCCTCTGTTACGGCTGTTCGTATAGAATCGACATACGGGCTACCGAATGGACTGTAACCATCACTTAGGAGTAAAATGTTTTCAAAGGTATTGAATTGATTATTCAATCCTTCGTAGCCGTCCTCAGCGCTGCCGACAGACAACATAATATCTCCGGCTATTTTGTCAGCATCATAAATAACTGTTGGGATTTCGTATTGCAATGAAAAGAACGTGTTCAGATCTTCTGCACTATGGAAGGAAGAAGTATAGCGACGATCTTTGATCTGTTGTAAGAGTAATTGAAGAGCTGGTGGCTTAGTCGATGGATCTGCACCTAGAGTTGTCCAAATGGATTGCCATTGCGCTAGACCATTGAAATCTGCGAAATCTTTATCAAGTAGTTCGAAATATAATTGTTCTTGAAATAATTGTAGTCGTCCTTTTAGCATCTGAGGTGATGCAGAGACGATTGTTTTGTTATAATAGATTATGCCTAATTTAAAATCAGGGATTTTTGTGAATATAGAAGAATCAATAGTAAGTTGCATCAGTACCACCTGCTTGTAATTTTACTTCATCTTATCATAAGGGAGGCGGGTAATGGTGAATGTCGCTCAGTTACAGCAAGAAATACAAACGTTTGCGGCGTCCATTGGAATAGATAAAATTGGTTTTACAACGGCAGCACCGTTTGTAAAATTAAAAGATCGTCTAAAACAACAACAACGATTGAACTATCAATCCGGTTTTGAAGAGCCGGATATAGAGAAACGAACGGAACCTTTATTATTGCTAGATCAAGCAGAGAGCATTATTGCTATAGCAGTTGCGTACCCCTCGAAAATGTCAGATAGTCCCCGTGGGAAAAAAGGGGAACGTCGTGGTATGTTTTGCAGGGCTTCTTGGGGTGAAGATTATCATACCGTGTTGCGTGACAAACTAGCGCAGCTGGAATTATTCATTCTGACTAAGGTGCCTGATGCGCGACTTCGTTCTATGGTAGATACAGGAGAGCTTGTAGATCGTGCAGTAGCAGAACGTGCGGGTATCGGTTGGTCGGCTAAGAACTGTTCAATTATTACACCGGAATTCGGATCCTACGTTTATCTGGGCGAAATGATTACGAATTTGCCGTTTGCACCAGATGAGCCGATGGAAGATCAGTGTCTAGATTGTAATTTATGCTTGGATGTCTGTCCGACAGGTGCGATTGTACAACCAGGACAATTAGATGCCCAGCGTTGCATTGCATTTTTGACACAAACAAAAAAGCCTGTACCTGAAGAGTTTCGACATAAGATCGGGAATCGATTGTATGGATGTGATACGTGCCAAACGGTTTGTCCGAAAAACAAAGGAATGAATCACACACACCAGCTGGAATTCACGCCTGAGCCGGAGCTCGTGAAACCTTTGTTGCTGTCACTATTGACCTTATCCAACCGACAGTTCAAAGAGCAGTATGGCTATATGTCAGGCTCTTGGCGCGGAAAAAATCCGATTCAGCGAAATGCATTGATTGCTTTGGCGCATTTCAAAGATGAAGCAGCGGTACCGGAGTTAACCAGATTGATAAAAGAAGATCCGCGGCCGATGATCAGAGGAACAGCAGCATGGGCACTTGGGGAGATCGGAACGACAGAAGTGCTAGAAGTACTCACAGAAAGTTTGGTTACGGAAGAAGATGAGTTTGTAGTAAGTGAAATTACACAGGCTTTGGAACAGCTACACATTAATTGAAAGAAGGTAGTAAGATGACGATTCACGTTGCATTATTCGAACCACAAATCCCTGCGAATACAGGAAATATTTCACGTACTTGTGCGGGAACCGATACAGCTCTCCATTTAATAAAGCCCCTTGGTTTTTCTACTGAAGATAAAATGTTGAAACGTGCTGGACTGGATTACTGGGAGCATGTGGATATCACGTATCACGAGGGGATCCAAGAGTTTATAGACGCATATCCGGAAGGAGAGTTTTATTTCATTACAAAATTCGGTGAGACGAGCTATGATACGTTTGATTATTCGGATACCGATAAGGACATTTTCTTTGTGTTTGGAAAAGAGACTACCGGCTTGCCAAATGAAATAACGGAGAAGTATAAAGAGAGTTGTTTGCGCATACCGATGAACGATGAGCATATTCGTTCATTGAACTTGTCGAATACTGCTGCAATCCTCATTTATGAAGCACTTCGTCAACAGAAATTTGCCCATTTAACGTAATGTATAAAAAAAGGGGATTGGCTCATGGCCAATCCCTTTTCTATTTACTTCATTTGATTCGTCTTTGATTCGCCTGGCTTGTTATCATATCCGCCAGTCAAGATTGCAGATAAGAATGCAAAACAAACGGCCATAATTAGAATTAGTCTCATTGTTTGTACCTCCTATGAAATCAATAGTCCTTCATACAGTATACCGTAAAAATTATATAAATGAAATAATCTTCGTCATTTTGTGTGACAGGTTCCTAACAAATCTTAGTGAGGCAGGAATAGTAGCTGATAGGTGAATAGTACCGCGAAGATATACATCAACATGGGAACTTGCTTACCTTTCCCCTTTGTAATCTTCAATAACGGGTATGTGATGAAACCAAGTGCGATACCTGTCGCGATACTTGAAGTAAGCGGCATCGTCAAAATAACTAGAAATGCAGGGAATGATTCGTCGAATGAATCCCAGTCAATATTTTTCACTGCACCAATCATCAAACTACCAACAATAATCAAAGCAGGTGCCGTAATAGCCGCGACACCAGATAAGGCGCTGACGATAGGACTGAAAAATGCTGCGGCTATGAATAGCACTGCAACTGTTAAAGTAGTCAACCCTGTACGGCCGCCTACAGCTACACCAGACGATGATTCAACATAAGCGGATGTAGGGCTGGTTCCAACCATTGAGCCGACTGTGGCGGCTACTGAGTCAGCTAGAAGCGCATGGCGTGCACGAGGTAAAGAATTACCTTTCATGAGTCCAGCTTGCTTGGCTACCCCAATCATTGTTCCGGTTGTATCGAATAAAGTAACAAGTAGAAACGACAGGACGACACCGTATAAACCGTATGAAATAACATCTCCCATCGCGAGTGCTGGATTCCATACTAGAATACCTTCAGGCAGGTGAGGTATTTTCATAACCCCATCGAATTGTAACTGCTTCGTGAAAAATGCAACAACACCTGTTGCAATCATCCCTATAAAAATAGCCCCATAGACATTGCGATTCATTAATATAATCGTAACGAGCAGTCCGAACAATGTCAGCAATACGGCAGGTGAGGTGAGTTCACCGAGCTGCACAATGTTTAATTCATGGGGAACGACTAATCCTGATAAACGCAGTCCGATGAATGCGATAAATAAGCCGATTCCAGCCGTGATACCATGTTTAAGATTTTCTGGAATTTCTTCAATTAGCTTTTCTCGGAAAGAAGTCATTGATAATAATACAAAGATTAGGCCAGCTATAAAGACCGCAGAAAAAGCTGCCAAATAGTCAAGTTGACCGTTCGATCCGATGACGACTGATGCAAAGTACGCATTTAACCCCATGCCTGGTGCAATTGCGATCGGATAATTTGCGAATAGCGCCATCCATAGCGTACCGATGACAGTGGCTATAATAGTGGCTAAAAAGACTTGATCAAATGGAACCCCAGCTTCGGATAAAATAATAGGATTGACGATGACAATATACACCATCGTTAGGAAAGTGGTCATTCCCGCCAGAAGTTCAGTTTTGACAGTCGTTTGATTTTTCTTTAATTGGAACACTGTGTATTCTCTCCTTATAGTACGAACATAATAAAGTCCATAGACAATAATATTCGTTTTTTCAATAGAAATCAACCTGTTATATCGAAAAAGCATTCGTAATTCCTGTAAAATAATGTACAATTACACTAGAAGTTTATAAAGGGGGATTTTTCATGTCAACGATTTTTGATCAAATGGTTATACTGAGCAACGGCGTCCAAATGCCACAATTCGGTTTAGGAACGTATAAAATGACAGAACCTGAGCAAACCATGCAAGCTGTCGAGAAAGCGGTTTCACTAGGCTATCGCGCAATAGATACCGCATCTATTTACGATAATGAACAAGCAGTGGGGGAAGCAATTCGTCACACTGGTATCGCACGTGAAGACTTTTTTGTGACATCAAAAGTATGGAATGATAATCAAGGATACGATGAAACACTGCGTGCATTTGAGCGTTCATTGACTAGATTGGATATGAATTACCTAGACTTATATTTGACACATTGGCCGGTTACTGGCAGTTATGTGGATACATATCGTGCGATTGAAAGACTGTATGATGAAAAATTAATCCGATCTACGGGTGTTTCCAATCATCATGAAGCACATTTACAAGAGATATTTACGATCGCTAATATTCGTCCTATGGTCAATCAAATAGAACTTCATCCGCGTTTGACGCAAGAACCATTGCGGCAGTTTTGCAGTGAGCACCAAATTGCGGTAACTTCTTGGAGTCCTCTTGCTAGAGGGCAAATTCTTGAAGATGCAACACTCACTGCAATCGCTAAACAGCACGGAAAGACTGTAGCACAAGTCATTATTAGGTGGCATATCCAAAATGGATTGATCGTTATTCCAAAATCTGTATCATTTGACCGTATTCAAGAAAATAGTGAAGTGGCTGATTTTACATTAACCCTTTCGGATATGGCGATGATCGATGCATTAAACCGTGATGAACGGACAGGTATGGATCCCGATTCGTTTTAAGTCAATTTATTGCAATAAACAGGTCAAGATGAAAAGAAGTGGACAACTTTTAAGATAACGATATGTCTGGTGTTAGTGTGAATGATTTTTGTCTATAAACATCATCAGATTACAAGTCACTACCTACGTTCCCACTAATCTAAACAGAAATGAAAAGAGCTGTCACAAGTGGTCTCTACGACCTCTTGGACAGCTCTTTTTCATAAATTATTCAGTTTCCACTACAATCATTTCGGATGTAATTGGATGTGTGAAAGCGACCTTTGTCGCGACTAGCTTATATGGCCCTCTTGACATCGTCTCGCTGCCATATAGCTGGTCTCCGACTACAGGGTGACCTAGATGGGAGAAGTGGACACGGATTTGATGTGTTCTTCCTGTCTCCAACTGGGCTTCAACAAGTGTAGTATCCGGTTTACGTTCAAGCACCTTGAAATGCGTGATGGCGGATTGGCCAGAAGGGGATACTCGGCGCTTTGTTGCATGATAGCGATCTTTACCGATTGGCATATTAATCGAGCCACGCGGTTTTCTTAGCTGGCCTTCAAGTTCAGCCGTATAATATCGTTCGATTTGATTCTGTTCCAACATCCGGTCGAACATAGTTTTCGCTAGCGGATGTTTAGCAATCAGTAAAACTCCAGCCGTATGCTGATCTAAACGGTGGATATGCTCTGCGTAAGTGCCGCCTTTTGCTTCGATATAGCCCATGACTTCGTTCATCAATGTGCCAGTACCTGGTAATTGTTCGGGGTGTACGGATACTCCGGCAGGTTTGTGTACCGCCAGTATATGCTCATCTTCCCATAATACACGCAATGAGTTGGAAGGCTCTGGTTTGTATGCAGATTGTGCTTCAGAAAAGCCGAAGATCAGTTCCGTGCCCGCGGGAAGCGGTTCTTTCCATTCCACAGGTTGTCCATCTGTATCCGTTACGCTTTTGTCCATGCGCATTTGGTGAACAGATTTCTTACCACCTTGCCATTGTTCTCTAAGTAATTTCTCAATCGTCTCGCCAGGTTGTTCAGTCGTATAATGAAAACTTGTCATCTACGTAGTCTCCTTAGTTGCTTTCAAATTCGTCAAAGAATGCTCTAATTTGTTCGTCAGGCTGTGAACCGACTGTTCTGCCTTGTTCTTTACCGTCTTTATAGTGGACAAGTGTAGGCCATGATGTAATATCGTATTCTTGTTTCATCTGATCTCCGTATTCGATCAGGTTGTACTGATACACATGTGCATCATATTCGTCTGCAATAGGCATCAGACGTGGTGTCATATCCATACAGTGCGGGCATTCCGGACTGAAATAATAGACCGTTGTTGGCTCGCCGCTTTCGATTTTTTTGAAGATATCTTCAGGAAGTGCGACGTTCTGATAATTTTCATTGTCTAATAAATCAATTGTGGATTGTTGTAGATTATTTGTACCATACGGATTGTCAGCCAGTTTTGTTTCATTGGATTTATTATTGAGGACGATGATTAAAATGAAGATCACGACAATAATTCCACCAATAGCTAATAGTTTTTTCAATGTGTTTCACTCCTTTGTCTGTTTCAAGATTACAAGACTTGCGATGAAAATAAAAGCGAATGCTATCAATGCAAGAAAAGGAATCGTGATAAATCCGAAATAATTGATGTAAGCACCTGTACAAGAAGCCCCGCCACATACAGGCGCACTGTCTTGTAAGAAAGTCAGTTTCTGAATACCGTAGTGGTAAAGAGAGATACAGCCTCCGATAAAAGCGAACGAAGCCGTAGTCCAGGCAATGGAAACATTTTTTTGAATGAGTGCGATTAAACCGATTAATACAATAGGATACATAAGAATCCGTTGATACCAGCACATCGTACAAGGTATGTAACCTTTGATTTCTGAGAAATACAAAGAGCCAAGAGTAGCGATTAGCGCGACGGCCCACATGGAGAGAAGCCAATTTTCCTGTTTTTTATTCATGAAGCATCTCCTTACAAATAGATAATAGACAAAAGCTTTCCCGTTTTGACGGGAAAGCTTTATTTGGACGAATCGGTAGCTTCATTGGTTGCGATATCGGGAGGTTGTTTTTTTGCTTCTAGGTAAAGAATGTGGTTACCGTCTACTTCTTTGACAGTAAACTCATATCCTTGTTCGATAATCTTTTCTCCTTGAATAGCTTCAAAGCGTTGATCCATGAACCAACCGCCGATTGTATCGATATCTTCTTCAAGAATTTCAATGTTCAATGCGTGATTGACGTTTTCAATCAGCATTTTAGCATCTAAAATATAGTGGTCTGGACCCACAATCTGAAGTTCAGGTAGTTCATCCATATCGAACTCATCGCGGATTTCACCAACAATTTCTTCCAATATATCTTCAATGGTGACTAGACCTGAAGTCCCTCCATATTCATCCAATAGAACGGCCATATGAATACGTTCGCGTTGGATCTTCAATAGTAAATCTCCAATTGGAATGGTTTCGATGACTCGAATAATTGGTTGCATATAATTGATGACCGATTTACTACCATTCGACGGATCTTTAATATAGGCCGTCAGTAAATGTTTCATGTTGATGAGTCCAATGACATGATCTTTGTCCCCGTCGATAATTGGATAACGGGTAAACTGTTCTACACCAAGTAATTCAAAAACTTCGGATAACGTCATTTCTTTATCGACTGTCATCATTTCTGTTCGTGGAAGCATAATTTCCTTTGCGACTCGATCATCAAACTCGAAAATACGATTGACGTATTTGTACTCTGCTTGATTGATTTCACCGCTTCGCAAACTATCGGATAAGATAATACGCAATTCTTCCTCTGTATGACCTACTTCTAATTCGGAAATGGATTTGAAGCCTAGCAATCGTGTAACAAGACGTGCCGATCCGTTCATTCCTTTAATGATCGGGTACATAAGACGGTAAAATAGATTCAGTGGGACGGCTAGGGATAAGGATAATTCTTCCGCCTTGTGCAATGCGATGGTCTTTGGAGCTAGTTCTCCTACCACGACATGCAAATAGGTGACGATCACTAAAGCGATAGTGAAAGAAAGAATGGTTTCGACATTGGCATCAAGCACAAAAACATCGAAAATGGGAGCTAGCATCATGCGGACTGTAGGTTCCCCGAGCATACCTAGGCCAAGTGCCGAAATCGTAATTCCGAGCTGACAAGCGGATAAATATTCATCTAAATTATCGGCAATTTTTTTTGAAAGAACCGCTCGTTGATTGCCTTCGACAACTAATTGGTCGAGACGTGATGAGCGGACTTTCACGATTGCGAATTCACACGCGACAAAAAAAGCGGTGATTGCGATCAAGGCAGCAAATGCTGCCAATCGTATGGCAATATCCAAATAATAGCTTCGCACTTAACCCAGATGAGGGAAAAGAACAAAGCGTACACCTCCTGTAAAGTAAAGTTAGTTATCTTTTATAATAATTTATTTATAGAGAAATTACAATTCGATTTGCTTACAGAACGGAAAAAAATCGTTTTCTGAGTACATAATGTGTCGATATATAGAGTGTTGAGGCGCGTGGTATCCGCGCCACATGAAGAAAACAGCATCACTTTTGTTATTTTCTTAAATTTTAAATATATTTTAAAAAAGACTGAAGACCATGTCCTTTGTACAAGGAAAGTGTCTTCAGTCTTAGGTAATAATTTTACTCGCCGTACTGTGGTTGAGTTTCTTTAAAGGCGTTTTGTTCGTTCGGGATGTGGCTTTTGTCTTCAAAAACGTTTTCGGTTTTTTGGTTTTGTACTTTCAAACGCTCTTTTTCTAACTGTTGTTTGCCCTTTGATTGTTCTTTGCCCATAAAAACACCTCCTCTAGTTAGAGGATGGTCGGTTTAGATGGATCTCATTCATAGACGTGGAAAGTCATGAGATCATGAACCATTAGTAAGACTTTATCTTCGTCTGGCGGTGTGCCATTTGTCCAGTTGACCGTGCCGTCTTTGTGGTAGTCACCTTTGTATTGCTTGTTTTGATAATAGAACGAGATCGTCCAGCCTGGTAGATCAGTGTCTTCAAACATTTTTTTGTGACTGAAGTGTTGTAGCATCTTCTTTTCTCCTTTATTGTGCCAGTAGTGATATCCTGTTCGTTCGTTTCATAAACTAACCAAAAGGAACGAAAGGATGAGTGTGTGTTTGTTACTCAACTACGTAATGCAGTCGAGGAAAAGTATAAGTCGTATTTTTATTATAAGTCCATGTATCAGCTAACGAATGATTTGCTATGGCAGGAATTCATTCGTCATGCGTATGAGGATGAAAAAAGTCATTACGAGATGTTTCAGCAGTTGCATTATATAATGACGAAAGAGTTTGTGCCAAATCCGAAAAAACCAGCGCCTTGTACGAATTTGAAAGAATCAGCCAAAAATGCGTTAGTTTATGAACTTGAAGCAGTAGAACAATGTAAGGAAATGTTTTTGACGATTCCTTTTGAAGAGGCATACGATCCAATTTTCATTGCGTTACATGATGATATGGAGCATGCGATTCGAATGTCTACCATATTCAATGGAGCAAATTAAATCAAACGTCGAAAGAAAAGTCTTTGAAATATTTGGCACCTTCAAGCATTCGAACCCCATACCAAAACATTTCGCCATCAATTAGCTGGATCGCTGAATCGGGTAACATTTCTTGGAACTGAACTTGTTGTTTTTCTTTAAATGGATAGGGTTCAGATGACAGCAATACTAAATCTAGATTAGCTTCCTTGAATTGTTCTTTCGTTAGAGCTGGATAGCGATCAGTTGATTCGGCAAACGGTGTGATGAAACCGAGTTTTTGTAACAACGAGTTGATATAAGTGTCTTTGCCGGCTACCATATACGGTTTTTGCCAAATGACATAAGCTATTCGTGCAGCAGGAAGAGTGGGGAGTGCCGTAAATGCTTGCTTGATTTCCGTGACCAGAGACTCTGACTGTTGCTCACGGTCAGTCAAGGATCCCATATCGGTAATCATTCTATAGGCATCTTCGATCGTCTGCACTTCCGCTACATAAACCGGATAGAACTCGGAAAGAATTTCGACCATCTCTTTTGTGTTTTCTTCTTTTTCCATAATAATTAAATCAGGTTGGACTTCATGTATTTTTTCTAGCTTCAAATCTTTCGTTCCTGCCACCGCGGCAACGTTCTTGGCTTGTTCGGGATATATACAATATCGTGTGCGTCCGACAATTTCCTTCTCAAGTCCAATGCCAAATAATGTTTCTGTAATACCAGGGCATAATGTGACAATTCGTTTAGGTGGGAAATTATATACAACGGTTCTTCCTAAGTGGTCGATCATTTCTTTCTTCAATGAAATGCGTGCCTCCTTTGTCAGTACGTGAAAACGTAGGATGGTAGTCAGTAATACTCTACTTGCAACGTACCTGAACGGCTATCAAAAGTAAAGTCAGAAATCTCCGCCTCTAATTGCTTTTCATTCAGCTGGTTTTTGTTATAATTGGAACGAAGACCAAGTGGAATAAGGTGAAGCGATTGAAAATAGTACTAACTATTTTGTTCATGGCGTTTATTGGCGCATTGATTGGTGGAGTAACGAATCATCTGGCGATTAAAATGTTGTTTAGACCACATGAAGCAAAATACATTGGAAAAACTCGTTTGCCGTTTACACCCGGCTTGATTCCGAAACGCCGAAATGAATTGGCGACACAGCTTGGTAAAACGGTGACAAATTATTTGCTGACACCTGACCTGTTCCGGAAAAAGATGTTGACACCTGGAATGGAAAAGCGTGTAGAAACGTTTGTCCAAAGTAAACTGGATCAATACATCCTACAATCAGATAAGACATTGAATGACTGGCTCAAGCTTGCGGGTGCTGACAAACTTGCTGAACAAGTGGAAGACAAGTTGGTCACTTTGATCGATCAGCAACTATTCGAGATGAAAGCAAAAGTAACAACAGGTACAGTGGAAGAAGTTATGCCGCTACGTTGGCAACAACAAATCGAAGAACGAATTCCATTAGCTTCTGACTTTGTATTACTACGTGCTAGTCAGTTTGTTGATTCGGCAGAAGGAAAACAGACATTCCAAAAGTTGATTGATGATTTTCTAGCTTCAAAAGGAACTTTTGGCGGCATGCTCAATATGTTTTTTGGAGAATCGGAGTCGCTTGTCGGTAAGGTTCAACGAGAAGCATTGCGATTTATAGAAGCACCTGGTACGAAAGATTTATTAGATAAACTGATTTGGAAAGAATGGCAGAACGTTCAGCAACAACCAATGGAACAGTTGACGTCTGGATTCGACTTTGATAGTGTGTTTGCTTCAGTGAGAAAATATGCACTCGATCAATTAGCATTACATGAAAGACTCGATTACAGCTTGTCGCATTATTGGCCACAAGGTTCCACATGGACGGCCGAAAAGGTTACACCACAGATTGTTAGCTTCTTATTCGCACAAGCCGAAGCACAGCTTGAACAATCGTTAAAGAAGCTAAAATTGGATGAAATGGTGAAAGAGCAGGTGGACACGTTCCCTGTGGCGGTTCTAGAAGATCTAGTTCTCGGTATTTCACGCAGAGAGTTCAAAATGATTACGGTTCTAGGCGCATTTCTAGGTGGTATCATCGGAATTGTGCAGGGGATTATTGCACTTACACTAAATGGATTGTAGGAGGAGATAGTATGTCAGTAAATATTTATGATGATATGAACAAATTGGAATCTACTTTGCGTAAGACGGATGAGTATGTAGCGGTGAAAACGGCGATGGCCGATGTGAAAGGTGACGAGCATGCACGTGCATTGTTCGAAAGCTTCCGCGAAATCCAAATGAATTTGCAACAAAAACAAATGGCGGGTGAAGAGATTGAAGGGGACGAGCTGGAGCACGCACAGAAAACGGCACAACTCGCTCAAGAAGATCCGAAAATCTTAGCTATGCTAACTGCAGAAATGAAACTTAGCGAATTGATCGAAGAAGTAAACCGTGTAGTATTGAAGCCGATTCAAGATTTATATGAAGGATTCAATTAATAGATACATCGAAACCGGCCTTGGCCGGTTTTTTTCAACAGATGGAGAGTAGGAGAAAATGATGCAGCAATTACATGTAAATCAACAGTTCCCCCAAGATTGGATTCGAATGTTTACACATTTGGCCAATTTATTTTTTGAGCAATCTAAAATAGTTACCGATCAGGCAGATGTTACAGCGATTGAGCTACGCTTTACCGAAGAATATGAGGATACGCCAAGTGTAACAGCGGATATTCAGTGGCAAGGTAAGCACTATACGTCACGTTTCGCCGAAGAGGTAAAAGAAACAGAAGAACGCGAGCAATTACGTCAGCGTAAAAGAATGTATTCTCATGTATTGCTAGACGTGTTGGAGCAAGCGACAGGAATGAATCAAGAATGGGGGATTTTAACGGGAATCCGACCTACAAAGTTGTATCATATGTATCGTCAAGACGGTTATACGGTCGATGAAGCGAAGCAATTGCTTCAGCAACGTCATCGTGTATCGGTACGAAAAAGTGAATTGATTGCAAAAATTGCAGATGTTCAACTCAATGCATTGCCAGATTTATATTCATTGAAAGAAGAAGTGAGTATATATATTGGTATTCCGTTTTGTCCGACAAAATGTGCGTATTGCACGTTCCCAGCCTATGCCATTCACCGGAAAAGTGGACGAGTGGAAACATTCCTTGATGGCTTGCATGAAGAAATGCGCGCAATGGGTAAATGGTTAAAAGACCATGATATCCGCATCACGACAATTTATTTCGGTGGCGGAACACCAACGTCTATTGAAGCGGATGAAATGGATGCGCTCTATCAAACGATGATGGACTCATTTCCATATATGGAACATGTTCGTGAAGTGACGGTGGAAGCAGGGCGTCCCGATACGATTACGGTACCAAAACTTGAAGTACTGAAGAAGTGGGGTATAGATCGCATCAGTGTCAATCCACAGTCTTATACGGATGAAACGCTGAAAGCAATCGGTCGTCATCACACTGTGCAGGAAACAATCGATAAATATTGGTTGTCTCGGGAGCAAGGCATGCGCAATATTAATATGGACTTAATCATTGGTTTACCGAATGAAGGCCTTGAAGAATTTGAACATTCATTAGCTGAAACAGAAAAGATGCAGCCAGAATCTTTGACGATCCATACCTTGTCGTTTAAACGTGCGTCTGAAATGACACGCAATAAAGACAAGTATCAAGTAGCCGATCGTGAAACTGTAGGAAAAATGATGACACGCGGAGAAGAATGGTCACGGGATAACGGCTATATTCCGTATTATCTCTACCGCCAGAAAAACATTTTAGGAAATCTAGAAAATGTTGGATATTCAAAGCCCGGTGAAGAAAGTCTCTATAACATTTTGATCATGGAAGAAGCGCAGACCATTATCGGTTTAGGTTGTGGCGCTTCAAGTAAATTCATGGAACCGGCAACTGGCAAGCTGACGCAATTCCATAATCCGAAAGAACCCGGTGCCTATATAGTAGGATTTGAAGAAGCTATCGATAAGAAAATAGCGTATTTAGAAGAGTTATTTCCGTCCTCAGAAACAATAAAGTAATGCTGATTCCCCTGTCGAAAAAGTGGCAGGGGAATTTTTTTGTTAAAGTTATGCAAATGCTCTGGTAATTGTGTATAATGTAATGAATGAACAACCATTCATACAAAGGGGGAATTGATTTTGACAAAACAGATCGAAGTGGAAATTGAAGGAAGATTAGCGACGGTAACTTTTAACCAACCGGAAGTAATGAACGCGATGGACGGAGTCATGATGAAAGAATTGGCAGATATCGTAGATCAACTAAAAGATAACTCATCAGTACATGTTGTACTGTTCAAGGGGGCAGGTCGAGCATTTTCTGCAGGCGGTAACGTCAAAGCGATGTTGAACCCGAATGGTCCAATGAAAATGGAAGACATCATGGTCGACTTATCGAGATTGGCATTATCTATGTACAGCATGCCACAAATCACAATTGCATCCGTACACGGTGCGGCAGCTGGGTTAGGGTGCAGTATCGCGATTGCATGCGACGTTGTCATCGCGGAAGAGTCGAGCAAAATTGCTATGAACTTTATTGGTATCGGACTCGTACCAGACGGTGGTGGTCACTTCTTCCTCAAAGAACGAGTAGGTACGGCTAGAGCTAAACAACTGATTTGGTCGGGGAAAGTACTCGACGGAAAAAGTGCCATGCAAATTGGACTCGTGGATGAAGCGGTAGCGGACGGTGAAGCTTGGAACAAGGCACAACAACGTGCGCAAGTTATCTTGAACTCCCCAACAGCTTCGATGGCAGCAACAAAGAAAATACTCCATGCGGCGGGCATCGCAGAACTCGAGCAAGTAGTAAAACTTGAGAGCGAAGCACAAGCAGCCATGCGCTCCACAACGGATCACCGCGAAGGTGTGCAAGCATTTGTCGAGAAAAGAAAACCGAGCTTCACAGGCCAATAATTGACATGCAAAAAGACGCGCTATGAACATTGCGCGTCTAATTTATATCTATGAACATATTTATAGAATTATTGATACTTAGCGGCTGTTTCTCTCCATGAGAAATAGCCTTTTTCTATAGCACGCAATAGTAACTCCGCTGAAGCTAAGTTCGTAGCGAGTGGAATGCCATAGACATCACATAATCGAAGTAAGGCGCTCACATCAGGTTCATGTGGCTGTGCAGTCAACGGATCCCGGAAAAATAAAATCAAATCAAGCCCACCTGTCGCGATCATAGCACCCATCTGTTGGTCGCCACCAAGCGGCCCTGACATAAGTCGTGTAACAGAAAGATCAGTTTCTTCCATGATGCGTAATCCTGTTGTGCCCGTTGCATAAAGAGTATGTTTAGCAAAAATCTGCTCGTAAGCAATTGTGAAATTGACCAATTCAGCCTTTTTTTCATCATGCGCAATTAAAGCAATGTTCAAACGAGTCACTTCCTTCTACGATTTCTCAACGACCATAGCGTATCATAAAGTTCTCAAAAAATCTTGTGCTATTTTTATAAATATTTGTAATACTAAGTGTAATACATTATCCTCAGATTTTATTTCTTATTTCGATTGATCATGTAAGTCGGTAAATTCCTTTTGAGCAAATCATTTAAATGCTAGAATAATCATTTCCCACTGCTCGTGATATCGTATAAAAAAACAAAATCTCCTAAACAGAGATTTTGTCATGTGTTCACGTATGGAATAATAATAGTTTACCAAGAGGGGAAGCTAGGCGGTGCGTTCGCTCGAGCAAATCTTTTTCTGTCAATAACTGCTCGCCTTGTTCTTTTGCGGCGTCATCAGATTCAGCAGTGAAAGTCTCTTCAGTAATCAATGAACCATCTTTTTCGTAAGCTGTTAGTTTGTACGTTTTCATTGTATCGCCTCCATCATCTTTTACTTAGTATACTATGAAATGAATGAAATGAATAATGATTCAGTATATTAAAGCGAAGAAAGATACTGAATGTTAGAATGTCTAAGAAGAATATTTATAATTGTGAAACATATTGTCAGTTGAAACGTAGAACGAGATAGTGAGAGTAGTAAAGGAGATGATGGGCGTGGCCTTAGAAGTGCAACAAGTAACGAAGCGATTTGGCGATTTTACAGCAGTGGATCAGCTGTCATTGAGGGTGGAACAAGGAACGATGTACGGATTCCTCGGAGCAAACGGTGCTGGGAAGACCACTACATTCCGAATGATTTTGGGATTATTAACACCGACAGAAGGAAATATTTCTTGGAATGGACGCACGATATCGTATGAGACGAGTCCACTAATAGGATATCTACCCGAAGAACGGGGGCTTTATCCAAAAATGAAAGTGCTGGATCAGTTAATCTTTCTTGGCCAGCTACGCGGAATGAAAAAGTCAGCAGCGAAAAGTGCCGCACTTCATTGGTTGGATCGTTTCGAAGTGCCACAAAATACGAATAAGAAGGTAGAAGAGTTATCCAAAGGGAATCAGCAAAAAATACAAGTCATTGCTGCATTATTACATAATCCGCAATTGCTGATCTTGGATGAACCGTTCTCTGGACTTGATCCGGTGAACGTTGAGATGCTGAAAAAAGCAATCGTTGACTTCCGTAATAGCGGGGCGACAATCCTATTCTCTAGCCACCGCATGGATCATGTAGAAGAGTTATGTGAGCAGCTTAGCATTATTCATCATGGCAAACAATTAGTTAGTGGAAAGTTACGTGACGTAAAGCGTTCATTCGGCAAACAAAATGTCCGGATTCGTGCGGACTTCCCTTTACTAGAGCTAGAAAGCATCGAAGGCGTAACGACCGCTCACCATTCATTGGAAGGTGCAGTGTTTCAAGTAGAGGATGAACAAGTGGCACATAGGTTGTTGCAGGCGGCATTGCTAAAGGGGCCGATTCGTCAGTTTGAAATAGAAGAACCATCTTTGCAAGATATATTCATTGCGAAAGTGGGGGATGAGAATGCGTGAGTTTTGGATTATTTTCAAACAAAGTTTCATAACAAAAGCTAAAACGAAGTCATTTTTCATTACGACACTTATTATGGTGGCAGGGATTTTCCTCTTCGCGAATTTACCGAGCATTATGGATAAGGTCGGTCAGATGATGGGAAGCGATGAAGACGACCATGTACTCGTCGTAGATGAGAGTGGCGTATTGTTTGACCGGCTAGATGAACAACTTCAGCTAAATGAGCAAGGAATTTCATTGGAGCTGACGGAAGACTCACAAGATCAGCTGTCAGAGAAAGTCCAATCGGAAGAAATTGAAGCGTTTATGGAATTGAGTTTTGGTGCTGAACAAACCATCCAAGCTTCTTATACAACGGGCAGTTTGGTAGATCAATTTTTGCCTTCAGCTCTACAAGATGCATTGCAGAACATTCAAACGCAAGTGAAAGCCGATCAGCTCTCCCTATCCGGTGAACAAGTTTCCGAGTTGTTTGCGCCGATTCAATTTGAAAAGCATAATATTTCCGATACGGCCAAATCAGAGGAAGAGCTGAACCAAGCTCGTGTCTTGGTATATGTATTGATGTTCGTCATTTACTTTGCGGTTATCATTTATTCATCGATGATTGCGACAGAAGTAGCGACAGAAAAATCATCACGCGTGATGGAAATTCTTATCTCAAGTGTATCACCTGTTAAGCATATGTTTGCAAAAGTGCTTGGTATCGGTTCACTCGGAATTGCGCAAATTCTAGTCTACGCAGTATCAGGATTTTTAGCTTATAAACTTTCTTCCAAAGGAGAGGATCATGAGCTATCCGCATTTTTCAGTCTGGAAAACTTGCAAGTAAGCACGCTAGTTTATGCTGTGGTTTTCTTCTTACTCGGCTATTTCCTTTATGCCACTCTAGCCGCGCTACTAGGCTCACTAGTGAGTCGCACAGAAGACGTTCAGCAAATGATTATGCCGATGTCGTTGCTAATCGTTGCGGCCTTCATAATCGCGGCAACGGGGCTTGGGAATCCAGAGTTGGGCTATTTGAAAATCGCGTCGTTCATCCCATTCTTCGCCCCTCTTGTCATGTTCCTACGGGTTGGCATGCTTGACCTACCTTTATGGGAGCCTTTGCTTTCGATAGGTATCATGATCGTGACCATCTTCATCCTTGGCTGGTTCGGTGCGAAAGTGTACCGTGGTGGCGTGTTGATGTATGGGCCGTCTCGTTCATTGAAGGACTTGAAGAAGGCTATACAGCTTGGTAAGGAATAGGTTTAGGTGAAGAGTGTCCCGAGAAGTCGCAGTGCTTCTTGGGATACTCTTTTTTGCGTGGATTTAAGTTCAAGTGTAAGTGGAGTTAGTGACTATGAAGGGATGGAGGCTCCAGCTGGGGACGCTTTCCGGAGGGCACGCGGTGAGCCAACCAGCTCGCTTTGCTCCCTTTGGTTGTCTCACCTGTTCGTACTGATCCTCCCGGAGTCGCCCCATCTTCCGCCTGGAACGTCGATTAACGGCGCCTTCCCATTTACTTCTGTTTCGCCTGTCCACTTTCCAGTAATAGATGAAATATGCTAAAATAGGAACGAGTATTCGTGGAAGAGGTGCAACTTATGGAACCCATCCGTTTTTTACATACAGCCGACTTGCATTTGGACAGCCCTTTTAAAGGCATGGCCGCAGCAGGACCGGACGAGTTAGCTAGATTACAGCAGTCCACATTTGCCGCATTCGACCGATTCATTGCCTACGCAGTTAAAGAGCGACCGGATTTCATTGTCATTGTCGGTGACCTTTACGACGGTGAAGACCGTAGCTTGCGTGCGCAAATTCGTTTCCAACAAGGTATGCAACAACTGCAAAAAGTGAACATTCCCGTCTATCTATCATACGGAAATCATGACCACTTGGCAGGCAGGTGGACTAGAGTTTCATTACCCGAAAATGTACACGTATTTTCTGAACAAGTAGAGCAAAAACAATTGATGATTCGTGATGAAAAAGTTTATTTACACGGCTTCAGCTACCCGCAACGCCATGTCAAAGAATCGATGATTAAGCAATATCCGGAAGCGACTGACGGAATACATATCGGTCTTTTACACGGAAGTGTGGCGGGAGATGCAGTGCACGCTGTATATGCACCGTTTACCGTCAGTGAATTACAGGATAAGCACTATCATTACTGGGCGCTTGGCCATATTCATAAGCGCCAAGTTTTATCACAGGAACCGCCGATTGTCTATCCTGGCAATATTCAAGGCCGTCACCGCAATGAACAAGGACGTAAAGGTTTTTATGACGTCTCGTTGACGCCTACTCATACTTCCATGAAATTTATAGGTACATCAGATATTGTGTTCACTTCATTGACTGTTTCGTGCAAAGGGATCGAATACGCAGATGACTGGATTGCTGCTTGTCAGGAAGCGATTGATCAACTGACAGCTGAAACCGGCAGTGTCGTCATAGAGTTAGTGATGGAACATACGGAAGGCCTACCAATTGATTTAGCTAGGGCAGATGAAGAGTGGCTCGATATTTTACGCGAACAGTATGAAGCTATGGAGCCATTCGTGTGGATTTCAGCAATTGAATGGCCACGAAAGCGTGATGCCGTCATCCCGAATTCATTAGTAGAACCGGTGGAAGAGACCATTACTTCTTGGGGAACAGATGACTGGAATGACTTGGTGAAAGAAGTCTACAGTCATAAAGCCGGTCGCTATTTAGAAGCACTGACGCCGGCAGATTTCGAGCGGTTAAAACAGCAGGCAACCACATTGCTGGCGAATGAAATGTTGAAGGAGGGCTAAAATGAAGATCCGAAAAATTCTTCTTTATGGATTCGGTCAGCATGAGAATCTGGAAATTGATTTGCGACCTGGTATGAATCTTTTGTACGGACCGAACGAAGCAGGGAAGACGACTATTCAGCAAGCCATCCTTCATATTTTATTTGGATTCCCTCAAAAGAATCAACAAGAGCTACGCTATGAGCCGAAAACAGGTGGTAAATATGGCGGCTGTCTCTATATAGAAGATCAAGCGTATGGTAATTGGATGATTGAGCGGGTGCGTGGAAAATCTTCAGGTGACGTCTTAATTCGTTTTGAAGATGGGCGCATAGCAGAGGAAGATGAACTGAAGAGATTATTGAGAGGCTATGATCGACAAGCTTTTGAATCCATTTTTTCATTCTCCTTATTCCAGTTACAAGATCTCGAGAAAATGGATGAAAATGATTTAAGTCGTACATTACTTGCTTCCGGAACGACCGGTCTAGATACGCTTTGGAAAGTGGAAAAGAAGATGGAGAAAGAAATGGGCGGCCTCTTCAAAAAATCTGGGAAAATACCGCCGATGAATAAAAAATTGGCTGAAATCCGTGAGCTTGAACAAGCGATGCAAAAAGAGCAGCAGAAACTATCGACATATGAACCGCTGACTATTCATAAGCAAGAACTCGACGAGCAAGTGGCGACATTACGCTTCGAGGAGCAACGTCTGTATAAGCAGTCTGAAGAACAACGAATCGCTATGCAAATCGTTCCCTTGCAGCAACAGCGCAATCAATTGCTCGAACAACTTTCCCACTTGTCGGATGAATTCCCGGCAGCTGGAATCCGGCGTTATGAAGAACTAGCCAGTAAACAGTCAGAATTGCACTTAAAGAAAACACGTCTAGAAAAAGAACGGGCAGAGTGGCAATCGGAATTAATTGATTTACGACCAGTCAATGAACGGCAGCAGTTAGAGCGCTGGGTGGCACAGGAAGCCGAGTGGCATCGGTTACGTACGGATCGGTTTGCTGCTGAACAAGAAATTCGTTTGTTTGAAAAGAAACAACAGCAGTTCAGCAATCGCTTAGGATTATCGGATGATCAGCAGTTATCGATAGGGAACATAGATGTCTCCATTCAACGTGAACGCCAACTTGAACCGATCCTTAAGGAACAAAAGGAACTGGATCAGCAAGTAAAAGCCATGCAACGTCTATTGGCAGAAGCAGAGAGTGAACGTCAGGAAGCGGAGCAACGAAAAGAACGTACTGACCGTTTGCGATTGACTGAATCTGAGCGAGCCAAACTGGCAAACTGGCCCAAACTGCAACGTCAACTTGCGGAGGCTAAATTCATTGTATCTGCAGCCGATAAACAGGCATCAAATCAGATGGTTCCGATAGTTATTTTGCTCATTGGACTAGCAATCGGGGCATATAGTGTTTTGCAGCAACAATGGTTGTTCGCAGGTCTCGGCCTACTAGTTGTGGCAGTCGGTGCTTGGTTATGGAAACAACGGCCTAATTCCGTATCGGATCAGCAGTTCTTCATTCGGGATAATGAAGCGTTAGCAGCAGAACTTGAAAAATTGGCTGAGCGTGATGATCTGCAACAGCGTGATCAACGGCAAGTGTCAGTCGAAATTGAAAGACTGGATCGCAAATTGCAGAAATACGCGGAAGAAATGGAACAACTGTATTATCAAAAACAACAAGCAGAGAAGAAGTTGCAAGAGCTATTGAAAGATGAACCCTTCGATCTGACATTCAATATTCAAGAAAGCTTCCGTTTATTGCGTGAGTACCAGGACGCGGAAATTGATCAGAAAACATGGCAGCAACGTTTGCAAACGACAACTCAACAGTTACAGTCGCTGATCGAAGAAGTAGAAAAAGTGCTCGGACCTGTTGCGGAAGAAGGTTTATTCGAAAGAATTCGCCAAGAACTACTTAGACAGAATAGCTTGCAAGAAAAGCATATGAGTAAACAACAAGCTGTACTTGAAATCAAGGAGCAGTTACAAGAAACGCAGGAGCTGTTGGAAACGACAACAGCGGAAACACAAAAATTATTCGATATCGTTGGTGTATCGGAAAAAGAGCAATTTTACACAGCGTATGAGCAAGCTCAAGATGCACAGTTGCTGAAACGACAGCTGAAAGAAGTAGAAGCACAGTTATCTTTATATAGTAAGGAACCATTAGTAAAAGAATGGACCATACCAGAGCTTGAACGACAACGCGGCGAAACAACGAACCGCCTACAAATGCTTCGTCAAGAAGTAGAGACACTTGTAGATGAGCAAGTCAAAGTAGGTCATGAAATCTCACAAATGGGTGCCAGTCAAACGTACAGTGAGCTTCAGCAATTAGTAGAAGTACGAAAAGCTGAGTTGGAAGAACTGACAGAACAATGGGTAATCCGCAAAGCTGTTCGTGAGTCGATTCGACAGACGATGAGTGAATGGAAAGAACATCAACTACCGGCCGTTCTCATACAAGCCAATAATTGGTTTGGCCGTTTAACTTGGAATCGATACGCGACGCTCGGCTTAACAGCGGAAGGATATTTTGAGGCAGTCACTGCTGAAGGACAATCTTTCATGATCAATGAGCTCAGTCAGGCTACAAAGGAGCAAGCGTATCTTTCATTGCGACTAGCGTTAGCATATGAATTATCAGAGCGGGCACCGTTCCCTATTATCATGGATGACCCATTTGTTCACTTTGATAATGAGCGACTTTCGCGTATGATAGAAATACTTACTGAGTTACAGCCATCTCATCAATTTCTGTACTTTACTTGCCATCAAGAAATGAAATCAAAGTGGTCAAGTGAACCTCATACAATTGAGATTGGACCAAAAGTAAAAGGGGAGATTTACTGATGAAAAAATTACTTGACTATCAAGTCGGCGAAACGATCGACATGTATTTATTGATTAAGCAGGCAACAAAAGGTGTCACACAGCAGGGCAGTCCGTTCATGACGTTGATTCTGCAAGATAAAAGTGGAGACCTAGAAGCGAAACTTTGGGATGCAGGTGAAGAACAAGCCCAGATGTATCAGGGAGCGACTATCGTAAAAGTTGGTGGAGAAGTCCATGAATATCGTGGGAAAAATCAACTTCGTTTGAAAGCAATTCGTCCAGTTAAAGAAGATGAGGGCGTGACAATTGCAGATTTAGTGCCATCAGCTGAAAAGAGCAAGGAAGTATTGCTAGATGAACTGATGCAGTATTTCTTTGAAATGAAAAATCCACAAATTCAGCGTGTCACTCGTCATTTATTGAAGAAGCATCAGCAAGACTTTGTGTTATATCCGGCAGCTACGAGAAATCATCATGACTACGTATCTGGTTTACTTGATCACGTAGTTTCAATGTTGAAACTAGGTAAGGCGATTGCAGAATTGTACCCAACGTTGAATAAAGACTTGCTATATGCAGGAATTATTTTGCATGATATCGGAAAAGTCATCGAGTTGTCAGGCCCAGTCGGCACGCAGTATACGATTGAAGGGAACTTGCTAGGGCATATTACGATCATGGTCAATGAAATTTCCAAGGCAGCAGAAGAGCTGGAGATCGAAGGCGAAGAAGTGATGTTGCTTCAGCATATGGTGTTGTCTCACCATGGGAAAGAGGAGTGGGGCAGTCCGAAGCGTCCGATGTTGAAAGAGGCGGAGATTCTCCATTATATCGATAATATTGATGCGAAGATGAATATGCTGAACCGCGTCATGTCGAAGACTACGCCAGGCGAGTTCTCCGAGCGCGTATTCCCACTGGATAATCGTTCGTTCTACAAGCCTACGTTTGAATAAGCTAGTGTGGAACGATGCGCTAGTAGTTGCTGGGTACTGAATGTTGTTAGGTTGTTGTGTTTAGTGGACTAGCAAACAGAGAAATTGATTGCATTACCCAACATGGAAACGCGGTTGCCGGAAAGACTAGGCGGCTGCGGGTCATTTTCACTTTTGGTTGTGGTCGTTGCTCGACTGGTTGTTGTTTACTGAAGTTGGTGAGTGTCTGCTTTCTGGACCCGCGCAGGCACGTGGGGGATTGCCTCCAGCCAGGAGCCAGCTGGCGGTGGTGCTGCCAGTTGTCTCCTGGCCACGGCCTACCCCGCAGTTGTGCCTGCGCTACTGAGTGGTATTTATTTTGGTTGTGGTTCTAAGAATGATAATTAGCGTATCTTACCCAACCTGCAAACGCGGTTGGCGGAAAGACTAGGCGGCTGCGGGTCTTTGTCACTTTTAGTTGTGGTCGTTGCTCGACTGGTTGTTGTTTACTGAAGTTGGTGAGTGTCTGCTTTCTGGACCCGCGCAGGCACGTGGGGGATTGCCTACAGCCAGGAGCCAGCTGGCAAAGTGCTGCCAACTGTCTCTTGGCCACGGCCTACCCCGCAGTTGTGCCTGCGCTGCTGAGTGGTATTTACTTTGGTTGTGGTTCTAAGTAGGACAAATTCGAACCTTACCCAACCTGGAAACGCGGTTGGCGGAAAGACTATGCGGA
>NZ_PDZB01000030.1 GCF_002743335.1 Sporosarcina sp. P32b
CTGAAGCATAAAGGGGACAGTGTCGGAGCGGACGATCAAGTCAGTAAGCCGGAAATCGCAGAATTGGTATTGAAGATTGATAAGTATATATTGTAAGAATGAGAGACTTCCGTTTTTTTGCGGGGGTCTTTTTTTCATGCGCAGAGTAAAACACGCCACTTTCCGGTACTGGAAAGTGGCGTGTTGAGGATGTTATTTATCGTTGTCTTTTTTCACTTGATCGTCTATCGGAACATATTCTCCCTTAAGTCCATCTTTCTCGATGTCGTAGTACTTGTCTGCACCTACTCCACCTTCATCAATCATTCTTGAAATACCTTTCGTGCGCATTTCATGTTCTTTAACAATTCTTTTACGGTCGTCTTTAGTCATGTTCGTCTCCACCTTTTATTAAAATGTATTTTTCAGGATAAATGTGTACATTTGCAGGTGTGTCTACCTGTTAATTATTCTTCGTTGATTTGCCTTCGGGTACTTCGATGACTTTTTCTGCTGGCGGCACTTTTTTAATATCATAATACTTATCCGCGCCCATCCCGCCTTCACCGATCATTTCGGAAATCTCTCTCGTGCGCATTTCGTTTGTCTTCATAATTTCTTTTCTGTCGTCTTTAGCCATTTTTAATTCCTCCTTTAAAATAAAATACGCTTTTACTCTTTGGGGAAATAGAATGTGTGACTGTACTCTGTGTTGAATCTTCTCTTCTATTTTAACACAAATACGTCAAGGATTGGTGAAATGGAAGCACTCCACTAGAATATTAACAGAAGATTGTGTTACCAGAAGACAATGGAATGAAAGTAATGATATATTTAAAGGGAAATGGGGTGCTTATGATGAACAATATACAAAGAAAAAAGAGTATTCCTCATATATATGTTAAAAACAATGAAATCTCTAACGTAAGTGATGGATTCCTGGAGTTAACTGGATACGAGGAAAGGGACTTCGTCGGATTATCCCTTATAGATTTAGGAGTATTACTAAAATCAGAACATCAACTATCCATCCAAGCTATTGAAGATGTAGCACGTGGCTATATTTATACACATGATTTATTGCCGAAAGAAGTGGCAATAAGCGTTAGTACGCTGGATTCTGGTGTTGAATTATATTATTTCGAGAACTTGGAAAGTCCTTCATTGTATTTCACGTTAGATAATTTCGGTAGCGAGGCAGCCAATAAAAATGGTTCTGTCGCGATTTTTAGCTATCCCGAAGGAATTCTTCTGCAGCATGATGAGAACTATATAGATGTCTTATCGTCGATGAATAGTAATTCCGACAACGTATTAGGTAATCACGCTGAATTTCCAGCCGCCATCATGGATGTACTTTCTAAGGGCGTGTCCCTTCATGAATTTGAAGTAGAGGTTGTCGGGGATGGGGGAATGACGACGTATTGGGATATCAATATAAAAATGATTAACGGAGAACGGGATCGCCAATTTACCGTCATTTCCTTTTATGATGTAACGGAGAGGGCCAATATCAGAAAGTGTTCCGAAAAACAGCATGCAGATGTGGAACTGGTTCTGGGTAATATGTCAGATGCGATTAATATT
This sequence comes from Sporosarcina sp. P32b, assembly GCF_002743335.1. Lineage (GTDB taxonomy): Bacteria > Bacillota > Bacilli > Bacillales_A > Planococcaceae > Sporosarcina. The sequence goes on from NZ_PDZB01000030.1 coordinate 1,567, forward strand.
TTGGATAAGGACGGAAACTACGTATATGTAAACAATACGGGTAAAGACTTCCTATCACGATATCTACCGTCGTATAACATGAATATACAATCGATTTCGAGTAAAGTAATATGTGTGGCGCGTGAATTAAATGATGAAAATGGGGAAAGGATACTGTTTGAAAATACCCCTGAACAGCGAGTATTACGTGGTGAAAGGTTAAGCAATCATAAAATTATTGAAACGAGCGAATGGCCTACGACGTATTATTCATGTGAGGGCCTACCCCTTTATGACAAGCAAGGGAATATAGACGGCGGTATTCTGATTTACAAAGATATAGAGCTTAATCATAAAGTCGCGGAATATCAAGCGCTACGAGAGAACATGGACGTGTCTCCAATTTTTTATATGTCCTTTTCTCCGGGTGACTATAAAATCAATTATATTAATCAACATACATTTCAATTTTTAAAGAAACAACGAAAAAATATCTCCACAGAACTAGATATAATCGGGAGATCTCTTTTTGATTTCTATAGAGTAGATAATTTACAAGGCGTGAAAAATGGAATTCAGACTTCTATAGAAACTAAAAGTCCTTTTGTACACAAACATCAAGCCATGTTAGGTGGAGTGGTGAAGTACACAAAAACCATATTCCATCCTATATATACTTGTGACAATATAGTAGAGAAGATTGTCGCGATAGGGTTTGATATTTCAGATGAGGAAATCGCAAAAGAAAACATGGAGAAACTACTCACAATGCAAGAAGAAATCTTCATTAATATATCTCATGAACTAAAAACACCGTTAAGTGTCATATTCAGTAGCGCACAATTATTGAACTTGTATTTGGAAAATGATTCTCTCGAAGAATATAGGGAAGAAATACTCAATATCAATAAGGCGACGATACAAAATTATTATCGACTCATAAAATTGGTGAATAATATTTTGGACATTTCCAAGTTGGAATCGGAAGTGTATGAATTGGTCACATACAATCATAATATAGTAGAGATTATTGACGAGATTGTAGAATCGGTTTCAGACTATACGAAGTCTCAAGATATTCAACTCCTGTTTGACCCCGATGTGGAGGAGGTAATTATGGCATTGGATGTCTATAAATTCGACAGGATTCTACTCAACCTAATTTCAAATGCAATTAAATTTTCTGCAATAGGTAAACAGATACTAGTGAAATTGGCAGTAACCGACCACCATACTGTCAGGATCTCCGTCATTGACGAAGGAATCGGGATCGAGGAAAAAGATTTACAGGAAATCTTTAAAAAGTTCATCCAATTAAATCAGAATTTCAATCGTCTATCTGAAGGCACAGGACTTGGTTTACCTTTAGCAAAATCTTTAGCTGAACTACATGGCGGCACACTGCATGTTGAAAGTGTTTTCGGTGCGGGCAGTACATTTATTGTTGAGCTACCCATCGAGAATTCTACCTATAACGGAAGTGTATATGAGCTAAATAGTGAGATGGATAGGGCGGAGAGAGTGAGATACGAATTCTCGGATATTTATTTCTAGAAGAATTCGTTTTTTAGTAGCTTTAAATTCTTTAGTAATGAGTCTGTGTTCTATACTCTAGAATGTATAAAATATCTCGCTAATGATTAAGTTGATTTCATGAACAGGGGCAATTCTTTAACGAGGATTGCCCCTTTTTCAGCTACAGGAAAAGTTTTGGAAGAGTGAAACGAAAGCAAGAGCTGATTCGTCTAAATTTCAAGAGGTGGAAACCAAAATTTTACTATTTGGAAAGGATGAAAAAATGAAATCCAAATTTATCATGATAGTTCTATCACTTGGTCTTTTACTTACAGGGTGTACTAAAAGTAGTCAAAGCGTCGTTAACAGTCCGGAAGATGCTTTAAAATCAATAGAGAGTGGGAACGAAGAAAGAGAAATACATGTGTATGGTTCATATAAAGTTAGCGAAGAATTGGAGTTACTTATTTTTAGGGGTGTAATGAATGATCAGGATATTTGGGTAGCTGACGTTCATAAAGTGGACGGTCAATGGGTAGCTAAAGGAATCGTTCAAATGAATGGCCCCTTTAAGGAAAGTGATGACATTCAAACTCTGCTTCTACGTGACGAATTTGGACTTCCTTTGGATTATGAATTGGGGTATATCAAAAGCAATGTACCCGTCCCTGAGGATTTACATGTGTTTGAGATCGAAGGGATCTCTGATTGGAAAATATGGATTAAAGAAATTTAAATAACATTGAAACGAATAGGTGGTAAACGGCTTTGATAAACGAATACGATCCATGCTGCGGTCAGGACGAAATATACTATAACCATCTGAATAAACAAGTGCAATAGTGTGAAGATAAAGGGGATTTATATGAATACAAAACGTAAAAGGAAGGTATGGGGGATAGGTTTCGGAGTATTTATTGTACTTGGTATAGCTTTCATATCTTGGTATTATCCATTATCACCTTTTAGCATCCATCAAAGTTTTACCTATCATCCTAGTTCGGAAACGCATAATGGTAAAACCTACGAAGAAGAGGTTGGTCAGTTTAAAGCCGCCTATGAGAAAGATCTAGATAAGGATGTAAAAAGTGAAAATCACAATCCTACGGTATATCGAACTCAATATATTCTTCCGACTTTTGAACAACAATGGTTGCTTGGGACCGAATCCAAAACAATTGATAAAGATCAACTGGATCAAATACTTCTCGATGTACAACAGGCAAGAAATACCCTGTTAAGCCTTGTTTCTGAAGGAGATTATTCCAGAGAAGAAAGAGTATACCTGGTGGATAGCATAAACGCACTCCTTAAATTGGAAGATAGTGTTAGAATGATAAGAAACGGAAAGTATTTTTCCAGAAGCGATTTGCAAAGGATGTTAGGTACTGTACGTGGAGATTTTCGAGCAAGTTTTAATCACTATACCACCGTTTTTTATGATGTATCTCACAAGTGAGAGTACGAAGCAATCGGCCAGGTTAAAGAATTTCTTTTATATAAATGGAGCAGAAGGTGTATGAGTAGTGGAAATCTTTAAACAACGAATTAAAGCAAGCTTTTTTTATGTAATCATATTTTTGGCAATCTATATTCCATATAATTTTATAGCAAATAATGTTTTGATAGAAAAAGAGGTTTTGATGTTAGCGATTTCAACGGGGCTGATATATAACTTCATTATAATTCCATATATAGTAAATGAACGCCCCCCAAAAAAATGTGAATAGGATAGAAAATTACTCTGTTCGGGAACATTTCATTAATAAGATTTGTGCTTCAAGCGGGCCAATTAATCTACTTGGATGCAATTCATGAATTAGAGGTACCTATCAAATGAACCACTTGGATTTTTAAAGATAGATGGATAGTTCCGTTAAATAAATGAAGTAGATGATATTGCACGCATAGAAAGCAGGAGAAAAAAGGGAGCAACGAGATGCGTAAAATAGCTTTGATAGTATTAATTATTACTCTTATCATTTTAAGTGCTATTTTTTTGGGGAATAGGGCAAGCCAGGATACGATTTTAGGTAAGGAGATACATTCTATTTTAGAGCAAGAGGAAAAGCAAATGGATTTAACCACAATGACGGATTTTGAATGGGATGCCGTTGAGGTATTTGGTCCTTATTCAACAAATGAAATAATTGAGGATTCGATGGATATCCGATTTAAAGGCGACAATGGAGGCATCGATGTACTTGAAGATCGATTTTTATTAGTGTTTGCAAATGGGAAGAATGCAGTTAAAACAGTGGTTCTATCTAGAAAGTACGGAAACTTCACAATCAAAGATAACAAAATATTGATTGTTGAATAGTAATATCAAAAACAAACTGTGAATAAGTACAGGTAATTCCGACTTAAACTGGCACTTCATAATCTGGGACTATTAATGCCTGAATGTTAGATTAAAATTCTGACTAGATAAGGAGATCACATGCAAACGATAGCACTCTTAGTAAAGAAACCCTGGTTCCTTGGAAGTCTAGTTGTTATTTTTGTATCCGTTATCTTATGGAACATTCCGATTGAGAAGAGGAAATATGGGCTCTCTCAAAGCGGTTTAGTCACAGATTACACGGGGCTACTGCCTGAACGTATTGAAAGAGTAGTAAAAGCGGAAAACCGAAGTGATTTGCAAAGGATTGTGAAACGAGCGAACGTGAATGGGCAACAAATTGCAATTGCCGGATTGCAGCACTCACAAGGTGGCCACACGTATTACAAAAACGGAGTCGTTCTAGATATGCGGACATTCAATCGTATTTTGGAAATAGATGAACAGCAAAAAACGGTTCGTGTCGAAGCAGGTGCCACTTGGGAAGATGTGCAGGAGGCCATACAACCTGTTGGACTGGCTTTGAAAGTGACGCAATCGCAATCAATTTTTACAATTGGTGGTTCACTATCTGTAAATGCACATGGGCGAGATATCCGCTTTGGTTCGATGGCAGAAACGGTAAAGGCTATGACAATCATTACCCCTGAAGGTGACATCAAGACCGTGACCCGAGAGGATCCGGATGAATGGATGAAGTACATATTTGGTGGCTATGGATTATTTGGCGTGATAGTAGATGTGACAGTGGAAGTAACGGAAAACCATCTATATACGATTCAAACAGAGAAATTGAAAATAGGCTCGTATGCCTCCTATTTCGACCAGTTATTGAATGATCAACATATGGCCATGCACTATGCCAGAGTGAGTGTAGCACCCAATTCTTTTTTAGATGAAATGTATGTGATCAATTACAAACAGACAGAAAAACGAGATTATACGACGGCGCTAAAAAAAGAGCAAAGTGTTCGTTTAACTAAGTTAGCACTTGATATTGGACGGCATGGGGGCGCTTTAGAAAATCTGTTTTGGGGGACACAAAAGCGTTACATTGCTTCTATTGATGGGAAAGAGATTACCCGAAATAATGCGATGCGTTCGGAATCTACGTTCATGGAATATACGAAGCCGGGTCGTGTGGAAGTGTTGCAGGAATTTTTTATTCCGGTTCATAGATTTGAAGCCTATATGAACGAGTTGAAGAATATAATCCCGGCCAATGATAAAAATGATGATTTTAAAATCCATAATATAACGATTCGATATGCCGCTGCGGATCGTTTCACTACATTAAACTATGCCAAAGAAGATATGTTTGGTTTGGTTGTTTTAATGCAGCATGGGTTAAAGGAAGAGCAGATTACAGAAGCGACGTCTGTCATCCAAAACTGGACCCATCTGACATTAGACCATGGTGGAACGTATTATTTACCTTATTATCGTTATCAGACGAAGGAACAGTTCAGGCGCTCCTATCCTCAGTGGGAGAAGTTTGCGGAGGAAAAATTACGTAGAGATCCAAATAACGTATTCCAGAATATGTTTTATGACTATTATGTAAAATGAGGGAACGCAGCATGAATCATAAGAGTACGCGCTATTTACCACTAGTGGTCACTGTGGGGCAGGTTGTTATTTTCCCATATTATATTATTTGGTTAAAAGAAGTATCTTTGACGTTTACTTTATTTGCCTGGTTCTTTGCGACATTTTCTTTCGCGGCTGCCTGGGGATACCAAATCGCACAATCAAGAACAAATAAGGACCATTCGTATATCATGTTCATTTATGCAGGGATGGGGATCGTGTATATATTAATAGGCGCTATAAAGAATTCGTCTGACATTCTTCCTTATGCGGTCATTTTATTACAGGTTATTCTTGGACTGTTACAAGGATACTTCCGTGCCTGGCATGCTGAGCAAGATACCTACCATTTACACGCAGTCCATCATTATTTGATTGTTGGCTGCGCGATGATAGGTTTCAGCTTCGTTAAAATCATATCTCCTGTCGTTTTTATTACGATATTTGGGATTTTGATGTGTATGTGTGCGGTGTGGGAACTTTTTAGAAAGGAAAAGAAAAAGACCATTATTCCCGGGAAATAAGTTTTACAGCCCCACGTAGGTGATTCCCTCACACGGGCGCTTTTCTAGGTGCGAAATGTTCCTAAATCAAATGAAATGTGGTCACACAATTTCGGTAAAGGTTAGGCGGTTTTAGGTTTCCTAAAACTGAAGGGTTATATCGAGAAGTCGAACCAGGAGGTAACGCTCTGAAAGGCTTCCCCTGCGTCGAGTAGCACGTATGGTTAGTAAGGAAAAGCGTGTTATAAGCTCGGCTAATAGGCGTAAGAATTTACCGTAACAGTTTGGCTGACGAAAGCCTACCCGATGGGGTGGTGTAAACCATGATGCTTGGGTTGAACAGATATGGTGAGAATGCAATGTAAATACAATAACATACTGTATTGCTGACGAGCTTCTGAATGTACGGGTCTAGACGCGCGTTATATAGAAATGTATTTACTACCCAATGTAGGGTTAGCTGTGGATGAGTAAGAATCGAGAATATGAAAGTCCATCTTGTGTTACAGGCACATGCAATGCTAACAGGCTCATAGGAAGCACCTAAGTTTGTTCTATAATAGATATAATTCAACGTTGTAAGCTGATAACGTGGAGGGCTTACTCCCAGTGAAACGTTGAAAAGGAAAATAGTTTTGAGAGTAGCGACTGTATAACTTTTCTTCATATCAGTGAAAGTGGTGGCACAGTACCGTTGAAGCGTGTAATGAACGTGGAGGGATAGCCACTAGACTAGTAAAAGATTCATTCAATCATGTTAGACAAATCTTTATCAGTTAATAAGGTTCTTGTAAGACTAATAGAGGTTCACCTTCTACGGAAGGCACCGACTTATTGAAACGGGAGAGTTGAAACACAGAATGTGTTGATGATTGAATCGAATTGGATTAGTTGGAACGCCGTATGAAGTGAAAGTTTCACGTACGGTGTGAAGTGGGGGAAAAGCTGGCGATAACTTCAAAGGCTTACCTATCACTATAAGAAGAACTGTACCCGTTTTCAGTAATCGGGCCAAATAAATGAATCAGGGAGGTTTGCCAAGTGGTTCAACCTAAAAATTTCTTTATAGCCGGTTTGAAAATAATCGGTGTGCTAACAATAATTTGGAGTTTTACTCAGGTTGCTCCAGTAATCATTCAATTTTACTCTGTTTATAATCAGTCGGATATGATGCAGGCTAACGATTTAAGTAACTATCGTGTTTCACTATTATTTCAAGTGGTCTATCCGATAGTGCTTTTGTCTATTGGAGTTTATTTGGTTAAAAGTGGAGAAGCCCTAATTCAATTCGCATTTCGTAGCTGGAATGAAAAGAACGAAGAGAGTAATAGTCTATTGTTTATTTTGTTCATGAAACTGGCAGGTTTGGTTTTAATCATCATTTCCATTCCAACGGCATTTCAACTTTTATCTAACGTATTATTTATTTCATCAGCCAAAGTAATAGGAACAAGCGATCAAATCAACTTTGTTTTACTGAACCTTGTTACAACGGTCATTAATTTATTATTAGGTTTATATTTGCTCAAGAGCGGAAAGATTTTTTATAAACTTGGCTTCAGTAAAAATAACGAGATGGATTGATGGAATTTATTAAAGAATCGGGCGCGATTGTTGTACAAATTTCATGCTATTAACGGGCCATTTAACGAAAAAGGAGTGAAGATATGAAGAATTCTATACGATTCTCATTAGGTTATTTAGGATATTTCTTGATTGGTTTTATGGCTCTGCGGGCATTAATTGTTCAAGAGGATAAAATAGGGTTTGTTATATTAATAGTTGGATTAACTTTACTTATTGACTATGTTGCCTCTTTCGAAAAAAAGTACGGAACTCCGAAATACAGTGGATATATAAAATCTATTCTTGTTGTTGCATTTATCTTTTCGGGATTTTCAATGGTTTAATTTATTAAACAAAAGGGCGCTATTGTAGCACACGTTTTATGCATTAACGGACCATTTAGTTTGATAAGCCGAATGAGACAGAAAAACATAATGATGACAAATAAGGTGAACGAGGTGTAAAAGGTATTTGACATCCCGTTCACCTTATTTTATCATATAGGTGTAAAACATCTTTTACACCGCAGAAGTGGAGTGGTATCTGAATGGAAAATAAAATCAAGGAGTACAGGGAAAAGAATAGCCTATCACAAGGAAAATTAGCTGAACTGTGTAACGTGACAAGACAGACAATCAATGCCATTGAAAATAATAAATATGACCCCAGTCTGGAATTGGCATTTACGTTATCACACATTTTCGGTGTTCCTGTCGAGCAGGTATTTATTTTTAGGCACGAAATGGAGGGGAAAAAGTGACGGTTATAAAAAAGGTCAGTGTAATCGGTTCTTTGGTTATTATTATTGCTGTTGGTGGTTATGGGATATTTGAATGGATCACAAAAGAAGTGATTAATGCCGCTACACTCTTTTATGTTTTTTTAGGAATCGGGTTTTTATTTCAATCCATTACATGGGGAGAAGTGGATGGAAAACATGAAAGCAAAAAAGACGAGTTAGAAAAACACATAACGCTTGTAAGTTCAAAAATAAGCTATTATTTATTAATCTTATTGATGATCATCGTTTTAGCTATTTCAGAAAGAGTAACTGCAATGAATGATATAAGGAATATCCCGCTTGTTATTGTAATTGGACTTGCATGGATAACCATGCCGATTACTGAATTTGTTGTTTCGAAAAAATATCGTTAAAAATACCTTGGTGGTTAAAAAGTTAAACAAGAACAGATATGCCAGAATAGGGTGCGTTTGTGAGATAAGGATTGTGCCTGAATCGGGCCAAATTGTGTAAAATGGTTATTCAATGATAGAGGTTGAATTAACGGGAAAGCAGGATCGGTTTATGAAGGCATTTAAAAAAGTAATTAAATTCCTAAATAGAATGAAAGACATAGATAGAGAAGGTCTTTCGGATAAAGAAAAAGAATACTTGGACAGAATTCCAACACAAAATCCATATGGACTAATAGGAATGATTCTCGGAGGAATTGCTTTTACTTTTGGATCACAGTACGGCTTTATTCCCGTTATTACATTGGCCTTTTGTGTAGTGACTATATTTACTTTTGATAAAGAAAAAGAAGATAATCCTTGGCCTTTTTATGTAGGCATTATACTTTCATTGATCGGCTTAAATATGTTTATTAATGGGGAATTACATGAGCTGATATTTTAATATCTTTTTTCCGAAAGGCTTCTTTCCCATAGGTCATGCCTATCTTATTTAGGTACACTATTGGCTAACGATGGACTAACAACTTATTAAATAAACGGGCTCGGTTAAATGAATAAGAATCGTATCATAATCGGGTCATTAGATGGTTGATAAAAATTTAAGCTATATAACTGACTAGCAATCAGTCTGATTATTTTGATTATTAATATAGACGGTTATTACCATCAAGTTTTAGTTTCAGGAAAGAAATGCACCAAACGACAATTAAGAGAAAAGTATAAAAAGGCAAAAGAATTAACGTATGACAGTAGGGATTTTCCTGCAATATTTTGTACGCTCCATAACTTTGAGGAAATCTTTTTTGATGTTAAGTTGGAAGTCGATTTTGTTATTGATACCGATACAGATAGAATTTATTCACCAACGTATTAGATCAACGGGTTCAAACCACTATCCGACCTATGGGTGCGATTGTAACATAAGGCTTATTTTTGTCACTTAGTTGTTCATTAGCAGTTGGAGGAACGTTAGTAACTATAGGTCGCGTGCAGATTGTCTATTTCGTCTTCAACCTAATGTTCTTCTTGCAAGAAGGAAATACAGAATTCCTTATTGCACGAGGTGAAGAGCATGCAAGTGAGACACTGAAGTGGATAGAATGATGGAGTGTTTGGATTACAATTAAGCTGTTCATTGTCGCGTTCGGTTACGTTTTCTCTCTAGTGGATATGATACGAAATGCACCGCCAGGATCAGCACCATTTTTCACCAGGTAAGCGCTATAGGTGTCCTGTTTTAGTCAATGAGTTAGACGCTTCATTAATAAAATATATAAAGTACATGAAGAAATCCCGCCAGATCAATAATTGGTGGGATTTTTTCATGGATTTAATACCGTGGCTGCTCATCGTGAGAAGGAATAGTTTCAAGTGTTCGTTCAACAATTAAGATATCGTGAAGTTCAAAGAGTTAAGGGGGAAGCAAAATAATTAATAGGAGAATTACGTTATTCATTTGACGGAATACACTATTGTGCATTACTATTAAGGTAGTTAGTAATACGGCATACCAGTACTACAGAGTACTGAAATAATAACCGAACAAGCGGAGGTAGAGATGGAAAATATTACCGAAATGTTAAAAGGAGTTCTTGAAGGGTGTGTGCTTGAGTTCATTAGCCGTGGCGAAACTTACGGCTATGAAATTACGCAACAGCTTCGTGAACTTGGCTTTACTGATGTAGTTGAAGGCACGGTTTATACGATTACTATGAGACTTGAGAAAAACAACCTGGTGAACATCGAGAAAAAACCATCCAATATGGGACCCCCTAGAAAGTTTTACACACTCAACGGGGCGGGTCGAGAGCAACTTAAACTATTTTGGGCTAAGTGGGAATTTGTCTCGAATAAAATGAACGAACTAAAATTAAATTAAATTAAAAAGGAGATAGAGGATGAATATTTTCGAGAGAATTATTGGTAGTTTTGACGACAAGAGAGAATGGAAGGCCATGAAGGCGCGTGTGAAGGACCTGCCGAGTGAGTACCGTAACGCTTACAAAGCAATTGAAAAATATCTATCGGCGTGTGGTGGCCTGACTGACTGGAAAGATATCAGCCGTATTTTTGGTAGCATTCTTGATCTCTTCGAAGAAGGGGCAGCGCAAGGAAGGAAAGTCACTGAACTCACTGGAGAAAATGTAGCCGATTTCTGCGATGAATTAGTGAAGGATGCAAACACTTGGACTAACAAGTATCGAACGAAGTTGAACGATACGATTCATCGTGGTTAACGTAACGCATCAGAAAGGGATACGATGGTACTATCATTGACTCTTTAATCTTTGGGATGTCATATCTCATCATGTTCATGCGTGATTCTATTAAAGTGTTAAGTAGCTACACTTTTCAAAACGTCATAAAATTTTTCATCAATTCAGGTTCCGGTCAAGCAGCGGTAACTATGCCGATTCTGATTCCTTCACGCAATTTAATTAGGATATGATACAGACGACTGTGCATCCGCTTCATCTAGAGGACGGATTCACGAATTTAAACTTCTCAAACGGCTCGATAATGATGCCTTATCTTGCCGCTCCAGGGATCTCTTATTTGAAGCGGTTAAGATTTATATAGCTCTAAGCACTAATCTATATTTTTATCGGTGGTGTTTTTATAGACATTGCGCATATGATTCAGTAATCGTATTAGAGAGACATTCATGACAATTGTATAAATATCCAAGGGGATATCGACTCTAGTTAGCTTAGTCGGTATTCCCTTTTTTAGTAGAGATATTGATGCAAGTGAGTAGCGTAAAGGATTGTCTAAAGTAACTTTCCTTTAAAACATACTTGACGAATAGGGATTAAGGGGATAAAGTAAAATCTATATCAAAGTCTACAATACTATAAAGACAGAGGGGGACAGAATGATGAATACTTTTTTACTCATCGTGAACATTGCGGGCCTATTATTGCTAGTCGGCCTATTATATAGAATGAATCGCAAAAAGGTTTCGTTTTCAAAACGCGTTTTTACGGGGCTGGGGCTCGGGATTGGCTACGGACTTATTTTACATTTTGCATATGGTACAGAATCTGAGATCCTCAAGCAGTCGATGCCATGGTTTAACCTAATCGGCAGTGGCTATGTTAAATTACTGCAAATGATTGTTATGCCACTTGTTTTTATTTCCATCTTAGCAGCCTTTACGAAAGTGACGATCGGAAAAAACTTTGGCAAAATGGCGGGGACGATTTTAGGTATGCTCGTAGGTACAACTGCGATTGCCGCGATTGTGGGGATTTCAGTCACACTTCTATTTGGACTGGACGCTTCTGAAATTGTACAAGGAGAAGCAGAAGCAGCACGTGGGCTTTCTATGGAAGAAAACTACGAAACTGTAGCTGATCTTTCATTACCTGAAAAACTAATTGATTTATTACCTGCTAATCCTTTCCTGGACTTCACAGGGGCGCGTCCAACTTCAACAATTGGCGTCGTTATTTTTGCAGCATTCCTTGGGTTTGCTTACTTAGCGATTACAAGAAGAGATGAAGAAAATGCGGTCACGGTGAAAAAAGGAATTGACGCGATTTACGCATTGATCATGGGTGTTGTAAGAATCGTTCTTCGTTTGACGCCATATGGTATTTTAGCGATCATCGCGCGAACTGTAGCGACGTCTGACTTTATGGCGATTTACAGTCTCGGGAAGTTTGTCCTTGCTTCGTATGTCGCCTTACTAGTGATGTTCGGCATTCATTTGCTCATTATTACATTATCGGGATTAAATCCAGTGACGTATGTGAAAAAAGCAGGAGAAGCGTTGATATTTGCTTTTACATCACGCTCAAGTGCGGGCACATTACCGTTAACGATTCATGCACAAACCAACCGTTTAGGCGTACCTGAAGGAATCGCAAACTTTTCTGGATCATTTGGTTTATCGATCGGGCAAAATGGTTGTGCAGGGATTTACCCAGCGATGCTCGCTGTCATGATTGCTCCATCGGTTGGTATAAATCCACTGGACCCAACATTTTTAGTAACATTAATCGCGGTCGTTGCGGTTAGCTCATTTGGTGTAGCGGGTGTTGGGGGAGGCGCGACATTTGCCGCAATTCTAGTATTGTCGGCATTAAATCTTCCTGTTGCACTCGCAGGGTTATTGATTTCGGTTGAACCATTGATTGACATGGGCCGTACTGCGGTAAACGTCAGTGGTTCGATGACAGCGGGTGTCACAACAGCCCGCGTGACGGGTGAACTTGATACGGAAATGTATAATGAATCACTTGAAAAACAAACAGTAGAAGCGTAATTTAAAGTAATCCCGCAGGAGACGGCATTGTCTCCTGCGGGATTTTTTTAATGAAATGAATATCGGATTAGAACGCCAGGTCGAACTGGATAAAATGGAATTATTTGATTTATGTAAGATGTTTTTTGGGAAATTCTGTTATACTAGTAGAAAAATAAGTGTAGATTCACAGATCCGCAAGAGTGCCAGGACCGTGTATTAAGAAAAACAAGCTGTTTAAGGGGAATTAGGTTATGAATACACCAGAGTGGAAACAAAATGATGCATGGACATGGAAGGAATTTATTTTGCTATTATTACTCGAATTTGTATTCGTCATGGTAGCTGTTAAATATGGTATGCAGTCACTATATCAATTCTGGTTTGATCATACACTATACTCAGGAACGGTGACTGGATTAACAATTGCAGTTGTGCTCATGTTAGGTTTATATTTTATTGCGTTGAAACCACAAAATTTGTCATGGAGAGATGTTGGAGTAAAAGGGTTTCCTGCATCGTATTGGTGGAGGATTCTAATGTGGCTATTCATAACCATTGTGTTAAGTGTGGCTGTCGTACTTTTAACTAGCCTGGTCGGAAATGATGTAGATAACAGTAAAACGGAGAGCCTGCAACAAAATGTAAACGTAATTACGGTTCTTATAGCCTTTGTTTCCGCTGGTATCATATCGCCTATATACGAGGAGATTTTTTATCGAGGGTTTATTTATCGTTGGCTAAGAGTCAGACTTGGAATGGGGTGGGGGATTGTGTTCAGCTCACTGATCTTTACGGCTGCTCATTTTCCAACGTTAAATGCGATGCCTGTAAATTTTATCACTGGTGTTGTATTTGCTTGGACCTATGAAAAGACAGGTTCTATTATTCCGGCAATAATTATTCATGGCATATTTAATACAATTGCAGTTTTACTAACAGCAATGGGCTGAATTATGGTTTTACTAGTAACTGGGGGGAATTCTCGATGAAGGATTGCACTTGTTTTCGGTAATTGGTCCAGATTAGTAAGTTATGGGAGGATATATCTTGAATACAATAATACTAGTTACATTGCTTGTTACTCTGCTAGTCTCCACCATAACTGGTAGATGGATATTTAAACTAAAAAGTAATAAGTGGCTGAGTGTTTTAACAGCATGGGTTATAAATACTGTGATCTTACTAATAGCGACCGTCCTTTTTTGTAAATTTGATGTACAAGCTTTTCATAAACAAACAGATGGTGTCTTTAGTAGTTTGGGAGTACTAGTATTCGCATTTTTTATTCCAGTGCTAACACTTATAAATTTCTATACTCTAGAATTTCTAAGATACCAATATAAGAAAATGTCTTACTAATGATGTATTCTATTTCGTCAACGGGGCGTTACCTGAACAACCATTACGCATCAAACGGGACAAATTCTTAAGTACTGGAGAGATTAAAATTAAACATATAATGACAGAGTTGTTTGGAATACCTATAGCTTTTTTATTTTTGGGTGTCGTGTTTTTAATATTTGGAGCTAATGGAGAAGGGATGGCAACCACGTTCTCACGACCTGCGGGGGCATCAAGTTGGACTACTGAGGGTAGCACTATACATGCATTCACATTTATACCACTCCTTTTGGGTGTTTCTTTTCTGATATTGTTCATTAGCACTTTTTCTATATCTTTTTACAAATGGCAAAAGGGTGGTTAATTACGTTATCGAGTGCAATGAATGAATTCGGGTTGCCCTTCAAACAGGCTAAATTATTTTTATAAGGATAGTGATAGAATGTTTTTAAGTTTTTTTTACATATTGGTGTTATCAATTTTTGTGAGTTCAGTTGGTGGCTTTATTTTTTATAAACTAAGTTATAAATTTTTGTTACCAAAAACAATTAGTTCTGTTTTGGGTGGGATATTGACTTTCCTTCTAAGCTATCTATTTGTAATGATATTTATCGAGATCAAATTATTATATGGCGTTATAACTGCATTGGCTATATATATTTGGTTCCTCAAAATGCCAGAGAGACATTTGGAATGAAAACTACTATTAACAGGCGTATTTAATCCATAAGGACATGGCTGCAATCGGACCATTTTATTGAATGACCTTTAAGATAAATTAGAAAAGGCGAATATGCCAAAAAAAGCGGGGAGGGAAATTGTATGCTGATTAGCTTGATGCAGGGGATAGGCATTTTTTATTATTGGACTTGGTTTATCTGGCCATTTGTATTTGTTTTTTCATTGGTTTATGCGATTTCTTCATTAGTGAAAGACGAGAAAACATCTATGAAGCCTGCGATAGTCGCTTCTATATCACTTTTAATAATCTTAGCTGGAGTGACTTCCCCGACATTTAGTTAGGCACTCAACGGATGTGAATCCTGTGTAAGGTATCTTCACTCTATTCGGTAATTGGACTATTAAGAGGCGAAAGGGGAGGATGTTTTGATAAACATTTTCTTAGGGTTAATAATGTTCATGTCAATTACTTTTCTTTTACTCGGAATAAAGAGAAAATCGAAATTAACTATATTTTTTGGTGCTATCGCTTTTATTGCGCCTCTACTTTATTTGGGCTTCAGAAATTGGATAGTTTTGTTGCCATTAGTTCCTGCAATATCATTTGTAGTCTCAGATTTAGTAATTAAAAAAAGGGATTCTGCACAAGGGTAGTGGGCATGGCTTTAGATATTCCATTCCATTCCGTTAACTGGTGCTGATTGCTTAGCAAAGCATTCTCCAAACGGACTATTTTGAAGAGTTATAGTCGGTGCATTATTGTGTCAGATGGTAAGGGGGGCGCGTGGAATGGACAACCAGAATTTCAAAGTAATATCCTTGGCTTGTTTATTAATTTGTATACTAGCTTGGATTCCTAATATAGTTTTCCAAGTAGCCAGTCCTTTATTTTTAGTGACTTTTATTATGGCTCCAGTGGGAATTTTATTCGCAGCATTGGTAAGAAAATATTGGTTAATCGTGGCTAATATTTTTATGTTTTTCAGCTTTTTCATATTTATGTTTGTGGTTTATTTTGTGAACGCCAACTGACGTCAAAATTCAAGGATATATTATTCACGAACAAAGGGGGCGTATGTTCGCAAAAGGTTTGTGTCTTAAATGGCCCAAATAATAGAGGATTGATTTTTATAATTTAAATTTTGTTTAAGGAATTAAGTGAAAAGGTGATTGTGTTGCAATTAAGGGATAAGATTATTATTGGGGTGGCAATGACTCTACTGGTTGCAGTGTCGATTGGTATAGTTTTTGGTGGAATTATTTTTGGTCTAGTAGGTTTTTTCTCTTTGATTGGTGTTTCTTATGAATCAATTGGATCTTTACTGCTATTCATATTCTTTGCTTTTTTGGTTGGCATTTTCTTTGAAATATTAGAGCAAATCACTTTATTTTTTATAACGAGAGCAAACCTAACCAGTAAAGAAAAATGGATTTGGATAGCTTTAATTAAATTTATTTTAAGCTGGATTGTTATATATATAGTTAATGAATTAATGACAACAGTAGTTTTATCAAGCTTAGCAGTATTTTTAACAGCACTTCTTATAGTTAGCATTGACATAGTGTTTGATGATAAAAAAAGGTAGTAAATAATATTAGACCTCCTTTAACGGGGACGATTGCTCTACAAGAGGCGCGCCAATACCGCAATAGGGACATATTATGATTGATTGAAATTCAGAAGAGGGTAAAACTAATGGTTAGCAGTAGTATTGAAAATGTTAAAACTCATAAAGAAATCGGATGGGGTTCATTGTCGTTATTGCTATTTATATTGGGTTTATTATTTTTTGTCTCCTTTGGAACATACGATGCTCTTGGCGATTATATCTTGCGTCTCATGCGTGTGAAGCCTTGGTCAAATGTTAATACAGGTATGCATTATACAGTGTTTTATTCTCTTGCTTTTTATATACCAGCACTAATTATTGGTTATAAATTCAAGAGTGATTGGGGAGCAAAAGTAGGTAGAATTTTATCAACGATCTTGGTTGTTTCTATTCTGGTAACACTATTGTTTTTCGTGGTTATTTAAAACCTTCAATAATCGGGGGCATTGGTTGCATAAGGGCTACGCAACAATAGGGCCAAATTATATGTTTTAAGATTATGGAGTGTTTCATTTGAGAAAAAGTTATTGGAAAATCATCTTTGGTATTTACATCGTATTGTTAATAAATTTCGTTGTCGTTAAGTTTAACGGAAATATAAACCACACTATTAATACTGTGCAAATGAATATTATGAGAAGAGCTGAGGGTGGATCGAATTATAATTTAATACCATTCCAGACAGTTAGGATGTACCTAACTGATTTGAGTTTCAGTGTCGCAATTCTAAATATATTAGGTAATATCATTCCTTTTATTCCAATGGGATTTTTAATTCCAATGGCTTTCAGCTCTCAACGAAGAATGATTAAAACAATGTTCACCTGCTTCTTACTGATATTAAGTATTGAGTGCATTCAGTTTTTCGCATATTTAGGATCTTTTGATGTAGATGATATTATTTTAAATACGATTAGTTGTTTCTTAGGTTTTTTGTTCTTTAGTGCATATAGCAGAATTTATAAAAAGTATAAATCTGCGTAATGTGAGTTTAAGGAAAAAGTTGTTTTAAGTAATCGGTCGCGTTAACTGAACAACCGTTACGCACCAAACGGGCCAGATTCATCATTATGAATTCTTTAAAGGGGTGATTTTAATAAACTGGCATAAGTTTATAGACCGCTTAACCCTGATAGGTGTTTTCATACTTCTTATCCCCTCTTGGTTTAAGCCGATTTACTTTATCCTTTTTTTGATATTGTTAGGCATATTTTTTATAAATCAAGGGATTCCCATTAAAAAAGAAGAGAAAAACAGTTCTATCATAGCTATTTCGTCAGGAACAATTATTATCTTGGTTGGTTTATTTCAATTTATTCAATTGCTAAACTAACGGGGGCATTAACCGAACATAGTTTTGCAAGAATAGGGCCATTTAGCGAAACAAAGGTGTACTGGGGGAATGAATAAATGGGAGGAAATATCCTTGCAATTTCCGGCGGAGGTTTTTCTAAAGAAGATAAAGCCTATATTGATGAGTACCTACTAAAAATCGCAAAAAGACAGGGACCATTAAAGATTGCGTTTATTCCAACCGCTAGTAATGACGCGCAAGGATACATAGATAAATTTTATGAAGCTTTCAAAACGGAACATACAAGCCACCTCACTATCAAAGACTTTGAATCACAAAACATCCAAGAAAACGTAAATTCTTTAGATATTGTATATGTAGGTGGAGGCAATACTCAAAATATGCTAGAAATTTGGAAGAGAACAGGTTTCGATGTTGTATTAAAAAATGCATATCAAAATGGCGTCATCTTAGCTGGAATAAGTGCCGGTGCAATGTGTTGGTTCGAAACTTGTTTCAGTGAAAAAAACGATCAAGAGTACGAAGAGTTTGAGGGTTTAGGATTACTGAAAGGTAGTTTGTGTCCTCATTACAATGACAAAGAGCGACGTGAAGCGTTTGATAATTGGTCAGCCAATCAAACAGGTATTAAGTTATATTCTTTAAACGACAATGAAAATTTACATTTCCGAAATGAAAAGTTAATTGCAGAAATTATTACTTAAACGTTTTCGAGTATCGCAATCGGGCGCGATTGCGTTACATGATTTATGCGTAGTAACTAAGTTGATCGGAGCGGAAACCGGCGACTCTGGGAGCTTCACCGCCCGTAAGACACACGTCCGGTTGCAACGCAGATCAACGGTTTCAAACCACTATCTCGACTTTGGGCACTAAATGTATGCAAGTAACGTCTATCGTCATGTTCATTGCGCGAAAGAGAAAAACATTTTACCAAAGGAGAATACCATGAAAAACATCACAAAAGACTTTTGGTCTTCATTCATACTAGTATTCCTCCTAAGCGGCTGCAGTTCCACTACCGATGCACCAAATGAAGATCTATTCGAGTACAAAAAATCATTTATTGGCGATAACAGTGCAGTGATTCATATAATTGAGCAACTGCCTTATGCTGATCAGTTTGAAGGAGTTTCACTGGAAACCAAAACAGAACCTTATGGAATGACGATCCAATATGAACATATGGGTGCTTCAATGCAGGAAAGTGAGTATAAAGAGGCGGCAGTATATAATGCTAGCTACTTATTCACGCTAATCGATAATGCACAGTGGGTTGTCTTTGATTTTGGAGACACTACCTATACAATCAGCAAATCGAAATTGCAGGACTGGTATGGTAAAGAGTTACACGACTTTACGAATGAAGAAGATTTGAATGGTTTCATTGCAGACAAGTTACAGGATGTGAACGGAGTACACCAGCTGTTCATTGAATAAAAATCAAAATATTCATCATTATAAGAACAATTTGAGTTACAACAGAAACCCATCATTCTATGGTATACTTGCAGAAAAAATCAGGCATATTTGGAGATGGACAACGATGATACGATTTGAAAATGATTATACGGAAGGCGCTCATCCACGGATTCTGCAACGATTGATTGAGACAAACGAAGAACAAACTCCTGGGTACGGTATGGATGAACACTGTGAAAATGCTAGAGAGTATATTCGGAAAGAGTGCGAAGCTGATGAGGCGGATGTGCACTTTTTAGTAGGGGGAACTCAAACGAATACTACGATCATTGCGTCCATTTTACGTTCATATCAAGGAGCTGTTGCTGCGGAGAGTGGACATATCGCGACACATGAAACGGGAGCGATTGAAGCTACTGGACATAAAGTGCTTACTTTGCCTAGCGAAGACGGGAAAATCACGGCCGAGCAAGTAAAGCAATTAGTGGATGCTCACTTGAATGAATCGAGTCCTGAGCATAGTGTGCAGCCTGGACTTGTGTATATTTCTAATCCTACAGAAAATGGAACGACTTATACGAAGGTGGAATTGGAAGCTTTGAGTGAAGTCTGTGGACAATATCAGTTGCCATTAATACTCGACGGCGCTCGATTAGGATATGGTTTGGCTTCGGCCGATAATGATATCACGTTAGCGGATTATGCACGACTTTGTGATGTGTTCTATATTGGCGGAACGAAAGTCGGTGCGATGTTTGGTGAAGCGGTTGTCATTACAAATGATTCACTGAAAAAGGATTTTCGCTATTACATTAAACAAAGAGGCGGCTTGCTCGCTAAAGGAAGACTGTTAGGGATCCAGTTTGAAACGTTGTTTGAAGACGGTTTATATTATGAAGTGTCAAAGCACGCTGTGGAAATGGCGTCTATTCTTCGTCAAGCATTTGTCGAGAACGGATTTGCGTTGCGTTATGATTCCACAACTAATCAGCAATTCCCGATTCTCCCAGAGTACGTCATGACGGAGTTAAGCAAGAAGTATTCATTCTCCTTCTGGGAAAAGATCGACGCTACACATAGTGCGGTTCGTTTTTGTACAAGCTGGTCTACTAAGAAGGAACATGTGGATATGTTCGTGAATGATTTGCACCTGCTATGTATTACTACCTAATACTGTCTGGTTGGCGTTGAATTACGACTGAGAGTAAATCAGGCCCCGCTTCTACTAGGAGAGATTTGTTTATGAATATGGATGAACTAGTAATTGTAGGACTCACTTTTGCGAATGTAGGATTTATATTGCTCATTCTAGGACAAGCCAGACAAATTAAAGTATTGAAGGCAGAGAATCATAGATTGCGTCCAGTCGAAAGTCAGAATGAATTGATCACTGATGCGCAAGAAAAATTAAAAACTCTCGGTGTCGTAAATACGGTGAAGTACTTGAGGGAATTTAAAGGCATGTCGATGGTAGACGCCAAACGACTTGTGGATACTATTAAAGAATAACTACTCGTGATTTTTGCCATGTAAGAAGGTTGGTTTTAAGTGAATATCTAGTACTATGCGTTTAACTTTCATTAAGCGAAGTAGTTATTCTAGTGGGATTTGACGCTACAGGATGAAGAACTTTGGCTCTATTGGCAATTCACGTTGGATGCGAGACCTTACCCGTTTTTTTTGGTGAGGTCTCTTTTTGTGTTTATATGGCATCCTAGAGAGTGAAAATAGGGAAGGCAGATGAAGCGATTTCAGCATGTCAATTGGCGGTGATGCTGTTTTGGCGCTACTTATGCTTGTTATATGGGCTGTAACTGGAAGTGAAGCACTATTCTTACAAATGTAACGCTAGTAGGTGTACTAAACAGAATACGACCTGATAGCATTACACACACTACAAGCTGACTCTATACGGATAGGTCTTCTCAGTGCTTATATGACGGTGAACGTCTAGTCTGTTATGGAAAACATAATGAAATGTATCCTATTTATTTTACCGACTTAGCACTTTTTAAGGATAAATACCATTCGCCGAACGTAAAGTAGATTGACGATGAATAAACATCTGGTATCCTCACTTGCATAGCGACAAAGTCATTTTTCCCAAAAAGGAGCCTTTACATGAACCTCATTCAAGGACTAATCAGCTTCATCTTGCACATTGATGAGCATCTGGTCGATATCATTCAAATATTTGACGGCTGGTCGTACGTCATCTTATTTCTAATCGTTTTTATTGAAACTGGGGTAGTGATATTTCCATTTCTACCTGGAGATTCCCTGCTTTTCGCAGGCGGTGCATTTGCGGCTCTAGATGCTTTTAATATTTGGTTCCTTATCGCCGTTTTCTTCGTTGCTGCTGTTCTGGGCGATACAGTGAACTACCATATTGGTCGTAAAGTGGGGATGTCCATTTCTCCTAACAGTTTGCTAGGGAAAGTCATAAACCAAAAGAAAATGAAAGCTGCGGAGACGTTCTTTAATACGCATGGCGGGAAAACCATCCTGATTGCTCGCTTTATGCCGTTTGTTCGGACATTCGCTCCGTTCGTTGCAGGCGCGAGCCGCATGAATTACCGGTACTTTGCTTTCTATAATGTCGTTGGAGCGGCATTTTGGGTAGGTATATGCACCATGTTGGGGTATTTATTCGGCAATATTCCTATTATTAAAGAAAACTTTTCTACGGTATTGCTTGGGATTATCTTTTTATCTGTCTTCCCAGCGTTAGTTGGTATTATGAAAAGTAAATTTAGCAGTCAAGCTGTGCGGTGAGAAGAATCAGTCGATTTATACATGAAATCATGTCGACAAATAGCTATACGTTCGTAGTTAGTTGACATATAAGCCGATTCGTTTTAAAGTGAACCTATAGAATTATACGAACACTTCCGTTAAGGGGAGTAGCTAGTACAGTAAAAGTCGTCAATACAGGATGTGAATCCTCGGCTCTACTGGCAACTTACGTTGTTTGCGAGACCTTACCAATTATTTGGTGAGGTCTCTTTTAGTTGTAGAGAGACATCAAAGCCATTAATTGGTTTTGATGTCTCTTTTTTATTTTTTAAAACTACTGGAGGTTACATTTTGAGTATGTATCAGGAACTTGTACATTCCATTGTCATAAATAAAAAGAATCGTCTGGTGGACTTCCATCCATCTTTGCAGCTCGTCGGAACAGGGAGAAGTGCGTTTGTTTTCCGAATCAAATGCTCGAACAAGGCAATTAAAGTATTCTTTCCTAATTCTGTGTACATCGCGAAGGAAGAAGCCGAGATTTATCAAACACTGAAGGATATTCACTATTTTCCATGTATTTATGAAACAGGAGCGAATTATGTAGTGATGGATTACGTCGAAGGAAATACACTTTTTGATTGTATGACAAATGGGCGAGTCATTACAGACGCTCATATTACAGAAATCGATTACGCCTTATCACTAGCAGCCGATACAGGATTAAATCCTTCTGATATTCATTTGCGCAATATATTTATTACACCTGATGATCAAGTGAGACTGATCGACGTGGCGCGATATAGACAGAAAAAGGACTGCCAGCAATGGCGCAATTTAAAAAGAGCCCATCGACAATTTTACCGGAAACGATTTTTTTGGAAGAAAGTCCCGAGCACGTTCTTGAATATTGTGGCGTTCTTGTATAAAAGGGGACTCATACCGTCCTATCGGTTATGAAGGATGCATACACTAACGAGTTTTAGTGTGTAATAAAAAAGGGACCGAAATCACAATGGATTCGGTCCTTTTATATATTTAATAGGTGACCCAGCTTAATCCTGTCGTTCCTTCACCTGCGTGCACCGCTACACAAACGCTCAGTGAAACAACTTGAACATGTACTGTCGGAAATTCTTTCAGTAGCTCGTCCTTCCATATGTTAGCATCCTTTAAATTATGGCAATGAATAACCGCTACTTCTGGCACAGAGCCTTTCTCCATATCGGTACGGAGTAGGGAAGTGACATGTTTTTTTGCCCGCTTCATGGACCGCACTTTTTCCGTCATCACGGCTTTTCCGTTCTCAAAACTAATGAGAACTTTTATATTTAGTAAATTACTTAAAAATGCTTGTGTTCCTGATACCCGACCGCTTTTATGCAGTTGGCCTAGACCGCCTGGGATAAACGATAACTTAGAATTTGAAGTCATAGCAGTAAGGGCTTCCACGACTTCTTCGGGTCCTTTACCTTCTGCAAACAGTTCATTCCCCATCTCAATCATTTTGATCATTGGAAACGAACCAATTTTCGAATCAATAGGATACACGGGGAAGTCTGTCATCTTAGCTGCAGATTGAGCGCTTTCAAATGTACCTGAAAGTCCACTGGATAAATGCACAGCAATCGCAAAATCATATCCTTCTGCCTGTAGTTTTTCATATAACGAAGTCATCTCACCAATGGTAGGCTGGGAGGTTTTAGGTGAACCTTTAGCTGCACGTAATTTATCGTAAAACTCATCTTTTGTAAGATCTAGTGATTCTCTATAGCATCGATCTTCAAACACTACGCCAAGGGGAAGTACTGATACACGATGTTGTTGAATGAAAGCCTCATCTAATTGCGCTGCCGAATCCGTAATCCAAGCTATCTTCTTCATTAATAAATTTCTCCTCAAACTATAAATTTCGTATAGGGACTAGCAAACATCTTTTCATAACGTACACTACGGATTGGCCAAGACCTAGTGACAGTTGTCATATCTTGTCGAATTATAGTGTGTGCAGTCATAAATTGAACATATGTTTAAGAGGAGAATGAATGAAAGTGTAGGGATTAACAGAGAGTCTTACAGATATGGTTTATGAAGGCTGAATTTACCATCCCACCGAAGAAAAAAGTAGCTTTAGTAAAGCTACTTTGATTCTTTAGCGGTAGGCGTTAATTTTACGCTGGAAGGTTCGTAAAATTGATCCACTAAGTTATAAATAGTGATGAGTTCATACAAAACGACAAACTCTGGTGGGAATTGACTTGGATGTCTATCCTCACTATTGGTGATTTCTTTATTGTCGTCCCAGAAAATGTCGGTGACGTTTTTTAATTGGGATTCATGCTTCTTCGGATCGTAATCGATGGAATGTTTCAAGTCATCGGCAAGCTCCGTTACGGCCTGCATGATCCGGTCGCGTTCCTCCGACGTCCAAGAGATATGTTGTTCCGGTATATTAAGTAAAGCGCCGAGATGAAATTCGAGATTATGTAAAAATAATAGCTGCTTTTCTGCCATAAGCAATTCAATTTCTTTTCCTCTGACCCATGGATACAATTTCGATTCATTCCGTTGAAAATGAATCAATGTTTCCGTTTTCTTAATTTCCTTCGTCAGTTGCTTAATGGTCTTTAGCTCATCTCCGCGGTTTGTGTGTGCGTCATATAAAATCGTTCGAAATGTCCGCTCCATTATAGTTCCAGCTCGCTCACTAATACGTTTGATGTTTTCTACAATATCTCTTCGGTAGTTAGGTGGGAAGACCAACATATTTACTATGGTGGACACGAGCAAGCCGATAGTAGTCGTGCCGAGTCGAATGAAAAAGGCGAATAAATAGTTGCTGTGAATAACTTCGACCATGGCGACCGCTGTCAATGTGGCAACGAGTAGACCGGCATGTAAGTTTAATCGGTAACACACTAAAATGGTGGCCACCGCCGCTAATGTATAGGTAATCGGGGAATTCCCGAAAAGCGTGATAAAGAAGACGGCAAATGCAGAACCGATAGCCGATGCGGGAAATCGAATAAGCCCTTTTTTAATGGAGTCACTGACAGTGGGCTCAATCGTCACAATCGCCGTGATCACAGCAAATACTGGTGGCCAATTAAACCATTCACAAATAATCGCCGTTAAAAAGATGGCTATCCCCGTTTTCACTATTCGACTGCCATTGAAATGAAAGGATCGCATACGGTTATAACCTCCAGTTCTAACTACGTATATTTAGTACTGTAGTACATTCTATCATCCACGACCACCGGAACGTACGAGCGGTACTTTTTGCATACAAGCACCTACACAGATTTTTATTTGAGGAATACAATACTGTAATTAGGAATAGATTATGAATAAGGGTAGAACTCGATCACTTCATTAGGATGTTCGGAAATAGAGTATTGAATACGTGGGAAAATAGGAGAAGGGGTGTGTGAAATGAGTATCCTTTTATATTTAATAATTGGCGGTGTAATTGGCTGGTTTGCTAGTTTAATCATTGGCAAAAGTGTTCCAGGCGGTATCGTTGGAAATATTATTACAGGAATTATAGGTGCGTGGATTGGTGGGAATTTATTTGGCAGTTGGGGACCGCGCTTAGGTGACTTTTATGTCGTACCGGCTATTGTAGGGGCGCTGATTTTTGTCATCATCGTAAGTTATATTATGAAAGCAGCACAGAAAAGAAGGTAACTAGATAGAAAAGAGGGCTACCCGAATGGTCGTGGGGGAGCCCTCTTTTATGGAGTACTATACGTTATGCAAGCGGAAATTTATTGTTCATTATTATCTGCGAAGAATGTCATGGCTTCACACATAAATTGAGCCAAACCAGCACCGAATTGATCGATATTCGTCGTGAAGCGTTCGTCAGCTACGTACATTTGTCCCAAACCTTTAAATGCTTCTAATGAGTAATGATGGCCTGTTTGCGTATTCAAAAACTCATACCATTCCGAAATAGCCGTTTGTGCTTCCGTGGATTCAGGCGGAGTGTTTCTGAGATCAGCCAATTTCCGATAGATATCATTCATCTTTTCTCCGACTGCGTTATTTTTGAATGAAGCGTTTGATTGATCGACCGCTTTTGCTCCCCATAATTTTCGCGCTTCTTCTTCATATGGGTTATGACTAAAATTAAATCCTTTAAATTTCTCTTCGTTCGACATGTGAATCTCTCCTTTTACATATTGTGTGGTTTTATCGATCGTCGCAATCATTTGATCGATCCGTTCGCGCTTCTCGAGCAATAGTTTTCGATGCAGTTGAAGAGCTTGCTGGCGATCGAATGACGGATCACTGAGAATTTCCTTTATTTCCTTCAACGGAAAGTCGAGTTCTTTGAAAAAGAGTATTTGCTGTAAAGTCTCAAGGTTCTGTTCGGAGTAATAGCGATACCCCGCGTCTGTCGTCTCCTCGGGTGTTAGTAATCCGATTTCGTCGTAGTGATGAAGCGTGCGCACACTAATACCGACTAACTCCGCGACTTGCTTTATCTTCATTTTCATCCTGAGCACCTCCTTATACTATGTAGTATAAAGTGTTACGTAACGTGAGGGTCAATACATTCAGTAGGATTTTCGAAAATAATTGGAATTACTTTTTTATCGCTCAATAAATAGAATAGTTAGATAGTTTATGGGATAATGAGGTAATGAAAAGGGGGGATTCGTCATGGATAGTCGATTTCCGATCGGAGAATTACATGTTCCTGAACATGTAACGCTGGAAGATATTCAACAGTGGGTACAAGAAATTGAAACCTACACAACTCGATTGAGGGAAACTGTAGATTCATTGAATGACGAAGAGTTAAATAAAACGTATCGCGAAGGTGCGTGGACCGTTCGTCAATTGGTGCATCATATTGCAGATTCGCAGTTGACGATGTATCAGCGACTAAAGCTTGCGTTAACAGACGACAATCCAACAGCACCCGCGTTTGATCAAGAGAAGTGGGCTGTACTACCTGACACGGAGCTACCGGTTGAGCCTTCGATTAAAATGCTCGAAGGAATCAATGAGCGTATTGTAGCGTTAGGCAATAGTCTGACGGAAGCGCAATTGCAACGAACATTTATTCATCAAGTAAACGGCGAGATCGCAGTAGCGAAAAAAATCGCGAAGCTAGCTTGGCATGAAGAACATCATTTAGCGCATATTGAAATGGCTTTGGCGAAATAAGCGCGTTTTACATCGTATGAACCCCGCCACTTCTTCATATAGAGGAGTGGCGTTTTTTATTAGCTTCAGGCTAAGTTACCTGTTCAAAATGTAACCAACCTCATAAGTTAGCTGGCGGAATTATGCTATAGTGCGTACTAGTTTTCAAGAAAAGATCTTATATAATCCATTTGGTGTTTACATATTACATGGCTGGGACTGTAGTTCGAGCTTGGTTACCCGAAGTGAGTAAATGGAGGTTTACGAATGTTAAAGGTCGTGGTGATATTTCTGCTGGCCGGCTTGGCTGAAATCGGCGGAAGTTATTTGATTTGGCAATGGTTGCGCGAAGGAAAATCCGCGATGTTCGGATTAGTTGGCGGCATTGCGTTAATTTTATATGGCGTAGTAGTCACATTCCAAACATTCCCGACTTTTGGCAGAGTGTATGCGGCGTACGGAGGCGTGTTCGTCTGTCTATCCGTTTTATGGGGATGGGGAATTGATAAAAAAACTCCTGATTTGTACGATTTCCTAGGGGCGGGTATTTGCCTAATTGGCGTGTCCGTCATATTGTTTGCACCGAGATCGTAACAGTGAATGGATAACAGAGTATGAAAATGATGAACATCATTCGATAAGGGGAGGACGATCACATGACGCAAAATGAAATTTTTCATATCGGCAAACAAGCGCTAGAAGCCCAATCTTTCAGCAAGCTATTGGGAACGAATTTGCTGGAGTTTACTACAGGGGAAGTAGTTTTGGAAGTTCCCATCACGGAACACGTCCTACAGCAACATGGCTTTGTACACGGTGGGGTTATTAGTTATGCAGCGGATAACGCGTTGACTTTTGTAGGTGGTTCCGTTCTAGGTCCGAACGTATTGACCGCTGAATACAAAATCAACTATGTACGGCCCGCAATAGGTGAAAAAATAATTGCTCGGGCGACAGTTATTTCTGCAGGTAAACGTCAAGCCGTCTGTCGCTGTGATGTTTTCGCTGTCAAGGATGGGGAAGAGAAGATTTGTGCCACTGCCCAAGGGACGATTATGACGGTTGTATCAGAACAATGAATGAAATAGCTAGATACTAAAACGCACCCATTAGCTAGCGGGTGCGTTTTGTGTTGTTTCATTTGCATACGTCTGACTAGCGGGAGTAGATGTACCGTGATGATGTTGACGTTTGGTCAAGTGATACCAGCTGTTAAACAATAGAATGATGATCACGAGATCCACCGCATCGCCACCGTAATACATCAGCATCGCTCCTGCTCGCGCCTCTTCAATCGGCACACCGGCAGGCGGATAAGCGTATAATAATTTGGATAAAATACCGTGTCCCGCAAGAGCTACAATAAAGACTGTCGTACGGTAGCGGAAACTATAGCGGCGAGAGACGGGATCAATGTATAACAGAGAAATCGTAAATAGATAACCCGCAACAAACACGTGTATATGGATCACGATATGCAGCCAGAGATGGTGGTGCATGGACGCAAACAAACCCGACGTGTATAACAACCAAAGCCCACCGATGTTCAAAACGGAAGCAGTGACGGGATGTGTATAGAACCCCGCGAGTCGGCTTTTTAACAAGTGGCTTACCTTCCTAGCCTGCCGAACGGGAAGTGTCCGCAGCGCTAACGTCATAGGAGCAGCGAGAGCCAATAGGAGGGGACCGAGCATGCCGAGCAAGAGATGGCCCAACATATGCCAAGTAAAATGAGCATGCGACAGTTCGGCAAGAGGTCCGACAACAGCGCTTACTGAAGCGAATACGCCTGCGATCCACAACACGCTCCGTTTGTATGGCCATTTTCGCAAACGTCTTTGCCGATTGGAATAAAATACTGCGCCCCCGTATAACAGAATGGCCAACACCGCAAGCGTCCCAAACAGCCAATCGGTTGCACTGAGATAAGCATCATGTGGCATGAAGCACCAGCCTGTCCGCCGATCGGGCATCCTGGTGCGCTGATTTGATTAACAACAGACCCGCCGCAATCATCACAATCGCAGCGCCGTTCCACACGACATCATATGGAACGATATCTACATGATAACGAATCTGATGAATGCGCATGACCTTATGTTGAATGGTTCCATCATACAATTAGAACGCGCCGCCACCGAGCAACTTACCACCCCAGAACATCTTATGCCATAACGCGTTCCTCCTACGCAAATCCGCTACCAAAAACAACGCGCCCACCGTCGCAAACCAGCTGAACGCATGAAACAAACCATCCGACACCAAGCCAACCGCCACAGTAGATTTATCATAAAACTTGTGCCAATGCAGCAGCTGATGAAACAGTGTCTCATCCAAAAACGCCACAAACCCGAGCCCGAATAATATGCCCGCCCAGAGATTTCTCTTTTGATATGTTTTTCGATTCGACCAATTTTCCACTTTCATGACCGCCATTTATATACTGCTCCTTTCCTCGCATACGTAGTGTTCCCTGAGGATGGGGGAATTAATACATTGATGGATGTTGTGGGCTGTAGGACAGGCTCATAGGGCGGATGTATTGCGTAGCCTTGTTTAGAGCGCTCGTTCCCGAAGTATGAGCGTATCCAGGTTGACATAGAGCGTGAATCCATCGTGATAGAGCGGTTAACGTCCAACTATGAGCGGAACGACGGCCTGATAGAGCGGATGCGTGAGTTCATAGAGCGGCGACACTACGTAAGCCTTGTTAGAGCGCTCGCCCTCGAAGTATGAGCGTATCCAGGTTGACATAGAGCGTGAATCCATCGTGATAGAGC